>JBDNJF010000058.1:0-5627 GCA_041687955.1 Solirubrobacteraceae bacterium
AGCGGCTGCGTACCGCTGTTCGTCACGTTCCCGTTGTCGTCGAGCTGCGTCGCGGCTGGCTGATCACCGGATACGCAGCCGGATTCGTCAACCGGGCAGTTGACGTACTGGCCCGGATTGGTTGGGTAGTCCCAGTAAGAGAACTTGCCGCCGCCCTTGGGGTCAAAGTAGGCCGCCTTAATCCATTCGTTTTGGCTTGTGACCGCGAAACCCGACTTCGAGTTTCTCGTCGCCTTCCTGTTGCTCATTGTGTACATCCCGGTCTCGGTCTTGGCGGATAGGCGCACTTTGTAGGTGGTCTGCTTCAGCTGCGTGCCCGAGACGGTCGTGATTAGCTTGCTCGTCTTCGAGAGCAGCCGACCGTTCTGGGCTGAGTTGGCAAAGCGCGCGGCGCGCGTGAAGTCGGCCGAGTTGTAGGGCTTGTTCGCCCATGCTTTGGACGAAACGTAGTACCGCTTGCCGGGGGCTGCTTTGGGGTTACGGTTGATCGATCCGTAGTGTGGCCAGATGGTCGAGCTCTCTGGTGCGTCCCACAAGTGGTGGCGGTTGCTTCCCAAAGGGTCAGCGGTATTTAGGAAAGTGACCCATTGGGCGACAGTCATCTCGGTCTCGCCGATGTTGAACGGGTAGTTGACCTTGCCAACCGCCATGCATGAGGTCGAAGCGGTCGCCTGCACAGCCGGGTCCGGCGATGCGGTAACCGCGGCGATCACGCTTGGTAGAGCCGCGTTGCAAGAGCTGCTCGATTCGTAAATCTCGTTGTAGAACGGAATAATCCAAGCGGCGCGATTACCGACCGATGCCACGGTCACGGTCTGCAAAGAGACCACGTTGGGTCGCGTTTGCGCCGCCGAGGCTGAAGCGACGGCAGTGCCGCTCAGCACGCCAGTCAGTGCGAGAGCAACGACAACTGGGATCGTGAGATGTTGCGTAATCATTAGCTCAGAATACAGAGGAGCGAGATCTGTCGCGCCGATCCACTGTCCGTGCCCAGTCGTTCACGCCAGTCCAAAGGCGACGACCGGAATCGAACCGGTGTACGCGGCTTTGCAGGCCGCTGCGTAGCCACTCCGCCACGTCGCCACAGGCACCGCAGCCTAGCCGATCAGAGATTCCGCAGGGAATGTCGCCGGCGGTGCCGCGCTGATACTCTTCCAATTCTTCCCAGGGCGATTAGCTCAGCTGGGAGAGCGCCGCCTCGACAAGGCGGAGGTCACTGGTTCGAGCCCAGTATCGCCCACTGCGCAGCAGCCCGGAGCGTAAGCAGGAAGGTAGAGCGGCGCTACGGCCCGGTGAGGAGCTCTGCGACCGATTTCGACTGACTAAAGACCGGTTCTGCGCTCGGCCGGCTCACGGGCCAGCTCGGTGCTTGATAGATCGCAATGCGACCACCTTGCGCGCAGTCGCCGGTAGTACTGCAGTCGAGCGTCCCTGAAAGTCCCGAGTAGCCCTTGACGTCGAGGAGCGCGGAGCGGAGTTTTTCGCGGTCAATTTCGAGGCCGCCCCCGGGCTTGCGTTCAGCTGCCTGCCGGATTGCGCCGAAGATTAGGTTGGCGGCGTCAAAGGCATTCGTGTCAAAGACTCCAGCCGGAGCGGCTCCGGCGCTGCGCTTGAAGGCCGGTAGGTATTCGCTTTGATAGAAGAGGTCGTCGGCAAGGTCCCCGGCGTCTGGCCCGGAGGCATAAATCCCGTTGGCCTGATTGCCAACTGCGGTGAGGAATGTTCGGTCCTGACAGGCCTCGGAGACGATGATTTTCGCGGACCGAAGCGCGCTTGACCGGCGGATCGCCTCAATTGCGTCGGCGCAGGACGGTGTCGCGGACATCTGGACAGGGACGAAGATCACGTCTGCTTTGGCACGCTCCGCAGCTTTTATGGCCGCTGCAATCCCGCCGTTGGCTTCAATGTCGGAGCTTGAGGCGACAACACCTCCCCTCAACTTGAAGCGGTCACCAAACGCCTCTCCAAGCTGGCTTGAGTAGGCAGTCGGGCTAAACATGACGGCCGCTTTGCGCCGCTTAATTTTGTTGTAAGCGAACTCCGCTACAACCTCGCCTTGGAGTAAGTCGTTTAGCGCCGTGCGAAAGTAGTAACGCTGGTGGCGTACGGCGTCGGTCAGTGACGGCGCACTATTTGACGGGCTGACGATCAGTGTTTTTCGCGCCGTCATCAACGCGTCCGCAGCGTCTAGCGACGACGCCGAGCAGGTAGTTCCGATCACGCCGAGTAGCTTCTCTTCTTCGAGCAGCCGCTCTGCGCCGAGGCGTCCACCTTCTGGGCTGCAGCCATCGTTCTCGCTGATTAGTGAGATCGGATGATCGAGCAGGCGCCCGCCGATGCCGTCGAAGCGGCCGTCGAGGTAGTCAATCGCCAATCCGACCGAAGTCAAGGCATCAATGCCTTGCGTGGCGTCCTCAGACAGCAGACTGCCGAGGAATATCGGCTCGCCTGCCGCGACGGTCGTGCAGCGAGATCCGACGCAGTTGTCTGCCGGAGCACCCGAGGGCCAGAGCGCAACTGCCAAAACTGCGACCATAATGCAGGCTGATGCGGCGCCAGCGACCAGCCAGAGTCGCTTCGTCATCGGCCGTTAATCCATGGCTTGTAGCGGCCATCCTGAATCTCGTCCACGAGCTTTTCGATCGGGGCCGATTTGGCTCTAAATGGGCCTTGGAACGGCCCCGTGATCGCCAAAATGGCTGCGGTATCGAGCGCCACTAGAATGATGAGTCCAGTGGCAACAAGCCAGTAGCGCGCGCCTGCCTTGGCCGTCGTTACGAGCGCGTTGACGATCAATGCAGCGCCAGCGACGAGGCAAAGCAGTAGCAGCGGCAGCGGTAGCGAGCTCGAACCAATCACCAGCCGCTGACGGCGTGCCTGCGTCATCTCCTCGATCCCACCGGCCATCGAGGACAGCGCCGCGGTTGAGGGGTACTTGCGCTCCGACAGCGTGTAGACCTGCTGTTGAAGGTCGCTGAGGTATTGGCCCGACGGCGAATCTTCGGGCTTCTTATTCGAGAGCGAGCTCCATTCCGCTCCGGGCAGCGAACTCAGATAAACGACCATCTGGTCTTGAATCCGGTCAGCGTCCGGGGGCGGCAGCGTCGCGCTCGCTGACGCCAGCTGCGTCGCGGCGGCAACCTCCTGCCCAACATAGGATTGGGCCGACTTGAGTGTCGCGTACTCGGAGTTGATCAGGAAGCCCGTGAGAAAGGCGAAGAGGCTGCCGAAAGCCGTCATGTACTTGCCAGCGATGTAGGAAGCGTCCGGGCGCGATGACTCCGGCAGGTAACGCTTTAGGAGAAGGACGACGAGCCAGGTAAAGCCAAATGCAGCCAGCAGGCAGATGATCAAGATTGCGATTCCCGGCAGAGAGCTAAGCGAGACGTTCATCGTGACGCTCCTGCAGCGTCGGCAGCGTGCGCCCACTTTGCGTTAGCCGCCTCAATCTCTCCTGCTCCGAGCGAAACGCCAGCCGCATTGCCTTCAGCGACCAGCTGCTCAGGCTCCAGCGCGAACGAAACAAAGGCCGCCAGCGTGGGATTTGTGGCAGCAGCTTTGGTGTTGATGTAAAGCAGCTGCGAGCGCGAGAGCGCGTAGTCGCCGCTGCGAATTGTTCTCGCAGTGGCCGCTACGCAGCTGCGGCCAGAGTTGACCTTTAGGAACCGCACCCGCTCGCGCCAACGCTGAGCTTTTTCGTAATCGGCGAAGCCGATGCTCGTGCGTTGGCGTGACACTTCGCTTGGAATCATCGCGTCGCTGGCCAAGGCTCGGTAGTCGGGGCGAATTTCAGCGGCGCGTTTGCGGACCACCGAAAACGGCGAAACCGTTTGGTCGATCAACAAATCAACCGTGCTCGAGGTCGGCGGCGGTCCAATTAACGTCAGCGGCTCGGTTGGCAGCGCGCGCTTCTCTCCCAGCGACCGCGCCAGTGAGGCGCCACCGTTCCAGGAGTCGATGCCCGCTGATTCTGGCCCCACGAGTGAGTAAATCTGCGGTAGCGAAAGGCAACTCACGCTCGACGGGTTCTTCTTGTTCGTGAAAAGCACGATCGCGTCGCGGGCCACCGGGATCTTTGCCAGCGGGATCCCCGAACCGTTACAAGCTTCGGTCTCGGCTGGCGACATCTCGCGCGCCGTAACGGCAAGGTCGACCAGCCCGTCGCAGAGCTTTCCGATTCCTTGCTCACTACCAGCCATCGAAATGTCAAAACGTGCTAGCGGATTTTCTGGCGCGAAGCGATCAACCGCAAGCGAAACGAATGGCTGCGACGATGGTGAGCCGCCGACCACAACCGCCTGGTCGAGCGGGCTGGCACCGCAGCCACTTGCCGCAAGCATCAGCGCCGTGCCGACGGTCGCAGAATGAATCCAGTTTCTAGGCATCGCTGGAAGGGTAACGGCGCGGATCAGGCGGCGAGCGCTGCGCGCAGCACCCCAGCCATTTCGCAGACGGCGTCATGCGAGGTGCGGCTGACGACGGAGAAGTTGAGGAAACCATGGATTAGCGACGAGTGCCGGCGCAGTGTCACTTCAGCCCGATCCGCTTTCAGCTTGGCGGCATAGGCCTCGCCTTCGTCGCGCAGTGGATCAAAGCCGGCGGTGACTATGTGGGCGGGCGCTAGGCCGATCAGTGAGCCCGCTTTAAGTGGCGAGGCTTTCGGGTCGGCCAGATCATCGTCGGCGCTCAGATAATGCTGTCCAAACCAGTCCATCTGCGCTTCGGTGAGGAAGAAGCCTTCGCTGAAGAGGTGGTAGGAGGGGTACTTCTCGGCGAAATCGCAGACGGGGTAAATCAGCAGCTGGAAGGCCGGCGCTGGGCCTCCGTCCGCGAGCGCCTGCTGCGCCGCCACAGTCGCAAGCTGGCCGCCGGCGCTGTCGCCGCCAACGGCGATTCGCGCCGGGTCGGCGCCAAACTCGTCGGCCCGCGCGACGGCGTCGCGGAAGGCGGCCAGCGCGTCATCGGCGGCGGCTGGGTACTTGTGCTCCGGAGCTAGGCGGTAGTCAATCGACAATACCCGGCAGCCGGAGTGCTGGGCTAGGAGCCGGCAGGGCGCGTCGTGTGAGTCGAGGTCGCAGATAACGAAGCCTCCTCCGTGGTAGAAAACGAGCATTGGACTGACGCTCCCGGCGCACTCTTCAGGCACGTAAAGGCGGGCCGCGAGCGGGCCCTCGGCTCCAGCGACTGTCATTTCGCTAACCGAGGCCATCTCGATCCGGGGCGCAGCAAGCATTGAGCGTGACACCGTCACGCCAGCCCTCGCCTGCTCGGGGCTGAGCCGCTCCATCGCCGGCTGCGGCGCCATCGCCATCAGCCTCAGCAGCAGCTGAATGCCCGGGTCAAGCGTCTGCCCGTCGAGCACCACTGGCGCGCCGCCAGCGAGCCTTAGCTGCGCCGCCGGCCCAAGCCGCATCAGGCCGCGCAGCGCCACTCCTTGAGCTTTCATCGCAGCCGCAGCGGAATCCATTGGCCAGAAGCTAACGGCTGTGCGCCGCTGGCGCGGCGATGAAGCTGAGCAGCGCGTCGTTGAACTGCACCGGCCGCTCGAACATCGGTACGTGGCCGGTGTCGGGCATCGTCAGCAGCTGCGCGCCAGGGATCAGCTTGCAAAACTCGCCCGCGTCGCC
>JBDNJF010000059.1:0-28031 GCA_041687955.1 Solirubrobacteraceae bacterium
AAAGCGAGGTCGAGGAAATTGACTTCACGAGCATCGCACAGGCGAGCGGGGCCAACTTTGGTTGGCGCGTGCGTGAAGGCGACCGGCCATTCGCTGACGGCGGCTCGCTCAGCGGCGCAATTGAACCGGTGATCGTTCGCACCCATGACGAGGGCTGGTGCTCGGTGACCGGCGGCTACGTCGTCCGCGATCGCGCGCTGGCGGGCCTGCTCGGCAAATATCTCTACGGCGACTTCTGTCAGGGCATCGTTTACGGCGCGCGACTTTCGAGCTCCGGCGCCAGCGGCAATGCGCGCGTCCCGGGCCTGCCGCGGATTGCGGCGCTCGCCTCGTTCGGAGAGGACGCGCGTGGCCGCGTCTACGTCGTCTCGCTCGATGGCGCAGTAAGCAGGATCGCGGCGCGCTAGGCGACGCGCTTGGCGTCGCGCCGCTGGCGCGCGCGCTGCTGCCAAGGCGCAGGGGCCTGAGCGGGAAGCTCGCTGAGCTGCTCGAAGGTGGCCTCGATGTCAGCGGCAATCAGCTCGACGTCGGGCACGAGCGCGGCATCGGCAAAGCAGCCAACGTGGAGCATGCCGCCGTGTGAGATCGCCCCGATCGAGAGCGCGTGGCCGTCAACGAGCGGTACGGCCGGCCAAATTCCCTCGAGCTGACAGCCTGCCAGCGAAAGTGGCTCGCTCGGGCCGGGAACGTTCGAGATCACGACCGTGAAGTGCGCGGCGCCGACGGCAGCGCGCACGGCGGCGCTGCGAACGGCCGGGGCCAAGAGGTCGGCGGCGCGGATCGCGGTGTCGAGCGTGCCCGCGTAGCCGGCGCGCTTGAGCGTCTTCGTGCGGCGGCTAATAGTGCGCAGCACGTTGCCGGGGTTATTGGCGTCGAGCGGTAACTCGACGACCATGATCGAGATTCGGTTGGCGTGTTCAGCGGCGCTCTCGCCGGGTTGACGCACGGCGGTGGGAACCAGCACGCGAACGGCCTCAGGCTGCTCGCCGCGCCGCGCGAGCGCGCCGCTGAGCGCGCCGCCACTGGCTGCCAAAAAGACGTCGTTGACGGTGACGCCGTGACGCTCTGCGGCCTCTTGCATGCTCGCCATCGGCAACGAACTGAATGCCACCCGGCGGCGCGAGCTGGCAGAGTTCTCGAGCGCCGTTCGCTGCCCAGGCGTGAAGAGGCTAAGTAGCGCCGTGACGGCTTCGACGATTGGCCCTGGGCCCGTTGCCAGCGAGCGAACGAGCGTCGTCGCTACGTCGCTGCCGGCGCCGATCCGTGACAGCGCGGCCGCCGCCAGAACCTCGCTCGTTGTCGGCGCTTCGGCTGGCAGCCAGTTAGCCGACGCGTGCGGCTCGGGCGCGCCAACGCCGTCAAAGATGATCGTCGCGATCTCGATCGCTGCGAGTCCGTCGACGAGCGCGTGGTGAGCTTGGCCGATGACCGCAAAGCTGCCGTCGGCTAGGCCGGTTACGAGCTGCAAGCGCCAAAGTGGGCGGCTGCGGTCGAGCGGCTGGGAGAGCAGCTCCCCGGCGATTTCGCTGAGCTGCGGCTGAACGCTCGAAGCGATCATCTCAATTGCGTTGACGTGCCGGTCAATTGTGAACAGGGGGTCGTCAACCCAGTGCGGGTCGCCGATTCCCAGCGGCGGTTCAACGATGCAGCGGCGCAGTCGCGGAACGCTCGGCAGCCGAAGTTCTACGTGGCGGCGCAGCTCTTCAATGGAAGGCGGCTGCCCGGCGAAGCGCATCGTCCATCCAACCTGCATCGGCGCCCGCTCAGTCTCAATGTCGAGGAAGGCTGCATCAAGAGCGCTAAGGCGGTCGAACGTCGTCACATCGTCATACTGGCAGGCTTGCCGATGCCGCGTCGGCGCACGGTAGTCTCGGCCGGTGGAGCTGCTGAAAGAGTTTGACGTCGAACGCGTCCGCGCCGACAACCCCGGGCCGTTCACGCTCGACGGATCGAACTGCTGGCTGATTGGCCAAGACCCCTGCTGGATCATCGATCCAGGGCCTCCGATTGACGCTCACCTTGACCGTCTAGCCAGTGAAGCGACGGTCCGTGGCGGAGCCGGAGGTATAGCGATCACGCACGATCACGCCGACCACAGTGGCGGCCTCGAAGGGCTGCTGGCCCGGGTTGGCGACGTTCCCGTTGGCGCGGCCCAGATCGCAGGGGCCAGCGTGACGCTCTGCGATGGCGACCAGTTTGGCCCGTTGACTGTCTATGCGACCCCTGGTCACTCGCCCGATCACTTGGCGTTTGTCAGCGGTGGGGTGATCTTCACGGGCGACGCTGTGCTCGGTGAGGGCAGCGTCTACATCGCCCCCGATGAAGGAGCTCTAATCGGCTATCTCGCGGCGCTCGATCGGCTGATTAAGCTTGATTTAAAGCTACTCTGCCCGGGCCACGGCCCAGCGCTCGGCAATCCTCGCGAGCGACTGATTCAGTACCGCGACCATCGCCTTGACCGCGAACGGATGCTCGTTGAGGCGCTCGCTGGAGGGCTGCGTGGTAGCGACGAGCTGCTTGCTGCGGCGTGGGGCGACGTCCCACCGATCCTCAGGCCTGCAGCCGAAGCTACGCTTGCCGCGCACGTCGACAAGCTAGCCGCGGAGGGTCTCCTGCCGGCCGGAGTCGAGCGCCCGTCGATCGGCGATTACGGCGGTCTGTAGTTAACGCCGTCGGGGCGCGGCGGATTACGCTTCGATGTTTGACATCACGTGTTTGACGCGTGTGTAGTCGTCAAAGCCGTACATCGAGAGGTCTTTGCCGTACCCGGACTCCTTAAAGCCACCGTGCGGCATCTCGGCAACAATCGGGATGTGCGTGTTAATCCAGACGCAGCCAAAGTCGAGCCCTTTTGCCATCCGCATCGCTCGGCCATGGTCACGCGTCCAAACGCTTGAGGCTAGGCCGTATTTGACACCGTTCGCCCAGGCCAGTGCTTCCGCTTCGTCGCTGAACTGCTGAACTGTGACGACCGGTCCAAAGATCTCGTTCTGGATCATCTCGTCGTCCTGCAGTAGGTCGGCCACGACGGTCGGCTCGAACCAATAGCCGCCGCCGTTCTCGGGCGCGGCGCCGCCAGCTGCCACGCGGGCGTGCGCCGGTGCGCGCTCGATGAAGCCGGTAACGCGGTCGAGCTGCGCTTGGCTTATTACTGGGCCCATGTAGGTGTTTTCGTCAAGTGGATCGCCGAAGACGGTGGCCTTGGCCTGCTCGGCGAGCGCGTCGACAAGGTCGCCATAGAGGCCGGGGCCAGCGATTACGCGCGTGGCCGCAGTGCAATCTTGGCCAGCGTTGAAGTAACCGGCGCCAGCGATGCCCTCAGCGGCCGCTTCGATGTCAGCGTCGTCGAAGACGATCACCGGTGCCTTGCCACCAAGCTCCAGATGGACTCGTTTGAGCGTGTCGGCCGCCGCGGCGGCGACGGCCTTGCCGGCGCGAACACTGCCGGTGAGCGAGACCATGCTGATGCCCTCATTGCGAACCAGCTGTTCGCCAACTTCACCGGCTCCGAGGACGACGTTGAAGGCGCCCTCCGGTAAATGCTTCTGCATCATTTCGGCAAGCCAGAGCGTTGACATCGGCGTGTTCTCAGACGGCTTCAGGACCACGGTATTTCCGGCCGCGAGCGCTGGAGCGAACTTCCAGACGGCCATCATGAAGGGGTAGTTCCATGGAGTGATCTGTCCGACAACGCCGATCGGTTCGCGGCGGATTGATGAGGTGTGGCCAGCGAGGTATTCGGCAGTAGCGCGGCCTTCGAGCATTCGCGCCGCGGCGGCAAAGAAGCGGATCTGGTCTGCGGCGGGGGGAATTTCCTCCTCGATCGTCAAGGCAAGCGGCTTGCCGGTGTTGAGCGATTCAATTTTCGCCAGCTCCTCGCCGCGCTCTTCGAGCTCGGTCGCGATGTTCAGCAGCGCCATGCTGCGCTCTGACGGCGTCGCGTCGCGCCACTGCGGGAAGGCTGCCGCTGCGGAGTCAACAGCGGCCTGAACGTCGGCGGCGCTGGAGAGGCCCATCTCGGCGATCACGTCACCGGTTGCGGCGTTACAAACCTCGTGCACACCGTCACCTGTGGTCGCGACGAACTTCCCGCCGATGAAGTTTTCCAGCTTTGCGGTCTTCGTGGCCATTGTTCTTCTCCTACTTGCGGGTACTCGCGAAACCTACCAAGTGGTCGCCATCGCTGCTTGCGGCGCGGCGTCGGTGCCGCGCGGCGACTACTCTGAGAGCTTCGTGGCACGCTTTTCTTCAGCAGACGAGGTTTACGCTTCGCTTGGCGCCTGTCTCAAGGCGGCAGTTTCCGACCCTGAAAATGCGCGCGATTTTCAGCGCGTCGGCACGATCGTGCGGCTTGAGACTGTTGCTCCGAAGGCACAGATTACGCTGAAGCTTGAGGCCGACCAGCCGGCCGAGGTTGAGTTTGGCGAAAGCAAGCTTCGCCCGGCGGCAATTCTGGCGATGCCTGGCGATACAGCGCAAGGCTTTTGGCTTGGCGAAGTCAACATCATCACCGCGCTCGCTCAAGGAAAAGTTAAGGCGCAAGGGCCTGTGGCGGTGATCTTGAAGCTGGTTCCGCTGGTAAACGTTGTCGCGCCGCTGTACCGCCTCCAAGAGGGTGACGGTGAAGCAAGCGAAGAGGCCGCCGAGGCGGTGGTTGCGGACGAAGATGCCGCCGCGGACGAAGATGCCGCCGCGGACGAAGATGCCGCCGCGGACGAAGATGCCGCCGTGGACGAAGCGGCTCAGTCGTAACCGGGTTCGCCCGGTAGCAGCACGCGCGCAACTTCGCCCTCGATCAGAACCCGCGGTTCGACTGGCTCGACCGTCTGCGCGGCGGCATGGGCGATCAGCGCGTCAGAGCTATCAAAGGCTGAGAACTGCTCCAGCTGTTTGATCGTTGGAAAGACGAGTGGCAGCTGATCGCGGCCGTAAGCCTCGAGCGCGCTCTGTGGTGTGTGCCAGACGAGGTCAACGATTTCGCTGCCGTCTACGACCGGGCTCGCGGCCGCCGGTGCGGGCGCGAGAAAGAAGTGCGTGTCAAAGCGAATCTTCACGGCAGCCGGAGTGATCCAGCGCGAGAACTTGACCAGTTCACTCGGCGCGATGCCTGAGACCGACGCCTCCTCCTCCAGTTCGCGAACCGCGGCCAGCCGGTGAGCCTCATCGCCTTCGCCCTCGTGCGCGTCGACGGCGCCGCCAGGGAAGACCCAGAACCCGCCCATGAAGCGGGCCTTCGGCGTGCGCTGAACCAGCAGCAGCTCGAGCCTGTCGGCACCGCCGCGCAGCAGGACCACCGACGCCGCCTGCCGTGGCAGCGTCGCCTCCTCTGAATCATTGAGTTCCTCGCCTGGCGCTGGTTTATCGAACTCCACAAGCCGCAGCCTAACGCGCGCGCCCGCGACCGCCGCGCTGCGCTACCGTGTCACCAATGACTGAAAGCGAAGCAGTGAAACAGTGGATCTGTGAGTCGTGCGGTTACATATACGACCCGGCTGAGGGTGATCCCGACGGTGGAATTCCGCCGGGAACTCACTTTGAAGAGATCCCTGACTCGTGGTTCTGCCCCGTCTGCGGCGCGCGCAAGAAGGACTTCGTCGAATACGTCGCCTGACGGTCACAATCGTCGCCGTCGTCGGCGCCTCATCGCTTGGATCGGAAATTGCCGCCGCGCGTCTTGTGGCGCCGTGGTTCGGTGCCTCAACAATCGTTTGGGCTAACACGATCGCCACTGTCTTAGTGGCGTTAAGCGTTGGCTACTGGTACGGAGGCAGGCTCGCTGAGCGAGACCCAACCGTGCGCGGGCTCGCGCGCGTAGTGATGATCGCGGCTGCACTATTGACGCTAGTGCCGTTTATCGCCGGGCCGTTCCTCAGCGTTTCGGTAAAGGCGCTCGATCAGGTTGAGGCCGGAGCGTTCGTTGGCTCGCTGATCGCCGTAATGGCGCTGATCGCCTTCCCAGTGATGGTGCTCGGAGCGGTTGCACCGTATGCCGTGCGCTTGAGCGTCAAAACTGCCGAGGAGGCGGGCAACGTAGCGGGCCGGCTTTACGCGATTTCGACTGTCGGCAGTCTGGTTGGGGTTTTCCTCAGCGCGCTTTTGTTGGTGCCACTACTAGGAACGCGCCGCACTTTCATAGTCTTCGCGCTCGCGCTCGCTCTGGTCGCCCTGCCTGCGCTCAGTTGGCGCTGGATCGCGCTACCACTGCTGATTATCGCGGCGCTGATTGCGCCGGTCGGAACGATCAAGAGCGCGGGCGCGTCAACGGTTATTTGGGAGAGCGACACCGAATACCAGTATGCGCGCGTCGTGCAGTTCAGCGATGGAGAGCGCTGGCTGGAGCTAAACGAAGGACAGGCCGTTCACTCGATCTACCGACCGGGGACGCGGCTGACCAATAACTACTGGGACGAGCCTTTGGTGCTGCCGTGGGCCGCGCGCGACGCGCCGCCGCGCTCGCTGGCGGTGCTCGGCAACGCGGCCGGTACCGTCGCGCGCGCCTACGGCCACTTCTATCCGGCCGCGCGCGTTGACGGGGTTGAGATCGACGGGCAGCTCAGCGAGGCCGGGCGCCGCTACTTCGACCTGGGCGGCCCCAACCTACACCTCCACACAGCCGACGCGCGTCCCTTCTTGCGCCGCAGCAGCCGCAAGTGGGATGCGATCCTCGTTGACGCTTATCGCCAGCCATACATCCCTTTTTACCTGACGACATCAGAGTTTTTTGCCTCCGTCGCGGGGCATCTAAACCCGGGTGGGGTCGTGATCGTCAATGTTGGCCACCCGGAGGGCAGCGTGGCGCTGGAGGCTTCACTGGCGGCGACGATGAAGACGGCATTCAAGACCGTCCTGCGCGACCCAAGTGAGCGCGTGAACACGGTTCTTCTCGGCGCAAACGGGCCGGCATCGGCGCAGCAGCTAGCGGCCGCAGCCAGCTCAGCGGCGATGCCGGCGCCGTTGCGGCCGATCGCGCTCGAGGCCGCTGGGCGCCTCAGCGCGCCGATCCGCGGTGGCGACGTCTATACCGACGACCTCGCGCCGGTCGAGTGGCTGATTGACGGCTCAATCCTAAAAGTTGCCGCCGAAGGTCAGCGCTGAGCAGGGCATCGTGCAATCTGCTCTGATTGCGCAATGTTTGTAATTTTTGGCAACTACACAGCGCCGATCGAAGCCGTTGATTCGCACCGCGACGAGCACCTTCGGTTCATCGGCGGTCTTGTTGATGACGGACGCGTCGTCGTCGTCGGCCGCCGCGCGGCAGCAGACGGCTCAGTAGTGATCGTCAGCGCCGAAAACGGCGACGCAGCGCTGGCACTCTTCAGCGATGACCCGTACGTCAAGGCCAGCGTCGTCGAGTACGAGATTGCGGCCGAGTTCGCGGCCGCAGCTAAGGCACCAGGGCTGGCCGACTACAGCTAGAGCGCCAACTGCGAACTGACGGTGATAGTGCGGTCGGCTGGCAGGCAGAAGTAATCGGTTGGGCTTGAGGCGTTGCGCGAGAGTACGCAGTAAATCCGTTTGCGCCAGCGCGCCATCGCGAACGGCCCGCCCGCAATTACGTGGAGCTGCGAGAGGAAGTAGGCGGCGTGTTCGACGTCGATCTCGCTGTCCAGCCCTTTCGCTTTCGCTAGCTCAAGCAGGTGCGGCACGTCCGGCGTGTCCTTGAAGCCGAGTTTTGCCGTCAGATGGACGATGTCGTCGCCAGCGTAGCCGAGATCATCAACGCTGAGACGGTCTTCGTCGGGCACGAACGGCGACTTCGTCGTCTCAATCGAGAGGATTACGACCTGCTCGTGGATCGCGTGGTTAAAGCCAACTGCGCCGCGCAGTGCCATTGGCGCCGTCTCGCGGTGAGCATTGAGATAGACCGCGGTCCCTGGGACCGTTGTGAGCGGTGGGTCGAGCGTCTGAATCTGATGCAGGAAGTCGCGCAGCGAGCCTTCGCGCTCGGCGCGAAGGTCTGTCACGTGCTTGCGGCCGCGGTTCCAGGTAAGCATCACGGTTAGCAGCACTAGACCGACTCCTACCGGGAACCATCCGCCATGGAGGATCTTCGTCATGTTGGCGGCCAGGAAGAGCGCATTCACGGTTAGAAAGACGCTCCCTGCCAGCCACACAACCCAGAGCGGTTTTTGCCAAAGCTTTCGCACAACGACGAGGAAGAGAATCGTGTCGATCGTCAAGGTGCCGGTGACGGCAATTCCGTAAGCTGACGCCAGCGCCGCGGATGATCCAAAGGCAACAACTAGGGCGACAACGGCAACGAAGAGCCCCCAGTTAATTGCTGGAGCGTAAACCTGTCCTATCTCCGTATTTGAAGTCTGCTTGATCGTCATTCGCGGCATGAAACCAAGCCGCGTGGCCTGCTTGGCAACCGAGAAGGCACCTGAAATGACAGCCTGCGAAGCGATCACCGTGGCGATCGTCGCGAGGATCACCATCGGCAGCTGCGCCCACTCGGGGAACAGCAGGAAGAACGGGTTGCTGATTGATGAGGGCTGGCTGAGAATCAGCGAGCCTTGACCCATGTAGTTGAGAGTCAGGCTCGGAAAGACGAGCAGAAACCATGCGCGGCTGATCGCCGGGCGGCCGAAGTGGCCCATGTCGGCATAGAGCGCCTCGGTGCCGGTGATCGTAAGTACGATCGAGCCGAGCGCGATGAACGAGATGCCAAGGTGGTTGACGAAGAAGCTGACCGCGTAGCTAGGCAAGAGCGCCTTCAGCATCGCCGCGTCCTGGCTCAGCTCAAGCAAGCCTGCAAGGCCGATGATGACGAACCAGACCACCATTACTGGGCCGAAAAGACGGCCAACGACAGAGGTGCCGAAGCGTTGAATGATGAAAAGCCCGGTCAAGACGACGACCGTGATCGGCACAACGAGGTTCCCGGCTGATGGACTTATCACCGTAAGCCCGCTGACCGCCGACATCACCGAGATTGCTGGCGTGATCATGCCGTCGCCAAAAAAGAGGGCCACGCCGAATAGCCCTGCGGCAACCAGCGCTGGCTTGCCCCAAGGCCTTTTGATGACGGCCGTTTGAACCAGTGCGATCAGCGCCATGATCCCACCCTCGCCATCGTTATCGGCGCGCATGATGAAGATCACAAACTCGATCGTGACGACGATCGTGATCGTCCAGAAAACGAGCGAGATCACGCCAAATACGTCGCTCTCTGTGGCCTTTACGGCGAAGCCATCGGCCGAGAAAACGGTCTGCAGCGAGTAGAGCGGGCTGGTACCGATGTCACCAAAGACGACGCCGAGTGCACCGAGCGCCAGCGCCGTCATTCCCGCGTTGCGGCGTTTATGGCGCGGTATTACCGCTGTGCTTTCGCTCATTTCTTGATGTCGACGACCAACGGAACGTGGTCACTCGGCTTCGTTCCCTTGCGAAAGTCGCGCTCGATGCCGCACTCGGTAATCGAGCCCGAGAGCGATTCACTCACCAGCAGCAGGTCGATCCGCAGGCCAAAGCCACGGTGGAAACTGCCGCCGCGGTAATCCCACCAAGTGAAGCCCTGCTCGTCAGGGTGGAGCTGACGAAAAGCATCAACAAGGCCGCCGCGCTCGGCGACCGCGCGTAGGCCCGCGCGCTCCTCCTCAGTGACGTGCGTCGCGCCCACGTACTTCGACGGGTCATAGACGTCAAGGTCAAGCGGAGCGACGTTCATGTCGCCACCAACAACGAGCGGTGTTCCTGTCAGCTCCTCTGCGCGCGCGGCCATTGCCGATAGGAACTGCAGCTTCTGCGCGAACGGCTCGCTGCCGACTTCCTGACCGTTGACCACATAGACGCTTGCCACGCGCAGGCCGAGCGACTCAATCTCGGCTTCAACCCAGCGCGCCTGGTCGGGGCTCGCCTCGCCATCGAGGCCAATCTTTGCCTCCTTGAGGCCGTGGCCTTTCGGCGCGAGCACGGCAACGCCGGCCCAGCGACCGCCGCTGTGGTGGACGGCCTCGTAACCGGCCGCCGCCAAATCATCGACAGGGAACTGCTCTGGCGAGCATTTTGTCTCCTGCAGTAGCAGCGCGTCTGGCGCGTGGAGCTCAAGGAACTCGAGCACGCGCTCCATCCGCGCGCGCAGCGAGTTGACGTTCCAAGTGACGATCTTCACTTGCCCTGCCAGCGAGGCGGCCGTTTTTCGGCGAAGGCGGCGATCCCTTCGCGCATGTCGTCGGAGGAAAATGATGCTTCACGCAGCGAGATTAGCTCTGCTTCGACGTCGGCGTCAAGTTCGCCTTGGGCCTTCAGCAGTTCACGGATCACGCGCTTATTGCCACTAACGCTAAGTGGCGCATTGTCTGCCAGCTCGCTCGCCCAAGAGAGCGCGCAGGCTTCAAGCTCGGCGGCCGGAGCGAGCTCGTTGACGAGACCCCATCGCAGCGCCGTCGCTGAATCGATTCGCCGCCCGACGAGAAATAGTTCGCGCGTGCGTGGCACGCCGATCGCATCGATGAAGCGGCGCATTCCAGTGTGCGAATAGACGAGGCCGAGCTTCGCTGGTGGCATTCCAAACTTGGCGCTGTCGACACTGACGCGCAGATCACAGGAAAGCGCAAGCTCAAGGCCGCCGCCGATCGCCGGGCCGTTTACGGCGCAGACGGTGGGAACGTCTGTAGCGTCAATCGCCTCGATCGCGTTCGTGAAGGGGTGCGCGACGAGTTTCTCAGCATCCTCGGCAAAGCTCTCCGCTGGCAGGTGGCCAATGTCGTAGCCGGAGGAGAAGAATTCGCCGCTGCCGGTAATTATGATTGCCCGGGCATCAGCCGTTTCTACGGCTTCGGCGAGCGCGTCGAGAATCGCGTGGTCAAGCGCGCCGCGCTTTTCAGCGTTGTCGAAGCTCAGGCGCAGCACGCCATCGGCAGGCTGGTCGCTGGTTACTGTTCCAGACATCGAGTCTCCTTAACTGACGCCTACTCGAGCACGACGAGTACGTCGCCTTCGTTAACAGCCTGCCCCTCTTCGCAAAGAATCTCTTTGACGGTGCCTGCATCCTCAGCTTCGACTGGCATCTCCATCTTCATCGACTCGAGAATCGCGACCGTGTCGCCCTCGGCGATTGTGTCGCCCGGCTTGCACTCAATCTTCCAGACTGTTCCTGTGATGTGAGCTTCGACATCAGCCATCGATCCGTCTCCTTGATGATTGCTAGAGGCGCAGTCTGCCACGATAGTTCGCCAGATGGATACTTCGCAGCTAGCGGTAGTGGTTGCCGCCTATAACGAAGGGGAGCGAATAGCGGCCACGGTCACTGCCCTGAGGGCCGCATTCCCGGGCGCGTCGATCTTCGTCGCCGATGATGGATCAACCGATCAAACGGCCGCGCGCGCAGCTCAGGCTGGGGCAGAGGTAGTCAGTAGCCGCAAACTGATTGGCAAGGGGGGCGCGGCGACCTTGGGCGCTCGCGCGGCCCTGCTGACGGAGCCTGAGCTGGTTTTGCTCTGTGACGGCGACCTTGCTCAGAGCGCTAAGGAGCTTGGCGTACTACTCGAAACAGTTGAGCGCGGCGACGCTGAGCTGGCCGTTGCTCGCTTTGCGCGCAAGCTCGGAGGGGGCTTCGGTTTTGCCGTTGGCTTTGCTCGCTGGGCGATTAACAACCTTGTCGGGGTTGAATTTGCTGCGCCGATCTCGGGCCAGCGCGCGATTCGCGCCGACGCGTTGGCTGAGGTGCTGCCGTTCGCGCCGCGCTTTGGGATGGAAATCGGCATGACCGTTGACGCAATTCGCGCGGGCTACAGCGTGATTGAAGTTAAACTCGACCTTGAGCACCGCGCGACCGGTCGAAGTTGGCGCGGCTTCGCGCACCGCTCTCGTCAGCTGGTCGACTTTGTTGCGGTTTGGCTCTCGCGGCGACTGCGGGGGTAGGTTCGCCTGATGATCCTCTCGATCGATCAAGGAACGACCGGAACGACCTGCCTTGTCTTTGACTCCGAGATGAATCTGCTCGGCCGCGCCTATCGCGAGTTCGAGCAGCACTATCCCCGACCGGGCTGGGTTGAGCATGACGCGGCTGAGATTTGGAGCGTCACGCGTGCCGTGGCGCTCGAGGCGCTAGAAGCAACAGGCGTGGCGCCAGGAGGTTTGGCGGCTGTCGGCATCAGTAACCAGCGTGAGACGGTCTGTGTTTGGGACCCTGCCACCGGCGAGCCGCTCCACCGCGCGCTGGTTTGGCAGGACCGCCGCACGGCAGAGCGCTGCGACGAGCTGCGCAGTGAAGGGATTGAGCCGCTGCTGCGCGAGCGCACCGGGCTTGTGCTCGACCCATACTTTTCGGCGACGAAGATCGAATGGCTGCTGGCAAACGTTGACGGCTTGGCTGAGCGCGCTTTGGCTGGCACGGCCGTCTTCGGCACGGTTGATTCGTGGCTGGCATTCAAGCTCACCGGAGAGCACGTAACCGACCCATCTAACGCCTCGCGCACGCTCTGTTATGACCTCCACCAGCGCGGCTGGTCGGCCGAGCTTTGCGGGCTGCTCGGTGTACCAATCGCAGCGCTGCCTGTGATTCGCCCTTCGATCGGCGACTTTGGCGCGCTACTCGAAGATGCGCTCCCGGGTTACGGCGGCACGCCGCTGGTGGGCATCGCAGGTGACCAGCAGGCCGCGCTTTACGGCCAGGCCGCTTTTCAGCCCGGAGAAGGCAAAAACACTTACGGCACCGGTTCGTTCGTCCTCGTCAACGCGGGGTCTGAGCCGCCGCCGACGCAGCCTGGACTGCTCAGCACGGTCGCTTGGGGGATCGGTGAGAAGACGATCTTTGCGATTGAGGCCGCAATCTTCGTCACCGGTGCGGGCGTGCAGTGGCTGCGCGATGGGCTTGGGATCATTAGCGACGCCGCCGAAACCGAGGCACTGGCGGCGTCGCTCGGAGACAATCAGGGCGTCTACTTCGTTCCGGCGCTGACCGGCCTTGGCTCACCGTATTGGGATCCCTACGCGCGCGGCACGATCGTCGGCCTCACGCGAGGCAGCGGCCGAGCCGAAATTGCGCGCGCGACGCTTGAGGCGATCGCTTATCAGTCAGTCGATGCGGTGCGGGCGATCGAGCTGGCAGCGGGTAGGCCGATCACTTCGCTTAAAGCCGACGGCGGCGCGACCGCCAACGGCTGGCTAATGCAATTTCAGGCTGACGTTCTCGGTGTTCCGGTGGTTGTACCGGAGGTCGCTGAGACGACGGCGCTCGGCGCCGCGATGATGGCCGGGGTAGGAGCAGCTCTCTTCACCGAGAGCGACGCCGCGGCGCTCTGGCGCGAGCGCGTCCGCTACGAGCCGCAGATGGCTTCAAGTGAGCGCGAGCGGCTGCTTGGCCAATGGCACCGGGCGGTTGAGCGATCACGCGACTGGGCCGGCGCGTAACCGTAGCTGTAGAGCGGGGTTTGTCGATCCAATGAGCCAGAAAAACGTTGCGCAAGAGGACGAAGGTCTGACTCCGATCAAGGAGCAGGTCTACAAGGACCCGCGGTCGATTGAGCAGCTCCAGAAGTACTACGACTGGCCGATGACGCACAAGCCAAGTCCGACCTATGACGTTGTGCGGCTGCTGCTCTCGACCCTCGTCTGGGTCGCTTACCGCGCGCGCAGCGTCAATTCGCGCCGCGTCCCGACGAGCGGGCCGGTGATCTTTGCGCCTAATCACTTCTCCAACATCGACCATTTCTTCGTCGGCGCCTTCACGCGCCGCAAGCTTCAGTTCATGGCCAAGTCGCAGCTCTATCACGGCTGGATGAGTTGGGTTTACAAAACCGGCGGCGTCTTCCCGATCCGCCGCGGCGTTCGCGATGAGCAGTCATTTCAGGTGGCTGAGGCGATCCTCGGCCGTGGTGGCTGCATCTGCATGTACTGCGAGGGCGGTCGCTCGCGCAGTGGCAAAATTGGCGAGACGCCGAAACCGGGAATTGGTCGCGTTGCGCTTCAAAGCGGAGCTGTCGTGATGCCGGTGGCGATCCACGGCTCACAGAAGGTTCGCAACTGGAAGAAGCTGCAGGCGCCAAAAGTTCGCGTCTCGTTTGGCGAGCCGTTCCGATTCGAGATTGTCGCCCAGCCGTCACGCGAGCAGCAGCAAGCGGCAGCCGACCAGATCTTCACCGAGATCAAGAAGCTTTACGCCGAGCTTGAAGCCAGCGTCAGCGAGTAGTCAAGCCACTCAGAGCGCTGCGCGCCAACTCGCTCATAAACCTTCTGAGCGCGCTCGTTGTCTTTGGCGGTCTGCCAGCCGAGCGAGAGCGCGCCGTGCTGGCGGGCCTCGTCGGCGCAGGCGAGGATCAGCGCGTCGGCGTGGCCGCTGCCGCGCGCGGCTTCGCTGACGAATAGGTCGTTCATCACCGCGAGGCGGCCTCCGTCGAGCGTTTGCCAACTCCAATAAATTGTTGCGAAGCCGACCGCTTCGCCGTCTTCGGCGCGGGCGATCAGCTGGATCCCTTCGCGCTTGGGGTCAGCAATCAGTGCCCGGCTTAGCGCCAGCAGCGCCTCGTCGGAAGGTTCAACCTCGTAGAAGTCGCAGTAGCTGCGCACCAGCGGCAGTAGCGCATCGAGGTCGCTCTCGCGGACTCGCCTAACCTCCGCTGCCGCGCTCACAGGCCCATACTACGGCCAAGGATCTCGCTCATAACCTCATCGGTGCCGCCGCCGATCGGGCCGAGCCTTGCGTCACGCGCGGCGCGCTCGATTCCGTACTCGACCATGTAGCCAGCGCCGCCATGGATCTGCAGGCACTGGTCGGCGACCTCAAAGCAGTCGCGCTGGGTTTTCAGCTTCGCCATCGTCACTTCGCCGGTGGCGTCGTGGCCTTCGTAGAAAAGGCGCAGCGCGTGGTAGGTCAACGCGCGGCCAGCTTCGATCGTTGTTGCCATTTCAGCGAACTTGTGGCGGATCGCTTGGAATCCGCCGATCGAGCGGCCGAAGGCCTGCCGCTCGGCCGCGTAAAGCAGCGTCTTGTCAAAGACGAGCTGCATTGCGGCGACGGAGCCAAGCGCCATCATCAGCCGCTCCCACTGGAAGTTGGCCATGATCAGCTTGAAGCCTTCATTGACGCCGCCGAGCAAGTTTTCCGTTGGCACGAACACTTCGTCGAGCGCGATCAGCGCGGTGTCAGAGGCGTGCCAGCCCATCTTTTCGAGCTTCGAGGCGCTGTAGCCAGGCTGGTCGGTGTCAACGATGAAGAACGAGATGCCGCCGTGGCCGCCTTCGGCGGTTGTCTTTACGGCCATCACGACAAAGTCGGCGCGCACGCCGTTTGTGATGTAGCACTTCTCGCCGCTGATAATCCAGCCGCCGTTAACCTCCGTCGCCTGAGTGCGTAGCGACGCCACGTCAGAGCCGGCGTCCGGTTCGGTGATGCCAAGCGCGGCGATCTTCGTGCCGGCAATCGATGGCCGCACGTAGCGCTCATGCTGGTCAGCGGTGCCGAACTTCCAAACCGGGGGAGTGGCGATCGCGACGTGCGCGCCGAGGCCGGCGGCAACGCCGGCTGAGCCGCAGCCAGCCAGCTCCTCGGCCAAGACCGCCTCGTGAAGCACGTCGCCGCCTTGCCCGCCAATCTCGGTTGGCTTGCTGAGGCCGAAGAAGCCGAGTTCCCCGAGCCGCTGGAAGATCTCGTTCGGAAACCAGCGCTCGCGCTCCCATTCGTCTGCGTTCGGCGCCAGTTCAGCGGCGACAAAGCGCCGCAGCGATTCACGCAGCTCGTCGTGCTCCTCGCCAAACGGCGGCATGATTTGCCGCGCAGCCGGCGCTTGAGGCAGCCCCTTGGTGCCCATCTGCTGTTTAGAGACCGTAGGAGCGACCGATCACGTCGAGCATCACTTCATCGGTGCCGGCGCCGATCCGGTTGAGGCGCATGTCGCGCCAGACGCGCTCAATGCCGTACTCCTTCATGTAGCCGGCCCCGCCATGAATCTGAATGCACTCGTCGGCGACCTCGCAGGCCACGCGGGCCGAGAAGAGTTTCGCCATCGAAATCTCACGGACCGGGTACTCGCCATTCTGGAAGCGCCAAGCGGTCATGTACGTGAGCTGACGGGCGGCTTCGAGCTTTGTTGCCATGTCAGCGAACTTGTGGCGGATCACTTGGAAATTGCCGATCTTGCGCCCGAACGCTTGGCGCTCCATCGCGTACTCCAAGGTTTTGTCAAAGCAGTGCTGAGCGCCGGCGACGCAGCCAGCAGCGCCAATCAGCCGCTCGCCCTGAAGCTCCCACATAATGTGGTAGAAGCCCTTGCCGACCTGCCCGAGCACGGCCGTCTCCGGCACGCGCACATCCTGGAAGGCCAGCAGTGCCGTGTCGCTGGCGTGCATGCCGAGCTTCTCAAGCTTCTTCTCACGGATCACGCCGGGCGAATCCATCGGCACAAGGAAGAGCGTGAAGCCGTCGTAGCCTGCCTCGGTGTCGGTCTTTGTGACGAGCACGATCACGTCGGCGCGGTGACCGTTCGTGATGTAGGTCTTCGAGCCGTTGATCACGTACTCGTCGCCGTCCTTGACGGCGCGCGTCTTGATTGCCGAAACATCGGAGCCAGCGTCCGGCTCGGTGATGCCAAGGCAGAGGATTTTCTCACCCTTGATCGCTGGCACTAACCACTCCTGCTTTTGCTCCTCAGTGCCGAAGGCGAGGATCGGAGGCATCGCCATGTCGGTGTGCACGGCGACCCCCATTGCAAGGCCGCCCGACTGCGCGTGCGTGATCTCCTCAGCTAGTACCAGTGAGGTGTAGTAGTCGCCGCCCTGGCCGCCGTACTGCTCAGGCTTATCTAGGCCAAGAAAGCCAAGCTCGCCCATCCGCGTGAAAACGGAGTCAGGGAAGGTTGTCTCCTCCCACTCGTTGGCGTGCGGTGCAAGTTCTTTCTGGGCGAAGGCGCGGATCGATTCGCGCAGCTGCTCGTGTTCATCGGTGAAGATGAAGTGCGAGCGCTTTTGATTGAAGTCAGGCTTTAGTACTGATGATGCGGTGGCCATCTGGTGCTCCTTGATTGACGAAGTACATAACGGTACCGCAGAGGGAGGAGAGGGCAATAGTCAAGGATCGCGCGTAGCCTTATGCAAATGACAGAAGAGATCGTTCTTTACGCAACCGAGAACAAGATCGCGACGATCGCGCTAAACCAGCCGGAATCGCGAAACGCGCTCTCCGACGCGCTGCTAGACGCGCTGATCGCGGCCTTTGAGTGCGCGCGCGACGACGAGGAGGTCAGCTGCGTCGTGCTCGCCAGCACGCACGAGACCGTCTTCTCAGCTGGCGGCGACCTTGGTGGCTTCGCCGAGGAGCTGACCGCCGACCAGCGCTATGAGCGGCTAGCGCGCTTCCCGGCGCTCTTTGAGCTGATTGGGACGCTCGGCAAGCCGACTATCTGCGCCGCCCGCGGCCACGTGCTGGCCGGTTCGCTGGGGATCGCGTTGGCCTGCGATCTGATCGTCGCCAGTGAGAAGGCAACGTTTGGAACGCCGGAGCTGAACGTCGGCGTATTCCCGTTCATGATCATGGCGCTGATCTACCGCAACGTCCCGCGCAAGAAGACGACTGAGATGCTGCTCCTAAGCGAGCGGATTGACGCCAGCGAGGCTGAGCGGCTTGGGATCGTCAACAAGGTCGTGGGGCTCGATGATTTTGATGAGGCCGTGTACGAGTGGGCTGCGAAGCTGGCCTCGAAGTCGCCACTGCTAATGCGAATGGGCAAGGACGCGATTTGGAAGCAGCAGGACATGGACCTGATCGACGCGCTCGACTTTCTCCGCGGCCAGCTCGGGGAGGCACTCGGCACCGAGGACATTCGCGAAGGCGTCAGCGCTTTCTTCGAAAAACGTGAGCCGCAATGGAAGGGTCGCTGAAGCCCTCGGCAGCGCCGTAGTACGGTCTGACTAATGACGACTAGCGATGCTGAAGAGACGACTGGAATTCTGCGCCCGCTGGTGGAAGACCTTGCAACCCGCCGCGAGCACGCATTGCTCGGTGGAGGCCAGGAGCGGATCGACCGCCAGCACGAAAAAGAGAAGCTGACGGCGCGCGAGCGGCTAGCCCTCCTGATCGACGAAGGGACCTTCGTTGAGCTAGGAATTCACGGCGGCGTTCACTACTCGGTTCGCGGCCTCGAAGACAAGGACGCTCCCGCCGACGGCGTAATCTGCGGCTACGGCAAGATTGATGGGCGGATGGTTGCCGTCTGCGCCTACGACTTCACGGTGATGGCTGGTTCGATGGGAATGACCGGCGAAACCAAGGTCGGTCGTCTGCGTGCGCTGGCGCTGACCAAACGGATTCCTTTCATCTGGCTACTCGATTCAGCCGGCGCGCGAATTCAGGAGGCTGTCGGTTCGCTTTTCGCTGGCTCGGGTCACCTATTCCGCGAACAGGTCGTGATGAGCGGAGTGATTCCACAGGTAGCGGCCTTGATGGGCCCCTGCTCGGCAGGCACGGCCTACATTCCCGCGCTCGCCGACTTCGTTCCAATGGTCAAAGGGCGCGGCTCAATGGCGCTCGCTGGGCCGCACCTCGTGCGCGCCGCCGTTGGCGAGGACGTAACGCAGGAGGAGCTTGGCGGCTCACGGATCCACTGCCGCAAGTCGGGCGTCGGAGACCTTGAGGTTGAGTCTGACGAGGCCTGCATCGAGGCGATCAAGCAGTACCTCTCTTACATGCCGACGAATTGCGAAGAGGTGCCGCCGATTGTGGAGTGCACGGACCCGATTGAGCGCGCTGAGGAAGCGCTGCTCGACGCACTGCCGGAATCTAACCGCAAGCCGCACGACATGTACAACATCATCGCCCAGATCGTTGATGACGGTGAGTGGTTTGACATGAAGCCCCAGTTCGCGAAGACGATCATCACCTGCTTCGCGCGCTTCGGCGGCAGGCCGGTGGGAATTGTTGCCAACCAGCCGCGCCAGCTTGGCGGCATTCTCGACAACGATTCGGCCGACAAGGCAGCCCGTTTCGTCAACCTTTGCAACGCCTTTGGAATCCCGCTGCTGTTCCTGATGGACGTGCCCGGCTTCATGGTCGGCACGAAGGTTGAGGCCGACGGCATTATTCGCCACGGCGCAAAAATGCTCTATGCCGTATCAAATGCGACCGTGCCGAAGATCACAGTGATCATTCGCAAGGCTTATGGCGCTGGCTACTTCGTGATGAACGGCAGCGCCTACGAGCCTGACGTGATTGTCGCTTGGCCGAGCGCTGAGATCAGCGTGATGGGAGCCGAGGGAGCGGTTGAGATTGTGATGCGCCGCCAAGTCGAGGAGGCCGATGACCCAGAGGCCAAGAAGAAGGAGCTGATCGCTGGCTACCAGAGCCTGATTGACGTTTACATCGCCGCCAACAGCGGCATGATCGATGACGTGATTGACCCTCGCCAAACGCGCGAGATCGTCTGCCGTGGGTTTGAGATGGCTTCAACGAAGCGACTTGAGCGCCCTTGGAAGCGCCAAGGAGTAGTCCCGGTCTAAGCGATGGGCTCGTCAGAACTTCCAGTAGTCGGCCACTGGATCGGCGGCGAGGCTGACGCTGGAACTGCCGGTCGCTTCGGCGACGTCTTCGACCCGGCGACCGGCGCTGTACAGCGCCAAGTAGCGCTCGCCAACGAACTCGACGTTGACCGCGCCGTGATCGCCGCTCGCGCCGCCTTCCCAGCTTGGGCCTCAGCGTCACTGGCAAAGCGCCACGCCGTGATGTTTGCTTTCCGTGAGCTGCTGTTCGCCCGCGCCGACGAGCTGGCGGCGCTCGTAACCTCCGAGCACGGCAAGACGCTTGACGACGCCCGCGGCGAAGTGCAGCGCGGCCTTGAGGTGGTCGAGTTTGCCTGCGGCATCGCGCACCTGATGAAGGGCGAGGCCAGCGAGCAGATCTCAACCCGCGTTGACTCAGCCAGTTACCGCCAGCCACTTGGCGTTGTAGCTGGAATCACGCCGTTCAACTTCCCGACGATGGTGCCGATGTGGATGTTCCCGATCGCGCTCGCCTGCGGTAACTCGTTCATTCTCAAACCAAGCGACCGCGACCCCTCAGCTTCGCTGCTGATGGCTGAGTTGCTCGGCGAGGCTGGGCTACCGGATGGCGTCTTTAGCGTCGTTCAAGGAGACAAAGACGCCGTCAACGCGCTGCTCGTCCACCCCGAGGTCGATGCGATTTCTTTTGTTGGCTCGACGCCGATCGCTCGCCACATCTATGAGACTGGAACTGCCCACGGCAAGCGCGTGCAGGCGCTCGGCGGCGCCAAGAACCATGCGCTGGTGCTACCCGACGCTGACATTGATGTCGCCGCCGACGCAATCGCCTCGGCCGCCTTCGGCAGCGCCGGTCAGCGTTGCATGGCGATCTCAGCGGCGGTCAGCGTTGGCGACCAGACAGCGGCTGCGCTGAGCGCTGCGATCGCCGAGCGTGCTCGCGCGCTCAAGGTAGGCCCAGGCAACAATGACGGCAGCGAGATGGGGCCGGTTATTACTTCGCAGGCGCGCGAGCGCGTTGCCTCTTACGTTGAGGCCGCCGCCGCCGATGGCGCCGAGGTGCTCGTTGACGGCCGCGACTTAAGCGTCGATGGAGAGGGCTTCTTCATCGGGCCGAGCGTGATCAATTCGGTTACGACCGAGATGAGCGTTTACCGCGATGAAGTATTTGGGCCGCTATTGGTGATGCTGAAAGCCGACTCGTTCGACGCTGGGTTGGAGCTGATCAACGCCAACCCTTACGGCAACGGCGCCGCTATTTTCACCGCCGACGGTGGCGCGGCGCGCGAGTTTCGCAGCCGCGTGCAGGCCGGAATGGTTGGCGTCAACGTGCCGATCCCGGTACCGATGGCCTACTTCTCGTTCGGCGGCTGGAAGGATTCGCTCTTCGGCGACCTCCACGTTCACGGCCGCGAAGGGGTGCTCTTTTACACCCGTGGCAAGGTTGTCACGGAGCGCTGGCCCCGGCGCGCGCAAGGCGTCGATTATGGATTCCCAACCCAGTCTTAAAGGTAGAAATGTCAAAAGAAGATCCAGTTGTAATTACCTGCGCGATCTCTGGTGCCATCGCCAATCGCGAGCAGTGCCCGGCGATTCCCTACACGCCGCAGGAATACGGCGCAGAAGCGAAGCGGATAGTTGATGAAGGCGGCGTGATGATCCACATCCACGCGCGCACGCCGGAAGGTCTGCCCTCCTACGAGATCGAGGATTTCGCTGCGATCACAGAGGCGATCCGCTCCAGCGTGGACGACGTGATTATCAACTACTCGACCGGCACTGTCGGCGTTTCGATCGAGAAACGCGTCGCCTACCTTGAAGCACTGAAGCCTGAAGTAGCGGCGCTCAACATGGGCTCGATGAACTACGCGAAATATTCAAAATCACGCAAGCAGTTCGTCTTCAAGACGGTCTTTGAGAATTCGTTCGACGAGATCATCGAACTGCTAACAGCGCTCAATGAGAACGGGATCAAGCCGGAACACGAGTGCTTCGACATCGGCCACGTCGGCAGTCTCGACCCGCTCGTTGACATGGGCCTTTTGAAAAAGCCGCTTCATATCGACTGCGTGATGGGAGTGCTTGGTGGAATCCCTGCCAGCAGGAACAACATGGCGGCGATGGTTCACAACATGCCTGACGGCAGCCACTGGGGCGTTGTTGGAATCTCACGCGACCAGTGGATGTTGCTTGAGGCCGCGCTCGACCTTGGTGGCTCGATTCGCGTTGGCCTTGAGGACAACCTCTACCTGCCGAGCGGCGAGATGGCTGAATCGAACGGTGAGCTGGTTGCCGTTGCGCGGCAGATGACTGAGGCCGCGGGCCGCCGCCCGGCAACCGTTGTCGAGGCTCGCGCGCTGCTTGGCATCGCGGCGCCCGGCGCCTAGGCTTGTTCGATGGCGCTGCCGCTCGAAGATCTTCGTGTTCTTGACCTCTCGCGGCTGCTGCCGGGGCCGTTCTGCTCGCTACTGCTAGCCGACTGCGGCGCCGACGTGATCAAGGTCGAGGACACAGGCATGGGCGACTACGCACGCTGGTCGCCTCCGTTTCACGAAGGCGTTGAAAAATCTGCTGCAGGAGCGCTTTTTCTCGCGCTGAACCGCAACAAGCGCTCGATCCGCGTAAACCTCAAGAGCGACGAGGGGCGCGAGCTGCTGCTGAAGTTGGCGCAGGACGCCGACATCGTGCTCGAGTCTTTCCGCCCCGGCGTGCTCGACCGCCTCGGTGTTGGTTACGACGCTTTGAAGGCGGTCAATCCGGGGATTGTCTACTGCGCAATTAGCGGCTACGGCCAGGACGGCCCTTACGCCCAGCGCGCGGGCCACGACATGAACTACCTCGCCACCTCTGGGCTGCTCGGGTTGACTGGCGACGTTGGCGGCCCACCGGTCCAGTCGGCCGCGCAGATCGCTGACATTGGCGCCGGATCGCTGATGGCTGCCTTCGCGATCCTTGCTGCGATCCGCGAGCGCGACCGCTCCAGCAAAGGGCAGTCGATCGACATCTCAATGACCGACGGTGCGCTGGCTTGGATGGTGATGCCATCGGCGGTGGCGCTGGCCGGTGGCAAGCCGCCGCGCCGCGGCGAGGGCGAGCTGGCCGGCGGGCTGATCTGTTATCGCCCTTACCAGTGCAAAGACGGCTGGGTTTCGGTCGGCGCTCTGGAACCAAAGTTCTGGAAGCTTTTATGTGAAGGCACGGGGCATGAGGAGCTGATCGAGAAGCAGTTCGAGCGCCCGGGCAGCGAAGCGCACAAGGCCGTCGGAGCGATCTTCATGGAGCGCACGCGCGCGCAGTGGGGCGAATTCGGAGCCGAACACGACTGCTGCGTCGAGCCGCTGCTGGAGGTAGAGGAGGCGCTTGAATCAGAGCTCTTCAAGGCGCGCGGAATGGTCACCGGCCTGACCCAGCCGGGCGCCGTCAATCCGGTTCGCACCGTCGCCAGCCCACTCGCATTCTCACGCACGCCGGTAAATAACGACCGCCTGCCAGCCCCCTCGCTCGGCGAGCACACGCACGAGGTGCTCACAGCCGCTGGCTATGACGCCGAGCAGATCGCCGCGCTCGAAGCGAGCGGCGCGATCGGCGGCCTCAGCGACGCCAGCGGTTCATTCCTTAGCTGAGCGAGAGTTACCAGCGAGCGCTATGGCTTTCGATAACGCCGAAGCCACTGGTTAGCTCAGCGCCGCCCGGGAGCGTGCCGCTGAAGCTGCCAAAGGGCTGCCTGTAGTCGCTGGCAAAAACCTTAAAATCGTCTTTACTGGCGCGCTCGGCCTCAGCGCTGAAGCTCAGTGATTCGCTGTTGCCGGGGAAGCTGACTGCGCTGAGCTCGGCGTCAAACTCGGCCGCAGGCAGCTCGCTAGCGGCGCCGTCAACCCAAACGGTTCGCTCGCTGTCGCTCACTGCGTCGTGAACGCCACTGACGATGTTCCAAGTTAGCGCGCTGCCGTCGGCGCCGGTTCCGACTCCTGCCGACCAGCTCCATGCGGTTTCGCGCGCGTGGTAGCCGGCTGTGACGTCAACTAGGCCGGCGCACTCGATCTGTCTCACACGCCCGCCTGCTGCGACCGTGCCGCTCGCGACCACCGGGAGCTTGCGCGTCCAGATGTATGAGGCTCCGTGGCGACTTACGACCTCGACTGGGTCGCCAGCGGGACGGAGCACCAAGTCAACCTGTGCTTTGCGGCCTTTGACCCTGAGGCGACGCTCGTCGGCAAAGACGATGCGCGTGCTGAAAGCGGTCTGCTCAATCATCTCGCCACTCGCGCGGTCGAGAATCGCCCAGAAACATTGCGGCACGCCGGCTACGCGCACTTGGGCGGCGCAGAGCATCAGTTCCTCGCCGTAAACGCCTACGTAAGTCCAACGCTTAAGTGGGCGGCGGTCGCGGATCAACGGCATTCGCGCGGGAGGGAGCGCGAGCCCAGCTGGGCGCAGGCTGCCGTCGCTGCGGATTGGGAGCTGGTCGAGATTCACCGCGACCACGCTACCCGACCGGGTTATCCTTGCCGCCACCTTGCGAGTCGCCGCGATCCAGCTAACAGCCACGCCCGACCTAGCGGCGAACATTGCCAGGGCCGACGCATTCGTGCGTGAAGCAGCCACAGGTGGAGCGGAACTGGTGCTACTACCTGAGTGGTGGGCGGCGGGGGGAACGGCTGCGCAGAAGCGCGCCGCGGCGCAGGAACTCGACGGGGAGGCAGTCGCGTGGGCTGCGGCTACAGCGGCGGAGCTAAAGATTGATCTGGTTGCAGGCTCCGTGACTGAGCTGGTCGAAGGGCAGGAGAAGCTCTACAACACTTCGGTTCATCTCGGCGCAGACGGCAAGCGCAAAGCGGTTTACCGCAAGATTCACCTATTCGACAATGAGCTAGCGGGCGCCGCCTTCCGTGAATCAGAGCACCAGCTGCCGGGTGCGCAGATTGTCAGCAGCGAGGCCGCCGACGGAACCGTCCTCGGCCTCAGCATTTGTTACGACCTGCGCTTTCCTGAGCTCTATCGCCTGCAGGCGGTCGATGGAGCAAAGATTCTGCTCGTGCCGGCCTGCTTTACGCGCAAGACGACGGAAGCCCACTGGGAAACGCTGCTGCGCGCGCGGGCGATCGAGAACCACTGTTTCGTGATCGCCGCCAATCAGGTCGGCGAGGTTGCCCCGGGGGTCGAATCGGGTGGCCACTCAATGATTCTTGACCCGTGGGGCCGGGCGCTGGCCGAAGCGGACGACACGAGTGCGATGGTCGTCGGCGCCGAACTTGATTTCACCGAACTTGACCGAATTCGCAGCGAGCTTCCTTCGCTCGCCTCGCGTCAGCCGCACGCTTACGGCAGCGTCCAGCGAGGGCTTGGCTAATCACCAGCTCTGGTTCGCGGTAGATGATCGACGAGCCGCGCTAGCGCTACCGGAAGTGGGCAGATCACTTGCGTTTTGAGTGGCTGGGTGCGCTACCGTCAGGCGCGATGGAGAATGAAATGATTAAGCGGCTCGCATGGATGGGCTTCGTCGCCGGTCTTGAGGCGCTCGCCAGCATTGCTGCGCTGCGCCTAGCGGCCTTCGTCTGGCAGCGTTTCCTCGATGAAGATCCACCCTCGTGAGCAGCGATCCAAACCAGCCACCGATAGTCCCAGGCCCGCGCCAGCCTGGTCAGCCCGCCGCAGCCCCGACCTACGAGCCGCCGATCGCTGCGCAGCAGCAGTTCATGCCGCCGGCAGGCGAGCCGCCTACCTACCAGCCGCCGCCGGCCGAACGTTCACTGTTTGAGAAGCGCCCCGAGATTTTGATTGGCCTCGCCACAGCGGGCGGCTTTGTCGCCGCACAGATTCTCGGCCGGATGCGAGGCCGTTAGCCGATGGCGAAGGCACCCGGACCGACCGAGAGCGCTCTCGCCGCCGCGATCCAGCGCGTCACTACCGACACGCGCGGCCTGGTTCAAGACCAAGTAGAACTAGCCAAGGTCGAACTGAAGCAGAAGGCCGTTGTCTTCGGGCGCGGAACAATCATCGCTGTTGCCGCCGGCGTATTTCTAGTCGGCGCTCTGTTTCTGCTCATCGAAGGCGCAAGCTGGCTCGCTTGGTACCTCCTGTTCCCGGATCAGACCTTCTTCTGGGGCTTTTTTCTTGTCGCCTTTCTGCTGATTATCTGCGCGATCATCGCCGCCCTGGTGGCTGCCAAGCTGCTGAAGAAGGCCAAGGCACCGATCCCAGACCAAGCGATTGCTGCCGTGCGCCAGACGGGGGAGACGATCAGCGACGAGGCTCACCTGATCGGCGAGCAGGTTCGCGAAGCTGTCGTGCTGCCCGAGGAAGATCGCTAATGAGCTCGGCGCGCACTCAAGATCAGCTGCGCGCGTCAATTGCGCAGCGCCAGACCGAGCTAGCCGAGTCGCTCACGCAGCTACGCGGCGAAGTGGTTGCTGTTGCCGACTGGCGCTCTCAGGTCAATAGGCACCGACCGAAGGTGCTCGCTGGGGCCGCAGTTGCTGGCTTTGTGATTGGCGGCGGCATCGCCGCGCTGATTGGCCGCAAGCGCCCCCGGTAGTTGCTTACGGCTCAAGCAACTCGGGGTTGATTCCCGAGACGCCGAGCACGCCCGGGCCGGCGTGGGTGCCGATCACTGGCCCAATTTCGGTGCAAAATAGTGGATCGGTACCAAAGATTTCGCGGCCGCGCTGGACCATCTGCTCTGCGAGCTCGGGCACCTCGATGTACTGGACTACCCAGGCTGAGGCGCCTGCCTCTTTGCGCTCTTCGAGCAGTTCGACCATCCGTTCAAAGGCGCGGCGGTTGGTGCGAACCCGCTCGACTGGCGTGATCACCTCGTCGAAGCTGAGGATCGGCTTGATCTTAAGCGCGCTACCAAGCCACGCTTGCGCGGCGCCGATCCGCCCGCCGCGGCGAAGATATTCGAGCGTGTCAACCGAAAACCAGATTTTCACGTCGTCGGCCGCGGCCAATGCGCGCTCTCTGACGGCCTCGACGTCGCGGCCGCCGCGCGCTGCGCTGGCGGCGGCGAGGACGATCAGCGCGAGGCCGCCAGCGGCGCTGGCGGAGTCAACAACTTCAATCCTGCGCTGCGAACCGTCGCCAGTCAGCTCCTGGGCAGCTTGGCGCGCGCTATCGCACGTTCCTGAGATGCCGGCGCCAAGGTGGACTGAGACGATGTCGTATCCGTCGGCAATGAGTGGCTCGTAGACGGCAATGAAGTCGCCTGGCGAGGGCTGCGACGTGGTCGGTAGCTCGCTGCGCGTGCGCAGATCCTCGTAGAAAGCGTGGAAGTTGGGCATCTCGGCTTCGCGCGTCAAAGTTCCGCCGTCGTTGACGTAAAGGCTGACTTGATGAATGCCGTAGTCGGCGATGATCTCGCGCGGCAGATAATGGGTCGAGTCGGTTACAACGGCAACAGGCACGGTGCGACCCTATTACACAGCCCGGTATTCTCAACCTGTGGTCACGCTCTACCGCTGTCCAGCTCCTACTAATTACCTCTGCGCCTGCGGCCGCGTCGCGCGCCAGCTGAAGGCGAGGGGAATTGAGAATGAGCAGCTGCGCGTGCCTTGGCGCAAGCGCCAACGCAGCGAAGTGGAGGCGCTAAGCGGCCAGAGCGTAGTGCCGCTGCTAATCACCGAGGATGGCGAAGCGATCTGCGACTCGCGCAGGATCGTCCAGCACTTAAGTCGCGCCGGAGCCGAGCGTGAGGTTGAGCCCTCCGCGCAGCGGGGGGCGCCGACCTCCACGCAGCCGGCCTTGGCGGAAGATGATGGTGGCGCCAGCGAGCATCGCTAGCTCAGCCCACGGAAGAGCCGGCTAGCTGAGACGGTTTTCGATCTGCAGCGGCGGCGCGGAGCCAGGCTCGGCGGCCTCGGGCAGCGGTTCGCTGGCGGCCGCAGCTGGAGCTCCGAGTACCGTGGCAAGTTCGCCGCTTTCGTACATCTGGCCAACAATGTCGGCGCCGCCGACCAGCTCGCCGCGAACAAAGAGCTGAGGAATAGTTGGCCAGCTGGAAAGCGACGAGAGCTCTTGGCGGATCCGTGGGTCCGCCAGAACGTCGACGGCTGCGAACTCGGTCTCGGTCGCAGCCAGCGCAGCGCAGGTCCGCGCCGAAAAGCCGCACATCGGCTGCTCGGGCGTCCCCTTCATGAAGAGAATCACTTCGTTGGAAGCGATCGCGTCGGCTAATGCGTCGCGGAGTGAGTTTTCAGGCTGATCTGTCATTGAGGCTCCGTTGTCAAGGCTAGGGCATGAATGCTGCCACCGAGCTCACCTTCCTCAAAGACTGCGTAAACAAGGCGATGTTGTTCGACGAGACTAAGCCCGGAAAAGTCGCTGGCCACAACTCGGGCGCTGAAGTGGACGTTGTCGTCGCTCGTCACCTCGGCTTTGGCGCCAGGAATACAGCTTTCAATTCGTGCTCTCACTTCGTCGGCGGTTGGCATCAGAGGAGAGGGTAGAGCACCGCTATACTTCTCGAAGCGATGAGCACGACGGAAGTCACATTCAAGGCAAAAGGGATTGTCCTCAGCGAGATTGGCGCAACCAAGGCTCGTGAATACCTTGACGCTCAAGGAGCCGACGTTGAAGTTGCTGGCCTGCGCGTCGGCGTCAAAGGT
>JBDNJF010000060.1:0-2795 GCA_041687955.1 Solirubrobacteraceae bacterium
CGATCATCACGAAAGTTTTCGCTCGCGCAGACCCCGCAACGAGGGCGGCTAATGCTGGCGGCCGGTCAGCGCCGGCTCCATCGCCCCCAGCTCCTGGTCGCTGAAGATGCGTGAGCGGATCAGAAAGCGAACCCCTTCCGGTGCCTCGACCGAGAAGCCCGAGCCGCGACCGGGGACCACGTCAACGGTCAGGTGCGTGTGCGCCCAAACTTGGTACTGATCGGGGCCCATGTAGAACGGCTGGCCCGCAACTTCGCCAAGGTAAACCTCGCGCGAGCCCACGCGAAAATCGCCGCGCGGAAAGCACATTGGGCTGGAACCGTCGCAGCAGCCACCGGACTGGTGAAACATCAGTGGCCCGTGCCGCTCGACCAGCCGCCCGACCAGCTCCGCGGCTTCGGCGGTGATCGTGACGCGCTCGGGGCTGTCGCTCACCGGCTTAAAAGAAGCCGAGCTTATTTGGGTCGTACGACACCAGCAGGTTCTTCGTCTGCTGGTAGTGGTTGAGCATCATCGCGTGGTTTTCGCGGCCAACGCCTGAGCCCTTGTAACCGCCAAAGGCGGCGTGCGCCGGGTAGGCGTGGAAGCAGTTTGTCCACACGCGGCCAGCCTGAATCATTCGGCCGGCGCGGTAGGCGATGTTCATGTCGCGCGTCCAAACGCCAGCGCCGAGGCCGTAAAGCGTGTCGTTGGCGATCTCGATCGCTTCATCAAAGCTCGAGAACGTTGTCACTGAAACAACCGGGCCGAAGATCTCCTCTTGGAAGATCCGCATGTCGTTAGTTCCCTTGAAAACAGTCGGCTCAACGTAGTAACCGCCGGCGCGCCCTTCAACTTCGCGCGCTGCGCCACCGATCAGCACTTCGGCGCCTTCCTGCTTGCCGATGTCAATGTAGGACATCACCTTTTCGAGCTGATCGTTTGAGGCCTGCGCGCCAACCATCGTTGCCGGGTCGAGCGGATCACCGAGGTTGATTGCCTTAACGCGCTCCAGCGCCCGCTCCATGAAAGCGTCGTAGATCGACTCCTCAATCAGCGCGCGGCTCGGGCAGGTGCAAACTTCGCCTTGATTTAGCGCGAACATCACGAAGCCCTCAAGCGCCTTGTCAAAGAAGGCGTCGTCGGCGTCCATCACGTCAGCGAAGAAGAGGTTCGGGCTTTTGCCGCCCAGCTCCAGCGTCGCGGGAATGATGTTTTCGGAGGCGTACTGCATGATCAGCCGACCGGTCGTCGTCTCGCCGGTGAAAGCGATCTTTGCGATCCGCTGGCTTGAAGCCAGCGGCTTGCCGGCTTCTACGCCGAAGCCGTTGACGATGTTCAGCACGCCGGGCGGCAGGAGGTCGCCGACGATCTCAATCAGCTTGAGGATCGACCATGGCGTCTGCTCGGCTGGCTTGAGCACAATGCAGTTGCCGGCCGCTAGCGCCGGCGCCAGCTTCCAGGTGGCCATCAGCAGCGGGAAGTTCCATGGAATGATCTGGCCAACTACGCCAAGCGGCTCGTGGAAGTGGTAGGCAACATTGTCGTTGTCGAGCTGCGAGATCCCGCCCTCTTGGGCGCGGATCACGCCAGCGAAGTAACGGAAGTGGTCGATCGCTAGCGGCAGGTCGGCGGCCATCGTTTCGCGGATCGGCTTGCCGTTCTCCCACGTTTCAGCGAGCGCCAAAGAGTCGAGATTCGCTTCCATCCGGTCGGCGATCTTCAGCAGCATGTTCGAGCGCTCGGTGGTGCTGGTGGCGCCCCATGCGTCCTTTGCGGCGTGCGCGGCGTCAAGCGCCAGCTCAATGTCCTTCTCGTTGGAGCGGGCAATTTCGCAGAACGCCTCACCGGTTACCGGCGTAATGTTCTCGAAGTATTCACCGTCGACTGGCGCAGTCCATTCGCCACCGATGTAGTTGTCGTAGCGGTCTTTTACGCCGCCCGGAACGTCAATCGCAGTCACCATTTCCTGAACCATGGGAAACCTCCTCAAATTTGGCTTATCTCTCTTATCGGTGACCTTCCCTGATCCCCGTTTGAAATGCAAGCCGCACTTCGTCGCTCGCTGCGGCAGTAGCGGCGACTCGAACGCAGGCGCGAGCAGAAGGCCGAGGCCAGCGATCAATCACAGCTGGGCCCTAAGCTAGTCTCAGCAGCATCATTGCCGTCCGAACAACCACCGCTCTGGCCGTTGCCGCACTATTCTGCGCCTTCGCCGCGCCGGCCGCATCTGCCGCGCCGTACAGCAAGGCGAGGCTGCTGGCCGCGTCGCTGCAGGTGGCCGACATTCCCAGCAGCTACTTCGTCAACCAGCCAAAAACCCGCTCCACTAGTTACAGCGTCGCGCCGCAGACAAACCGTTTTGAGGTCTGTGTTGACAAGGACGGCAAGAAGGTTTTCGGCGGCACCCCGCTGCAGCGCGCCAACGCTTCTGCCTCGCTCTATCAGCAGGGCTCCGGTGAGAACATCACCGCAACTCGCTCGGCCAGCAGCGACATTTACACCTACGCCGCCCGCGCCCGCGCCCGCGCCGCTTGGCGGGCGTTAGTGAAGGCAACCGCGCGCTGCGCGCCAACGGCCGGCACAACGCAAACCTTTCAGGGCGTCACCGTTGACGTTGTCGCCAAGCAGAAGGTGCGCAGCTCAGCGAGCGTCGCCGCAATGGCCGGCTTTACCGTCACTCAAAACGTGGCTGTTGCCGCTGAAGGCAGCGGCGGCCTGCAGATCTGGGTTGGCGGCTTCACTAGTTATCGCAGCGTTGGCAGCGCAATCGTTCGCAGCCAGTTCGCCAACTACAGCACGATCGCGCTGAGCGA
>JBDNJF010000061.1:0-7582 GCA_041687955.1 Solirubrobacteraceae bacterium
CGCCGCCGCTTTCCAGGGCTCAATATCGTCGGCGGCCACTCGCCCCCCTACCGGCCGCTTGAGGTTCATGAGGAGCAGAGCATCGTCGCCGAGATCAACGCCAGCGGCGCCGACATCGTCTGGGTCGGCACCGGCCAGCCCAAACAGGAGCTGTGGATGGCGAACATCAGGGCACGGCTGGAAGCACCGCTACTGATCGGCGTCGGAGCCGCCTTCGACTTCCACGCCGGCCTCGTGCCGCAGGCCCCCCACCGGCTGCAGGAAGCGGGCCTTGAATGGGTCTGGCGACTAGCGCGCGAACCGCGCCGACTCTGGCGGCGCTATCTGCGCTACAACCCGTGGTTCGTGATCCTGTTTGCAAGGCAGTGGGCGACGCAGCGGCGCAGCCGCTGAGCTACTAACGCAGCGACGTTCTCAGCGGCAATCGGCGACGAGAATGCGCTAGCCGACGGGGTATTCATTCCGGCGAGATGGGGCACGTCCCGTCAGAGCGTCGCTATCTATGTCCACCGAGCAGGAAGCGGGCCCAACGAGCCCAGGCGCTGGGGCGGGTAATCACGACGTAGGCAATCGTCGGCAGCTTCATAACGGCTTGTCGCCACTTTCGATCGTCGACAATCAGCGCTACCGCTTCCATCGCTTCGGCGTACCGCAGCTGGTTTCGCGCAATCCTGGTCTCTGCAGGATTCAGCATCCCCCGGCTGAGTGCCCGGCTATACACCATCTGACTGTTCTCCCTCTGGCGAGCGGCGTTCGACGACACTGACCCCGAAGTGACGCGGTAGACGGCGAGCCGATCAGGGTTGAGCACAGCTCGGTAGCCCCGCTCGAGGATTCTCACCCACAGGTCGTAGTCCTCGGTGCCGAATATCTCCGGCGCAAACCAACCCAATTCATCACCTGCTGAACGCGGCACGATTGCACTCACGTGTTTGCAGTTACCGCTGAGTACCCTCTTCAGTGTGAGCTTGGTAACTGGTTCAGGAATTCGTCAAGAAAGGTCGAAGGAGCGGGCTCCCCGTCGATCAGCAGCTGTGCGTCACATGCAACGATGCCAACGGGTGACAAGTGGCGCGCCGCCTCGCAGTCGAAGAGACCAACTGGGGTTTGCAAAAACCTGGGCAACAGAAGGTCATCGGCGTCAAGAAAGGAAACTAGCTCGCCGGAGGCCTGCTGAATCGCAGCGTTCCGCGCCGCCGCAGGCCCGCTATTGCCTGCCAACTCGATCACCCGGACTCGCTTGTCAACGGCGGCCGCAAGGCCTGCGCCCATCGAGCATTACCTTCAAGGTGCCCCCCGAATCGATCCTTCATACTTCAACAACCCAAAGAATCCCCACTCCAGCGGACAGTCAAGCAGTCAAACGGCCCCGAACCCCGGAGCCGCCACTGTCTCATGCACCATCCGGGCTAGGGAACTTGCGATCATGATGCTTATGACTCTGTTTGAGGTGATCTCAACGTTGGCGTTGGCGGGGTTTCTAGGTGCTTGGGCGATCCTTCCGCTACTGCTCTTCACCTCGCCAGAGTGCGCGGGGCAGTTTGGCGTTGCCACCTCTCTTGCCGTGACCGTCTTGCTAGGCACGCTTACCTACGCAGTTGGCTACTTCGCCGACTTCACAACGGTACTGGTTTTAGTAGCAACTGCCGCGAACGTCGGTTCGGTAGCCCTTAGGCGGTCCGAGGCTTTCGCGCTAGCTACACGAGTCAAGTCACGGGCCAAGCCCCTGATCGGGTCGAAGCGTGGATTTCTGATAGCGGTCTTCTCGATCGCACTGTTTGCTGGGATTGTCTACTCAGCGTACTTCGACTCGCTCAGCCACATCAGCCCAGCCGCACCGGATACCACTGTGGTCGTTAACCTTCTCCGGATTATGTCGGCTGGCGGCAACGTGCTCGGTTATCCGCCTGGTTGGTTTGCACTTATCCAGCCCGCGGGAGACCTCATGTCGGATGGGACAGTTTGGCGGTTCATGGGCCCCGCCCTTGGCGTGATCAGCATTCTGGCGATGGCACTTCTTGTGAGGCCTCTCGTCGGCCGCAGCGGGGCGTTGTTATTTGTCGCGTTTATGATTTCTCCGATCGGCAGCTACGCGCTCAAGTGGATGACCGGCTTCTGGGCTACCTCAATTACCGTGGTGCTCGTGGTCGGCGCGACGGTCGCGTTGCTGGGAGCCGTCTCAAAGCCGCGGCATGTATGCCTCCCCGATGTGCTTTTCATCCCGCTGTTTCTTGGGGCAACTGCGCTTACGCACCCACTGCCAGCTATCCAATGGGCCGGAGCGGCCCTAACGGCGCTTCTCTTAGTCGCTCTGCTGCGGCTTGGTGGGGCGCGGGTAGGAGGGGCAATCACCGTTAAGCGCCTAGCGACGTTGGCGCTCGTCGTCGTTGCCACTGTGCCGCTGGCATATCTGGCTACACAGGTTTCAAATCAGGGGGTCGGTTCGTGGAAAACCCCGGAGCAACTCACCCAAGCGCCCAAGGCTCCCGCATCAGCGCCCAAGGCTCCCGCACCGACCGAAACCGTTAGTAGTGGAAGCGGAAGCATCGTTTCCGCAATGTTTACGGTCAAGTTCGGTGGGTTGCTTCCTGGCCCTGTCAGCCTGAAGGGTGGAGCGGTTGCCTTGCTAGTCCTCTCATTGGCGTCAGCGTTCTTCGCGGCGCGGTCCGGGCGCTTGCCGCTTCTGGTGCTCAGCTTGATCACGATATCTCTTGTCGTGATCCTTCAAACCGGGTTGCTTACTCCATATACTTACACCGGCCGCGTTGCCGTTTACTGTATTCCGCTCGGTTTGTTTCTGTTCTTGATGGTGGTGCGGAGCGTCGTGGCGCAGCGTCGCTCCTTAGCGACGCTTCAGAGGAACCGCCAAACCGCTTCGTATCTCGTTGCGGGCGCCCTCGTCGGCCTCAGCGTGATGGCCACGGCCCCAGACTGGAGCCGTCCCTCGGGAGACGAGGCCTCGTTCGCACTTGCGAAGCAAGCCAAGAAGGCCGGCCGGGGCCGCGTTCTTTGCGCGACGCCGTTACCGAAGCTCGAATTTCTCGGAGGCTGCGAAAGACTAACTCTTCCCTCAGAGCAGTTTCCTCAAGATGGGCTGATCCTTCTTGACACGCGTCAACGGTATGCGCGGGAGCCTCTGAAGGACCTCTTCCGCGCCGGGTCGCCCAAGATGGATTCAGTAGGGGTGGCTGAACCGGGCGAGACCATCCGCGAGAAGCGGCTTCTGCGTTCACTTCGGAGCGCCGGCTGGCACATCGTCGACGCGTCCGACGGTATGGTCCTCCTTGCTCATCATTAGTTGTGGCGTTCCCACAAGTGATGGTGTACCGCTATCTCGTTTTCCCATCAACCTCGCAGTGTTGTTAATCTGCTCACGAGATACAGGCGCATACGGTTCGTGGCCAAACTAAGCTCCTGTGACGAAGAGCTGTTGGTCGGAGATCTGTTCCCTATACCCGGCTGACAGATAGAAGCGTTAAAATCTTCTCATCAGCGGTGGCCTGCGGCTCGTGCCTCGCTTGTCGCTGGTCGTTTCCCCCGACTGAACCCCTCTCTGCCAACGTTACGTGAGACACCGATGATCCCGTAATTAGAGGGCAGGAACGGAGCACACGATGACGTTGCTGGAGAACGACGGCGAAGCGAAGCGGTCGCCGGGTGCGCCGCGCCGGTGGGGTCCCTGACCCCGAGCTGGCAGAGCGGCCGAAGCGACGGCGATTCAGCGCCGAATAGAAGCTGGCGATCGTCCGCGAGGCCGACGCTGCCACCAAGCCGGGTGAGATCGGCGCGCTCTTGCGCCGTGAGGGGCTTTACTCCGCGCTTCTGACCGAGTGGCGCCGTGGCCGCGATTCGGGCGCGCTCGAAGCGCTGGCGCCGAAGCGCCGCGGTCGGCGGCGGCCGAGCCCCGAGCAGCTCGAGCTGGGGGGGCAATCGAAGCCGGTTGGATCGCACCGAGGCCGAGCTAGGGCCCGGCTCGGCGGGTGATCGAGTTGCAGGGGAACGTCTTCGCGCTCTTGGAGCAGCTGGTTTCCAAGAGCGCGACTGCCGACGACGACGCGACGGCGCCGCGATGATCGACGGCGCCGTCGGCGAGATCGAGCCGCGACTCGGGACCGCGTCCGCCTGCCGGGCGCTGGGCGCCTCGCGGGCCTCGCTTTACCGCCGGCGGGCACCGGTCGTGGTGGGCGAGCGTCCGCCGCGGCCGCCGGCGCCACCGAGCGCGGCCTGGATCAACAAGCCCGGCCGGCTCGTCGCCCAGGCGCCGAATCCGGACAGTGGATCTGGTCGCGGTCCTCTCACCGAGGCCCGCAGAACCGCTCACAGAGCGCCAAATTTCACCGGCCGACCCTCCAGGGCCGCCAAACAACGGCTCAGACCACGAGGAGGTTGCTCACTAAATTCGCTGACCAAGCTGTCTCATTCGACTTGACAGGCTCCGGCGGAGCCGTCGTCTGACCCATCATCGGCAACAATCACCTCCCAGTCGGGGTAGGTCTGCGATATCACTGACTGCAAGGCCTCAGTGATTGTGTCCGCCGCGTTGTAGGCAGGAACTATGACGCTCACACGGGGCACAATAAGTTTCCAAAGTAGCTCAGGCCGAGGGTCAGTCTCAGCTCGACCTATCCGGCGGCCCAAATCACAACTTTGCGATACCAGCTGAGGAGTGGCGCTGCGATCCGTGCCACGCCGCTGGCCGCCAGCGGCGAGTCGACCGCTGACTGGGTCAGTTGAAGCCAGCCGCGGTCGGAGTTGGTGCGTGTCGCCTGCACAACACGGCGCCGCTGCTCAATCGCGGTCAAGTTCGATAGGACTGAGCGCCAGGCTCGCAGTTTCTGACGCCACCAACCTTCTCTGATCGCGCGGGCGAGCAGCCCGATCTCCGAGGCCGCCAGCAGCGGAGCCAGCAGCAGCAGCGTTCTGCCGCTGGGGACCGTCGCGATGCTCCAGGCGCGATTGCGCTCTAGGTAGAACCACTTCAAATCGCCCTTGTCGAACTCGTAATCATGTTCGACGATCGCCGCCGGTTGGAAGACAACGCGCCAGCCAGCAATCTGCAGCCTGAGGGCGAAGTCAACGTCGTCGTAGTAGAGGAAGAACTCCTCCGCCAATCCTCCCAGCGCCTCCCACGCTGCGGTTCGCACCAGTACAGCAGCGCCGGAAACAACTGCCACATCGCGCGGCGGACCGGCCTCGGGGGGCTCGCCATACCGGCCGGACCAAGAAAGCCCACTGATGTGAAGCGGATTATCGCCGGCGTTGACGCGGCCGTCGGGAAGCAGGACCTGCGCGCCGACGGCGCCAACATCCGCGTCGCTCGCAGCTTCGAGCAGACTGCTTAGGCAGTCCTCGGCGGCTACGGCATCAGGGTTGAGAAAGAAGAGCCAATCGCTGTCGCTTCCTAAAGCCCCCAGGTTGGCGCCGCCGGCGTAGCCAAGGTTCGTCGCCGGCTCGATCAACGTCACGCCATTCCCGGTTTCGACAACTGACTCGTTCGGGCGGTTATTCACGACGACGATCTCTGAAAGATCCACCGTTTGGTCCATGAGGCTCTTGACCGCCCGTGCAGCGGCCTGCGGATCGGAGTATGAGACGATTACTGCGCGGATCTTGCTCATCGCTTGCGACTCTATTATGTGTCTCCGCCAGTAGCCTCCGAGCGACCGGCCTCGACCAACCCATGACAAACACAGCCACCCCCAGAGCCCTGATCGTGATGCCGGCGCTTAACGAGGCAGCGACGATCGGAGAGGTGATCAGTTCGATCCGCGAAGCCAGTGGCTCGTTCGACGTAATCGTCGTTGACGACGGGTCAACGGATGGGACTGCCGTCAGCGCCCGCGACGCGGGAGCGCGGGTTCTCCGTCTACCATTCAACCTCGGCATCGGCGGCGCTGTCCAGGCCGGCTTCAAGTACGCGCTTGACAACGGTTACGAGCAGCTGATTCAAGTAGATGCCGATGGTCAGCATGAGCCGCGCGAGGTTTGCAAGCTGCTCGAGGTGATGCGTCAAGACCCCCAGATCGACGTCGTCTGTGGTTCCCGCTTCAAGACGGACACCGGGTACGTCGCGCCGATTAGCCGCAGAGCTGGGATTCATATTTTTGCCTTTCTTCTGTCACGCTTAGTCGGTCAACCGGTTACCGACCCGACCTCCGGTTTCCGTCTCTACAATCGCCGCGCGATTGAACTGTTCGCGTTCGATTACCCCTCTGATTACCCAGAAGTTGAGGCCGTACTGATGCTCCATCACCACCAGCTGCGGATGGTTGAAACATCGGTACAGATGTATCAGCGCGGTGGTGGCGACTCATCGATCGGCTCTGGCAAGTCGGCCTATTACATGGTGAAGGTGCTGCTCGCGTTGCTCGTTGGTTTGGCGCGCAAGCGGCCTAAGGTTGGCGATCGTCAACAAACAGACAAGCCAGTGACGATGGAGGCCTAGTGGACGCTCGGATCAAGATCATCGCGGTACTCGCCTCACTGGCGCTGCTGCTCGTGGTGCTCGAGCTCGTTCGTCGCCGTCGGCTGCTTGAGCGTTACGCGCTGCTCTGGCTGCTGAGCGCCGGCGTGATCCTGATCTTGGCGATCTGGACTTCCGGGCTGAACTCACTCGCCAAGCTGCTCGGCATCGCCTCAGGCCCCAACGCGCTCTTCTTCGTCGCCATTGGATTTGTTCTCTTCCTCCTGCTCCACTTCTCAGTCGCGATATCGCGGCTGAGCGATCAGGTCACGATCCTCGCGCAGCGGCAGGCGATCCTTGACGAGCGAGGCGGCGCCCCAAGCGAAGTGCTCTTCGACGACGACGCAGGGGACCTTGGCGCCCAAGGCAGCGACGGGATCACTCTTCACGAAAGCCGCTAGCTTGTGGCCCGTGAACGTCGGCCTCGCTTTACTTACGCTCTTCCCGGGCAAGACGGGCGGCGGCGAAACCTACGTACGCGGCCTGCTCGAGGCCTTCGCTGCCGGTGAGGGGCCGGAGACGACAACCTGCTTAGTAAGCCGTCACAGTCAGCCGTCGGTTCAGGAGTTCGCCGGCGCCCGCGTGCGGATCAAGCGCGTTGACTCCTACCGCCCGGGCGATTCAAACCTAACGCGCCTCCTTGCAATGAGCGCCGCACGCATTACGCCGGCCCGCGCCGCGCGCGACGTTCCAAAGGAGATCGACCTGATCCACTATCCGGTCACGGTGCCAATTCCTTCGGTGGATGGGATACCTCGCGTTGTCTCACTCAACGATGTCCAGCACCATGACCTGCCACAGATGTTCTCCTCGGCCGAGCGCATCTACCGGCGCTGGGCCTACGACAACGCAGCTCGTGAGGCCGACATTGTGATCACTATCAGCGACTTCAGTGCCAACCGAATCGCTGAGACGATCGGCATTAGCCGTGACCGGATCGAGGTCTCCTACCTCGGCGTCGACCACCAGCGGTTCAGCCCTGACGGCCCCGCGCCATCGCTCCCGGGACTGCCCGAGCGATACCTCTACTACCCCGCCAATGCTTGGCCACACAAGAACCACAAGCTGCTGCTCGACGCTTTCAGCCGGATCAACGACTCGAGCCTCCACCTCGTTCTC
>JBDNJF010000062.1:0-7527 GCA_041687955.1 Solirubrobacteraceae bacterium
TCGCGGCGGCTGGCTAACGCGCTGAACGCGCGCGCCGCGCTCTGGTGCGCTTATTGGCGTAAAGCTACTTGATCTTTGTTAGCTTCCAGCGCCGATGTTCTTCTCACGTTCCCGGCCCAGCGGCCGCTCTTCAAGCGGGGCGGACGGGCGAAACTGCAGTTTCGCGCCAGCAGCCGCGGCCAGCGCGCTGCTGACGACGCTGCTTGCTGCATCGGCCTTGGCTGCCGGCGGCGCTAATTTTGCCGCCAGCGCGGCGCACGCCGCAGTCGCCATCGATCCCCCCTGCTTTGGCGCCGCTGCGCGTGACCTCTACAGCCAGCCCTGCAAAAACCCTGATTTGCGCCTGCAGGTCTCACCGACTCCGCTTGAGCTGCGCACCGACTATGCGGGCGCACTGAAGGCCGACGGGTGCGCGAGGAAGGATCGAAGTAGCGAGGGCGTCTATCTGAGCTGCACATTTGGCCACCCGCCGGCATCTGCCGCCCGCGCCGTTGCTTTGATTGGCGACAGCCACGCCGGCCGGTGGCGCCGGGCGCTGCGCAAGATTGCTCCGAAGCAGAAGTGGAGCGTCACATCGACAACGCGCGTAGGTTGTCCGTTCAACACGGTGATGCGTCCGAAGCAGGGCTGGAGCACCGCCGAGTGCCTTGCATGGAAGGCCGCGATCCCGGCGTGGCTGGCAAGCAAGCCTGAGGTTGACACCCTCTTTGTGTCGCAGTTGGCGCGCCCCTTTAAGACGAAGGCCAGTTTCGAGCAGGAGGTCGCCGGTTATCAGCAGCAGTGGAAGCGGCTTCCGCCAACGATCAAACGGATCATCGTTCTGCGTGACAATCCGAAAATCGTCTCGGGAACGCTTGATTGCATTGAGCTGGCGGTGGCCAGCGAGCGCAACCCCGGCCTTGCTTGCGCTGCGCCGCGCTCGCGCGTTCTAGACCCTTACCCCGACGCTGCAGCGACCGCCGCCCTGCGGCTGCACAGGCAGAACATCGGCGTCGTCGACCTGACGAGCGTCTACTGCGGGACGAAGCTCTGCTTTCCGGTTATCGGCGGCGTGCTCGTCAACTCCGACAACAACCACCTGACGCCGCTTTTCGTCAGCACGCTGGCACCACTACTACTGCGCTCAATCCAGCGCGGAAAGTGGATGGACAGATAGGCGGAACCCGGCCTCGGTTGCGCGGGCGCTAGCGATCGGCGTCGAAGCGGCGCAGGCGCAGTGCGTTGGCGACGACGCTGACACTGGAGAGGGCCATCGCCAGCCCGGCGATCATCGGGTCGAGCAGGCCTGCAGCTGCTAGCGGGATCGCGGCGATGTTGTAGCCAAAGGCCCAGACGAGGTTCTCCTTGATCGTGCGCAGCGTCGCGCGGCTGAGCGCAATGGCATCAGGAACGCGCCGCAGGTCGCCGCTGACGATGGTCAGGTCGGAGGCCTCGATTGCGACGTCGGTTCCCGTGCCCATCGAGATTCCTAGGTCAGCTAGGGCTAGCGCCGGGGCGTCGTTTACACCATCTCCCGCCATCGCCACCACTGCGCCGGCGGCCTGAAGGTCTTCAATCTTTTTTGCCTTTCCCGCGGGGAGAACCTCGGCGACCACGTCGTCGATCCCCACCTGCGACGCGACCTCAGTCGCGGCGCGGCTGTTGTCACCGGTCAGCAGGATCGGACGCAGCCCCAGCGCACGCAGGCGCGAAATCGCCTCGGCGGCTCCCGGCTTGACGGTGTCTGTTACAGCGATCACGGCGACGGCATCACCGTCGATCGCTGCGGCAACTGCGGTTTCGCCGCGCGCTTGGGCTTCGTCCAGGGCCGCGGCGAGCGCTGGCGCCAGCGTGGCCCCGTGAGATTCCAGCAGCGCTGGGCGGCCGACGACGAGCCTGTGGCCCTCGACCGTTCCCTCCACGCCCAGCCCTTCATGGTTGATGAAGTCGCCAGCCGACGGGAGCGGTTCGCTTTGGCGGCCAGCGGATTCAGCGGCTATCGCGCGGGCTACCGGGTGCTCCGAAGCCGCCTCGAGCGCGCCCACGAGCCGCCACACGCTGGCCTCGTCGATTCCCGTCGTTGTTAGCCCGGCAGGCTTTAGCTGCCCCGTTGTGACCGTGCCGGTTTTGTCGAGCACGATCGTGTCGGCGCGGCGCGTCGATTCGAGCACCTCAGGTCCGCGGATAAGAATCCCTAGCTGAGCGCCGCGACCGGTGCCGACCATTAGCGCTGTCGGCGTGGCTAGGCCCAGAGCACAGGGGCAGGCGATGATCAGGACGGCCACGGCCGCGGTGAAGGCCGAGGCGGCGCCCGCGCCCGTGATCAGCCAGCCGGCCAGCGTCAGCAGCGCGATCACGATTACGACTGGCACAAAGACCGAGGAGATGCGGTCGGCGAGCCTCTGGACCGGGGCCTTGCCGGTCTGGGCCTCTTCAACGAGCCGCGCAATCTGCGCGACCTCGGTGTCCGCTCCCACGCGCGTTGCTCGCACGATCAGGCGGCCGGAGAGGTTGACCGTCGCTCCGATCACGGAGCTACCGGGCTCGGCGGTGACCGGAAGGGACTCGCCCGTGAGCATGCTCTCATCGATGCTGGCCCGGCCCTCCTCGACGGTGCCGTCGGTGGCAATCCGCTCGCCTGGGCGCACGATGAAGCGGTCTGCGACCGCGAGCTCCTCAGCTGGAACAAGCCGCTCGCGGCCGTCGGCGTCGATCAGTGTCGCCTCGCGGGCGCCGAGTTCGAGCAGCGCCTTGAGCGCTGAGCCTGCGCGGCGCTTGGCGCGCTCTTCGAGGAAACGGCCACCGAGGATGAAGGTGGTCACCACCGCAGCCGTTTCGAAGTAGACGGTTTCGCCGCCGGTGAGCACCGCGACCACTGACCACAGCAAGGCGGCGAGCGTTCCAACCGATACGAGCGTGTCCATGTTCGCGTGGCCGTGGCGGGCGGCGCGGACTGCAGTTGCGTGGAAGGTCGATCCGCCCCACAGCACCACGGGCAGGGTGAAGGCCATCACGACCCACTCCCAGCCCGAAAAATGGAAGGCCATAACCATCGAAATCAGCACCACGGGAACGCTCAGTGCCGCGCTCACAGCGAGGCGCAGGCCAAGGTTGGGCTCGGCATGGTTCATGTGGTCGTGCCCAGCGTGCGGATCATCGCCCTGAGCTGGCGCAGCGACCGCGTAGCCGGCCCGCCGCACCGCTTCGGCCAGCGAGTCGGAGCTGGCCTGAGCGGGGTCGAAGTCGACCGCTGCGCGGCCGGTAGCGAAGTTAACGCTGGCCTCGCTCACCCCGTCGGTCGAGCCGAGAGTCTTCTCGACCTTCATGGCGCACGACGCGCAAGTCATGCCCTCAATCGGAAGGTCGACGTGCTCGCTGCGCTCCTTCGTTGCTGCTTCCATTCCTCTCTTAGGCTAGCCGCCGCTGCGTCGGCGCGCTCAGCCGCCGAGCCGGGGGCCGCGCTCGTCGCGGGCCAGCTGCTCGGCGCCGCTCGCCTCATCCAGCTCGAGATCAAGGCCAATCATGATCGCCGCAAGGCCGGCGTAGACGGCGACTACCAGCTGCAGCTCGATCACCTCACGGTCGCTCAGCGCTTCACGGGCTGCGGCCAGCTGCTCGTCGGTCGGCCGGCCGCGCTCCAGCGTCACCCGGGCCAGCTCGAGCGTCGCCCGTTCACCATCGTCGAAGCAGCTCAGCTCAAGGGCTTTGATGGCGGCGATTTCGTCGTCTGAGATTTCGCAGAGGCGAGCGACGGGTTCGTGCTGGAACCACTCGTATTCACAGTCGGTAACGCGGGCGACCAGCAGGATCGCCAGCTCGCGCTGCCGCGGCGAGAGCTCAGCGTCGTTCCACAGGCTTGCGGTGAAAGCTGAGAAGCGCGAGAAGCTGCCGTCAGCCTGGGCGAGCAGCTGGAAGATCGCGATGTCGGGAAGAGCGTCGAGCGCCTGCTGGGTCCGCGGCGAAAGGGCGTCCCGGTCGGCGAACGGGATTCGCGCCATCGCTCAGGCGGCGCGGTCCAGCGCCGGGTAGTCGGTGTAGCCCTCGGGACCGCCTCCATAGAAGCTGCGGAAGTCGGCCTCGTTTAGCTCAGCCCCGCAGCCGAGCCGAGCCACTAGGTCAGGGTTGGCCAGAAAACGGCGACCGTAGGCGTAAAGGTCAAAGCGACCGGCGGCGATCATCTCGTCCACTTTCGCTGGTGCCCAGTCGACCTGAAAGTTGGAGTTGGCGATCAGCGTTCCCGTCCACGCCTCTCGCGCCAGCTCTACTGATGACCAGCCAGAGTCGGGCGGAGTTTCCATCACGTGCAGGTAACCAAGCCCGATCTGGGACAGCTCGGAGATGAGGTGCGGGTAAAGCTCTCTTGCCTCGCTCTCGGAGATGTCGTTGACGTTCTGATCCGGGCTGATCCGGATGCCCGTCCGATCAGCGCCAACCCGTTCTGCCACCAGCAGCGCGGTTTCGACCACGAAGCGGCATCGGCCTGTGATGTCGCCGCCGTAGTCGTCGTTGCGGAGGTTTGTCACGTCGGAGAGGAACTCGTGGAGGAGATAGCCGTTGGCGCCGTGCAGCTCAACTCCGTCGAATCCGGCCTCGATCGCGTTCTCGGCCGACTGCGCGAAGTGCTCCTGGATCTCGGCCAGCTCGGTGGTCGCGATCGCCCGCGGTACCGGCATTGGAAGTTTTTCCCCTGCGAGCCGCGCATTCCCCTCGGGCTGGACCGCGCTCGGAGCGACCGGGTCGAGGCCGCCTGGGATTATCCGCTGGTGGCTGATCCGCCCGCCGTGCATCAGCTGCACGAAGATCCGCCCGCCGGCCGCGTGAACGGCGTCGGTGACTAGCTTCCAGCCAGCTATCTGCTCCGCGCTCTCAAGCCCCGGCTGCCCGGGGTAGGACTTGCCGGAGTGGTGCGGAAAGGTCCCCTCCGCGATGATCAGCCCGGCGGAAGCGCGCTGGGCGTAGTACTCGGCGTTGATTTCGCCCATGACGCCGTTTGCGCATGCGCGCATGCGCGTCAGGGGCGCCATCACAAGGCGGTTTGGCAGCTCGAGCGAGCCAAGCGCCCAGGGCTGAAGGAGCTGTTCGATCATCGGCTCAGCTGCGTCAGGGCTGGGATGCGCACGAATGCGATCGGCGTCGGTCGGCGCGTCGTGGTGATGGTCCCCATACTCATCGTGCTCCCCCTGTAGCTGACTTGATGGCGAGACCGGGACTCGAACCCGGGACACCACGATTTTCAGTCGTGTGCTCTACCAGCTGAGCTATCTCGCCGCGAATGGCAGGGTATCGCGGCCTGCGCTCAGGCGTCACCGGGGCGCGCGAAGGCGGGCTATCCCGATCGGAATCCACCACAGCGCAAGTCCAATCAGTAGACCGATCGCAAGGTTTAAGAAAAAGCCGAGGAGCCCCACCAGTAGCGCCAGCGCCCATGCCCAGCGGCCTTCGAGATCTCGCAGCAGGCCGATGTGCAGCAGCCCGGCGGCGGCCAGCATGCCGGCCAGAATCGGCAGTGGAAAGGCGCTAAGTAGCGCCGCGATTCCGGCGCCGAAGGCCAGCGCGAGTACGACCAGCGCGGCTCCCATCATCAGCGGCGCGCCACCGCTGCGAGCGCCAAAGACGCGGTGCGCCGTCAGCCCCCCGGCGCCATGGCAGACGGGCATTCCGGCGATCGCTCCGGCGAGGAGGTTTACGCTGCCGAGCGTCATCGCCAGTCGGCCTGGCTTTACGCGCTGGGCGGCAGGCCCGAAGTAAACCTTCGCGGCGTCGGCCGTGGCGAGGCAGGAGTTAGCGAAAGTCAGCGGCAGTTGGGGAATCACGAGCACCACCAGCGCGCTGGCAAAGGCCGCGCCAGTTAGGTCGGGAAGTGGCAGGCCTGACGGGCCAAGTTTCATCTCGGCTCCAGAGCGGATCAAGGCAATTGCCAAGCCGAGGATTACCAGAAGCAGCGCGATCAAGTGTTTGCGCAGCGCAACAGCGGCGGCCAGAACAATGAGCGCCAGCGCCAGCAGCAGCCAGGGGTCGGAGGCTGAGTCGCTAAACGACTTCGGTGCCGTCCAAACGAGGCCCCATGCAATCTTGAGGAAGAGCAGGCCGACCGTCAGCTGCACGCCGCGGATTAGTGGTCTGGGGAAAGCCCTGCCGGCCCAGTCGATCAGCCCCGCTCCGCCGAGCGTTAGGAAGATCGCCCCCATCAGCAGTGAGCCGGCGGCGATCTCGCTCGCACCAAGCCCTTCGGCTATCGCGATCGCGCCGAAGGCCTTAAGCGGCTGAACCGGAATCGGAAGGCGAAAGACGAAAGCCACAACGAGGTAGAGGATTCCGGCCGGAAGCAGCACGGCGGTTGCCGTCAGGCCGTTCTTAATAATCAACGCCGCGGCGATCGGTACCAGCACGCCGACGTCGGCAACGGCCCCTGCGAGCTCCTGGCGGTCGAAGCGCATGGCAAGCTGCGATTGCGCTAGCGCGGGCGCGTGCGAGCTCACGGCAGGCACCGCTGCGGCTTACTTCGATCAGCCATTCGTGAAGGATGCCACAGGGCTGCGCTGCGCTAGCTGGCGGCCCACTTTTTCAGTTGTGCAAGTGGATCGATCGGCCGCGTTCCTGGGCTGTCGCGCCAGCCGTTTGGCCAGATCTCGAAATGGAGGTGCGGGCCGCTCGATGCGCCGGTTGAGCCGAGCAGGCAGAGCCGGTCGCCAGCCTTAACGCGCTCTCCCGGCTTGACCGCCGCGGAGGCGTACTGGCAGTGAGCAAACATCATGTCCCAGCCGTTATTGGCGCGCATGATGACGTAGCGGCCAGCGCCGCCTGCCTGATAGTCGACGTAGCGAACCTCTCCTGCCAGCGGCGCGACGACCGGCAGGCCGGAGTTACCAACTATGTCCTGGCCCTCGTGCGTGTGGCCCACCCTGCCGGTACCGAAGCGCGCTCCGGGCCCACCGAAGCTGTAGGCGCCGCGAACCGGAAAGACGCCTGACGGAGGCGATGGTGGAGCCGGAGTAGTCGGCGTTGGCTTGGCAACGCTCTTCGGCTTGACTGTCAGCCGTAGGACCCCACCGCGGATTGTCTCCTGCGCAGATGCGCCGAAAATGCTGACGGTCACGCGGTAGCTTCCGGCGGCTACCCGGGGCAGGCGGATCGCCTGTGAGCGGTTGGTCTTAATCCGCCCGGCCGAAAAGTTGATCGTCTTCGCGCCAGTGCGGGCGAGGGCAATCTTGACCTGCGCGCTGGTTCCCTTCGAACGATTGATCCGAACGATCACCGTCGCACGGGACCCTTCCTTGATCGTGCTGCTCGAGAGCTTCTGAGCGCTCAGCCGCGGTTTGCCGGGCAGCGTCACCAGCGGCGCTCCATAGCCGGCCCCGCCGCTCTGATCCTCCGCTGGCGTTGGCTGGTCGGGGTCGATTCCGCCGGTGCCGGCAAACGCGCTGGCGCAGGACAGTAGTAGCGCCGCTGTTACCGCGGCCGATGAGAGAAGAAGTCGCTTCATGATTGTGTAAACGCCTGAAGCCACCCTTTCGACGCGGCGCGCAAAAAACTGAACGCTCGCTTGCA
>JBDNJF010000063.1:0-25643 GCA_041687955.1 Solirubrobacteraceae bacterium
CGAACAAATTACGCGCCTCGGTCGGGCTGGCGGCGGCGACTTCGCCGTCAGAGGAATCCTTGACTGCCTCACCCAAGGTGGCGGTTGGCTTTTCGCTCGCTCCACCTCGCTCTAACAATGTGATTATCAGGAAATAGCCGAGCCCGCCGATGCCGATACCTAGGGCTGTGGCACCAGCCCCAGCCTCGTCGTAAGCGACTGCAACGAGGTCGGTGCTAACGGCAGAAATCACGGCGCCAGCGCCGAACGCCATCAGCGAGCCGACGTACACGGCCCTAGTAAGCGAGTGGAAGCGCCAGACAAGTAGGGCGCCGACGACAAGCGCCGCTTGGCCGATCGCGGCGAATGCTGCTGCTTCAAGCATCCGAGGAAGCTAAACGATCAACGAGCGCTGGTGACGCCGGGACGGTTGACGACAGTCAGGCTGACCGTCGTCGTTCCTGATGTTCCATTAGCGTCGGTTAGCTGAACCGTCAACGGGAAGACGCCGTTCTCTGGGAAGGCAAGAGTTATTCGACCGACCGTGGTCGTCTGGTCCCACTTACCGTCGCCATTGAGATCCCAGCGGTAGCGTTTGATTGAGCGCGCCGTCTTCGACCCGTCTCGAACCGTGAGCGTGACTGGCTCCGTGCGGTACACGGCTTCGCTCGGGCCAGTAACTACCGGCAGCGGCGCGTTGATTGCGGACACTCGGATGAACCCGGTTGCGCTCTTCACTAAGCGCAGCCGCCGACGGAGTGCGTCACCTGTGTTGCCCTCAATCGTTGTCACGAGGGCGTTCGGCTGGAGTGTTTCGACGATCCCGATGTGCTGGGGAAAAACAATTAGGTCGCCGGGCTGGGGCTCTGTTCGCCAAACGCCGGTCTTGCGGCCCCAATCGCGCAGGCGCGAGACGAGACCGTCGCCAAGCCCGCTCCAGCCGATTGGCGCACCGGCCTGCTGCGTTACCCACGAGGTGAAGTAAGCGCACCAAGGCGCCGGGTAGTAGCGCAGCGGCGCCTGCGTCGCTAGGCCGTACATTTTGATCCGCGCGCCCTTGTTGGAGCCGGCTGGAATTTCGCGAATGCCAAGCGCTAGCTCGTCCTGCGCGATCGCAACGATCCGCTCCGCGGTCGTTTGCGCCCGTGGCTCAGCCTGCGCTGCGCCAGCCAGCAGCGCGCACGCAGCTAGCGCGACGGCGAATACCTGAAGAAAACGACTCACAGTTCATCACTCTAATCGGCTTCGAATCGCTTCGCGCAGGTAAGCGCCCAAACGCCAAAACTAAGGTCAGCTGACTAGCTGACGCTCTTTCGGCAGCGAGCCGAGCGTTTCGCTGCCCTGATCGGTGACGAGGAGTAGGTCTTCGATCCGCACGCCGCACTGGCCAGCGACGTAGATCCCCGGTTCGACCGTCACGACCATTCCGGCCTCTAGCGCAGCGTCACCATGGCGCGAGAGCCGCGGCGCCTCATGAACGTCCAAGCCGACGCCGTGGCCGAGGCCGTGACCAAAGTTTTCGGCGAAGCCTCCGTCCTCGATAATTGCCCTTGCGACGAGGTCAACCTCGCGGCCGGTCGGCCCTGGCTTCACGACCTCTATCGCAGCTAGCTGAGCCTCGAGCACGAGGTCGTAAATCCGCGCTTGAGCGTCATCGACCTCGCCGGTGAAATAGGTGCGCGTGCAATCGGAGCAATAACCGTCTAGTTCGGCGCCCCAGTCGATCGTGACCATTTGTCCTTCTTCGATCTGCACATCGCGGGGCTCAGCGTGCGGCAGCGCGCCGTGCGCGCCCGCCGCGACTATCGGCGGAAAGCTGAGCTGCTGCGCGCCAAGGCGGCGAATCGACAATTCGAGCTCGAGCGCCACCTCGACCTCACTGCGCCCCACCAACCCGTGTTTGAGCAGCTCCACCATCGCGGCGTCGGCTAGCTGCGCTGCTGCGCGAATCTTCTCCACTTCGCCCTTGCTCTTAATTACGCGCAGCTCTTCGACGCTGCCGCTGAGCGGCTCCAGCTGGGCGCGCACGTCGAACGCGGCGCGCAGAGCGCCGAGTTGCGCAACCGTTATCTGCTTATCGTCATAGCCGATGCTCCCGTAGCCGCTGCCCTCAATGTCGGGCACGGGAAAATGCTCTGCCAGCCCGGGACCCAGCAGCTCGCTTGCCGAAATTTCAATCTGCCAGGCCGACGGCGCCTGCGCGGCGGCCTGTTCGCTGTAGCGAAAGTCGGTAAGCAGCACGGCCGGGTTGCGGCCCAGGTCGGCCGGGCAGAGCGCGAGCGCGTTGCTACCAGTGAAAGCGGTTAGCCAACGAACATTAAGTGGCGCCGAAATCAGGAGCCAATCGAGGCCCGCGGCGGCGACTTTTGCTGCGAGCTGCTCGAGCCGCTCGGTCCGCTCGGCCATTAGCTCGCCGAAGCGGCGAGGTGGTCGCGCAGTGCTTCGAGTGCTGGCCGGTAGCCGTCAACGCCTTGGCCGCTTACGGTCGTCAGGCAAATGTCGCTGATCACCGAGTGGCGGCGAAACTCTTCGCGGTTTTGGATCTCACTGAGGTGCACCTCAACCGCTGGCAGGGCAGATATCTCAAGCGCGTCACGGATTGCGTAGGAGTAGTGAGTCCAAGCGCCAGGGTTGATGATAATTGCGTCAGCGATGTCGTGAACGCGATGGAGGTGCTCAACCAGTTCGCCCTCAAAGTTAGTTTGGAAGAACTGCGGCGAGAGCTCTAGCTCGGCGGCGAACTCGCCGATGCGCTGCGTTAGACGGTCATAGTCGAGATCACCGTAGATGGCGGGGTCGCGACGACCGAGCTGATCAAGGTTGACGCCATGAAGAACGGCGATGCGATTGTGGGCAAGCACGCTTGGCAGTTTGCCATGTTGCTCGGGTGCCGGTCAGGCGGTGAGCTCTTCGACCGCTGACCGAACAAGCTCGGGCTCGACCTCGACGCCGTAACGCACTTCGCCGGGCGCGCTACAGCAGACGAACGGAACCGGCCCGCTGAGCCGTTTCTTGTCAAGCGAGACAGCGGCGAGCACGGCGTCGACATCAAGCCCCTCAACGCTTGTAGGAAGGCCTGCTCCTTCCAGAATCAGCCGCACCTGCTCGCGCAGCTCTGGTGCCTGCGAAATCCTCAGCGCGGCTAGTAAGCCCAGCGAAACTGCTTCACCGTGGCGTAGCTCTGTGTAGCCGGTGGCTGATTCGATTGCGTGGCCGATCGTGTGACCGAGGTTCAGCTTCTGCCGCGGGCCCGCGTCGCGCTGATCACCAGCCACTACAGCGATCTTAATCCGCGCACATTCTCGAATGATTTGCTCATCAACCTCGTTGCCCTCGCTGACTCGCTCCCACAGCAGACCGCCGCCGATCAGCGCCGTCTTCACCACTTCAGCGAACCCGGCGGCCAATTCGTCGGCCGGAAGCGTGGCGAGTTTTGTTGGATCGACAATTACGGCGGCAGGCTGGTGGTAGGCGCCGATGTAATTCTTGGCGCTTGGAAGATCGACGCCGGTCTTACCACCAAAAGCGGAGTCGACCTGCGCGACCAACGTTGTTGGCACTTGGACGATTGGAATGCCGCGCTGAAAACTCGCTGCGCAGAAGCCAGCGAGGTCGCCGACAACGCCGCCACCGACCGCGACAATGTGATCAGCTCGCGTTGCGTGCTGACCTACGAGGGCGTTCCAAACGCTCTGCGCCGTCTCCAAGCTCTTCGACTCTTCGCCGGCGGGGACCTCAATTAGCCCGGCGATCTCGGGAACCTCGCCGGCGTAGAGCTCGGCGACGTTGCTATCGCTAACCACGAAGCGTCGTGAAGTCGCGGCTAGCGGCCATGGCGCTACCGAAAGCGCGTCCTCGCCTACCCATACTGGGTAGCCCCCACCGGGGCCAGCAGCCCAAAGCAGGCGCAGCGTCCCAGCTTCGCCGTGAGCCATCGCGAGCAAAGAGGGCAGCGCAGCTTCAATCACTTCGGCGTCATTGCTGGAGAGGTTCACGTCCCCAAGCTCGCGGTAAACGTATTCACGCTCGCGGAACAGATACTCGAAGCCAGCCCTGTCTTGGCCGAGAGGGCGATCGCTGCCCTGAATCCGTTGCCAGGCAACTTCAAGATCCACGTCGAGCAGCACTGTGACCTGCTCGCCGAGCGCCTCGATTACGGCGGCTGAACCGAGCGCACCGCCGCCGAGCGAGATCATCTGCGGTGGACCGGCTAGAAGTTCCAGCACCGCCTTCTCTTCGGCAGCGCGAAAGGCAGGCTCTCCGTGAGCCTCGAAGTGCTGAGCGGCCGTGAGGCCACTGCGCTCTTCAATGATTTGATCGCTGTCGGCGCAGGGGATTCCTGCAAGCTCGGCGGCAAGCCGCGCGGCCGTCGTCTTGCCAGCCCCCATGAAGCCGATGAAAACTAATGACCTGTTTAGCGCTGGATCCATGCGATCCGCTCGCAGTAGCTGGCGAGCGCGGCGCGCGCATCGTCGATGTGATCGCCGCCGAACTTGTCACGGTATGCGCTCGCTAGAACCAGTGCGACCATCGCTTCGGCGACGACGCCTGCCGCTGGAACGGTGCATGAGTCGGTTCGCTCGCGCAGTGCTTCGGCTGGTTCGCGCGTACTGATGTCAACTGAGCGCAGCGGTTTGGTCAGCGTCGGCAGCGGCTTCATCGCGCCCTGAGCAATCAGTGGCTCGCCTGTCGTCATCCCGCCCTCAAGGCCGCCCGAACGGTTTGTCTCGCGGTAGTAGCCTCGCTCGTCGGAGTAGAAGATTTCGTCATGAGCCTTGGAGCCAGGGCGCGCGGGCAAATCCCAGCCGTCGCCGAGCGATGCACCTTTGACAGCCTGAATTGAGCAGATCGCCCCGGCTATCTGTCCATCGAGCCGGGTCTGCCAAGAGATGTGCGAACCAATCCCGGGGACAAGTCCGAAGACGACGATCTCGAAGGTTCCACCGATCGATTCGTTTGCCTTGCGCTGAACGTTGATGTGCTCGACCATCTGCGCGCTCAGATCAGCGTCGAGGCAACGGACGGGGTCGTCGTCGACGCCGTCGAAATCGGCGCGCGTCAGCGGCTCGCTGCGCGGCTCGACGGCGACCGTGCCGATGCGAACAACGTGCGAGCGAACGCTCACGCCCATTGCGTCGAGGAACTGACGGCAGAGCGCTCCACCGGCGACGCGGGCGGCCGTCTCGCGAGCGCTGGCGCGCTCAAGCACGTCACGGATGTCTGTGGCGCCGTACTTCCATGCGCCGACGAGATCGGCGTGACCGGGGCGCGGCAGATGAACCTCTGGGACTTCGGCCTCGACCGGCCAAGGGCTCATCCGCTCCTCCCAATTCTCGAAATCGCGATTTATGACCTGTAGTGCAACCGGCCCACCGAGCAGGCGGCCATGGCGGATCCCTGCAGTTACCTCGGCGGAGTCACTCTCAATCTTCATCCGCCCGCCGCGGCCATGACCGAGTTGGCGGCGAGCTAAGTCCGCATCGAGTCGGCTGCGGTCAACGACTAGCCCGGCTGGGAGGCCTTCGACGATGCAGGTAAGCCCGGGCCCGTGCGACTCACCCGCCGTTGTCATGGAAATCGACATTTCAAAGAGGAATCTAGCGAGCAGCGCCCTGCCCGGGCGGGCGCCCTCAACCGCTGAGTAGCAATATCGCCAGTGAGGAGAGACCAAGAAATGGCGCGAGCGGCAGCGTCGCGGAGCGCGCGTGCGCCCAGCCGTGACAGATCGCGATGCTTGCGCCAGCTGCCGCCCCTGCTAGCAAGCCAAGGCCAATTGCTCCGATGCTCGCGGCGCCAAGCGCGGCGCCGATGACGGCCACAAGCTTTACGTCACCGAGACCGATCCCACCGGGCCGCAGCAGGGCGGCCGCCAAAAGAAATGTAAAAACAATCAGCGCGTAGAAGAGCCGTTTAGGTACAGAGGAGGGCTCGAAAAGCGCCGCTAAGGCGAATATCAGCAAAAGTCCTCCCCCGCTGAGCGCGTTCGGAATCCGTCGGGTTTGCAGATCGGTCAGAGCAGCGACTAGCAGAACGCACAGCAACGCTGCCGCAACCGCAAGCTCAGCGACCGTGTCAAACGTCACGAATAGGAAGGGGCACAGAAGTGCCGTTGCAAGCGAGCAGACGACCGTCCGTGGTCCGAGACCAGGCATCCCTTCGCTAAGGCGCGCTGCGAACCGCTCCAGCAGAAAGCCGGCGCCCGCGCCGCTGACCAAACAGAGTGCTAATAGAGCGTTTTCGTCCATGGCAAAATCATAAGCTCGGCCAATCTGGGGCGGATCGGTCACAATTGAGCAATGCGCGGCCGTGGCTTACTAATTTCGCTGGCGATAACCGTAGTTCTGCTCAGTACTTTCTCGTCGTTCAAGCAAAGCTCGGAAAAGCGCGACGAAAAGCAGAGCCCTGCAACTCAGGCGCCGGAAGCTCCTGCGTCAAAAGCAGCCCCGAGTGGGGTCAGCGCCACGATGCCAGCCGATAGCAAGGTTCAGCTCAAGCCCGGGCAGCGCCTGAAACTGACAATCCGTTCCGAAAGTGCCGACGTAGCGACGATCAGCGAGCTTGGCTTAAAGATCCCAGTGGGGCCCGACGTGCCAGGCGAGCTTGTTCTGATCGCACCGAGCAACGGCAGCTACGCGGTGACGCTTCAGATCGCGCAGAGAACCGTTGGGACGATCGCAGTCCGCGGCTAATCAACAGCTGGCTGAGGCTTGTCGTCAGCCACTTCGCCCTCAGGCCGCTGCGCTGCCTGCGCGTCGTGGTCCTCGATTAGGACGCCGCTGCCTTCGCACCAAGGGCAGTCAACTTCGTGCGGCTCGCCGCCGGAGTTGGAATTGAGCCTTCCTGTGCCACGGCAGGGAGAACAGGGAATCGGACCTTGCGGCTCAGTCGCTTCATCTTTTGCTTCTGCCATCGACGGCGGAGACTAGCGCTGCTAGCGTCGAAGTCGTGGCCGAAGGGCTCATCCAGCTGACACCGCCAGCTCAGCGAACCAGTGGTCGCTTTGCTCCCAGCCCGACAGGCCCGCTTCACATCGGCAACCTTCGAACTGCCCTGATTGCCTGGTGCTGCGCCCGTACGACGGGCAGCAGTTTCGTCATCCGCGTCGAGGACCTCGACCGCGAGAGGTGCCGACCAGGATCCGCCGCGCAGCAGCTGGGTGACCTCACGGCAATCGGCCTCGATTGGGACGGTCCGGTGCTGGCCCAAAGCCAGCGCAGCGAGCTGTACCGCGCCGCGCTCGAGCAGCTGCGCAGCGCCGACCTGCTTTACGAATGCTGGTGTACTCGCGCCGAAATTCGCGAGGCAGCTTCAGCGCCCCATGGCGCTGTCGCCACCTATCCGGGCACCTGCCTGAGCTTGAGCTCAGCGGAGCGGGCCGAACGTCAGCGCAGCGGCCGCCAGCCCGCCCTGCGCGTGAGGGCGCAGCGCGCAAGCATCGAGTTCACCGATCGAATTCACGGCATCCAAGGAGGTGTTGTCGACGATTTCATTGTGACGCGCAACGACGGTTCGTTTTCCTACCAGCTCGCTGTCGTCGCTGACGACGGCGACCAGAATATCGATGAGGTAGTCCGAGGAGATGATCTACTCACCTCGACCGCCGCACAATGCTGGCTTGCGCAGCAGCTGGGACTTCCACGACCAAGCTACGTCCACATTCCGTTGATGCGCGGTGATGATGGCAAGCGGTTATCGAAGCGCGATAAATCTATGACGCTCCAAGGGCAGAGAGCCCTCGGTCGCAGGGCGGAGCGGGTCCGCAGTGAGCTGGCCGCGTCATTGGGTCTCTGTGAACCTGGCGAGACCCTCAGCAACGCTCAGCTTCTAAGCCGCTACGACGCAATCCTCGTAGAGTCTCTGCCGTGAGTGAATTGATCGATGAACGCAGCGGCCCGCGCGTAGCAGTCGCCGCCTCGCTGATCTTTGTTCGCTTCGCGTTGCCCGCCCTGATTGTGCTCTCAGGCACTTCGCTGGCGATCATTGGCGCGCGCGAAAGTGCTCTCGAGGCTGGTGCGCTACTGATCGGCGCCGTGCTTTCAGTTGCGCTAGGAAACCTGCTCTACCGCGTTGGCGTCCGCGGCTACGAAGATCGTCGTCGCGAGGAGCTAGCGCGAGAACGCTTCGACCGCACCGGTCGCTGGCCCAGCGAGTAGGTCAGCAGCTTTGACTACCAACGAAACGCTGCGGGCATTGGCAGCGCGCGCAAAGCAGACCGGCGCGCTCGCTCTGGACACCGAATTTATGGGCGAGGGTCGTTATCGCACTGAGCTTTGCCTCGTACAGGTGGCAGTTGATTCTGATCAGCCCGGCGAACCGGCATGGACCGAACTGATCGACCCTTTCGACCGCGAGATTGATCCGACGCCAATAGTCGAGCTGATTGACGACCCCGAGGTTGAAATTATCGTTCACGCCGGGCGCCAAGACATTGCGCTGCTGCGCCGCCTTTGGCACGCCCACCCCCGCAACTGTTTCGACACTCAAGTCGCCGCTGCCTTCGCTGGCATGCGCGCACAGATTGGTTATGAGGCGCTGCTGCGAGAGCTGCTGAAAGTTCAGCTCGATAAAGGGGCGAGCTTCTCGAACTGGGACGCGCGACCGCTCAGCGACGAGCAGCAGCGCTACGCGCGCGGCGACGTGTTGCAGCTGGGCGAAGTTGCGGCGGTTTTAAGGCAGCGCCTTGAGGAACGTGGTCGCCTTGAGTGGGCGCGCGAAGAATGCCTGCCCTTGGAGGCATCGACAGACGAACGCGACATCGACGTGATCTTTGCCAAATTGCCGAAGATAAACGCACTCAGCGACAGCCAGCGAGCGACCGCAAGGGCGCTCGTGATTTGGCGCGAGGAGTGCGCCGACCGCGAAGACAAGCCGGTTCAAAAAGTACTCGCCGACGCCGCGATTGTTGAGCTGGCAAAACGTCAGCCGACCGATCAACGCCAGCTCCGTGATCTGCGTGGAATTCACGACGGAATTGCACGCCGCCGGGGCGACGCAATCGTCGACGTGGTTGCCCAAGCCGCCAGCGATCCCGTGATTACCGCGGAGCGCAGCGCGCGCTCGCCGTCCGATTCCGGCGACGCCGCGCTGATCGTGCTGGCCGAATCACTCGTTCGCGCTCGCGCGGTTCAGGAAGACCTCGCCTATGAGCTACTTGCTACGCGGTCCGACTTGCAGGCCGTCGTGAGCGCGGTGCGCAGCGGTAGCCAGGAGCCGGATGTGCGGACGCTGCGGGGTTGGCGCAGAGCGGTCGTGGGCGATGAGCTGCTCGCCTTGCTTCGCGGCGAGCGGAGCCTTCGGATTGATAACCAGCTGCGCGTAGTTGTTGGCGACTAAGAGAAGCTAAGCGCGGTCGACGGCGGTTTTTACCCCCTGCGGACTGCGCAGAAAGCATCAACTAGGCCTGCTCAGGTCGGCTATCTGACTTAGTGCTGCCGGTCTATTGCCATCGCTGAATCGGCGGCAATGCCACTGATAGCGCCGATGCATTGACCGGCGTGACTGGCCACCGCGTTAGCTAGGCTAGTTTTGATTAGTTATGTCTAACTCTTCTTCTAGGGGGCCAGCGTCCGGGGCTGACCACCACCGCCGGCGGAGGCTCGTTGCTCTGGGCGCGGCGCTCCTAGTAGTTGTCGGCTCCGTAATGATTGTCGCCGCCAGCGTGGGTAGTGCGGGCAAATGGGATCCGCAGCAATTGGAGCAGGGCGCCGCAGCTGAGAAGCCAAAGATGGAGCTCGACGCGCAGGCGCGCGCGGCGGCCGCGGTGATCGCTAAGCGCCGAGAGGAGATCAAAGCCGAAAACGCCGCTATCGACGCCGTACTAAAGACGACGGGGATAATCAGCCGAGCCGGACCTGAGAACAAAGAGGTGGCGCTGACCTTTGACGATGGCCCGAGTAGCTACACCGGAGGCATCTTAGACACACTGAAGAAGTACGACGCGAAGGCAACTTTCTTCGCGCTCGGTAATCAGATCAGTGAGTTTGCGCTGCCGCTGCAGCGGGTCGTGGCGGAAGGACACGTCGTCGCTAACCACACCTGGGATCATCAAGATCTAACGCTCCTCGGGCCGAAAGATATTCGCAGTCAACTGAACGACAACTCCGAGGCCGTCACTGGGCAGAACCTGCCAACCCCGAAGCTATTTCGCCCGCCCTATGGCGCCGTCAATGATCTGGTGATAGCGCAGGCGCGCCGCGCCGGCATGCTGGCCGTAATGTGGTCGATTGACACAAACGACTACAAACTCCCTCCCGTTGGCGCGATGGCTGCGCAAGTGTTGGCAGAAGTTCAACCTGGCGCGATCATCCTGATGCACGACGGCGGCGGGGACAGGACGACAACGTCCGCCGCGTTACCGATCATGCTTAAGGGCCTTCGTAAAGCAGGCTACAAGATGGTGACTGTTCCGCAGCTGCTGCTGAACAACCCGCCACCGGCGGAGCAGAAGACAGTTGAACGGACACCAGTTGCTTAAAACCATTGCCAACAAAGAGGAGAATCAATGACCGAGGCAGACGAAGCCCTGCTCGCAGGTACCACACCAACTGAGCGTGAAGCGATTGGGAAGCTCGCTTCTTTCTGGTGGCTCTGGCTTGTCTTCGGAGTCATTTGGCTCGTGATCGCGCTGGTAGTGCTCCAGTTCAGCGAATCTTCTTTTGCCCTAATCGGCGTGATGATTGGAGCGATGTTCATTGGCGCTGGAATTCAGTACATGGCGCTGTCAGCGCTGGCGCCAAAGTGGCGCTGGGTCTGGGCGCTGCTGGGCGCGCTGCTGATCATCTGGGGTGTTGTAGCTCTTTTCAACCCTGTCGAAACGTTCAATGAGTTTGCCGACATCCTCGGCTTCATCTTCCTGCTCGTCGCGTTCGTCTGGATCGCGCAGGCCTTCTCGGAGCGTGACCACAACGACCTTTGGTGGCTTGGTCTCGTGAGCGGCACGTTGATCCTCGTGATCGCCTTCATCGCAGCTGGGTCCGACGTCAACGTCAAAGCCAACTTGCTCGTTCTTTTCGTCGGACTTTGGGCTCTGATGTCCGGAATCGTTGACATTGTGCGCGCGTTCCAGCTTCACCACGTTGGCGAGAAGCTCGAGTAGCGCGCAGGTTATCCGGCCAGCGCGGCGGCGCGCATAACGTCAATTGGGGCAGGGCGCCCTGTCCATTCTTCGAATTGAATTGCACCCTGCTGGACCAGCATTTCGATCCCGTCGGCGGTCGCTGCGCCGGCGGCGCGGGCCCCATCGAGTAGGTCGCCGGGCGCCGACCCGTTATAGACGACGTCAGCGACCACGCCGTACTCCCCAAGCTGCTCAGGGCCGAGCGGCAGGCTCGCAAAGGGGTCGCCCTCAAGTCCAGCTGCGGTGCAGTTGACGAGAATCTCTGCTGGTCCGACATTTTCCACGGCGGTGGCGCCAAACCGCTCGGCGAGCTGCTCCGCGCGACTGCTGGTCCGATTCCAGATCCTTACCTCGACGCCGCAGTTTCGCAGTGCCCAGACGACAGCGTGTGCGACGCCGCCGGCGCCCAGCACAATCGCCGTTGAGCCCGGCGCCGGAGTCGACGGCAACGAAGCAATGAAACCAGGGGCATCGGTGTTATCGCCAACCAATTCCCCTCCCGGCTCGAAGATCAGAGTGTTAACAGCACCTATCTCGCTGGCGCGCTCGGTCAGCCGATCTACCAGCGCCAGCACGTTTTCCTTGTGCGGGATTGTGACGCTCACCCCGCGGTAGGCCCCATTTCGGAGCCCTTCGACGCAGGCGACGAGATTTTCCGGCTCAACCGGGAGCAGCTGAAACTCCCACGCACTCAAACCGACGGCGGCGAGCGCGGCGTTGTGCATCGCCGGCGAGCGGCTGTGATCCACCGGCCAGCCGATCACTGCGAGCTGTGTAGTTGCCATCAACCCAACTCCCCTAGCGGCAGAAAGCCGGATCCTTGCCGCCCTCTACGACGCGACGACTAAAATAAGCATCAACTAGCTTCTCGAATTCGGGCAGCGTTTTGGCGAATACCAGCGCGCCCTTCTTGCAGGGCTCGATTATGAAGTAGAGATAGTCACTGCGCGGTGGGTTTGCGGCGGCCTTAAGCGAAGCGAGGCCAGGATTCCCAATTGGCCCCGGCGGGAGGCCACCGACTTGGCGCGTGTTATAGGGCGACTTGCTGGCAATCTCACTGACGGTCAAGGGCCGATCCCAATTGTCAACGGCGAACCGCGTGGTGGCATCACTGCCGAGCGAGATTGAATCACGCAGGCGGTTGTAAAACACTGCGGCGACAAGCGGGCGGTCGCGATCAAATAGGGCCTCGCGCTCGATGATCGAGGCAATCGTGACCACGTCGAAGACGGTCAAGTTCTTGCTCTTTGCGTAACTCATATCGACCTGCGCAATGTTGCGCTTGAAAGCCTTTGCTTGGTCGGCCACAAGCCGCTTTGCGTCAGGCACGCTCTTGAGCAGCTCGTACGTAGCCGGGAACAGAAAGCCCTCAAGCGAGGCAACGTTCCTCGGCGCCCCGTAGCTGATTGGATTTAGCTCCGGAGAGGAGACCGAAGCGGCTAGGTAGTCACCGGTGACGCCCTGCTTGCGAACGATTGGCACAACCTCTTTGCGCGACGGGCCTTCGGGAACCAAGACACTGATCACCGGCGCACCCTTTTGCACGTCGGTCAGCGATGAAAGTGCTGCGCCGTTGCTCATGCCTTTGCGCAGTTGATAAGTGCCGGCACGAAGATTGCCGCGCTCGCCGCCAATCGTCGCCCGCAGCTCAAAGAAGAATGGCGACGAAATCACGCCCTTGTTGGCCAAAAGCGCTCCGATGTCGCCGGCGTCAACGCCGGCGGGAACCTTTAGCGCAACGACCCCACCCCCATCGCCCTTGAATGGCTCAAAAATGCCGTTCAGCAGGAATAGCACCACTATTACGGCGGCGGCAATCACCCCAAAGAGCAGAGCGTGCCGTCCGGGCGAGCGGCGGCGCGTTGAAGCCTGTTCTGGCACCGCAGTCGTGCCTGCTGGCCGAACGGTACCGCTGGGATCCTCATCGTCGTCGGTCACTTTGCGCGGAGGCACGGGAGGCGCAGCAGCGGCGGGTTGAGGCTGCGCAGGCGAACCCGATGGGAGCGCCGCAGGTCTGGGCGCAGGCGCAGCTTCTGAGCTTGACGCAGGCGGCTTAGCCGCTCGCGGCGGCCCTGCGCCAATCGGCCGCGCCTGAGGTGGCAGCCCACGTGGAAGGGGAACTGGCGGCGCGGGATCGCCTCGCTCAGCGGCACGCTTTCGCGCGCGTTCCAGGCGGGCGTTTTCACGCTCCTCTTCGCTGCGGCGGCTTTCGTCACTCATGGCGGTCCCAATGCTCGTGCCCAAAGCGGGCAAGCCAATCATCCAGCAGAACTGCGGCGGCGCGCGAATCCTCGCTCTCACGGCCGTCGCTACTAGCGGCGATGGTGGTTGTGAAACGCTCGTCGAAGAGCTCTACGGGGACTTGCGGCCCAAGCGCAGCCATGAGCTTGTCGGCGAAGGCGCGGGCCTCGCGCGTTTGGTCGGAGTCGGCGCCGGAGAGCGAAAGCGGCAGCCCGACCACGACGCGGTCCACGCCACGCAGCTCAACGAGCTCGCGAAGCTGTTTGATCCCAGCCTTTGTTGTAGGCCGAAGAACCGGTTCGATCGGGCTGGCAAGCGTTCCCGTCGGGTCACTCAGCGCGCAGCCGCAGCGGGCAGAACCGTGGTCAAGTGCTAAGACTCGCACCGTCTAGGCGCCGAGCGCTGCTTCGACCGTTTGTGCCGCCAAGGCAAGCGCATCGTCGAGCTTGTCGGTATTTTTTCCGCCGGCCGCTGCGATCGTGTCGCGCCCACCGCCGCCGCCGCCAACAACGTCCGCCGCGACCGCGACCACTTCGCCAGCCTTGACGCCGCGTTCAACGACAGATGGAGTTACGGCCACGACGAGCGATACGCGGCCCTCGTCAATGCTGCCGACTACTACGACGGCCTCGTCACCTAGCTTGCCCCTCAATCTGTCGGCGACGTCCATCAGCGCCTTCGCGGGGAGCTGGCCGACATTAGCGACGAGTAGCTTCACTCCATTCAGATCCTCGGCCGTGGCAGCAAGCTCCGCTTCATCTACACCCGCGCCAGAATCCTTGCCACCGCCGCGAGCGGACTCCTTCAGTTTCATCACTGCCTCTGGAACCTGATCGGGCGTGGTCCTGAGCACCTGCGCTGTCTCACTGAGCAGCAGGTCGTTGCCGCGCATAAGCTCAACAGCAACCGGCCCGGTGACGGCCTCTATCCGCCGCACGTTGGCTGCGCTAGAACCTTCGCTGGTGATCTTCAGCAAGCCGATCTCCGACGTCCGTGCCACGTGTGTGCCGCCACAAAGTTCGCGCGAAAAGGTGCCGTCGCCAATTTCGACCATCCGCACAATGTCGCCGTATTTCTCGCCGAATAGCGCCATCGCACCGAGCCGCTGCGCCTCATCGATCGTCGTCGTTAGAGCACGCACGTTGAGGCTCTCGAGAATCCGCTCGTTGACCCGGTCCTCAACGGCTTGGCGCTCCTCGTCACTGAGCCGACCCGAATGGTTGAAGTCAAAGCGAAGCTTGTCCGGGCCAACATACGAACCGGCCTGACGTACGTGGTCGCCAAGGCGCTCGCGCAGCGCGGCGTGAAGCAGATGCGTGGCGGTGTGGTTGCACTCGGTTGCGTGGCGGACCGCCGCGTCTACCTCAGCGACGATCTCAGCGCCGACCTCAAGCTCGCCGCCAGTTAGCTCGACCACTAGCGCTTGGTCGTCGCCGGCGCGAATTACTCCCACAACGGCGCCCAACTGTGCTCCATCCGGTGAGAGCAACGCGCCGCTGTCGCCCGCCTGGCCGCCGCCTTCGGCGTAGAAGGGCGAATCAGCGAGCTTTACGAGCGTTCGACCAGCCTCGTCAGCGATGGCGACGACGTTGGTCCGAGCGCTCAGTGATTCGTAACCGACGAAGTGCGCTTGGCCGCCGCCGACGGCGCGCACCGCTTCAGCGGAGAGACCAACCTTGCGGTCGCTCGCGCCGGCCGCCGAGCGCGTGCGCTGATCGCCCATCAGCCGGTCGAACTGTTCTTCTTCTTCAAACGGCACGCCGCGCTCCTGCGCTAGCTCGCGCGTTAGTTCGATCGGAAAGCCGAACGTGTCGTGGAGCCGGAAGGCGTCGTCGCCGCTGAGCGCACCGGCCGACAGCAGCTCTTCGAGCAGCCCACTGCCCTGAACGAGCGTGCGGCCAAAGCTTTCCTCTTCCCCGCGGACCCATTCAAGAATCGTCTCACGGCGCTCAACTAGCTCTGGGTAGGCAGCGCCCATCACGTCAATTACCTGTTCGGCGAAGTCGGGAAGGAAGTGCCCTTCAATGCCGATCCGCTGGCCTTGCACAATCGCGCGGCGCATCACGCGGCGCAGGATGTAGCCACGATCCTCATTCGACGGAACAATTCCATCGGCGATCAGAAAGGTCATTGCTCGCGAGTGGTCGGCAAGAATTCGCAGCGCGCGAACGTCGGCGTCAGCGCCACTGAGTTCGCGTCCGAGCGCCATCAGTCCGGCAAACTGATCGGTCTCGAAGACGCTTTCAACGTTCTGCTCAATCAGGGCTAGCCGGTTGAGCCCGGCGCCGGTGTCAATGTTTTTCGTTGGCAGTGGCGTCAGTGCGCCTCCAGCGCTCTGATCAAACTCCATGAAGACTAGGTTCCAGTACTCAAGGAAACGGTCGTTTTCGCCGCCGGGCAGATCGCCGGCGCGGCCAAACTGCTCGCCGCGGTCGAGGTAAAGCTCGCTGCACGGCCCGCAGGGGCCTGTCGGGCCTGCCTGCCAGAAATTCTCTGAGCGCGGACAGAGGACGATTCGCTCGCGCGCTACGCCAACCGCCTCCCACGCGCCGATCGCCTCTTCGTCGGCGCCCAGACCGAGCTCTTTGTCGCCCTCAAACACGGTGATCCAAATCTTTTCGGGGTCGAAGCCGAAGCCTTCGAGCGAAAGCTTCCACGCCAGCTCGATCGCGCCATCCTTGAAATAGTCCCCAAGCGAGAAATTGCCGAGCATTTCAAAGAAAGTGAGGTGGCGCGCTGTGTTGCCGACGTTTTCAATGTCGGTTGTGCGGAAGCATTTCTGGCAGCTCGTCAGGCGCGACGCCGGCGGCTGCTCAAGCCCCATGAAGTACTCCTTCAAGGGGTGCATGCCGGCAGTTGTGAGCAACACCGACGGATCAAACGAAGCTGGGACGAGCGACCCAGAAGGCCGCAGCGAGTGACCATTGGCCTCGAAAAACTCAAGGAAGGTCGAACGGAGTTGATCGGAGCTGCGAGCCGACATCAAGCGATTGTGGCGCATCCGACCACGCGATCGCCGCTGAGCAGCACGGCGGTCTGCCCCGGAGCAGGAGCCCAGGCACTCTTCTTTAGCTCGAGCAGCTCGCCGTTGAGCCGACATTCAAGCGCCGGCGCGTGCGAGCGAAGCCTCGCCTGGTCAACAGTCTCGGCCGGCCGATAGAGCGTTACGTCAGTCAGCTCGACGACGCTGCGATGGAGCTGGTCGCGCGTTCCGACGGTCACCGTGTTCGCCTGCGCATCGGTCGCTGCGACGTAGAACGGTTCGGCGACTCCACCGATTTCGAGCCCACGGCGCTGACCAACAGTGAAGCGGTGGGCGCCGTTGTGGCTTCCCACCGTGGCCCCATCGAGGTTGATGATTGCTCCGGGGCGGTCGCTAATTCCGCCGTGGCGCGCAAGAAAGGCCTCGCTGGTGGTGCCGGCGAGGAAGCAAAGATCTTGCGAATCCGGTGTTTGTGCCACCGAAAGGCCAGCGTCGGCGGCCAGCTGGCGAACCTCGGGCTTCGTCATTTCACCGAGTGGAAAGAGCATCCGGGCGACGGACTCAGGTGCCAAGGCCGCGAGCATGTAGGACTGATCCTTCGCAGGGTCGGCGGCGGCGCGCAGCAACCCGTCGTCGCCAACCCGCGCGTAGTGGCCTGTTGCTAGTTGACCTGCTCCTAGCCGCGTCGCCAGATCAAGCATTGCGTCTAACCGGACTGCCCCATTGCAGCGCACGCAAGGATTCGGTGTTTTACCGTTGGCGTGGCCTGCTACCCATGGCTCTACGACACCGGCCCTAAACGCTTCACGAAGGTCGAGCGTAAGGTGCGCTAGGCCGAGGCTGTGGGCGAGCGAGCGAGCGCGCTGAACCGCTTTCGCAGAGCAGCAACTTTCTTCAGCATCATTCTGCTCGTCGCGCCAAAGCTCGAGCGTCACCGCGACTGCTGGCTGCTCCGAGCGCTCAGAGCAGATATGGGCTGCGACGGCGCTATCAACGCCGCCGCTCATCGCGATCAGGACGCGGCCCGGTGCCGGTGAGATCAGCGCGTCGGCAGCGACGGCGCCGCCAAGTGCCCGCGCGAGCGCATCGGCGGCGAGCTCGGCGGCGTGAATCTTTCCGGCGCTTAGCCCCCCGAGCTCGTCGGCAACGGCGCCAGTTCCTATCTTTGCGGCCGATAGCACGGGCGCGCCTGCCGCCAATTCCACTGCCGCGCTCGCGGCCGCGCTCGCTGCGCCGCAGCCTGAAGCGGCAAAAGTTGCTTCGACAACGCGGTCGCCTTCGACGCGGATCGCGATCCGTACTAGATCGCCGCAAGCGGCGCCTCCGGCCACGCCGCAGTGCGCGCCTTGCGGCACGTCGCCCTGCCCGCGCGGGCGGCGCAGATGATCCTCAAAACGCTCGTCAGCCATCGAAGGCTCAGTCTAGGCGCCCGAGGGCCTATTCAGCCGCGGGAGTGGGCGTCTGCGCCTTGATTCCAAGATCCCTCAGCTGGCGCGCGTCCGCGGGCGCCGGTGCGCCGGTGAGCGGATCGGCGCCGCTAGCCGTCTTCGGAAAGGCGATCACATCGCGGATTGAATCGCGGCCGCATACCAATGCCACGATTCGGTCTAGGCCAAATGCAATTCCACCATGTGGCGGCGCGCCGTACTCAAGTGCCTCAAGTAGAAAACCAAAGCGCGCTTTTGCCTCAGCGTCGTCAAGGCCGATTGCCTCAAAGACGCGGCTTTGTACTTCAGGCGTGTTAATGCGGATCGAGCCCCCACCGAGCTCGTTGCCGTCAACCACGAGGTCGTAGGCCCGCGAGCGCAGCGCGGTTGGGTCGTCAAGGTCGCCCTCGGGCGCCGTGAACGGGTGGTGGAGCGCGGTCAGCCCGCCGCTCTGCTCGTCGGTTTCAAACATTGGAAAGTCAACGACCCAGCAGGCCGAATGTTGATCCTCTGGAATTAAGTCGAAGCGAGCGGCCAGCTCAAGTCGTAGCGCTCCGATTGCGACCGGAGCAACCGATGGGCTGTCGGCGACAAAGCAGAGCAGGTCGCCGTCGCTCGCCTCGAGCTGCTCGTTAACAGCAGATATCTGTTCAGCGCTAAAAAACTTTGCCAAGTTGCCGGTCCAGCCACCGTCGCCGACGACGATTGGGGCGACGGCGCTGGCGCCATGAACTTGGACTACCTGATTCAGGCTTTCTAGCTGCGACCGTGACATTTCGCGCGCGCCGGCGTTTACCGCTCGCACCGTGCCGCCGCCGGCTAGTACCGATTCAAAGACCTTGAACTCCGAGCCACGTAGCTGCTCGCTTACGTCTTTGATCTCAAGACCAAAGCGCAGGTCTGGGCGGTCACTTCCGTAGCGAAGCATCGCTTCGTCGTAGCCGATCCGCGGCCACGGCGCTGGCGGGAGCGCAAAGTCGGTTGCTGTGAAGACCGCCCCAATAGCGGCCTCGCTGACTTCGATCACTTGATCCTCGTCAACGAAGGCCATCTCGACATCGAGCTGTGTGAACTCCGGCTGGCGATCGGCGCGGAGGTCCTCATCACGAAAGCAGCGGGCAATCTGAAAATAACGCTCGTAGCCAGCCATCATCAGTAGCTGCTTAAAGAGCTGGGGCGACTGCGGAAGCGCGTACCAATTACCAGGATTCATCCGGCTGGGAACGAGAAAGTCGCGCGCGCCCTCGGGTGTCGACTTTGTCAAGATCGGAGTTTCAATTTCTAAGAAATCGCGCGCCACGAGTTGCTCCCGTAGCGTCTGGGTCACCAGTGCCCTCGTAATCATCGTCTGCTGCATGCCAGCGCGACGAAGGTCGAGCCAGCGGTAACGAAGGCGCGTTGTCTCGTCGACCGGACCGTCCTCGTCGATTGCGAAAGGCGGTGTGTGACTCGACGCCAACGACCTCCCCTCCGCGACCGCGAGCTCAACTTCTCCGGTCGCCATTTCGGGGTTCACGTTTTCGGCGCTACGCGCCAGCAGCTCTCCGCTTACGCTAACTACGTGCTCGGGGCGAAGCTGCTCAGCGAGCGCAAAAAGTTCAGCGCCGCGCTCGGGGTGAAAAACAATTTGAAGAATTCCCGAGCGGTCGCGCAGATCGATGAAGATCAAACCGCCGTGGTCCCGGCGGCGGTGAACCCAGCCGGCCACGCGGGCCTGCTGACCGACCTCGCCGGCCCCCAGTTCGCCGCACCAGCTATCGCGATACTGGTTCGGTTGCGGCGATTCGATCAAGAGATTCCCCGTCCCCTCAAAACAGCCGCCAGCGCTGCGTCACCGTTCTCAAAGGCGATTGTGTCGCCGCTCTCAAAGTCTTTCAGTTCGATCGCCTCGCCTGAAACGACGGCGACGAAGCGCGTTCCTAGCCTGTCGGCGTGCTTAAACTGACCCTTGATTGAGCGGCCAGCTAATTCGATCTGGCTGGGAACGCCAGCTCGTCTAGCCGCAACGCTAAGCGCGAACGCCGCCCGCCGCGTGGCCGCGTCCGCATCGGCAAGAGCTACGAATAGGACGGTGACGGGCTCTGGTGCAGGTAAACCCTCGGCGGCCAGCAGGATCCGCTCCACCCCGGCCGCCCAGCCGCAAGCTGGCGTCGGCGGGCCTTCGAGCTGCTCGGCGAGGCCGTCGTAGCGCCCACCCCCGCCGACGCCACTCTGGGCACCGAGCGCTTCGGAGCTGAACTCGAAGACGGTGCGCGCGTAGTAATCAAGCCCACGGACCAAAGTTGGGTCAATGACGTAGGCCAGCTCGACCGCGTCAAGCAGCGAGCGAACCTCTGCAAAATGATCTAAGTCTTCTTTGTCGAGGTGGTCTAACAGCAGCGGCGCGGTCGCCATCACCGCTCGGGTTGATTCGTCGGCTGAATCGAACGCGCGCATTGGGTTCAGTTCGATCCGTGCCTTCACGTCGTCAGCAAGCTGATCCTCATTTGCACGCAGGTGCGTTTTCAGCAGTTCGCGGTAGCGCTCTCGCGCCGCCGCGCCGCCAAGGCTTGCGATTCTTAACTGGAGCCCTTGGACGCCGAGCTGCTCGAGGATTTCAGCGAGCAATGTGATCGACTCAGCGTCCACTGCTGGATCATCGGAGCCGATCGCCTCAGCGCCAATCTGCCAAAACTGGCGATAGCGGCCCTTCTGCGCGCGCTCGTAACGAAAGCAGCTCGAGAGATACCAAAGCTTCACAGGCTGGGGCAGCTTGTGCATACCGTGCTGGAGGTAGGCACGGACAATCGGCGCGGTTACCTCGGGCCGCAGCGTCAGCGAGCGCTCGCCGCCGTCAACGAAGCTGTACATCTCTTTTTGGACGATGTCGGTGGCTTCACCAACGCTTCGCGTAAATAGTTCGGTCGGCTCGAAGGTTGGTGTTTCGATTCTCTGGTAACCGGCGCTCTCGAGCACTGAACGGGTGACGTTCTCAACCGCTAAGCGCAGAGGTGCCTGCTCGGGGAGGATGTCGAAGGTGCCGCGTGGCGCTTGCAGCGACTCGCTCACGAAGCACTCGGCAGGTCTTGCATGAACGGGTTGGTCGCGCGTTCTTGGCCGATCGTCGTGATCCCCATGTGGCCGGGCAGCACGGTCGTCTCGTCGGCGAATGAATCGGCGAGCATCGCCAGCGAGCGCATTAGCTCAGCGTGATCGGCGCCCGGAAGGTCGGTGCGACCGATCGAACCTTGGAAAAGCACGTCGCCGCTGGCGATGACATAGCCGCCGTCGGCGTCATCGGGGTCACAGAAGGCGTAGGTCACGTGGCCGGGGCTGTGGCCAGGAGTGAAGAAGACCTCAATCTCAAAGCCAGCAAGCTCAAGTCGCTCGCCGCCGCCAACAAACTCTTCCGCCTGCCAAGATTCAAAAGGCCCGATCCCTTCGTAAGGGACGTAAGTCATGATGTCGGCGAGTACGTGGCCTTCAAGCTCCGGGCAGTAGACCGGCGCGCCGGTAACGCGGGCAATCGGCGCGACCGCGCCGATGTGATCAAAGTGCGTGTGCGTGAGCAAAATTGCTTCGAGCTCGACGCCAAGCGCCTCGATCGCTTCAAGAATCCTCGGCGCTTCCTCGCCGGGATCGACCAGCAGAGCCTGCTTCGACTCAGGGCCGCTGCGCAGCAGATAACAGTTCTCTTGCACCGGTCCGACGGTTAGAACCTGAACCTCCATCCGCTCAGTGCTTCGCCTTGCGCGCCGCGGCGGCCTTGGCAAGGCGGCGGCGGTAGAGGTAGCGATCGGTGTAGTAACTGAGCGGAACGTAGAAAACGAGCATCAAGCCAGCGACCGGCAAGGTTTCGTTGATCGGGACTTTCAGCAGCAGCGAAAGAACGGCTATGAAAATGACGACGGCAACAACTGAGCGCGTGGCTGCGCTGCGCCAACTTGGCTCGCGCGTCGCCCGCCCACCGGCGCCGCGTGGAGCGGACGCCTTTGACGAACTCGCCGCTTTGTTCTTACTCTGCTCCCGATCGCTGAGCGGGCGGCCGGTGCGGCCGCGCGTCTCGATCACACCGGCAGCGTTGCCACGGTGCTTTGAGCTTCGCTTCTTCTTTGCTCCGGCCATGTCGCTAGAAGCCTAGAGCGTCTTCAAGCGTCGCCTTGTTGCGGCAGGCGAGCTGCTCCGGCCAGCCTTCGAACGCAGCCCGAGGCGCCAGCCCGACAAGCTCCGCTTCGCTCACCGCAGCGCGCTCGCTGACGGCGGTGACCACTTCAGCCAAGCTGAGCGCCCGATAGTCCTCGATGTTCATCGAAACCTGCGCCACTCCACCCCTCGCTGGAAGTTCAAGCCCGATCGCCCGCAGCCCCGGAAGTCCGTGGCTCCCTCGCTCGCGAATCTCGGCGGCGATCGCTTGCGCGTCGGCGAGCGTCGCTGGCGGCGCGAGCTCAAGGTTGAAGGCAATGAGCGGCGCGCGCGCCGCAACCAACGTGACGCCCTTCCTGGGGTCAATCTCGGTCGGGCCAAAGTCGGGCCGGAGATCACCGGCGGCAACCCTCGCCGTCAGCTCGTCGATGCCGCCGCGCCGCAGCGCCGCTCGCGAGCGACCGGCGCCGAGCTCTCCGTACAGAAAGATCGGCAGCTCAAGCTGGCTGGCGAGCAGTTCGGCTGCCACGAGCGCTTCCGCGAGCGCGGCCTCGCGCCGCGCCTCGTCGAGATGTACAACGGGAACTACGTCAACAACTCCAACGTTCGGGTGCGCGCCGCTGTGGGCACTGAGATCAAAGCGAGCGAGTGCTTCGCGCGCGCCGTCAACGAGCGCCGCCGCCAGCTGCCCTGGCTCACCAGCGAGCGTGAAAACAGAGCGTCCGTGGTCGGGGTCACTGTGTGGCTCAGCGAGCAGCACAGCCTTGGCGCTCTGCTGAAACGCCGCAGCGACCGCCGCCAAGCCGGCAGCGTCATCTCCGTTGGAGACGTTCGGCACTGCGGTCAGCAGCGTTGCTGGGCTCTGCTCCACCCGCCAACCCTACTTCCGTGGCGGGCTACAGATCTACGCGCCGCAACTGGCGCAGCGCGAGCAACCCAAAGAAAAGCATCATTGCCGCGAGTGCCAATAGCCCCGGCCACGTATGCGCCCAGCTTGGCTCAATCCCTGAGACGGTCGCCTGACGACCCATCTGGAGCACGTAAGTGACCGGGTTGTAGGGCGCGGCGATAGCTAGCCAGCCTTTAAGAAAAGGCAGCGGCGTATATGCGGTCGAGAGAAAGACAGCAATGAATACGCCGTTTTGAATCAGCGGCCCAACCTGCTGGCTGCGCGCCCTGAGCGCCAGCGTGATGCCCCAGAGCGCCGCAATGACGCTGAAAGAAACAGCTGCAAGGTAGAGCATTAACAGGCCGTAAGCGCCGCCGCTCAGGCCTGGCCCGAGAATTAAGCCAGCGATCAAAATCACCGTCACCGGCACGAGGCAGCGCGTCATCGCCGCCATCACCGGGCCAACAATCAGTAGCGGCCGCGGCGCCGGCGAGCTGAGCAAACGGTCGAACCACCCGGCTTCGATGTCGCGCGCCAGATTGGCGCCAGTTGCACCGCCCGCAAACCCTGCGGCCTGAAGGCAGGAGAGCGGCACGAGCCAAGCAACGTAAGAGGTGGTAGGGAAGCCGACCAGTTGGTCGAGCCGTCCGAACTGCCCAAGACTGCCGAGCAAGAAAATTAGGGGAGCGACCGTCGTTGGTAGGAGTCCGCCGCGAACGCGCGTTAGTTCGAGCAGTGATCGGCGCCAGAGCGCGAAGCCCACACCGCCGCTGTAGGCCAGGCCCCTAGTGCTCACGATTGCACCCTCGACCGCATCGCCCAAACTGCAAGAAGGCAGGTCAGCACGACAGAACCAGCACCGGCCACAAAACCGCCCCAAACGCTTCCCAGCGCTGCGTTTTCAAAGAGAGCGCCGCGCATCCCCTCTACGACGTAGCTGAGCGGGTTAACGACCGAGATCGTCTCTAACACGGGGTTCAGTAGTGCGCGCGGAAAGAAAGCTGGCGCGGTGAAAAGAAGCACGAAAACAAACGGAAAGAGGTTCTGCATCAACGAGAGTGACCCCGTGCGTAGTGCGATAGTCGCGCCAAGACCGGCGGCGGCCGCCGCGCTGAGCGCCGCGAGCAAAATCGTTAGCGCGACGCCGATAACGCCGCCACTGAAGTCGGCGCCCAGAAGCAGCGCAACTGAGAGGAAGAGGATTGCCTGCGCAACGCCTATCAGAGCAGTGCCGAGCACGCGACCAAGGACAATGCTCGCTCGATTAACGGGCGCTGAAAGCAGCCGGTCGAAGAAGCCGCCTTCGATGTCACCAGCGATCGCGATCCCAGCCATCAGCCCCGCCAGCAGCGTGCCTTGCATAATTGTCCCGGGAACAACAAAGCCCACGTAGGAGCCGGTCGAAGGGAAACCAGGAAGCTGCTGAGCGGCCGACGTACCACTTGCAATCACGGCGAGCAGGAGCAGCGGCAGCAGGAACGACGGGAGCAGGAACTGTGCGCGGCGCAGTTGAACTCGCAGCGCCCGCTTGGCCAGCGCCACAATGACGCGCGACTGCGTTGCAACGTCGCGTTCTAGCGCAAAACTACTCAAGGCGACGGCTCCGCCACATCGGCGTCTGCGCGGTGACCGGTAACAGCGATGAAAACATCATCAAGCGTCGGATTTTCGACCTCGACGGCGTCAACTTCAATCCGCGCTTCATCGAGCGTGCGAACGATCGGTGCGATCGCTTGCGCGCCGAGCGCGGTACGAATGGTTAGCCCACCGGCAGTTCGGTCGCTTACGGCGCCGTGGACGGCAAGCAGCTCGCGCGCTCGTTCACTCTGGGATTCGTCGAGCAGTTTCACGTAGAGGCCTGGCTCACCGACAAGCCGACCGAGCTCCTCTGGGGTTCCTTCAGCGACGATGCGGCCGTGATCGATGATTCCCACACGGTCTGCGAGCTGCTCAGCCTCCTCGAGGTACTGCGTTGTGAGAAAGATCGTCGTGCCTTCGTTATTAAGGTTGCGCAGCTCGGTCCAGAGTGACGAGCGGCTGACTGGATCGAGGCCCGTCGTTGGCTCGTCAAGGAAGAGAACGCTCGGTCGATGGACGAGCGCCATCGCTAAGTCGAGCCGGCGACGCATGCCGCCCGAGTAGGTGTTCAGCAGGCGGTCGGCCGCGGCCACGAGATCAACCCGCTCGAGTAGTTCCTCGGCGCGCCGCTTCGACTCTCCACGCCGAAGCCCATGCAGCGCGCCTTGGAGCTGGAGCAGCTCACGGCCGCTCATCAAAGGGTCGAGCGCCGCTTCTTGGAGCGCTACGCCGATCGAGCGGCGCACCTGCGAGGCCTGCTTTACGACGTCGTAGCCAGCGACCTGTGCGCGGCCGCCGGTGGGGCGCAGAAGCGTCGTCAAGATTCTCACCGTCGTTGACTTCCCTGCACCGTTAGGCCCTAGAAAACCGTAGATCTCTCCAGCCGCCACCGCGAGATCTACGCCGTCAACGGCGCGCAGCCCGCCAGGGTACACGCGCTCTAATTGCTCGACGATGATCGTGGCAGCTGCATCGTCTTCTGAGCTTGGAGGGGTAACCACGGACGAGACCCTAGCCGGGCTAGTCTTGGCCAAACCATGCGCCTGCGCCCTTCGAACATTTCCGACATGCTGCCGCGGCGCTCGAAGATCAACGACCTCAGCGTCCCCTACCGCTCTGGTTCGAGCTACATCATCGGGATGGCCACTCTGCTGACGGCGATGCTCTGCGCCTTTGCGGTTTTAGCAAGCGAGCCCTTCGTCGTGCCTTCAATTGGACCAACGATCTTCATCATCGTTGGATTTCCGCTCTCCGAGCAGGCTCATCCGCGCAACATCCTCTATTCGACAGTAATCGCGATCATCGCCG
>JBDNJF010000064.1:0-8501 GCA_041687955.1 Solirubrobacteraceae bacterium
CTTGTAAACAGGGGGTCAGGGGTTCGAATCCCCTCTCCGGCTTGGGCAACTACGGGGATTTTGACTCCCGCCGCTGGCACCACCCGTCAGACGGCCCGCGGGCCCAGCCGCACTGGCAGCGTGCGCAGCTGGTTGACAAAGCCGGAGACGACGAACTTCGGCTCGCCCTCAATCTCCATCTGCGGGTAGTAGCGCAGCGACTCTTCGATCAGCGTTGTCAGCTCTAGGCGCGCTAGCGCCGTGCCGAGGCAGAAGTGGCGGCCACCAGCGCCAAAGGCCTGATGGTCGTTGGGGCTGCGGCGCAGGTCGAAGCGGTCGGCGTCGTCGAAGACCGACTCATCGCGGTTCGAGCTTGCGTACCACATCACAACCTTGTCGCCCTTCTTGATCTGCTGGCCGCTGAGCACCGTGTCCTTCGTGGCGGTGCGGCGGAAGTGCGCGAAGGCAGGGAACATTCGCAGCGCCTCCTCGACCGCTTGCGGCACCAGCGTTGGATCATCGAGTAGCAGCTGGCGCTGCTCGTCGTCTTCAAGAATTGCCCGCATCGCGCTGCAGTAGGTCGCCTTTGTTGAGTCGTTGCCGGCCGCCATCAGCAGTAAGAAACCCATCACGATCTCGTGCTCTTCGAGCTTCTCGCCGTCAACCTCGCCGTGAACTAGAACGCTCGTCAGGTCTTCAGTCGGATTGGCACGGCGGTCCTCAATCAGCTCATGGCAGCGCTCGAAGATCTCCGGCAGAATCTTCTCTTGGACAACCTCCGGCCCGTCGGGGTTAAGCACCTCGTCACCGGCCGCAACGACGCTGTTCATCAGCTCGGCCCACATCGAATCGTCCTCAGCTGGTAGCCCCATGAAGCGGCAGATCACGCGCGAGACAACCGGCTGGGCGACCGCGTCAACGAGGTCGCACTGATCCATCCCATCGAGCCGGCCGAGAACGTCGAGCGTGATCCCACGGATTTCATCACCATGCTCAGCGATCCGCCTTGGCGTGAAGCCACGCTGAAAAAGCGCTTTCAGGCGATCGTGTTTAGGCGGGTCCATGCCGATGAACATCGCTTGGCTCAGCTCCAGCGGCAGCACCGCATCGGTTACCGCAGTGAACCCACCGATTTCAGACGAATAGGTCTGCCAGTCGCGGCTAACGGTATGAACATCGTCGAAGCTAGTGACCGACCAGTAGCCAGCCTCGCCCGGGAAGTCCGGCATCTCGGGCGACCAGTGAACCGGGCATTCGCTGCGCATCCTTTTGAAAATCGCGTTCGGTGGGCCTTCCTGCCAGGACTCGTCGGTGTAGGCAAGAATCTCAGTGATCGGCGTCTCTGCGTCAGGGCTCATCAGCACTGCCTTCGGTCGGTGTTGACGAAGAATGTCAGAGAACTTGACATGGCGTCAAGCGATGTCTCTGACGCAGACCTTAGCTTGAGCCGCGCTCGCGCTTCTCAGTGAGGAAGTCCGGAAGCGACGCGTCGGGCTCGCTGCTGGAGCGCTGTCCAGTAGGAGACTTGTCGACGCCAAGATCGTCTAGGCGCAGCTGGATCTCAGTGAAGAGGTCGCTAAGCGAGTTGAATACGCGCTCGGCGTTGGTCGTGAGCGACCCTGCGACAGCGTCAAGGTCGTTCATTGTGTCCTCCGCGAGCGCCTTCGCTTCACTGCTCACGCCGCGAGCCTCGGTGACTAGCGTTCGCGCTTGAGCCTCAGCCTCGGTGAGGAGTGTTCGCGCTTGAACCTCAGCCTTGTCTACGAGGTTCTTCGCCTCTTGCCGGCCCCTAGCGATGTCGGTCTCGGCCCGCACAGCAGCTTCACCCTCGAGTGATGCTGCCCGTTTGCGGGCTTCGAGCTCCCCGGCAGCGGCCGCCTCTTCGATCGCACGTGCGACACGGGCATCGAGCTGGTCGTTTTCAAAGTCCGCTCGCGCCTGAGCCTTGCGGATGATCTCGACTGCCTCGTTCTCAGCGGCGCGAATCCGCATTTCAGCTACGCGCTCCGCTTCGGCGATGCGATCGTCAGCGTCAACGCGAGCTGTTTGAGCCACCGCTTGCGCTCCCTCTTCTGCCTCAGCGACGATGTCGTCGAGCTGGGTGAACGGATCCTTCGGCGTGGCTGGCTTCTCCGGCGTTCGCTTGCGGCGCTGCGCGGCTCCCGCGGGACGATCATGGTCGAGCGGGCCGATCACCCTCACGTTTTTCTCGCCAGCAAAGGGCTCTTCGCTGTCGTCGATCATGAGACGCCGTCCTTTTTACCCCTTAGCTGCGCAGGCTTGAGCGGAAGCTTCTGCTCGGGAGCCTCTTGATCCTCCCACTTAGCGACCGTCCCGCCTTCGGTCGAGGGTCCGTTGCTGCTGGTCGGGCGGGCGTCCTCTGCTGCTTGGCCGCGGAAGGTCGAGACGTCCTCGCGAAGATTGTTAACTGAGTCTGAAAGCTGCCGGCTACTTGACTCCAGCTCGGCTAAAAGGTCCTGAGAGCGCTCACGGATCGCCGCTATCTCGGAGAGCATCGTCTTCGAGGCGTCCTCTACGCGCTGGACGTGCGCGCGCGAGTCAACTGCTGCCTGAGCGAGCAGGCGCGAGGTGTCCTCGTCAGCCGTGCGGTGCATCTCAGCAGCCGTCTTCTCGGCCGCGCCGACGATCCCAGCGACCTGCTCACTGACCGACTTGGCGAGAGGCGCCTCGCCCATAGACGCGGTCTCTTGAAGGCGCTCAGAAAGCCGCGCCAAGTAAGCGTCGACCGCCGCCGTGTCGTATCCACGCCGGGACAACGGAAAGTCTTTTCGAACAACATCCTTTTCAAGATCCATCAAATATCCCCTTAACGCTAGTCGTGGCGCTCAGCAACCGCCACCCAATATTTAGCGCAATGTTATCCGCTCAGGAATAGAGCCGGTTTTGCTGAAAGCTGCATTGCAGCGAATGTCAGCTAGTTAGCTTTCTAAGTCGCAGACTACCTGCCACGCTGCTATGACCCCGGCCCAGCGGTCTTCGCGCGGCCGGTGTAAGCGCTGCGATAGAGCGGAACGAGCCGCAGCGGCAGGTTGCCGACGCTAACTACCGTGCCACGAACCGTGAAGCCAGCGGCACGGAAGGCCGCGACGGCGAGCTTCACGTTGCGGACGCTGACGACGACATCAGTTAGCGCCAGCGAGCGGCCGGTCCTGACGCCCAGCATGCCCCCCGATGAGGCGCCAAACTTCATGTACGGGCCGAGCGCGATCGGAGCCATCAGGCGCTCCAGCTGGCCGCGCAGCTTGCGGCTGACTGTGATCCGCGCCCGGTTTACGTGGTAGATCCCGGGCTTATTACCGCTCGCCGCTCGCGGCGGGTTTCGAGCGTCAAAGGTCGGATCTGCGTAGTAGGAGAGCTGCATCAGAAAACTGGGATAATTCTGCAGGTCGGTCAGTGGCGTGATTGTGAAGACAGCCGGCATCCCCGATGACGGTGGCGGCGTTGGCTCCTGAGCGCCCGCCGCCACGCGACGGCGCCCGAGCTCGGCTGCCAGGCCGGTGTCGCTCTCCGGCACGAAAGTGATGAAGCGTGGGAACGGGAGAACTGCCGGAGCCGCACCGATCACCTCAAGGTTGACGACGCCGAGCGCAACGCCGCCAGTGCTGTAGCTGCCATAGCTCTCGTATGGCCAAATTACTTTCAGGCCGAGCGAAGTTAACTTCGCGAAGAGCTTTGGTCCCGCGGCCGGGCTGACGACCGTCGTCACGTGGTTGAGTGATCGAACGACGCGGCCCCCGGGCTCAATCGCAGCCCCAGCGGACGGCGCCGACAGCGCCAGCAAAGCAGTAGCGAGGAGCGCGCACGTGGCAGCCAAGCGGGCGGCTCGCCGCAGCGTTCCGAGTTGATTCCCCAACGCCATCTGGCGAGCCTACCTTGCCGCAGCACCCGCTACCCGTACGATCGCCAGATGACAGCTAAAGAGAACGAGCAAGTAGTAAAGCGCTTCTATGCGGAAGTGATTAATGACCGGCGGCTTGACGCGATCGACGAGCTGGTCAGTGAGGACTTTGTGCACAATGGAATCGAGCGCGGACGGGCCGGCCAGAGGCGCGTTTACGAGGCTTTTCTGAGCGCCTTCCCCGACCTGCAAACAGACGTCATCGAGACCGTTGCTGCGGGCGACCGGGTTGCTATCCATCGCCGCTGGACTGGAACTCACCTAGGTGTTTTCGAGAAAATCGAACCGACCGGCCGGACAGTCGACTTCGAGTCAACCGCGATCCTCACGCTGCGCGGCGGCGTGATCACCGAGTATTGCGGCGTCCTCGACCTGCTGAGATTGATGGGGCAAATCGGCGCAGCGCCGCAAACCTCCTTCTAGCTGGCCGCCAGCAGGCCGCTACTAGGCCCGAGCCGCTAGCTGCTCGAGCAGCTCGGCGAGCTCGGCCGGGGCGCTAACCATCGCGTCGTGCCCGGTCTTTATCTCCAGCATCTCGCAGCCTTCATCACGCGCCCGCTCGATCGACGGCAGCAGGCCAGGGTTCTGCGGGTCAGAAAGGCGGAGGAAGCTGCGTGGCAGCGAGCGGGCGGCGTCGGCCGCAAGCGCTGCTGGCTCGGTCGATGCGAGCAGCGGCATGTCCGTCAGCTGCTCCCAAACCCACCGTCGATCGTCCGGGTCGGTGAGGCCCCAACGGTCTAGCCAATCTTTCTGCGCAGGCAGCCGCCAACCGTCGCCCTGCTCGCGCGCAATCTCAAGAAACGCTTGACGCGAAGCAGGCGGCTCAATATCAAGTAGCGCCTCACCGTCGCGCAGGACGAAGGCGTCTAGATAGACCATGCGGGCGATCCGGCCGGCGCAGCGCTCTGCCACGCCGCTAATCACAGCGCCCGAGTAACTGTGGCCAACCAAGAGAACGTCGCTGAGATCTTGCTGCTCGAGCAGATCAACCACATCGGCGATGTGCGTTGATAAACCAACCGCCGGTGTCAGCTGATCGGCTCGATCACCCAGCCCCGTCAGGGTTGGCGTTAAGACGACGTGGCCGGCGGCCCCAAGAAGTGGCGCGACGCGCTGCCAGCACCAACCGCCGTGATTGGAGCCATGGACGAGGACGATCGGGCGCGGTGTCATCTTCCCAGCCTCAGGCCAAGCGGGGTTAGCTCTGCCAACAGCTTCGGCCTGGCAGCCGGACTTACGACCGTGGTCATCGCGATGATTACGTCGCGAACCGAGGTCATCCTTGACAAAACTGATCGATCATCACTCGTCGGCCGACGCTACCAGCTGGCTGCAACGACTGCGGCCCACAGGGGCGGCGCGCCAACCGCGTCGCCGCAGCCGGCTCGCTCGTAGCGCGCTAACGGCGGCTAGTTATTGCGCTTAGCTTCGATCGCTTCAAGCATCTCTTCAACGCGCGTCAGCTTGATCCGCGGGCGCCCGTGCGGCTCACCGCGAACCTTTTCGGCCTCGTCGATGTGGAGCCATTCGTCGTAGCTGACGCGCTGCGGTCGGCGCTCAAGCACGAATGCCTCTGCACCGCCTTCGTGCGGCGCCGTCGGCTCCGGCAGTAGCCCCGCGCGGTAATCGGCGATCAGGTGGTCAACGGTTTCCTTGGCGTCCTTCTTGTTTGTGCCGATCACGCCACTTGGGCCGCGCTTAATCCAGCCGACAACGTAGTGGCCTGGCAGAACGTCTGCGTCGTGGTGCACGCGCCCGGATTCGTTTGGAATTAGCCCTGACTGCTCGTCGAACGGAACGTCTTGCAGCGGCTTGCCGCGGTAGCCGATCGCGCTAAAGACGAGGCCAGCTTCCAGCGTTTCGACCTCGTCGGTCATCTGCGCGAGCGGCTTGCCGTCGGCACCGGGCACGAGTTCGTTGCGGGCAACTGTGACGCTTTCAACGCGCTCGCTGCCGTTGATCGAAACCGGCGAGGCAAGGAAGCGCAGCACGATTCGCTTCTGGTGACCGTGCGGCTCGCGGGCCGCGTAATCGCGCAAAATCTCGACGTTCTTCGCGGCCGTCATGCTGGCGTCCGGCGCGAGCACGGCGTCAGAGAGGTCAAGCCCCTCCGGCGCCACCGCCACGTCCGCTTCGCTCAGCTCGCCGAGTTCGCGCAGCTCAGGGTTTGTGAAGGCGGCCTGCCCTGGCCCGCGGCGACCGAGAATCACGACCTCTTTGACCTTGCTCTGGGTAAGCGCCTCGAGCGCGTGGTCGGCGATGTCGGTTGCTGCCAAATCGTCGCGCGGCAGAACCAGCATCCGTGCGATGTCAATCGCGACATTGCCGTTGCCGACGACGACCGCGCGCTCGCAGGAGAGATCGAACTCCAAGTGCTCGTAATCGGGGTGGCCGTTGTACCAGCCGACAAAGTCGCTCGCTGCCCAGCTTCCTTCAAGCTGCTCGCCGCCGACGCCGGCGCTGCGGTCGCTGGGCGTTCCAACCGCGTAGATGATCGCGTTGTAGTGACTTTCCAGCTCATGGCGCTGAACATGTGTGCCGAACTCAACGTTGCCAAAGAAGCGGAAATTGGGGCTGGCGGCGACCTTCTCGTAAACGCGCGTCACCGACTTGATCTTCGGGTGGTCGGGAGCAACGCCAGCGCGCACGAGGCCAAACGGCGTCGGCAGGCGGTCGTACATGTCAACTTCGACCTCATCGCCAAGCGCTGAGATCAGCTGCCCGGCGGCGTAGAATCCTGACGGCCCGGAGCCGATAATCGCCACGCGCAGCGCTGCTTCTTCGCTCGAATCTTCGCTCATCTTGAAGGCAAAACAGTACCGCTCAGCTGCTCAGCCGCCGGGCTTACCACCCGCAGCCTCAAAGCGCGCAGCCATCGCGTCGGCCATCGCGTGGGCAGCAGAAAGCGGGCGGATCATCACGGAGAATCGGTTGATCAATCCTTCGTCATCGAGTTCCAGCAGATCAACCCCGTCAATCGCCTTATCCCCCACCCGCGCGCTAAAGCGCAGCATGTAGCTATTGCCCTGCTCAATCTCATCAACGTAAACGAAATCTTCGAACGTTTCGCTGACGAAGCCGAGCAGCGCCGTGACGACCGGCTTCGTTACGAATGGCTTGAAAGCGACCGGGCTGAAGAACTCAACGTCGTTGGACAGGCAAGCACTCATCGCATCAAGGTCATGCGCCTCAACTGCGGCGCGGAAGTCGCTGCCTACGCTCATTGGGGAAACCTACAGCGCCGCGGCGCTGGCCAGCGGGCCGCTCTAGCTTGGGGAGAGCAGCTCATCGTTCGGGTCATCAAAGTCGACGCTGCGGGTTGTGATTACCGTGTAGATCGCAATCGCCAGGTAGAGCCATGCGCCGAGGTCTGAAAAGAAAACGCCGATGATGATGGCGCCGATGTAAAGCAGGAAGCCTGGGTTCAGCCGCCGCGTCAGGCGGGTTAGGTCGTCGCGGTCGATCTCCGAGCGGATCAGGTGGTCGGTCGTGCAGACGTTCCAAAGCCACGTCAGCAGCAGCCGGCAAAGCAGCAGCGAGATGCCATAGAAGACGACCGCCACCTCGGCGCCGCCGCCGGCCTGCGACAAGTCCTGCGCCATGACTGCGGTTGGGAACGGCAGGAAGGCGATTGCCATCAGCAGCAGCAGGTTGACGCGCATCACACTCGGGTTAATCGCTCGCAGGCAGAAGAAGATTGTGTGGTGGTTAAACCAAAAGCCGCCGATCGTCAGGAAGCTGATCACGTAAGCCAGGTATGAGGGCCAGAGCTCTAACAGCTGCGAGGCAAGCCCCGCGCTGCCCGCGAGCGGTACGGCGATGCCCAGCACGATCACCGTGATCGCAATCGCGATCACGCCGTCGCTGAACTGTTCGACGCGGGCGACCGCGAAATGGTTTAAATTTTGTCTGTCGAGTGGTGAAGCGATCGCGCAATCATTGCGATCGCGGCAGACGAGCTGCAACTGTGCTGCGGGCGGCTAGTTTTCGAACTTCTTTGCTTCTTCGTCGACCTCAGCCTCAGTCGGGCCGGTGCTGCGCGGCCCAAATGCGCTCCAGCCGAGGAAAAGCGTCGCGACACCGGTGCCGAGAATCACCCAGATTGGCCAGAACCCACCGCCGCCTGAAAGCGCCCAGATGATCGTGCAGGCGATCCAAAGCACGGCGAATCCGCCAAACGTGGTCCAAAACGCCCGCTGCGATTTCAGCCGCGCCTCTGCCGCCTTGTGTGCGTTATCTAATTGTTCAGCCATTGGACCAGACTACAGCACCCGCCAACGAACCGCTAGGCAAGAACCTTGGCCTTCGCTGCCTGGTAGTCAGCGTCACTGAGTGAGCCGGCTTTATGGAGCTCGGCGAGCTTTGCGAGCTCGTCGGCAGTTGAGCCCGCGCCCGCGGTCTGGCGGACGTACGAATCCATCTGCTGCTGAGCCTCGGTTTGCGCTGCGATCGCACGGTCGCGCATACCGCCGCCACGGACGATTAGGTAGACGAGCGCGGTCAGGAACGGAATAAAGACAAGGAACAAGACCCAGATCGCCTTTGCCCAGCCAGAGAGCTCGTGGTCGCGGAAGAGGTCGGAAAGGATGAAGATCAGAATCCA
>JBDNJF010000065.1:0-31799 GCA_041687955.1 Solirubrobacteraceae bacterium
AAAAGCACCCCAGCACCTCCGCGCGCTCGAGCGCGCCAATACTGTGCGGTTGGCACGAGCTGAATTAAAGCGCCGCATCGCTGCCGGCGACACGCTCGCCTCAGAGGTCGTAACTGAGTCGCCGTGGGAAGCACAATCGATGACCATCTCCGACCTGATCACAAGCCAGCGCCGCTGGGGCCGCGCCCGCTGCCGCCGCCTGCTTCAAAGCATCTCGATTTCAGAGCAAAAGACGATCGGTTCTATGACCGAGCGTCAGCGCCAAGCGCTTGCCGCCGCCCTGCCAAGCGACTGAGCGAGTTTTCAGTCGCCGGGAGCGACAATCTCAATAATCTGACCGTCCGGGTCGCGCAGATAGACAGAGCAAAGCCCGTCGCGATCGAAGCTCTCCGTGGTCGGTATTTCGCGCTGCTGCAAATAATCGCGCCAAGCTTTCACCTCAGCCGCTGAACCGACCGCCAGCGCCAGATGGTGGACACCGAGGACCCCTTCGGTCGCTTGCTGCATCGCCGGGTACTCGAGGAAGGTCAGGCGCAGTGCAGGCTCTGAGCCGCTCGCCAGCGGGTCGCTCGAGAACCAAAAGTGGCGCATCGCCGGATCGTCAGCGTTGACTCCCTCCTCGACCAGCGCCAAGCCCAACTGGTCACGGTAGAACGCGGTCGTGCGTTCCAAGTCGCTACAGATCAGCGTCGCGTGATGGAGTCCGATAATTCGCAACGGCTGTGTAGGCGCGGGCACGGCCGCCTCAGAAGGCGTCGGGAACTGCGGGTCACTCATGCTCGCCACGACATTCCTCCTGATCGGTTACGGAAGAGAGTACGCAGAAGCCACCAAAGAACGCCAAATATTACGCCAGCGGCGGCCAGTAGTAGGACCTTTGAAAAGCTTGTCAACAGCACCAAAGGCAGCCCCAAGATTACGGCTGTGCAGGCCGAGATCAAAACCGAGTGTGAGCGGTAGCCGGCTAAGTGCTCGCGCAGGCACAGCTCCATCGTGGCGATCAAGATTAAGGCAAGCCCAAAGCCGATAAGCAGGGCGCGCTGAGAGCTGCCGAGCAGGGCTACAGCAACCAAAATCATGCCAACAAAGATGCATATTTCGTTCAACGGAACCGGCGCCCAGGGCGGTTTTGGCGCCTCGTCGAGCCGCGCTCGGCGGCGGGCAGCAGCGTCCGGCCGCGCAAGCACATTGTCCTCTCTGCCGGCGGCCGGCCTTTCGGAGAGCCCGCGCTTGCGGCTTCGCCTTCCCATTTTTAGGTGGCTAAGGGACAGCCGGACGAAAGCTTGACGCGCCACCAACCCATCAGTCGCCCCATCGGGCCGAGCCGTGGCATCACGCTCCAAACGCCGCAGCCGCCAACGCCCAGCTCGCGCTGCGAGATCCGCACCCCGCGATGTTTGGCCGGGTTCAGCAGCATCTGTTCCAGCAGCTCGCGGGCCGCGTCGCGTTCAAGTTCACGCGCTGCGAGCGCCTCGCGCGCTTGGCATAGTGAGCCAATTAAATGATCACGCAGCAGCTCAAGCTCACCGAGGCTCTGAAGGCGCGGCGCGCGGGCTGGAAGTTGCGGAAGATTGAGCCTGTCTGGAAAGGCCTCGCAGGCTACGGCGCTGAGCGAGCGGTCAAGTTGCGCTATTTGCGCGAGCATCGTGCCGCGCGCTGCGCGCTGGCCAAGGTCCGACTCCAGCTGGGGCAGCAGATCGCTGCCGGCGCCGTGCTCGAGAAGAAAAGCTGACATATGCAGAGTCTAGCTCGCAGCGCGGCAATTAACCACCGCTTATCGCCGCCGCAGCGATCGTTAAAGCCTCATCAGCGGCAAGCGCGCTGACGTCCGGCACAATGATCGCCACCAGCAGCAGTTGATCGCTCGCTCCTCCCGCCGCGAGCGGCGGCTGTGGTGGCGAGAAAAGCTGGCACAGCGGTTGCTGCGAATCGGCCAAAATCAAGCTGCCGGGTTCGACTACAGCCCCTGCCACAACCTGATCTTGGCCGGCGCTGCGAATCTTGATCGGCGGCGAAACCAAAGCTGCGTCAAAGGCAATAACGGGCACCGACGTTTCCAGCAGCGCAAGCAGCAGCCCGTCGCTAATCCGATCTTGCGGCAAATTGCCGCCGCGGAGCAGCCGCCCAAGCAATGCCTGCTCAATCGGCGTTGGCTGCTGATCTGGATCGATCCCAACTTGGCGCGAAAAGCTGCGGTAGGCATCCGGCACCTGCTGCTGGCGCAGCTCAAGTGCCTGACGGCCATTGAAACGGCTAGCTAAGAGCGCAAGTCGCTCTCCGACGCCACGATCGCAGCGATGATCGGTGCATGCGCAGCCAAGCCAATCGGCTCGAAGCCCGGGAAACTCAGCTTCGACCTCGTCGCTCAACTCAATCCGACCCTTCAAGCGCGCGCAGCCGACGATTCAATTCGAGATCGCCGACCTCGCCCACGCTGACGGCATCAACGGTGCCACCGGAGCGCAGGTAAACGATCTGCGGGCAGACCGCGACTCCATAGAGGTTGGCCAGCGCGCCGTCGCGATCCTCGGCGACCGGAACCCGCCAGGCGTGGCTGGCCAGCAGCGCTCGGGCCTGCGAGCGCTCGCCCCTGATCACGATCGCGGCAACGCGCAGCTTCGGATACTCAGCCGCAACACGAATCACCTGATCAAGCGTGCGGGCGCAGCGCCCCTCGCTGGAATCGATAAAAACCAGCAGTGCCGCTTGGCCGCGGACAAGGTCGCAAGAGTTGAGGATCGCCGGCCCGCGCAGGTCGCAGGCAGCTTTCACGGTAGGGCTCGCTGCTGAGCGCTGAGCCACGTTGACGTCGCCCTGGAGTGATGAGCCAACCAGTGGCGCGGCGAACTGAATCATCGCCGTTCCGGCCGCCGGGCCGGTTGATGAACCGCGCTCGCCGGTCGCCGTGTTGTAAGTGACGTAAGCGACGAGCAGAATTAGCGCGACGACAAGAAAGATGCCCGGAAGCCTCGTCTTGGCGCGCGCCGGTGGCGTTGGCACGATCGGAGTTTGGCCGCTCATGACGGCGACCTTCGAGCCGGCAGTTGGCGTTCGATCCAGCCGAAGCGGCGGCGCAGATTGCCGCGCTCAGCCAGCATCAGCACGGCTGGCAGAACAATCAGTACCCCTACCAGTGCAACGCCCAGGTCAATCACCGTAACAAGGCCAAAATCGCGCAGCATCCGAATCTCAGAGAGCACGAGTACGGCGAAGCCAGCGATAGCCGTTGTTCCCGATGCGACTACCGCCGCTCCGGTAGACGCGTAGGTCGCTCGCAGCGCCTCGGTTGGGTCACGCCCGTCGCGTCGTTCGCGGCGATAACGCTCGCTCAGTAACACGCTGAACTCGGTTGCAATCGCAACGACCAGCGTGCCCAGAACGACCGAAAGTGGGTTGAGCGGAATTCGCGTGACAAACAAAATCAGCGCCGACCAACCCGTGGCCAGCACAATCGGCACGAGCGGGATCAGCGCTCTGCGCCAGCTGCGCAAGGCGAGCAGCAGCACCAAGCCGACGGCAAAGAGGCTCGCCAGCAGAGACAGACCACGCCGCAGCGGCGATGCCAGCCGGTCGTTGGCGGCCGCCGTTAAAACGGACAGCCCCGCGAGCCGTGCGCGAACCCCCGGCGGCGGGTTCAGTTCGCTCTCCATCAAACGCAGCACAGCGAACTGGCGGTCAAGGCTCATCAACCTGAGGCCAAAAGCCAGCGTCGCTGTCTTGCGGTCGGGTGCGATCACGTTCTGCGTTAGATAAGGAGGAACTGCTCCCAGCAGCGCGTCGACGCGCTGCTGAGAGGAGACCGAATCGGGCGTTGTAAAAAGGTCGGGCAGCGAGAACGCGGGGCAAAGATCGGAGCCGCGACAGCCGCGCTGTGGGTCGTAGTCGAGCCGCTTCAGGACCCTCGACTGGTAGTCGGTCATCCACGCAACCACGGCAGGATCGGAAGCGTTCTGGGCCTCGACTACAACGTTAACTTCTCCGCCGACACCGCTCACCTTCTGCAGTTGCTGAAGGTCGCGCAGCGCCGGGAGCGACGATGGAACGAGCTTCTGTACATCGGACTCAACCTTGGCCTGCGTGTCGAGCGCCCAGCCAATCAGCGCGAAGGCGCCAGCGACCGCCAAAACCCGGCCCGGCTTCGCCGTCGTAATTCGCAGTACAGCGGCGGTCAAGGTTCCCCCGCCTGTCGCGAGCGCGCGCCAACCGGCGGTCGCCGTAATCAGGTCGCCGGCGTCGTTCCAGGCTGCCCCAAAGCGGGCGATCGCGCGGGGCGGCGGTGCACTGCGCCGCTCAAGCAACGCTCCGACTGCCACACCGAGAGTCAGAGCGCAGGTCAACGCCAGTGCAATACCAACCACCAGTAGCAGGCCGAAGTCGCGGATCATCGGTACCGGTGAGAGCACGAGGATCAGGAAACCAGTGACTGTGGCTGCAGCGGCGACAAGAATTGTCGGTGCTCCGCGCGCAGAGACGGCAGCGACCGCGCCAGCGAGCGGCGGGCCGTGCTCGTCGAAACGCGACTGCAACTGGATTGCGTAATCGACGGCCAGGCCGATCAAAATTGGAACAATCGCGATCGAGGCCATCGTCAGCCCGATCCCGCTAATCGCCATCACGCCAAAGGTCAATGCTACCGAGGTCAAAGCGACCACTAACGGCAGCAGACGGAGCCGCGAGCGAAAGACAATTCCAAGCACCAACGCCATCACAATCACGGCGGCGATTAGCAGAATGAGGATCGATTTTGAGATTGAATCGCTCAGCTCGCCGATCAGCACCGGCGCTCCGGTCACTTGGTAGCTGCCGTCGGAAAGTGCCCACTGCTTCATCGCGGTCGCGGCGCGGATATTGACGATCGCCTCTTTGCGCTCCGCTTCGCTGAGGTCGCTGCGCAAGCGCACCTGAATCAGCGCTCCCTGAGAGCTCGGGAAAATCGTCGCGAAGCGTGCCTTTGGCGTGCCAGCTGGCCGCGAACTATCGAAGATTAAGCGAGCTAGAAATTGGGGGTCATTGAGCGCTGGGATCTTCGTCAGGCCATAGCGCAGCGCCAACGCTGCAAGCTGCTGAAAGTAGGCCGCATCGACGTTCTGGCGAGCTTTCGCGCGGGCAGCCTCAGCCGCTGCGAGGTCGGCGCTTTGCGCCAGCTCGGCGCGGTAGGCCTTGCGCCCAGCGGCGGCGCTATCACTTTTTTGCGCGGCGGCAAAACTGCGCAGCTGCTCGTTGATCTGACCGACCGCTTCGTTGATGAAGGTGCCCGGGCCAAACACAACCTTCGCTGGTTTCGTCGCCGCCAATCGCCCACATGGCCCTCGTTCGCCGCCAGGTGGGTTATCGGGCTTGCTCGGGTTGCCGGCGAGGCAGCCCTCAAGGCCGAAAACGCGGCCAAGATCCTCTCCGAGCGCGATCCGCACGGCGGGTTCGCGCACAACCACATAGACGGCGTCATCACCGAAACGTTGATGCAGAAGCTCAGTCGCCGCATAGCCCTGCGTTGAGCTGCCAACCAGCGTCTCGGTCTCTGCGCTTGGCTCCAGTCTCAGCGCAAAGAAGGCCCCGAAGATGGCCAGCACCGAGACAGCCAGCGAAACCGCGACTGGCCGCCGCGCAGCAAAGCCCATTACCGCCGCAAGCAGGTGAGTGACCATCAGTCCAAATTACCGCCGCGCGATAGTTTCCGCGCCGAACAAGCGAAGCAGATCAGGGGACGAGCTTCGGCGTCGTGACGCCGGCGTTGACCCGCGGGAAGTAGAAGCCGCTGCCAAAAACCGGGCCCTGAAGCGGGCAGGCCGGAGCGGCGACGTTGGCAGGATCGCCGATCCCGTCGGGACTATTGGTGTTAAAGGCGTAGCCCTTGACGCGCGCAGCGTAATCAGAACCGAGCGCCGCAGCGGCGCTTGCCGAGAGCCCCGCGGTGATGCCGCTAGTGCAGGGCGTCGTCTGGAAAACCGGCATGTTGGCGGTTGCAAGCTTGGTGAACGAGCGCGGCAGTGGGTAGGGGTTTGACCTGCTCGACTTGACCCGCTCTGGATATGAAGCCAGTGAGCGCGGGTTGAGCACGTTGGTGACGCGCAGGTATCTCGCTGCCTCGCCGTTGAGGTCGGTGCGCGCATTGGTTGCAGCTGCTGCGTTGCCGAGAAACGCTGTTAGCTCGCTCGGATATTGACCGACGAACTGGAAGAGCGGATTGAGGTTCGCAGCAAGCGGATCAATTGCCTGCAGCAGCGGCGGCGTCTCGGCGAGGAAGACGTTGGTTGCAGGAAGCCCCTTCTCCGCAGCACTTATCGCCGGGCCAAGTCCAATGAAAAGATCGTTCAGCGCAGGCGCCGTCGCTTCGAGCGCGGCGGCCGTCGGCGCGAGCTGCTTAGCGACTGGCTGGAGCTGGGTGATTAGTGGATTCGTTGTATCTGCGAAGACGACCAGGCGGTCGAGCGTCTCACGCGATTCGCGTTGGAAGGTCGGGAACGCGACAAAGGTGTCAGCGAGTTGCTGGTTGGCCGCGGCAGTGGTCGAGAAGACGCGGTTCGAGTTGACGACCAAACTGGCGAGCTCGTTACCACGGGCACTCAAGGCAGCAAAAACGACTCCCGTGTCGCGGACTAGGCCGCTCAGCGCAAGCTGGTTGCGATTGAGCACCTTGGCGAGGCTTGAAGCCTGCTCTTCGAGCGGCGCAAGCTGCGCGAAAGCGTCGTTGAGATCGCGCCCCTGGCCGGTACCGGTGATCGCCAGCTGCTGCTGCCATGTGCCGAACGCCTCCCTCGTCTTTGGATCGAAAGCGCGGAAGATTTCATCGAGCTCGACCGACGGCTTAATATTGCCGCGCGGCAGCGTTCCGTTATCGGCTACAAACGGGCCGTCAGGGTTTCCTGGGGTCAGTTCGAGGTAGGTCTCACCAAGTAGCGACTTGGCGCGCAGCATCGCGCGCGAGCTGCTCGCCACCGGCGAGTACTGCGGCAGCATCTCAACCGTCACGTTTGAGGCTCCGCTCTTCGGGTCGGTGACGATCGCACTAACAGTTCCTACGCGAACGCCCGAAATGCGGACATCCGCCTGCTGAGCCAGTTGGCCCGCCTCCTTAAAGGGAACCGTGATCTGGTAGCCATCGGGCCTCAGGGGCGTTGGGCCACCAAAAGCAACCCAAAGGAAAACGAGCAGGCCGAAGCAGGAGAGCGCAAAGAGGATCATCGTCATGATGCGGGCGAAACTTGGTGCCTGTTTATTCATCGGCTCTCACCGCCCTCGGCACCTGAGGCTGCTGCCGGCGCCTGCTTCAGCTGAACTGGCTGCTCGGCGTCAGTGGCTGGTCCGCGGGCTGCACCAGGAGTGTTTTCTCGCTGCTGTTCGAGCGAGCGGCGAGCGATCTGCTTGCCACGGGCTACCTGCGACGCGGCTGCAGGGCTGTTGCAGACCTCGGCTACCTTCGGCGCGTTCAGCAGCTCAATTAGGGTTCCAAGCTCAGGGTTGCCCTTACCGAGATCCTCATAAATCGTAAGCGCGTCGCAGGAGCTAAAGAGCGTGCCGCGGCGAATCGGGCCACCGGAGTCCTGCGCGCTCAGCATGTTTGCCGACAGGTGGTTGCCCCACGCGAGCCAAAAGAGGTAACCCTCTTGCGCCCCCGGCGGGTTGTATGCAAGCTCGTTGGTCAGCGTGTTGAGGACGGAGAAAGTCGTGTCGAGCTGCGGCGCGGTTGCGGCAAGATCGGCGGCGGCTGGCCTAAGCGCTGCGACCGTCGGCCCAGCCTCAGCGGTGAATGGGCGCAGTTGATCTTCAAGCACCGGTGTCGTCGCCTCGGCGAAGGCTTGGAGCGACTCAAGCGAGGCGGCGGTGCCAACCGCAGTTGGCTGCAACTTTTTGAGCGCTGGGCCCATCTGATTGGTGAGGGCATTGCTGTCCACTACCGCGTTATTAGTTGCGTCGAGTGCGCCTGGCAGGAGCGAGAGCGTGGCGCGCAGGTTGCTCTGCTGGTCGGCAAAGACTGTGAAGACGTCGTTTGACGAGCGCACCCAGCGGGCAAGCTGGGTGTTGCGCGCGCCAAGTTCTTCGGTCAAAAGGCGGAAGTTGCGTATGCCCTGCTTGATGTAGGCCTGGCGGCGACCCATCTCTTTGCCGATCTGCGCCAATGAAACGGTAATTGGGTCGAAGCGCTTGAGCGTCGCTGAAAGTTCGCTCGAATTGCCGCTAAGGCCCTCGCCACCGCCGTTTACGAGCATCTGCAAGTAAGCGCGGGTGTCGGCGTCGAGGCCGGCCAAGAATTGATCGGGATTGACATTCGGTCGTGTCCTCGCAACCGGCAAAGTGCCGCCGCGAGCGATTTCGCCGGAGCTCGCTGAGCCCGGATTGAGCTCGATCACCATGTCATTGAGCCCGGTTTTGGGCCGCAGCAATGCGGTCGCATCTTTGTAAATTTGGGCGTACTTCTCTCGGATCTTCATCTCAACGATCGCGGTGCCGTTCTTTAGCGTCACGCCACCGATCTCACCGATCGTCACGCCAGCAACAATTACCGTTTGGCCCTGCCCCGGGGTAACCGCCTGCGCGGTAGAGAACTGGGCGTAGTAGTCGACGAAGTCGCTGCCGATAACGGGAACCCAAGCCGGTAGGTAGAAGCGCTGGTTGGAGAGGATGTAGCCGCCGATCAGCAGCGCCAGCAGCACGATTACGCCGAGTGCGATCAAGTCGCGGCTGTTTTTAAGAATCTTGCGTCTCATCAGATCAGTCGGCCGGCCCTGTTGGTGTGCCCGCGAAATCTGGCAGCGTCTGCTTTGAGCAGAGTTCGTTTGGCTTGAACGGGATCTTCTGACCGCTAGTCCAAGCCGGCTTAGTCCCCTGCGGAGCGCCGATGCTGTTGCCGTGGAGCGCTTCCTTGCCGTTGATGTTGCCGCCGGTGATTGTGACGGGGTTTGGCCCACCACCGGCCTGCAGCTCGATCATCTGCCCGTTTCCGTCGAAGGTCTGCGACTCTCCGTTGAAGCCAGCGAGAGAACTCCAGAATTCCTGCGAGTTCGGCTTTCCGGTCGTGAAAGCTCCGTCAGGAATGACGACGTCGCCGGTTGGAATCAAAACCTTGCTGACGCACTGCGAGAAGTTCAGCGTCTGGTTTAGCGTCGGGATTGTTGCCGCGCTCAGCTCCGCAAGGCTCTCGGTTGAGGGCTGCAGGTTGGCGGCCACGCCGCCCAGCTCAGACTCCGACACAAGCGGGGTCGCTTGAGCAATCCACGGCGTCACAGCGTCGATCGTTGGCTGCGTCTGCTCTACGCCGGGCACAAAGTCAACTGAGAACTGCGCGAGGCTCGGCAGTGCCTCGTTGAGCGAACCAAGGCTCGCATAGGCGTTCCGGACGGTCGGGCCGAGCAGCCCCACCGCTTCGCGAACCGCGTTCTGCTCGGAGGCGATCGCTTCCATCGTCGTGTTGAAGTTGACGACGAGGTCACCGAGCTGAGCTTCGCTACCGACGAGCTTTGTCGAAGTAGCCGCGAGCCCACGAACCAGGCCGGGTAGGTCGTCGGGCTCAATTCCCTGGAGGGCTTGGTTGACGAGCGCGCTGTTTTTTAGCGCAGGCTCCGAGTATTTGAGCGCATTGTTCAGCGCTTCGGCGGCCGTCTTCCCTTGCGTCAGCGGCGGCTGCTCGGCGTTCTCGGCCGCGGTTGGCTCAGCAGTCAGGCCGGCTCCTAGCTCGATTAAGAGCACCTGAAGATTCCGGCGCGTGCTCTGCTGCAGCGACGTAAGAACTTCGTCAAGTTGCACCGGAATTGCCGTCTGGCCGGCGGGAATCGTGTCACCGTCGGCGATCGTCGGCGCCTGCGGCGTGCCTGGCCTCAGGTCGACAAAGAAGTTGCCTTCAAGGAAAATTCGCGGCCTTATCTTCAGCTCTGCATCCTTGTGGATTGGGAGCCCTTGGTCCTTCATCTCCATCGTCACGATCGCATTATTGGTTCCCTCTTGACCCTCAACCTTGACGACCGTGCCGACGTTAACGCCAGCGATCCTGACCGGTGAGCTAAGCCTGATCGAGTTGGCTGAACTAAAGACGGCTTGGAACTGGAAGGGCTGAGTGAACGGGTTGTTCTTCGCGAAGCCGAAATAGACGATCACGCCGATGACAACAAGTGCTACTAGCGCGGCCGTAATCGGGTTGACGCCGGTGCGATCCTTGCGCAGCACGGTCGGGCGCTCGTCCTTGGGTTTGCGACCGAACGAAGCCATTACTCAGTGCCCCCGGTCGATTCGAATGCCCCGGCAGATCCCTCGTTGCCGGGCGGATTACCGATCACAACCTTCTCAACCTCATAGTTCTCTCGGCCCGCTTCGCACTCCCCTGCTGGCTGCCCTGGGGCTGCCGTGTATGGGTAAGGATTGCTGTGGAGATAGTTGGTGATGTCGGAGCCAGGAGGGCCGCCATTTGCCGGCGCGCTGGAGGGAAGCCCTTCATTGTTTGGCGAGATTGGCGCCGATGTCGAGGGGTTTGCCGGGTCGAACAAGCCGCCCGGAGTTGCCATCACCATTACGCGCTGCGCTTGGCCTGTGCTGCCGCCCTCACTGCCGATCTCAGCGACGTTACGGAGCAAAATGGCCAAGTAGTTGCAGGTAGTTTGTGCCGGCGTGGCGAATGCCAAAGTCGGCTTCAAAATTTTCGTTGTCTCGGTCAGGTCGACGACGCCGAGCGTCGTGCTTGGGTTGGTCGAGAAGGCGGCGACAGCAGTGAAGGTTGTCGCTAGTTGGGCATTGAAGGCCGGTGAGCTCTTGAACACCGGCGTACCGACGGTGACGATGCTGGCTAGGTCAGGCGCGGCGCCGGTGAAGGACTTGATGCCCGGCTGAAGCGCGCGCCAGAGCGTCGCACTGTTGGCAAGGAATGGGCGCAGACGGGGCAGGTTGACGGTCGCGTTCTGGAGCGTCGCAGGACCCTCTGTGATCGTTTCTTGGATGTACGGCCGAGCGACGGAGGCCAGCGCTTGGAAAGTGGTGTCGAGGTTGACAAAAAGCTCGGCCTGAGTGTCGGCGACCGGCGCGACGACGCTGGAGCTGCGTGAAAGCCCGTTGATAAAGCCGGCCAAATCGGTCCGCGGGCTCGAAAGGTTGCGCATCAGCGGAGTAATCTCCTCGGCGAACGGCTTCAGGTCCTGAATCGTGAGGTTGAGGTCTACTCCACGGCCTGAGATCGCGTTGCCAAACCAAGCCAAGTTGGCCTGTGAAGCCCGCCGCGTCGGTTCATTGAACATGTCGAAGAACTCGTCGATCTCGACCGGCTCAGGCCGCGCTTGGGCGACCTTCAAGGTGCCGCCGTTTGGCAGGCCTTGCGTCGACGGGCCACGCGTCAACTGGACGTACTTAAGCCCCAACGCCGAGCGTGGCCGAATCATCACCGTTGTGTCATCGGGGACAGGCTCAACGACGCTCTGGAGCTTCAGCGTCAAGACGCCGACGACGGCACCGTCGGGCTGCGTTTGTGGTTCGATCGCGGTGATCACGCCGACGCGCGTCCCACCAACGCGAACCTCGTTGCCTTTGACTAGCCCGGCAGCGTTTGGAACCTCCACCTTAATGTCGTAGGACGGCACGAACGGGAGGCCGTTATTGGCGTTGTAGGCGAGGAAAACGAGCACGACCGTGACGAGCGTCGTGACCGCGCCGATAAGCACCGGATTGGCAGCGATCGAGGATCTTTTGCGGCCCGGACTCATTTTCCAAGGAGGTAGTCGAGGAGGGCGCGGGCGGACTGCGGATCGGCGGGCTCTTTCGTCGGCTTGCGCGGCTCTGCTGCGCCACTAGACGGGCTTATCGCGGCCGGCGCCGGGCCTGGGGATACGGGCTTCGGCGTTCCCACGGTGGATCGACGAGGGGGCCTGCCGGCAGCTCGCTGAGGAGCCACTGACGCGCCAGCGTTTCCTGAGCCGAGGACGAAGTTGGCGTTGCAGTTGATGTCGTTCTTGATTCGGAATGACTGACAGCTCGTCGTTGTAAGCCGCGCCCGCAGGTAGTGGCCGTATTCATCAAAACCGTTGAGCGAGCCGGTGGAGTTGTAGATCAGCGTCATCAACTGCTCGATGCCACCGTTCTTCTTCAGCGAACTAAGCAGCGCAGCAAGGTCAGTCACCGCGGGCTTGGCATTCGCTCCAAGCGGGCCAAGCTTCTCTACCAGCGGCAGTGAACTAACCAGCGCCGGCCCGCTTACATCGGTCGTGTCACCGAGCGATTCCAACGCAGGAATTCCAGCCTCATTGAAGGCTGGCCCGCCGAGCGTGAAGGTATTGAGTGAGTCGGCAGCACGGTTCAGGTCGGTAAAGACTGGGGTTGCGGCGCGCGAGAAGCTCGCCAGATTGTTCATCGTCGGCCTCAGCTGCTCGAGGAAGCCAGGGAACTTCTGCAGGTTTTCGCTAAACGATGCGCTCTCTTCAGCGGTCGCCTCAGCCGTGTAACCGGATGAGTTTATGAAACCTGAGATCCGAGTGCGCTCGCTGGCCAGCGCCGTCACCACCTTGCTGCCGTTCTCAGCGAGGGCGCCAAGCTGCTTGTTCTGCCGGGCCAGAATTCCAAGCACGTCGCCGAACTCCTTCAGCGCCGGGTCGGTCACCTTCAACGCCGCGTTGAGCTCCTCACCATTACCCGACAGCGCGGTTCCAAACTCATTCAAGATGATCGTTAAGCGCTCGCGGTAGGGCAACCGCATGATGTTGTTGATCAGGTCGAGATCGACCGACGTAGCAGTGCGGTTAGAGGGCAGCAGGTACTCGCCTTGGCCGGCCCCAGATGCGATCGGCTGCAGTAGCGCCGGCTGCGTTATCCCGACTGGCAGCGGCTCCTCAGGTCGGCAGTCGACATAGCGCTCGCCGATCAGTGACTGCGGGCGAATCCGGCAGAATGCGTTCTCGCGAAAGTCGTGGTAATCCGGGTTCTCGATGTTCAGCACGACAGCAGCTTTGTTGTCGTCGGTTAGGTCGAGTGATTCGATCGATCCGACGCGAACACCGGCGATCTTGACGTCCATCCCGGGAATAACGAAAGCCGCGTTATTGAAGATTGCGCGCACGCGATAGGCGCCATCGTCACCTGAGCCGGTTGCGGCGACGATCAGCACCAGAGCCACGCAGCAGGCGGCGAAAATTGCAATGAGCCGCCTCACCGCTACCAGCTCCCCGGTGGCACGATTGCCGGGTTGCAGCCGATCAGTGCGGTTGTTGATGGATAGAGCGGAGCCTGCCATGGTGCGCTGCCATCAGGCGGCGCCTGTGTTGCCGCGCCAGGGCAGCGAGGCACAACCGCGGGGCCGTTCTGCTCCCAAGCATCACGATTGTCGCCGAGATAATCGAGCGACGAGCCGTTGTAGTTGAAGGCGCCAAAGGCTGGCGTGCCGCGGGCGTAGTGGCCGTTGGCGTCGTAGTTGGAGGTGCTCTGGCCAAAGTCGCGCAACAACCCAACCAGTTCCGGGGCGTATGGCCGCGCATAGGAGAGCGTTGGCAGCGAATCGTTGATTGCAGTGATCGAAGCAGGGAACGATTTCTGCGCCCCCGTGCTGAGCGCCGGGGCGTCCTGCATTAGCGAAGTGAAGTCATTGTCAGCGCCGGGCTTGCTGACCGTCAGGGCGAGGTTCGTGAATGTTGGATCGGCCTGCGTAAGCAGCGGCTCGAGGTCGGCTAAGAACGGCGCGAGGTTCTTTGTCGCCGGCTTCGATGCGGCGACCAGCTGATCGACGGAGTTGAGCGTCGTGCGCAGGTTGACAAAAGTTGTGCTGCCGCGCCGCAGCGTTTGAGGCAGGTATTGGAGCGCTTCGGCGAGTGACTCGTTCTCATCACCGATCGCGCCTAGGCTGATGTTGGCGTTAGTTACGAGATTGGTCAGTGTCGGCCCTTTCGCAGCCAGCGTTCCAACCACCGATGAGGTGCTCTGCACCATCTGCTCTAGCGCTGGCTGATCGCTGTTGAGCTTCTCGATCAGGCCGATCGTCGCGTTCAACGACGGTGAGAGGTACGGCAGCCCTTTACGCGCGTCAAGGCCACGGCCGCGATACCAGGTTCCAAAGCCCTGAATTACCTCGGCAAGCCCCTTCGTCGTGTCGGGGTCGAGCGTGTTGAAGAGCTGGTCAATATCGACGATCGTCGTGGTTTGATCAACCGGGATCGTCTCGCCCTCAGCGATCAGTGGCGCGCTCTGGGGCCCGGGTGTCAGCGCGATGTAACGGTTGGCGACGCCAGAGAGCGAGGTCGCGCGCATGACCGCTGTAGTCCCGTCGTGAAGCGGCGCGTAAGGCTCTTCGACTTCGACCGTTACGTTGGCCTGATTGTTAGCCGTCAGCTCAATCTTGCTGACCCTGCCGACACGGCGGCCACCAACTTGGACGTCATTGTCATTTACCAACTGCCCGGCGGTCTCAAACGTCATTACGTAGGTCGGGTTCGAACTGCCGCCGAAGAGCACGACCCCCACGAGTACGACCGCGACCAGCGCTATGAGCAGAGTTACTATGCGAGCTGGCTTCATGCCCGTTCGCCCGCCGTCATCAATGCCGGCCAGCCGTTAATCGTGCTACTCCATCCCCAGAGGACCTTGTGCGGAGCCGGAAAGAAACTGGCGCACAAAATCGTTTTCGGAGTTGAAGAGCTCCTCGGCCGGGCCAGCTTCTACGATCCGCCCGCGCCAGAGCACCGCAATGTACTCAGCTACGCGGCGGGCGCTCATGATGTCATGGGTAATCACCGTGTAGGCGCCGCCGTTCTCCTCGTGGATCTCTTGGATCAGCTCACAAAGCAGCGCTGTGCGAACCGGGTCGAGGCCCGAGTCGGGCTCGTCGAAGAGCACGATGTCGGGGTCAAGAACCAATGCGCGAGCGAACCCAGCACGCTTGCGCATGCCGCCTGAAAGCTCGTTGGGCATTTTGTCGCCAGCCTCCGTCAGACCAACCTCAGCAAGGCGCGCGTTGACGATTCCCATGATCTCGTCCTCGCTCTTGTCGGTGTGCTGGCGCAGCGGGAAGGCCACGTTGTCGAGCAGCGTCATCGAGCCGAAGAGCGCGCCGTCTTGGAACAGCACGCCGAACTTCTTGCGCATCTCGAAAAGCTCTTCGTCACGCAGGTTAGGAATCGACTCGCCGTGGACGAGCACGTCGCCGTCATCGGGGTAGAGCAATCCAACCATGTGCTTAATGCAGACCGACTTGCCAGTTCCTGACGGCCCCAGAATCATCGAGATCTTGCCTTCCGGCAGACCGAGGTTGAGGCCTTTGAGGATCTTGTTGCGGCCGAACGCTTTATGCACATCAATGAATTCAATCGCGTCTGGCACGCCAGTGGGCCGGTTCAAGCCGGTATGCCAACGGTATTCTTCCGCGCCGCCCGCAGAGGCCTCCTGCACAACCTTGACGCGCTCGCTGGGCTCGATTGGCTGATCATCCTTTTCTTGCTCTGACATTGCCTAGCCTCCGATTGGTGCTCGCGGGTTTTGACCCCAGAAAACTTGCGTACCGAGCATCCCGATTAGATGCACGAGCACGATATTGAGGACCATCGATTTTGCGGTTGCCGTGCCCACCCCGACCGGCCCGCCGCTGGCCGTGTAGCCGTAGTAACAGCCGACTAGCACGATCACAGTCGCCATCGCCATCGCCTTAGCAGCGCTGAATAAGAGATCGGGAGGGTTTTGGAACTGCCAGAAGATAAGCGAGTAGCCGCCATGCGAAACCTCGCCAATCTGAATCACGACGGCAAGGTAACTAGCGGCGAAACCTGCCCCGACGGCAGAGACGTAAAGAAATGGCAACACCATCCAAGCGGCCAAAAGCCGCGTGGCGCATAGGAAGGTCATCGAGTCGATCCCCATGACTTCGAGCGCATCAATCTCCTCGGTGATCCGCATCGAACCTATCTCGGCCACAATTCCGGTGCCTACTTTGGCCGCCATCATGTAACCGAAGGCATAGGGAACAAGCTCGCGCAAATCGCACCAAGCAGCGAAAACGCCGGCGTAGGCTGGTGAGCCGACAGAGCGGTTGAAGTAGGCGCCCTCAATCCCGCACTGAAGGCCGATGATGAAGACGAGCCCCCAAATCACGAGCGCCGAGGAGACGATCAGAATTCCCGACTGGCGAAGCGCTTCGCCGAAAAACTTCATCACCTTGAGGCCGACGACCTCGACCACAACCGTGCTGCAGAACTTCGTGATCTCGCCAAACGATGCGAGCAAGTCCCGCGGGACGGCAAGCCAGCTATTTGGATTCATCGCTCGTCCAGCGCCTTAACGGATCACGTTGATTTCGGGGTGGGTCGCCAGCAGCGTCTGCGTGAACACGTAATTGAACGCAAAGATGCCTAGAAACGAGATCACGACCGCTTGGTTGACGGCGCGCCCTACGCCCGCCGCGCCGCCCGACGCGGTCATCCCTTTGTAACAACAGACGATCGCAATGATCGCGCCGTAACAGGTGCATTTGAGGATTGAGCCCCAAAGATCGGTGACCGAAGCGTTGGTGAAGAAAGTCGCCCAGAATGGCCCAAGCGGAGCGTGGTAGACCAGCGTCGCAAGGATGCCACCAAAGATCCCGAACAGCAACGCGTAAATGTCGAAAAGACCGGTGACCAACATCAGCGCCAAGAAACGCGGTACAACAAGGTTCTTGACCGGGTCGACGCCGAGCACCTGCAGCGCGTCAAGCTCCTCACGGATCTTGCGCGCGCCGAGGTCTGCGGTAATCGCTGTACCGGCAACTCCAGCCAGCACAATCGCCGTCACGAGCGGCGCGAATTCACGAATTGAAGCGAGCACAAAGAAGCCGCCAAGACGGTCCAAAGCACCGAAAAGAACGAGGAAGTTGGCGGCCTGGAGCCCTGGCGCGCCGTAACCAAACGCAACCGTTGAGATCAAGAGAGGGAACCAGCAGAGCCTCAGCGCGAAGAGGAACTGGAGGACGAACTCGCCGCCGTAAGGGAATGGCGGGCGAACCGCGGAGATAATCGTCTTGCCGGTCAGGATGATCATGTCCCCGATCTGCTCGAAGAAATCACGCGCGGGGGCGATTGACCGATCGGCGACGCTTCGAGCCATCTCTCCCCCTCCTCGTTTGAATTGCAGAAAGCTGCGCAGCTTACACAGCAATCTCATCTTACGACAGGCAGCGGGGTAGTCGCAAACCGCTTTCGGCCAATTCCCAAATGCGGCGCCCCAAAGCTCCCCCTCAACGCGGCCTCGCTGTGCTAGCGTCGCCTCTCGTGAGCAGCTCAGCATTGCCAAAGACCTCGCTCAGCTGCGTCGTGGCAGCAGCCCTGCTGGCTGCCTCAATTAGTGGCTGCGGCGGCTCGGGCGAGATGCAGGACGCCAACGAACCTGCGGGCGATTATAAGGTCGCGATCTCACAGGTCTCATTCCCCCGCAAACAGGGCTTAGGGGAGACCTCAAAGCTTAAAATCACGGTTCAAAACGTTGGTACGCAACAAGTCCCAGACATCACGATGACCGTTAACGGGCTTAACTACCGCACAACCGAGCCTGGGGTTGCCGATCCTCTTCGCCCCTTCTGGGTAGTCAATTTCGGCCCAATCGACGGCAACACCGCGTACGTCAATACTTGGGCGCTGGGGCCGCTTGCAGCCGGTGCCGAGCGGCAATTTATCTGGTCGCTAAGCGCCACCCAATCCGGCACGCGGACGCTTGAATATCGCGCCGGCGCAGGCCTCGGCGGTAAAGCGCGGGCAGTGACGGCGGATGGCGGGATCCCCGCCGGAACGCTCACCGTCAACGTCACGCGACGCCCACAAGATTCCACCGTAGACCCCGCCACCGGGCAGGTTGTACAGAAGGGTGAGTAGCCGACGCTCCGGCTATTTCGGCTCGTCCGCTACTTCCGGATGGGCTTGCAAAACGTCTTCGCCCGACTCACCGGTGCGGACGCGGTAGGCGTCATCGACCGGCATGATAAACACCTTGCCGTCACCAACGGCGCCGGTGCGGCCATGTTTGAGAATCGACTCGACGACTGCCTCGACGTCGGCGTCGGACACGACGCAGTTGATCTGCACCTTTGGCCTCAGGTAGTTAGTTAATTCGGCGCCGCGGTAGGTCTCGACGATCCCTTTCTGCCGGCCCGATCCTTTTACCTCAAGGACCGTCATTGATGGGAAGCCCAGCGCCAGTAGCTCCATTCGGATCGGCTCGAAAGCCTCGTGACGGATGATTGCTTCGATCTTCTTCATTAGGTTTCTCCTTCTAACTATTTAAGAGGACGGGCCCGATGAATAAAGCTGCGGTGCCGCACCATATCCGACAAGCTCAGTCTCCGGGATGAACTGCTCTGGGTAGCCATACATGCCGTGCTCCGAAATGTCGAGTCCGGCATCTTCCTGGGACTCATTTACGCGCAATCCATAGATCTTCTTGACGACCCAGAAAGTTGCGTAACTGGCGATGAAGACGAAGGCAAAGACGACTACCACTCCGATCGCCTGATCGCCAAGTTGACCAAACGAGCCGGTGTAAAAAAGGCCCCCTTGGCCGACAGCGTTGTACTCGGCCAGCACGGGCAGCGTAAATAGTCCGCAAGAGAGCGTGCCCCAGATGCCGCAGAGGCCGTGCGCCGTGAGCGCGCCGACGGGATCGTCGAGCCGCTTGTCAATCGCAAGAATTCCGATCGGGACAATGATGCCAGCGATCAGGCCAATCACAATTCCGGCCCAAGGCGCGACATAGCCGGACGGCGCAGTGATTGCGACCAGCGCGCCGATCATCCCATTGCCTGCAAATCCGATGTCGATTGTTCGTGTTTTAAGCCAGCTGACGGCCAGCGCGCCTAAGGTTCCGGCGCCGGCGGCCAGCACCGTGACTAACGCAACCTCAGTGAAGCGACCGTCCATCGCGCCGAGCGTTGAGCCCGGGTTGAAGCCAAACCAGCCAAGCAGCAGAATCAGAACACCAAGTCCAAAGAGCGGCATGTTGTGGCCAGGAATCGCTCGCGGGCGCCCTTGCGCGTCGTACTTGCCCTTGCGGGCCCCGAGCAGCAGCAGCACCGCGAGTCCGGCAGTCGCGCCAACCAGGTGGACTGCAGTTGAGCCAGCGAAGTCCTGCATCCCGAGGTTGGCCTGCAGCCAGCCACCGCCGAAGACCCAGCCCGAGGCGATCGGGTAAATGAGTCCGGCGAAGACAATGGCGAAAATCACATATACGCCAAACTTGATCCGCTCCAGCGTTGTTCCCCAGACAATTGCCAGCGAAACCGCGCAGAAGGCGAACTGGAACAACCACTTCGATTCAATCGTCGCGTCGGAGAAGCCCATCACCGGGAATGCAGTTAAAGGATCGCCGAAGTCGCGCAGGAAAAATCCCTCCGTGCCGATAATCTTGCCGCTGGCGCCGCCGAAGGCGAAGGCGAAGCCGACAGCCCAGTAAAGGATTGCCGCGATCGAAAAATTAGTCAGGATCTTGGCGACGATCGTGCCAGCGTTCTTTCCGCGTGAGAAGCCGATCTCCAGTAGTGCGAATCCAGCCTGCATGAACAGCACGAAGCAGGCGGCAACGAAGACCCACATTGAGTTGATTCCGACCGTGTCAGGTACGCCGACGGCGTCGAAAATATCGGCTGAAGCAACGGCCGGAGCGGCCAGCAGCATGACAATGCTGGTAAACGCGGTAGTAATCACTGCTGAGCGCTTCATCGGACCTCCAGATTGATTTGACTGCAAGTGTTGCGGTCGCTCAGTGCTTTTCTGTTAGCCAGAAGTAGAAAGTTTGATCGGCGGCGCTCTCCAATTTGGATAAGAAGGGCGCACCGCTTAGCACTCGCTTTGGACATCGGGATAACGTGCGGCGAAGAGATCGCATCTAATCTCGTCAACGTCATTAGCGCGACCTGCGCAAAACCAACAAATCTGGAGATCAAGATGGCTTCGAAAAACCGCCAGCAGAACGTAACCGCAGCCCAGTGGGCAACAAGTTCAGACGGCAGCGGCCAGTCCGACATAACCGAATCGGCGGCAGCAATCTATGGCGAAAACGTTTTCAACCTCGCCGCGCAGCGGGCGCGCCTGCCGAAGGCTGTCTTCACGAAGCTGCAGAAGACGCTGGCCGACGGCGCGCCGCTCGACCCTGCCCTGGCCAACTCGATCGCTGAGGCTATGCGCACATGGGCAATGGAGCACGGCGCGACCCACTTCACGCACTGGTTCCAGCCGCTGACGAATATGACGGCTGAGAAGCACGACTCGTTCTTCGAGCCGGTCGGCGACGGAACGGCGATCGCGAAATTTTCCGGCAAGGAGCTAATTCAAGGCGAACCAGATGCATCGTCGTTCCCTACCGGCGGCATTCGCGCCACCTTTGAGGCCCGTGGATACACGGCTTGGGACCCAACATCACCGGCCTTTGTCCTCGAGAACCCGAATGGTTCGGTGCTCTGCATCCCGACCGCCTTCGTTTCCTGGACCGGTGAGGCGCTCGATCACAAGACGCCGCTGCTGCGCTCGATGGATTCGCTTTCAACGGTCGCGCTTAGGGCACTGAAGCTGTTCGGCGACAAGGCCGCTGGCCGAGTCTTCACGACAGTCGGCCCCGAGCAGGAGTACTTCCTAATTGACGAGCAGTACTTCTACGAGCGCCCTGACCTTTACACAACTGGACGCACGCTCTTTGGCGCCAAGCCACCGAAGGGCCATGAGCTCGACGAGCATTATTTCGGAACAATTCCGGAGCGAGTACTGGCGTGCATGCTCGAGACAGAGCACGAGCTTCAGAGGCTCGGCGTGCCGGTCAAGACGCGTCACAACGAGGTTGCGCCGTCGCAGTACGAGCTGGCGCCGATCTTCGAGAACTCAAACGTCGGCTCTGATCACCAGCAGCTGACGATGCAGGTGCTCGAGAATGTCGCCCGCCGCTACGGCCTCGTCTGCTTGATGCATGAGAAGCCGTTCGCTGGCGTCAACGGTTCGGGCAAGCACAACAACTGGTCGATGGGGACTGATAGCGGCCAGAACCTGCTTGAGCCCGGCGACACTCCGGCCGAGAACATTCAGTTCCTTTTCTTCTGCGTCGCGGTTATCGCGGCGGTCGATCGCCACCAGGAGCTACTGCGCGCAAGCGTCGCCAACGTTGGGCAGGATCATCGCCTCGGCGCCAACGAGGCACCGCCAGCGATCATCTCGATCTTCCTTGGCCGCGAGCTGGAACGCGCCTTCAACGCGGTTGCTTCCGGCAAGGCAGCCGACAGCGCTGCAGATAACTTCCTTGGGCTCGGAACGCCGGTGCTGCCGCCGCTGCCGCTGCACGGTGGTGACCGCAACCGCACCTCACCGTTCGCTTTCACCGGCAACAGGTTTGAGTTCCGTGCGCCCGGTTCAAGCATGTCGCTGGGATTTGTCAACACGACGCTGAACTCGATCGTCGCGGAATCGATCGACATCATGGTCGACGAAGTTGAGGCAGCGAAGAAGAAGGGCAAGAAGCGCCCGGACGCGATCCTCGAGACGATCAAGAAGACTTGGAAAGCGCACAAGCGGATCGTCTTTGACGGTGATGGCTACGCCGACGCGTGGCAAAAGGAAGCCGCGAAGCGCGGCCTTGCAAACCTGCGCACGACGCCTGACGCGCTGCCTTGGCTGGTCGCTAAGTCAACGATCAACGTATTTGAGCACTACAACGTGCTCAACGAGCGCGAGCTTGAGGCACGCTTTGAGGTTGCTGTTGAGCAGTATTCGACAAAGCTCAACATTGAGGCTGAGACCGCCGCCTCAATGGCGCGAACGCTGATTATGCCGGCCGCAGTTCGCTACCTAACCGAGTGCAAGCAGGCAGGGATGACAACGCTCGCCAGCGAGCTCAAAGGCGCCAACGACGAGCTGCTGAAGCGAATCAAAGTGCTCGACAAAGTGAACAGTTCGCACCCGGCGGTTGAAGGACTCAAAGAGGCTGAGTACATGCGCGACAAGGTTATTCCTGCGATGGACAAGACGCGCGAGACGGCTGACGAACTTGAACGGCTGGTTGCCGATGATCTCTGGCCACTTCCGAAGTACTCGGAAATGCTCTTCATCAAGTAGTTAGGGCCTACAGTGGCAGCCGCGGGACCTTGACACAGTTATGTCAAGGTTTCGCGTTTTGCTGCTAATCTTTGAGCCGATGCGGGATTATCTGGCGGCAATCAACGAGCGCGTAGTGATCTTTGACGGCGGCATGGGCGCGACGCTTGAGCAATTCGACCTTTCAAGCGAGGATTACGGCGGCCTCGCGGGGAAATGCCACGAAGCGCTGATCCTCAACCGGCCAGACGTGATCGAGGGTGTTCACACTTCGATGGTTGAAGCGGGCGCAGAGGTCGTAGAGACCGACACCTTCCAAGCCAGCCGCCTGAAGCTAGAAGAATGGGGCCTCGGCGAGCACACGCTTGAGATCAACCGTCGCGCCGGCGAGATTGCCCGTGCGGCCGTCGGCGAAGATCGCTTCGTCGCCGGCTCAATCGGCCCGACCGGACAGCTCCCCTCATCCGACGACCCAACCCTTGGTGCGATCACTTTCCGCGAGTTGGTGACGATCTTCGAGGAACAGTCCCGCGGCCTGCTCGAAGGAGGCGTCGACCTGCTTTTGATCGAGACGGCTCAGGATATTCTCGAGGTTAAGGCCGCGATTTTTGGCGCGCGCGAAGCGTTTGTAACTGCCGGGCGCAGCGTGCCGATTCAAGCGTCTGTCTCACTGCTTCCCAACGGCGGAAAGATGCTGCTTGGAACCGACATCGACGCCGTCCTCACGACTCTTGAATCATTGAAGGTCGACGCGATTGGACTTAACTGCTCAACCGGCCCCGAGGACATGCGCGACGCAATTCGCTTCCTCGGTGAATTTTCTCCCGTTCCAATCCAGTGTGTCCCCAACGCTGGCCTTCCGCTGCAAGGCCCCGACGGCGAGACAATCTTCCCTGAAACGCCCGACGCGCTGGCTGAGATTCTTGGCGAGTTCGTTGAGCGTTATGGCATAAACATCGTCGGTGGCTGCTGCGGCACTACCCCGGCCCACATCGCAGCGATCGCTGAGCGCTGCGCTGGGCTCCCGGTAGCGCCCCGCCCCGCCCCGCGCGCGCCGCGCATCAGCTCGATGATGACGGCAACTGCGCTGGTTCAGGACCCAACGCCGACGATCGTCGGTGAGCGGGTCAACTCACAGGGCTCGCGCAAGGCTAAAGAGATGCTCCTAGCCGATGATTACGACGGGCTTGTCCAGATCGCCGAGGACCAGGTTGAAGGCGGCGCCCACGTGCTCGACCTCTGCGTCGCGCTGATCGAGCGCGAGGACGAGGACGAACAGATGCGCCAAGTTGCCAAGCGCGTGTCGCTTACGCAGCCAGCGCCGCTGCAGATCGACTCAACCGAGCCTTCCGTGATTGCTGCTGCGCTTGACCAGATTCCCGGTCGCGCGATCGTAAATTCGATCAACCTTGAGGCTGGCCGTGACAAGCTCGACACCGTCGTACCGACCGCCGTTGAGCACGGTGCCGCTGTGATCGCGCTGACAATCGATGAGGTAGGAATGGCGAAAACGGCCGAGCGCAAGGTCGAAATCGCGCACCGCCTGAAAGAGCTCTGCTGCGACGAGCACCAGCTTGATCCGGAGCTGCTGATCTTCGACGCGCTGACCTTCACACTGACTACCGGCGAAGAAGAGTGGCGGCCGTCGGCGGTCGAGACGATCGAGGGAATCCGGCGAATCAAAGCTGAGATCCCCGGCGTAAAAACTTCACTCGGCGTTTCGAACGTCTCCTTCGGCGTCTCGCCCAGCGCCCGCGCCGTTCTTAACTCGGTTTTCCTCCATCACTGCGTTGACGCTGGCCTCGACTTAGCGATGGTAAATCCCAACCACATCACCCCTTACGGCGAGATCTCCGACCAAGAGCGTGCGCTAGCCGATGATCTGGTCTTCAACCGCCGGGAGGATGCACTCGAACTTTTCATCAACCACTTTGAGTCGCGCAGCGGCGACGATGCGGAGGCGGAGAAGGCGAATCCGACCGAGGGAATGGAACCCGAAGAGGCGCTCCACTTCCACATTCTGCGCCGCCGCAAGGAGGGCGTAGAGGATTGGATCGACCTCTCGGTAGAAAAGATCGGTGCCGTCCCAACGCTCAACGAAGTGCTGCTTCCGGCAATGAAAGAGGTCGGCGACAAGTTTGGCGCCGGCGAGCTGATTCTGCCCTTCGTGCTGCAGTCGGCCGAGGTGATGAAGCGCGCCGTCGCGAGGCTCGAGAACTTCCTAGATCGGATCGAGGGCTACACGAAGGGAACCGTTGTTCTGGCGACCGTCTTCGGTGATGTCCACGACATCGGCAAGTCGCTGGTCAACACGATCCTCACCAACAACGGCTACACCGTGGTTGACCTCGGCAAGCAGGTACCAATCCAAATGATCCTCGAAGCGGCGAAGGAGCATGAAGCGACTGCGATCGGGCTGAGCGCGCTGCTGGTGTCGACCTCGAAGCAGATGCCGCTTTGCATTCAGGAACTGCAAAGCCAAGGGCTCGACTATCCGGTGCTAATCGGCGGCGCGGCGATCAACAAGGATTTCGGTCTGCGCGCGCTCTACCCCGGTGGCCGCGAATCGGACGAGATCTACGAGCCGGGTGTCTTCTTCTGTAAGGACGCTTTTGAGGGACTCGCGAAGATGGACGCGCTGGTCGAACCGGAGCAGCGCGAGCTGCTCGTCGCTGAGCTGCGCGCCGACGCGTTAGCGCTGCGCGAGAAAGGCCCTGAGCCGGAGGCGCTGCCAACCGACGACGACAGCGTCCGCTCAGCCGCCGCGACCGACGTGCCGGTGCCGACACCGCCTTGGTGGGGAGTGCGCGAAGTGCCGGTTGACATGGACGCGCTCTATCACCACCTCGACACCCACGTCCTCTTCAAACTCCACTGGGGTGGCCGCGGCGTTAAAGGTGACGCTTGGACCGAACTTCTCGACAATGATTTCCGGCCACGACTGGAGCGGATGTGGGCCGAGCAGAACTACCTGCGCCCACGCGCACTGCTTGGCTACTTCCCTTGCTACTCAGAGGGCAACGAGATTGTCGTGCTCGACCCAGAAGACTCAGAAACCGTCCTAACTCGGTTTGTCTGCCCGCGCCAGCCGGGTCACGATCGCATCTGCGTAGCCGACTTCTACCGGCCGAAAGACGCCGCTGAGCTCGACGTAGTGGCGCTGCAGGCGGTCACCTCAGGTGCCGAGGTGACGGAGCTGATGGCAACGCTCGAAGACGACGGCGAGTACGCCGAGCAGCTCTTTGTCCACGGCCTTGGGGTGCAAACAGCTGAAGGGCTGGCAGAGCTCGTACATGCTCAGGTGCGCGAAGAGCTCGGGCTTGGCCCCGCGCAGGGACGCCGCTACTCGTGGGGATACCCAGCCGTGCCTGACCAATCAGAGCACCAGAAGCTCGACCAGCTGATGGGCCTAAGCCAGATCGGAATGACGCTGACCGACGGGTTCGCGCCCGACCCAGAGCAATCGACGCTGGCAATCGTCGCCCACCACCCCGACGCGACCTACTTTGGAATGAAGTCCGGCAAGCTGCCCACGAGCGACCGCCAGCGCGCCGATGACGTGATAGCTGGCAGCGACCGCGACCCCACGCGGCTGGGTGAGATCCCTGATCAAGACCCGCCGCAGCTAAGCGAAGAGGCAGATCCCACGCCGGTCGCCGGTTAGGCGATCAGTGCCAGCTTGTCGGCTCGCGAAAGTCGCTTAATACGAACCTCTTCGCGCTGAGCGGCAGAGCGATCTTCCATCTCGAACGAGGCCGCCAACTCGACTGGAAGCCGGCTCCGCGTGTAGCGGCCACCGGTGCCAGCGCTGTGCGATTCGATCCGTTTGTCAAGGTCGTTTGTCCAGCCGGTGTAGAGGCTGCCGTCGGCGCAGCGCAGAATGTAAACCCAGGCATTGGCCACGGAGGGAACTTCGCCACTTTAGGCCAGCTTCCTACGCGCTGGTTGAGCGCCGCTCCACTGGGCTGGTGAGCGGTGCTAGGCGGACCGGCGCGGAGTGCAGCGCGCGCAGCCGCACGTCGCGCCAGCTGAGTCCTTCACCGAGCAGCGCTGGAACGCCCATCAGCACCGCGGTCGCTACCTCAACTGCCTGCAGCACAATGCCATAGCCGAGCGCGTCGGCAGCGCTGACTCCGTAGGCGCCGGTCAACACCGCTACGCAGGCGGCTTGAAAGACGCCAACGTTGGCTGGGGTTGCCGGGACCAGCGCGGTCACGTTGACGGCCAGCAGCACGGCGGCAGCTGCGCCGATTCCGGTACGCCCGTCGAGCCCGATCGCGAGCAGCAGCAGATAACAAGCAAGCGCCTGCAGCGCCCATGCGCTGAGCTGAGAGATCAGAGCGACAGAGCCATCACGCGGGTGGGTGAAGACGCGTAGACCACTGCGAACTTGGCGAGCAGCTTTCAGTAGCGGGCGGATTACTGCGCGCGTGCGGCCGAAGCGCTCGCTGCCGCTGGCAGCCAGCACTGCCGGGACAATCAGAACAATCGCCAGCAACACAACCGGGACGAGCACGACGGCGACGAGCGCGCCATGGCGCTGGTTGAAGATCGGCACGCTGGAGAGTGCTATTGCAGCAAGGATCATTAACGCGATCAAGTTCAGCATGGTCTGAGAGACGAGCGTCCCGACCACAATTGGCATCGTCTCGCGTGGGCGACCGGCGCGTCGTGAGATCACGATCGCGCGGGCCGGTTCGCCAAGCCGCGCCGGCAGCGTCGCTGACATCAGCACGCCGATCGCCGTAGCGCGGAGCGTGTCGAGCTGTGTCAACGGGCGCTGAGGTAGCGCCGCGTGAAGGATCGCGTGCCAGGAGATTGAGCGCAGCATCATCGAGAGGCACATCACAGCGATCGCCGCGATCACCCACGTAGGGCTCGACTGCAGCAGACTGGCGATCACGCGGTCTACGCCGATCTTCTCAAACGCGAAGACGGCCAGGCCAATCGTGAGGCTCGCCGCGACCAGCAGGGCGACGCGGCGAGCGGCGCTGCGCAGGCGCGCGCGGCGCCATCCACCGGCCGGCTCCGGCTCGATCGTCGCAAGCCGCCGCGCAGGCACCGACGGCAGGCCATCGGCGTCGATCTTTACTGAGCTTTTCAGTGGCAGTTGGGCAGAGTTCGCGGCGATCGCTTGCTCGTAAACCGCAGTCGTTTGAGCGCTGATCAACGACCAGCTGTACTGGGTGGCGCTAGCCGCCGCGCCGCTGCTGAGCTTCGCTCGTCGGGCTGGCTCGAGCGCAAGCTCTCGCAAGCTCTCCGCGAGTGCGACCGGGTCACCATGAGTAACGAGCACGCCGTTGACGCCATCATCCACGACATCGCGGTAGCCGGCGATGTCACTGGCGACGACCGGCGTTCCAGCCGCAAAGGCTTCGGTCAAAACCATTCCGAAGCTTTCACCACCGAGCGACGGCGCTACTAGCAGATCGGCTTCAGTCAGCAAGCGCTGCTTCTCGACGTCGTCGACCAGCCCGGCGACGGTCACTCCACGCGGGTCGATGAGGAGTGGCTCAACATCGACCGCGGTGGCACCAATGATCACTAGCTCGGCATCGACGTGATCGCGCAATCCTTCGAAGGCCGAAAGTAGAACCGGCAACCCTTTTCGGTCAACGGCCTGCCCAACGAAAACGAGCTTCAGCTTCGCAGCCGAGCCGACCGCCTTGCGCGGCGGCCCACTGGCAGGAACGTCAACGCCGTTGGTAATCACGCTGTAGCGACCGCCGTAGAAGCGGCGCGCAGTCCACGAGGCGGCCTGCGAGACGGCTATCCGCCCGTGCAGCCTGCGCATGCGACGCCGCGCGCCGAATAGGTTGGCGATGCTGTGCGTAAATCGGTTGGTGGAGTAGGTGTGGTAGGTAGCGACCAGAGCCGAGGACTTGCAGCTGAGCGCCATCCAACTGACTAACGGCACCACGGGCTCATGGATGTGCACGACGTCGAAGGCGCCCTCATTGACTACCTGCCCGAGTCGCTGAACGGCGCCGAGCGAGAGCGCGAGGTTCGAGACCGCGCCGTTTGCGGGAATCCCGACCGTCCTGCCGAGGTCGACGATGTGACCGTCGAGCTGGCGTTCTTGCGGCGCTGTTCCGCCGTGCAAGCGCGAGCTGCGCTGGTCGAACGGATCGACAGGGGTGATGATCCGAACCTCGTGGCCTGCTTCACGATGCGCGGCCGCCAAGGCTTCAATGTGGCGCGCCACTCCACCGGGATAGCTCCACGAGTACGGCGAGATAATCGCTATCCGCATCGAAGCGATCCTAGCGCGCGCGACCGTCGGCTAAAAGCGGGTCGCCGCGCAAGTAGATCGCGCCGCAAAGCGCTACGAAGACGGCGAAAAGCAGCAGCATCGGCCCGGAATCATTAAAGAGCGCGCCAAAAACACCAACTGCCGCCGCGCCGGCTAAACCTGCCCGCCAGCCAGGGTCGCCATCTACCGGCGCCAGAAGCCGCTTGCGGCGAACAATGCCGAGCACAACGGTCAGCACTGCAACGAGCGCCGCTACCGGCATCAAGCCACGAATTAGGCCGCGCCCAGCCAGCTCAATCCTGCGCACAAATATTTCCCACCAAGCGCCCGAGTCGTCGGCCCGCAGCACGGTGCGCGTGAAATGCGAATCGCCGCCGCTGAGGAGGTCAACTGCCGCAAGCAGCGCGAGCGCGGCAAACGGCGCAATCACAACCAGCGCAATCGTCGGCCGCGACAGGCGACCGGGCAAAATCAGCAGCACCGCCACTCCAAATCCGGCCGCGACGGTCATTACGCCACCTACGTCGGCGCCGAGCTGCGCCGCACCGAGCGCTACGCCGAGCACGAGGCCGCAGCCAGCAAAGATCGCCGCGGCCTGACGCGAGCGGCCGCGACCGAACCAAAGCGCACCGAGGCCAACCAGCAAGATCGCCGGCAGCGCCGATTCGAGCTCGTTACCAATTCCGAAGAAGCGCGAACCAAAGAGCGGGTTGGGGCCGAGCAGTGAGCGGATAATCAGCGGCGAGCCGAATGCTAGGTCGGCGATGTAAGCGCCCGCTGCCACGAATGCTGGCAGCGCAGGCGCCCTCGGCCAAGCGACTATGTAATCGGTAAGAACGCCGAGCAAGATCGAACCGAGCACGACCAGCAAGAGCTCCACCAACAGCGCCGGAGAGAGAGCCGCTGCGAGCAGGAGCACCGACGGCAGCCAGAAGAAAGCAAGCGCACCGCAGCGCATCGCCCAGCGTAGTCCGCGCCGATCGGCCACGAGCATCGCCACTAGCGTCAAGATCAGGCAACTGCCAAGGAGAGCCCAGAGCACAGGAAAACGGCGTTGGCCGACGACTTGGAGGCGACCTTTGAGCGACAGCAGCTGCTGAGCATCGCGGCCCGCCACGACCGTCACCGGCTGCCCGCTGACCGCGCCGGGGACCGCTATGCGAAGCCAATCAAATGCTGTCGGCAGTAGATCGATTCCTGCGATCACACCGTCTAGGTGTGTGGTCAACGAAGTCAGAGTGCCCGGAGTGCCCAGTCCCGCAATGCCCAGCGGCAGCAGCTGCGCGCTACGCGTGCTTGGCGGTGAGCGCATCACGATCAGCAGTTCATTCGAGTCGCGCTCCGCCAACAGCTCGCTCAGCTGCCGATGACCTGCGCCGCCGGCGGCGAGAGTCGCGACCACGAGGCGCCGTTCGCTCAACAGTGCCTGGGCACGGGCGGGAAGCGTCGCCGCTGAACCAATCGATAGCTGTTCAATTCGCCCTGCCCGATCGGCGGCCACGATGGCGTCCTGCTGCGACTGCCCTTTAATGCCGGCGTAGGCTGCGCCGCCGCCAATCGAACCAGCGAGCAACCCAGGCACGAGCTTGGCCGGGGCCTCGCTGGCGCGTTTTTCAACAGCCATCCAGCCACGGAAATAGGCGCCGCGTTGGTCCGCTCTGAGCAGCAGCGGCGGCGGCAGCTCGGGGCTGTAGCTCGAGAGCGAGACGCGCGTTCCCTGCGTGATGTCGAGCAGCGCCTGGGCCGCGTTGTAGCGACCCTGCACAGGGCTGCTGAGGCCGATTGAGAGCTGACTACGGGCGGCGAGCTGCTCAGTCACGGTCTGCTTGGCGCGCGGCCGCGGAACGGGGCCGACGGCAGCGGGCGCGGGCACTGCCTTGAGCTGCCCGGGAAGAAAGACGATCAACACTCGCGCCGCACTCGGCGCAGCTGCGGCTGCACTTGCCGGCGCAGCCGCCGCGAGCGCAAGGCCCAAGCAGGCGAAGACGGCGGCGGCGAGCGCCAAGGGCGGCGTCATTAGTTCCGTTTTAAAAGCCATCAGCTCTATTCTGACCATCAGACGGGCGATCCCGAAAGATTCGCTTGCCCGTACCCTTAGCCAAGGAGTTTTCTTCACCAATGCGCCACTTTGTCAAATACACGTTTCTTCAAGTCGATCCAGCTTGGAAACGACTCGATCCAGTGCAGCGTCTGGCCGACAAAGAGGAATTTCTCGCCGCCTGTGAGGACTTTGGCTCCGACCACCTGCTCCAAGCCTTCTCACTCGTCGGCATTCGCGGCGACTGCGATCTGATGATTTCGGTCGAGTGCGAAAACCTTGACCGCATCCACGAGTTCGGCGTCGTGCTCGGCCAGAGCGGCCTGATGAAATGGTGCACCACCCCCTACTCCTATCTTGGCATGAGAAAGGGCTCGGAGTATTCGGACGACGTGCGGTTCGTCGCGCGCCCGTTTAAAGGCAAGTACGTCTTCGTCTACCCGTTCGTCAAGCGCCGCGACTGGTACATGCTGCCGGCCGACAAGCGCTGGGAAGTGATGCAGGAGCACATCAAGATTGGCAAAGAGACCAAGGGCGTTGATAACCACACGAGTTACTCATTTGGCCTTGACGACCAAGAGTTCGTAGTCGCCTTCGACACCGATGACGCGGGTCTCTTCATGGATCTTGTGCACAAGCTCCGCGCGACCGAGGCTTCGGCCTACACCGAACGTGACACGCCGAGCTTCACCTGCATGCGTACCTCGGTCGAGCGGGCTTTGATCGCGCTCGACGGCGCACCGATTTCAGCCGACGCCCTTCAGGCTTGAACACCAATCACGACGACGCCGCAGTGCGCGCTCACCTCGCCGAGTGCGATCCGGTCCTAGCTGAGCTGCTCGAGCGCTACGACGTGCTGCTGGTCGAAGATAATGATCGTGAGCGCGAGCATTACGCGGCGCTGGTGCGAACAATCGTTGGCCAACAGCTCTCAAACCACGTAGTCGCGATCCTTTGGGGCCGGCTGCTGGAACGCTTCGGCGGCCGACCGCCTACTCCAGCTGAAATTCTCGCTGACGACCCTGAACAGCTACGCGCTGCGGTTGGCCTCTCACGAGCGAAGGTTTCCTACCTGCGTTCGCTTGCCGAACAGGTTGAATCCGGCGCACTCGACCTCGAGCACATCAGCGAAATGCCGGACGAGCAGGTGGTTGCCGAACTAACGGCTGTCCGTGGCATCGGCGAATGGTCGGCGCACATGTTCCTGATGTTCCAGTTAGGCCGGCCAGACGTTCTGCCATGGGGCGACCTAGCTATTTGCAAGGGAGTCGAGCAGGCCTACGGGCTAGACCAAACGCCAAAGCGCGTAGCACTGGAAGAGCTGGCCGAGCGCTGGCGGCCGCATCGCTCCGCAGCCTGCCGCGTGATCTGGTGGACGATCGACAGACCCAACGACTAAAGCGCGCTGACTGCTTCTTCTTCGTCCTTGACCTGAAACGAAGAGCCGCAGCCACATGCAGCGACAACATTGGGGTTGTTGACCTGAAAGCCAGCCCCTTGGAGCGATTCAACGAAGTCGATTTCT
>JBDNJF010000066.1:0-53551 GCA_041687955.1 Solirubrobacteraceae bacterium
AGCTCCGGGGGTGGGACTCGAACCCACAACCTAACGATTAACAGTCGTTCGCTCTGCCATTGAGCTACCCCGGATTGCTCGGCGCCGTTTGGCGGCGCAGCGAGCTGCATGGTACGACACTGCTGCGCTAGCGCGGGCGCTGCGTTGGCGCGTCGGCGAGCCGTTCAATCAGCTCGGTCGCCCGGGCGCCCGCGTCGTGGGCGCCGTGCCAGGCCTCGAACTGGCGCGCCGCGCCGCGCAGAGAAGGCTCACGCAGTGCCCGCTCTGTGGCGCCCCGGATCGCTCGCGGCGAAGCTAGCCGCGGAGCGATCCGCAGCCCAGCCCCTGCCCAAGCGACGCGCGCGGCGTTCTCGGCTTGGTCGCCGCCGGCGGGAATCACCACCGGCACGGCGCCGCTCGCCAGTACGCGAGCCAAGGTTCCATGGCCGCCGTGGTTGATCACAACGTCGCAGTGGCTCATCGTCTGCGCGTAACTGATCCATTCGACCAGCGTGACATTCGCTGGCAGCTCTATCGGCTCCGATAACGGGCGCCGGTTCGATGTCGCAAGGACGCGGACGCCGCTGAGTTCTCCGAGGCCTCGGATGCTTGCGCGCAGGAGGCTGTGCTGAGGGTCTTGCGCCGTTGATGGCGCCACCAGCACCAGCGGTCCATCTCCGGCAGGCAGCGCGACCGGCCCCGTCGGTGGTTCCCAGATTAATGGCCCAATGATCTCGGTTGCCGCTTCGGCGGGGCGCGGGTATTCAAGTGCGGGGAAGCTGGCGACGAGTGTCAGTTGGCGCGAGAGGCCACTGTGAAGATGCGCTACCGCCGCTAGTCCAAGGCGGCGGCGCGTCTCGTTGAGTTCTGCGCGGCCGAGCTCAAGGCCTCGGTTCGTCGCCGGGCGAAGCGTGCCCCAAAGCTTGCGGCCGAACGCTGTCCGCGGCATCAGCGCGCCGACTGAGTACGGCGGCGCACCTGGCGCGGTGCGCGGATCAACGTGGGGGACGAGCGTCGCGACCTTCACGCCAGCGCGCTCGGCGGCGAGGGCGGGCGCAAGCGTCAGAATGTCGTGGACGACGACCTGCGGGTCACACTGCTCAACGAGCGGCTGAGTCTCGTCCGTTGCTCGTAGGACCGCCTGGTAGGGCTTCAGCGGCGCCTCGCGGGTGGGAAAGACTGCGTATTCGGGCGCCGCTGCAAATGCCAGCCCTTCGCCGCGGACGACCTGCTCCCACTGCCGCGCTGTTTGCAGCGTCACCTCGTGGCCAGCGGCGCGCAGCGCGCGGCCAAGCGCGATCATCGGGAAGGCGTGGCCCGGGTCGCCGAAGGCCCCGAGCAGCAGTCGCATCGGCGCTCAGTCTGCCGCCAGCTCGGCGATCAGCCGCAGCTGATTGATTCGCTCTTCGCGCGTGAAGGCGACCGGGCTAACGCCGAGCGTGCCGACGCCGGCCTCGCGGTAGGCGGCGATCCGTTCGCGCACGTGCTCAGCCGGTCCATGGATTGAGACCATGTCGATTAGTTCATCCGGAAGCGCTGCGCAGGCCTCGTCCTTCTTTCCGTCGAGGTAGAGGTCCTGAACCTTTTGCGCTTCGTCCTCAAAGCCGTAGCGGCGCACCAGCTGGTTGTAAAAGTTCTGCTTGCGCGAACCCATTCCGCCGACGTAAAGGCCGATGAACGGGCGCATCAGGTTGCGCGCCGATTCCATGTCGTCACCAACGTAAACCTGAACCGTCGGCGCGATGTCAATGTCGGCGAGCGTTTTACCGCTGCCAGCACGCTCTACACCGATCTGAAGCTCGTCCCGCATAACGGCGACGTGCTCGGGCGAGAAGAGCGTGGGGATTACTCCGTCGGCGATCTCACCTGTTAGCTGGGTGTTCTTAGGGCCGATCGCCGCAATGTAGATCGGGATTCGCTCTTGGACGGTGCCAATTGTCAGCTTCAGAGCCTTGCCCGGGCCGTCGGGCAGCGGAAGCTCAAGCGTTTCGCCGCTGTACTCGAGCCGTTCACGCGCCAGCGCCATCCGCAGCACGGCAACGTAGTCACGCGTGCGGGCGAGCTGCTTGCCAAAGCGGACGCCGTGCCAGCCCTCGCTCACCTGAGGCCCAGAGGATCCAATGCCAAGAATCATGCGGCCACTTGAAAGCTGGTCGATCGTGGCGGCCGTCATTGCCGTCATCGCGGCCGAACGCCCGGGCATCTGAAAGATTCCCGAACCTAAGCGAATCGTTGAGGTTTGGCCCGCGAGCCAGCTCAGCACGGTCGCCGTGTCGGAGCCGTAGGCCTCCGCCGCCCAAACGGAGTCATAGCCGAGTCGCTCGGCCTCCTGAACAACTTCGAGCTGGTCTTCGCTGGTAAGGCCGAGCCCCCAGTAACCAATGTGCACGCCGAGCTTCATCGAACCTTCCTCCTAGTTCATGCCGGGAATTGAAATTCCCCCGGGCTGCTCGAAGCGGATCTCGGGGACCATGCAGGCTGGGCTGACGTCGAGTAGGAAGCGCACGGCAGCAGCTATGTCCTCGGGCCGCATCATCGTGTCCTTGGGAACGTACTCGGCAAATGGATCGGTCATCGGCGTATCAACAAAGCCGGGGCAGAGCGCGGTGTTGCGGATCCCCGCGGGCCCAAGCTCCTTGTTCATCGCCTGAGTGAACCCGACGACGCCAGCTTTAGTCGCAGAGTAGATTCCCAGCAGGCCTTCCCCACGGATACCCGAGATCGACGCCGTGTTGACGACCAGCGTGCCTTTGTGTTCCTCAGCCGATTTGCGCAGCAGCGGCATCGACTCGCGGTAGAAGAGAAAGATTGCGCGCAGGTTGAGGTTCAGCTGAAGGTCAATCTTTTTAGTTGTGAAGTTATCGGCTAGCTCGCCGAAGCCAACGCCGGCGTTGTTGACCAGCACGTCGAGCCTGCCAAAGCGCTGCTCGTGACCTTTTACAACGCCAGCAATTGCGTCTTCGTCGCCAAGGTCGGCTGCGATTGAGAGCACGTCGAAGCCCTGATCAGAGAGGCTTTTAGCAGCGGCCTCAAGCTTTTCTGGGCGCCGCGCCGCGACCGTCAGGCCATAGCCAGCCTCGCCGAGCATCTGCGCAATCGCCAGTCCAATCCCGCTCGATGCCCCGGTGACTATTGCCGCACGCTCTGCCATTTTTGTTCTCCCTAGATTGATTATCGACGACTGCTAGTCGCTATTCGATCACATTGGCCGATCCGAGCGATGACCGGCTCCTTTTTACGCGTTCGCCAATAGAATGATCGCATGCGTCAGTCAATGCTTATCGCCACCGCTTTTGCTGCTCTCGTTGTCGTTGCCGGTTGCGGCGAGAGTTCCTCATCGCAGGGGCAAGGGGGAACAGTTCAGGGAATCGCGGCTTCCGAGGGTGCGACCTCCAACTTTCCAGAGGCCTCGTCAACGTCGCTTGGGGAGCTGAAGCAGCTGAACCAGGAATCGATCATCCTCGCGCCAAGTGTGTCGGTCTTTGAGCCGGGAACCAACCGTTATGGCTTCGCACTTTTTGATCCTGCGCAGAAGCAGATCGCCGGAGCACCGGTGGCGCTTTACACCGCAAATCGTAACGGCACCGGTTTGCGCGGCCCGTTCATCGCGCGCAGTGAGTCGCTGGCCGTTGCGCCGCAGTATGCCAGCAAGACCAGTTCGCAGGATCCAGATGAGGCGAAGAGCGTTTACGTTGCCCAGGTCAATTTTCCCAAGGCTGGGAAGTATCAGGTTGTCGCACTGGCAAGGCTCGACGGGCGGGTAGTCCTTAGCTCAGCATTTGAAGCGCAGGTTGGCCAGCCCGGCGGACCGCCGAAGGTGGGCGAGTCCGCGCCGAAAGTTCACACGCCGACGCTCGCTTCGGTCGCCGGCGATGCGGCGCGAATCTCAACCCGTTTGCCGGCAGCAAGCGGACTACTGACCACCGACCTTTTCGATGTCTACGGCAAAACGCCCGTCGCGCTACTTTTCGCCACACCAGCGCTCTGCCAGAGCCGGGTCTGTGGACCGGTTGTCGACGTGCTCGAAGAGGCTCGTGCTACCGACAAAAACGGCACCGCTGCATACATCGCAAATGAGATCTACAAAGAGAACCGCGTTGACCGCGGACTACGAACGCAGCCCGCGGCCTACGGCTTGCCAACCGAGCCTTGGCTCTTTGTTCTTGACGCGCAGGGCAACGTGGTCGAGCGCATCGAAGGAGCATTTTCGCTCAATGAGCTGCGACGAGCAATTACTAAAGCTGGCGGTTAGTTCCCCGGCTTAGCTCAGGTGCATGCCGGAGATTGCGCGACTGATTACTAGGCGCTGAATCTCAGAGGTGCCCTCAAAGATTGTGTAAATCTTCGCGTCACGGTGCCAGCGCTCGACCGGGTACTCGCGCGCATAACCGTTGCCGCCGAGGATCTGAATCGCCCGCTCGGTGGTCCAGACAGCGACCTCACCGGCCTTCAGCTTGCTCATTGAGCCCTCGGCATTGTTGAAGTCTTGGCCGGTGCGGCCCATCCATGAGGCGCGCCAAACGAGCAGGCGCGCACAATCAATTTCCATCTTCATGTCCGCGAGCATGAATGCAATTGACTGGTTCTCGATGATCTTGCGACCAAACTGCTCGCGCTCTTTCGAGTACTCAAGTGCGTACTCGTAAGCGGCGCGTGCGATTCCAACGGCCTGAGCGCCAACGGTGGGGCGGCTGGCCTCGAAGGTCGCCATTGCGGCTTGAGACTTGTTCTTTGTGCCTTCACGCGCACGGGCGAGGCGCTCATCGAGCTTCTCTTTACCCCCGAGCACATTTTCAGCTGGAATCCGAACATCATCGAGCAGAACCTCGGCTGTGTGCGAAGCGCGAATCCCGTGCTTTTTGACCTTTACGCCTTGGCTGATGCCCTTCGTTTCGATCGGGATTACAAAAGCTGCTTGACCGCGCGACCGTAGCTCGGGATCAACGGATGCGACGACCACATGGATGTCAGCGATGCCGCCATTGGTGGCCCAAGCTTTCTGGCCGTTGATTACCCATTCGTTGGTCTTCTCGTCGAATTTAGCGCGCGTGCGCAGCGCAGAAACGTCAGAGCCGGCGTCGGGCTCAGAGACGCAGAATGAGGCGACCTTTGGATCGTCGACGGTGCCGAAGCAGCGAGGAATCCACTCGCCGATCTGCTCGTTCGTGCCCTGGCCGAAAATCGAAGCAACCGCGAGCGTCGTGCCGAAGATTGCCATTCCGATTCCAGCGTCACCCCAGAAGAGCTCCTCGTTGACGATCGGCAGCAGCAGGCCGGTTGGATCACTGAAAAATTGGGCGGTGCCCTCAAAGCCGTAGAGACCGATCTTGGCGGCCTCTTGAATTACAGGCCATGGGGTCTCCTCGCGCTCGTCCCACTCCTCGCCAGCGGGGCGGATTACATCGGCAGCAAAGCCGTGCGCCCAGTCGCGAATCTCTTTCTGCTCTTCCGAGAGCGCGAGGTTAAATGGAACGGCGGCGTCGGGAGTACTTACTTCATCGGGGAGCTGCTCAGTAGTAGTCATGCGGACAGTGTAACTGACCGATTAGTCAGTAAGCGATCTCGTGGCGCGACAGGACTAATCGTCTGGTCGATTGGCCCAGTGATAATCGGTATGTTCGGCCATCTCGCTGATCGCAAAGGTTGCAAAGCTAAGCAGCTGCCCGCGATCGAGCTCGCAGAGTACGTCCCAAACGGCCCCGGTCCCCTGGCGGTCGTTTAGTCCGCAGAGGGCGTCGAGCGCAGTGGCGCCTCGGTTTAGCGCGTGTCGGCGCTCAAGCTCGGTGCTGTCGGAGCGCAATTCTTCAATTGAGGCGCTACGTATCAATGCCTCAATCGAGGCTTCATCCATCTTAATTCGGATAATTTGCTCGATTTCGGCCTCTTCACCCACAAGATGATCTTAGCTCGTGTCGCAGCCGAGCAGGAACCGATGCGCCCCACGTCGAAACAGAGCAGGCCTATGAATTCAAACGGAAGTACTTCCACGACCACGCGGCGCGAGGGCAGCGGTCATCAGGCCCTGTCGGCCTACATCGAGGCACGCTTCGATGAATTTTCGCGCTCACAAAAAGATGTAGCTCAGTACATCGTCGATCACCTCGACGAGGTTGCCTTCCAGACCGCGGAAGAACTGGCGCGGCGCGCCAACACCTCGAGCTCGACGGTTGTGCGCTTCTCGCAGGCGCTCGGCTTTGAGGGCTTCCCTGAGCTGCAGGTAGCCGCCCGTGAGGAGTACCGCCGGCGCGTTGCTAGCGGCCAGGAGGGCGGGGGCTCAGGCTCTGAGCCACTCTTTGCGCTCGATCAGAACGAATTTGAGACCGCACTGGTGGCCGATCACCTCAATGTCGAGGAAACTGCGCGCAAGGTCTCGCGCCGCGACGTTGAAGCGGCGATTGAGTCGATCGCGAGCTCGTCGCGCGTGCTCGTTGTTGGTACCGATCAGATGGCGTTCTTTGCGTCCTACCTGCGCCACCTGCTGATGTTGCTTGACATTGAGGCGGAAACCGTCGCCAGTCCATCGCAGGAAGCGCTCGGGCGCCTAGGCCGGATCGACGAGGGGTCGCTGGTTATTGGGCTTGCTGCAGGGCGGCCGCATCCACTCGTGTTACGCGGGATGAAATTGGCACGTCATCGCGGTGGTAGCACGCTCGCGATTACCGATGCGACGCTCTCTGAGGTCGCGAAATTAGCGCAGGTTCAGCTCTACTACTCGTCAAACTCGCCAGCCTACGTTCGCTCGCATGTAGCTCTCTTGAGCGTTATTCAGGCGCTGGCATATGGCGTTTACAGCCGTGACACAGAGCGCTATGCCGACCGCATTAAAGCCTTCCGCCTCAAATAGGCGTGTGCAAAATTTTCGACGCTTAGTCCTTGGCGGTCGTTGGGTCGTATCATTGTGGTGATGCGAGATGAAGCGACCTTCAAAGTAAAAGCTGGCCTAGCCGAGATGCTCAAGGGCGGCGTCATCATGGACGTGATCGATCAGGATCAGGCTCGAATTGCTGAGGCGGCTGGCGCTTGCGCCGTAATGGCGCTTGAGCGCGTGCCGTCTGACATCCGTCGTGACGGTGGTGTGGCGAGAATGTCAGACCCGGAAATGATCCAGTCGATCCAAGAGGCCGTGACGATTCCCGTGATGGCGAAGGCCCGGATAGGCCACTTCGCTGAGGCTGGGGTACTTGAGGCGCTGGAGGTCGATTACATCGATGAGTCGGAAGTGCTGACTCCCGCGGACGAGGCCAATCATATTGACAAGTGGGATTTCAAAGTGCCGTTCGTTTGCGGCGCAACCGACCTTGGTGAAGCCCTGCGCCGGATCAGCGAAGGAGCGGCGATGATTCGCTCCAAAGGCGAGGCCGGAACCGGTGACATCGTTGAGGCGGTTCGCCACCTGCGCACAATTGGGGGCGAGATTAAGCGCCTTGGGGGGCTCAGCGAGGCCGAGATCGCTACCGCCGCAAAAAATCACGCGGCTCCGCTGGAGCTCGTTCGCGCCGTAGCCGTGAGTGGCAAGCTGCCGGTTGTCATGTTCTGTGCTGGCGGAATTGCAACCCCGGCCGACGCGTCGCTTGTGATGCAACTTGGCGCTGAAGGCGTCTTCGTCGGTTCCGGAATCTTTAAGAGCGCCGACCCAGAGGCGCGCGCGGCCGCGATCGTTGAGGCGACCACGCATTACGACTCTCCCGAGAGAGTGCTGCGCGCCTCAGAGGGGCTTGGCGCTGCGATGGACTCGATTGAGTCGCGCAAGCTTGAAGAGTCCCAGCTGCTGAGCAACCGCGGCTGGTGAGCGGCGTGCCGTCGCCCGCTGCGGCCGGCGAAGAGGTAACGGTCGGGGTGCTGGCGTTGCAGGGCGACTTCGAGGCGCACGGCAGGGTTCTTAGGCGGCTTGGCGTAATCGTTCGCGAGGTGCGCGTGCCAAGCGATCTTGAGCGGCTCGACGGTCTTGTAATGCCCGGGGGAGAGTCAACGACGATGACGCTCGGGATCGAGCGCGAAGGGCTCCGCGAGCCGCTGCGAGCATTTCACGCCAGTGGCAAGCCTATCTTTGGCACCTGCGCCGGGCTGATCATGCTCGACCGCGACCACCTCGGGATTATTGACATCCGCGCCGAGCGCAACGCGTTTGGTCGTCAGGTCCGCAGCTTTGAAGCGCCGATCGAGATGGGATTAAGCGGCGGCGCGGTCGAAGCGGTCTTCATTCGCGCGCCTTGGATTGCCGATCACGGCCCTGGTGTCGAAATTCTGGCTGAGCTTGATGGCCATGCAGTAGCTGCGCGCGAAGGCGAGGTTCTCGTGGTTGCTTTCCACCCAGAGCTGGGTGACGATGACCGCGTTCATGCGCTTTTCCTTCAGAGCGTGCGCGATGCACGTCTAGCGGCCGCCTAAACTCGAGCGATCTCCGCCGTCTTAATCAACTGCCGAGCAGCCTCGCGCCCCGAGCTCGGAGGAGTTGAACGCTGGGCGCGCGAGCTTGCAGTCCGACTTCCAGCGCTGGGAACGCGCGAGTACCGCCTCGTACGCCCGCCCGCCGCCCTGACGCACCGGGCTGGCCAGCTTTGGGAGCAGGTCGTGCTTCCGGCCGAAGCTCAGAGATCACGCACGCCGCTACTGATCAATCCAGCCAACCTTGCTCCGCTGGCTTTCCCGCGCAACCTCGTTCATATTTTTGATGCGGCGGCGTTGCGCCAGCCCGAGTGGTACTCGAGCCTCTATGCCGGCTACCAACGCCGCCTGCTTCCGCAAATTGCTCGGCGCGCAATGGCAGTTGTCACCGGCAGCGAGTTCGCTAAAGGCGAGCTAGTTGAATTGCTTGGTGTTAGCGCTGAAAGGGTTCGCGTGATCCCAGGCGGCGTCGACGCCCGCTTTTCCCCCGATGCCGATAGCACTCGCTCGCGCAACGCGTTCGGTCTCAATTCGGCCTACGTTCTCTGCGTCGCGAGCCGCACGGCGCGGAAGAATCTCGCCGCCTTGGAGCCGGCCGCTCGACTGCTGGCAGCCGACGGTATTGAGTTGGTTGTTGCCGGAGGGAGCCGGCCGCAGTTCAGTGAGCATGGTTTGGCCGGAGCAGTTCGCTCGCTCGGCTACGTCGACGACGCGCTGCTCCCAGGGCTTTACGCGGGTGCCAGCGCCTTCGTACTGCCATCGCTACATGAGGGCTTTGGCCTTACAGCGCTTGAGGCAATGGCCAGCGGGGTACCGGTGGTACTGTCGACCGCGGGCGCCCTGCCTGAGGTCGGCGGTGCGGCCGCGCTCTATGCCGACCCGCTTGACCCGCTCGCGCTAGCCGAACAGGTTTTCGCGGCGATCGGTGACGAGCAGCTTGCGGGTGCGGGGGTAGCGCGGGCCGCGCAGTTCGGCTGGGAGCGAACCGCTGCCGATCTCGATCAGTTAGTTGGCGAACTGACCGCTTCGAAGTAAGCGATGCCGTCGTCATCGAAGTTCTCAGTAACGCGGCCTTCGCTGATCAGCAGGTCGACGTGTCCGAGAGCCTCCGAGAGCGTGAGGTAAGCCTGCGTCACTGCGACGTTGCCCCAAAGCGCCTGCGCTAGCTCGTAGCCGCTGCGCGGGCGCTCGGTAATCAGCTCGCACAGCTTATTTGCGCGGCGCTGATGCAGCCGGAAGCGTTCATCGATCAGCTTTGCGTGGTCGGTAAATCCAGGGCCGTGGCCGGGGAGGATCAGGTCAATTGGCCCCATCTCGCGAGTCTTCGCTAGCGAGTCTAGGTAGATCATCAGTGATTTAGGTCGAGCCAGTTCGCCGGCGTCCTTTTTGCCCGCGAGCGGCGCCTCCAGCGGCCGCGCGATTAGCGGATTTGATGAGACGCTGGCAATCAGATGGTCGGCCGCCAGCAGAGTCCGGCTATTGGCGTCGAAGAAAATCGTGTCGGAGGGCGAATGGCCTGGGCGGTGATGGACCTTCAGTGTGCGGTCGCGCAATATCAGCTCGTCTCCTTCTGCTAGTGCCCGCGTGACGGTCGTCGGCGCACCCCAGCCGCGAAATGAGCGCGAGACGCTGCGCAGTGCAAGGCAGGTTTCCGCCGGGATGCCATGGCGCAGCATCACCGCCGCGGCGAAGCGGTCGTCGGCTTCCATCCAATCGTCGTACTGAGTCAGCCAGGGTGCCAGCGCGCCCAGCGCACAAACTGGCGCGCCTGAACGGCGAGCGAGGATCTCGCTCAGGCCCAGATGATCCATGTGCTGGTGGCTTATGACGATCAGCTCGAGCTGTTCGATCTTCTTACCAAGGCGTGCCAGCTCAGATTCGAGCGCGTCGAGCGCGAGACCTGAATTGGGGCCGGTATCGATCAGCGTTAACGGATCATCATCGATCAGATAAGTGTTGATCGGTCCGATCCCGAACGGTGTCGGCAGCGGGATTGCATGGATGCCGCGCTCCCGCGCGGTTACGGCCTCAGCCGAGCCTTGATCCCAAAGCGCGCTCACGCGCGGATCAGTTCGAGGACCTCATCGCGGCGGGCTTCCATGTCCTCGAACGAGACGAGCGACTCAAGGCAGAGGCGCAGTAATGGCTCGGTATTCGAGGCGCGGACGTTGAAGTGCCAGTCGTCAAAGTCGACGCTCACACCGTCGAGCCGGCCAATAATTGCGCCCTGTGCCTCGTAGCTGACGACGATCTGTTCAAGTTTGGCCTGCGCGTCATCAACCTCTGAGTTGATCTCCCCGGAGATGAAATACTTCGCCTTTAGCTCGGCCAGCATCGCGCTCATCGGCCGCTCGGCCAGCGAGAGGGTTTCAAGCATGAGTAGGGCTGGGATCGTGCCCGAGTCTGCGCAGTAGAAGTCGCGGAAGTAGTAGTGCCCAGAAACCTCGCCGCCGAAAATCGCGCCTTCGTCGCGCATCCGCGTCTTGAAGAAGGCGTGACCGACGCGGTTTATCAGCGCCGTTCCTCCGAGCCGTTCGACTGTATCGGCGACTGCGCGCGATGCGCGCACGTCGTAAAGGATCGTCGCCCCGGGGTGCTTTGCCAGCAGGCTTTCAGCGAGCATTGTCGTTAGGAAGTCGCCGGCAACAAACTCACCTTTGTCGTCGATGAAGAAGCAGCGGTCGGCGTCGCCGTCCCAGGCGATCCCGATGTCAGCGCCAGTTTCGACTACGCGCTCCATGATGAAGGCGCGGTTTTCAGGCAGCATTGGGTTCGGTTCGTGGTCGGGAAAGTTGCCGTCTGGGATGAAGTAGTTCTTGTCGAGCTCAAGGCCGAGATACTCAAGTAGGGGTCCCACCATCGGCCCTGCCATTCCGTTGCCTCCGTCGACGACGACTTTCAGTGGCTTCACCGCAGCCGGGTCGATGAACTCCAGCGTTGCCGCACGAAAGGGGTTGTAGATCTTTATTTCCTCAGAGGTGCCGCCGCCAGGCGCGGGCCCAAGGCCCGTTTCGAGCATGTCGCGGATATCGCTGATGCCACTGTCGCCAGAGAGCGCGATCGCTCCGCGCTTAACCAGCTTGGCCCCCGTATAGGCCTTCGGGTTGTGTGAGGCGGTGCACATCAGGCCGCCGTCCAGCTCACGGCTGCCGACGAGCCAGTAGAGCATCTCGCTTCCGACTTCGCCGATGTCAATCACGTGTGCGCCCTCGGAAAGCATTCCGCTGAGGTAGCGCTGGGCAAGTTCTGGCGCCTCGAGCCGCATGTCGTGGCCGAGGCCAATACCTAGGTCGGCCGTGTCGCGCCCGAGCATCTGGCTGAGCACACGCACGAAGGCCCGCCCAATCGCTTCCGCGAGGTCGCCGTCGATCTGCTCGCCGTAAAGGCCACGGATGTCGTAGGCCTTGAAGATCTCGCTCGGAACATTCACGGTTCGAAAGATTAGCCGCGCAGTGCGTCGCTCTGCCGACACCGCGCGCGCAGTCCTGCGAGCATCACGCGCCAATGGGCGTAGAAGCGGAAGAGTTTGGAGCGAGCGTCGACGGCCGTCGAATCTTTGTCACAGGTGCGGACGGGTTAGTTGGCTCCTGGCTCACTAGTCGACTTATTACGCTTGGCGCGGAGGTTACGATCCTGCGGCGCGAGCAGGAGCCGATCAGTGCACTCAGGTTTAATGGCGCCGCTGCGGAGTGCGAGGTGGTGGCTGGCGACTTGATGGATTCGACGTTGCTCGAGGCTGAGTTCGCGGCGCGAAACATTGACACCGTCCTCCACCTTGGCGCTCAGGCGACGGTGGGGCCGGCAAATCTTTCCCCGCGGGAGACCTTCGAGTCAAACGTGGCTGGTTCGTGGAACGTGCTCGAGGCTGCGCGGCTCAGCGACGTCTCTGGTGTTGTGGTTGCCTCATCGGACACTGCTTACGGCCCAAGCGCTGTTTTGCCGTACACCGAAGCAATGGCGCTCGAAGCCTCACATCCGTACGATGCCTCGAAAGCCGCCGCGGACATCATCGCCCGCTCCTATTGGTCGACCTATGGGCTCCCCGTCGTCGTCACGCGGATGGCCAACCTCTATGGCGGGGGTGACCGCAACAGGTCCCGACTGGTGCCCGAAACTGCGGCAGCAATCATTGCGGGCCGAGCGCCGGTAATCCGCTCCGATGGCTCCCCCGAGCGAGATTTTCTTTACGTATCTGACGCGGTCGATGCCTATTTAGCGATCATCGACTTACTCGATGCTGGCCTCGGGGCAGGGCAAGCTTTCAATGCCGGGAGCGGCATCCCGCGTAAAGCAATTGAGATTGTCGAGACGATGTGCCGCGTCGCGGGAGTCGATCTTGTCGCCGATTTACGCGGAAGCGGAGTGCCAGAAGGAGAGATTGATCGCCACTGGATCGATTCCGCAAAGCTACGTGGCCTTTGCGGCTGGGAACCAAAGGTCCAACTAGAAGACGGGCTAGCGCTGACGCTCGACTGGTACCGAGAGCACCCCGAAGTTCTCGCTGATTGACCTTCCCATTAACATGATCTGACTAATGGCAGGACATTCAAAATGGGCGGGTATCAAGCACAAAAAGGCGATCGTTGACGCGCGCCGCGGCAAACTCTTCACGAAGCTCGGCCGCGCGATAACGGTCGCAGCGAAGGAGGGCGGGGGAGAGGTAGAGGGCAACCCTTCGCTGGCCCTCGCTGTCCAGAAGGCGAAGGACGCCTCGATGCCAAAAGAGAACATCGAGCGCGCTATCGACCGCGGCACTGGAGCTGGCGCAGACGCAGCGGCTTTCGAGGCGGTCGCCTACGAGGGCTACGGCCCGGGTGGAGTGGCGCTGCTGATCGAAGCCCTGACCGAAAACCGCAATCGCACCGGCGCTGACGTTCGCCACACTCTGACAAAGTTCGGCGGCAGCCTCGGCGAACCTGGCTCGGTCGCCTACCTTTTCTCGCAGTGCGGCCTGATCGTCGTAGACGCCGGCAGCCATAGCGAGGAGGAGCTAATGGTCGCGATCGATGCTGGCGCCGAAGAGATTGAAGTCGACGAGGATGTCTTCGAGGTAATTACAGCTGCTGGCGAGCTCGCCGCTGTGCGCGCGGCGCTCGATCAGGCAGCAATCACTTACCAATCAGCCGAGCTCGTTCAAAGACCGACGGTGCGCGTCGAGATTAACGAGAGTGACGCTTCAACGCTGCTAAAGCTGATCGATGCGCTCGAAGAGAACGACGACGTCGGAGATATCCACTCAAACTTTGAGATCGATGCAGAAGTGCTCGAGCGGATCGCCGGTTAAGCAGTTCTGCACAAATTTATTTCGGATTCGGCGCCAACTGTTGTCAGAATGGAGCCGATGAGCGAGACGCCCCGCCGCCGCATGACGGCCCCGCAGCGACGCGACGAGATTCTCGACGCTGCCGCGATCGTGATCGCGCGCGCCGGTTACGACGGCTGCTCGCTCGAGCAGATTGCCACTGAGGCTGGCGTTTCGAAGGCGCTGATCTACGAGCATTTCGATTCCAAGCGCGAACTGCACGCCGAGCTGCTCGGTCGCCACGCGACAGAGATCTTTGCCCGCCTTGAAACCTGCGCCGAGAGTGGAGCAACTGGAGAGGAGCGGCTGCGCCTCGGCGTAGATGCGTTCCTCTCGTTTGTTGAAGAGGATCGTGACGCTTGGCGCGTGCTGTTCCGCGACGCTGCCGACCCTGACATCGTTGAGGCTCTCGCGGCCGTCCAATCACAGGCGGTCGGCGTGATCGCCGCGCTGATGGCCTCAGACCCTGACCGCGTCGAGCACGACCGCGCCGACCAGGCTGATGGTGCGCTCTACCTCGAGCTTCACGCGCAGCTGCTGGCGGGTGCCACGCAGGCTGTGGCGCACTGGTGGTATGACCACGACACCGTTCCGCGCGCTGCAGTAGTTGACCGCGTGATGGAGTTTTGTTGGCTTGGGCTTGAGCGCGTTGCCTCCGGTGAGTCGCTCCGCCTCGCCGGCGAGGCCAACACATCAAAGCGCTAGCCGTTTAGCTCCGAAGGGGAGGCATCCGGCCTGAGGCGCAGAATCAGAGTTAATGATCGTCGTTGGAATCGACCCCGGGATCGCAAATACCGGCTTCGGAGTTGTGCGCAGGCGCGCCGGGCGCCTAGCGGCGCTCGATGGTGGTGTGATCAGGACGCGGGCCGAGCGAACGCCAGAACACCGATTGGCCGACCTTTTCGTCCAAGTTGAGGAGTTGCTTGACCGCCACAGCCCGGACGCAGTAGCGCTGGAGGCAATCTATTTTGGCCAGAACGTCCGCTCAGCCTTCGCAGTAGGGCAGGCTCGCGGTGTCGTGCTGATGGCTGCTGGTCGCCGCTCGATTCCTTGCGAGGACTACACGCCTCAGCAGGTCAAGGCGGCGGTTTGTGGTAGCGGCCGCGCTCCAAAAGAGCAGGTCACGCGAATGGTTCAAAGCCTGCTGGCGTTGCCCGAGCCGCCAACGCCCGATCACGCCGCGGACGCGCTAGCGGTCGCGATCTGCCACGCCAATCACGCGCCGCTTCGTAGCGCCACGCTTCGTGCTCAGGTTCCCGACTCACGCGTCGCATGATCGCCTTCGTAAATGGCGAGGTGGTGAGTCGCCGAGAGGATCACGTCGTCATCCAGACCAGCGGCGGGGTTGGCTATCACTTGGCAGTGTCGGCCGAAACCCTCTCCCACGTGCCCGCCGTGGGCCAATCAGTCTCACTTCACTGCCACCTTGTAGCGCGCGACGACTCGATGGCGCTCTTCGGCTTCGCCAGCGAAGAAGAGCGCGATCTGTTTTTGATGCTGCTTGGCGTTCAGGGTGTCGGCCCAAAGGTTGCGCTTGCGTTGCTCAGCGGAGGTCCGCCGCGCGAGCTCGCGAGCGCGCTTGCCAGCGGCGACATAGCCCGCCTTCAGGCGGTTCCTGGAATCGGCAAGCGCACGGCAGAACGGATTCTCGTCGAACTGCGCGAGAAGGTCAGTGCTCTCGGCGACGAGGGTGGCGAGATCACGGTTACGCGCGGCGATGATCCAAGGCGGATTGCGCGTGACGGCCTAGTGGAGCTCGGCTTCACAATCCAGGAAGCGGACGGTTTCGTGGCCGGGGCTGAGGGCGAAAGCGCTGAGGATCTACTCCAGAGTGCGCTCAAGGCGGCGCGGCAATGAGCGAACAGTTCCCAGACGAGGCGCCGATCATGACGCCTGGCGCGTTGGCGCAAGAGGATGAGCTCGATCGCTCCCTGCGGCCACAAACGCTCGAAGATTTTATTGGCCAGCAAGTCGTCTGCGATCAGCTAGCCGTGTCACTAGAGGCGGCCGCCGCCAGAGACGAACCGCTCGACCATGTGCTGCTTGCAGGTCCTCCGGGCCTCGGCAAGACCTCGCTCGCACAGATCATCGCCACTGAGTTGGGCGTCCCATTCGTGCAGACCGCCGGGCCGGCGCTGGAGCGCAAGGGCGACATCGCTGCACTACTTACCGCGCTCGAACCGGGTTCTGTTTTTTTCGTCGACGAGATCCACCGCCTCAGTCGCGCGCTCGAAGAGACCTTCTACCCGGCGATGGAAGATCGACGACTCCCGATCACGATCGGTCAGGGGGCTGGCGCGCGCGTCGTGACGCTAGAGCTGCCGTCGTTCACGCTGATCGGCGCCACCACTCGGGCTGGGCTGCTTTCGACTCCGCTGCGCGACCGCTTCGGAATTCAGTACCGGCTCGAGAACTATGGCCCCGAGGAGTTGGCGGCGATCGTGCGGCGTTCGGCGGCGATTCTTGAGGTGTCGCTCGAGGATGGCGGTGCGCTGGCAATCGCTTCCCGCAGCCGCGGTACTCCGCGCGTAGCGAACCGCTTGCTGCGCCGCGTGCGTGACTGGGCGGAGGTGCGTGGAACGGGGACTGTCACCGCAGACGCCGCTAATAGTGCGCTCGAACTGCTCGAGGTCGATCAGCTCGGTTGTGACCGGCTCGACCGCGAAATCTTGACGGTCCTTTGCACCACTTATGCAGGCAGGCCGGTCGGCCTCTCCACGCTTGCTATCGCCGTCGGCGAGGAGTCAGACACGATCGAAGAGGTCTACGAGCCGTACCTCGTTCAGTGCGGTTTGATCGGCCGCACCGCTCGCGGCCGGATGGCGACCGTTCGCGCTTACGAGCACCTTGGGCTCGAGCCACCGCGCGACTCTGCGCTCTTTTAGTTTTAGCTTCAATCGGGCGCGGCGCAGCGGCAGCCAACTTACCCCTACCCTTGTACGCTCTCATGGCGCACCATTTTATTTGTCCGCAGTGCGGAAACCGTTCGCTCTCAGTTGACCTGGGCAGCGGTCTGCGCGACTCGCCGAAAGGCTGTCGGGAGTGCGGCTTTGGCTTCATTTTCGAGCTACTCGACGACTACTTTCCAGCGCCCGACGCGGCCTTCTTTGTTTGCGATGACGGGGCCCGCGTGATTGCGTGCGGCCGAGGCGCGTTCGAGCTGACAGGGCTTGACGACGAGCGCGTGATTGGGCGCCCCGTGCGGGACGTGCTTGGCCTTCATTTCGAGCAGGATGCCGATCCCATCGGGACGGTTCTAGAGTGGGGGGTTCGTTCGCTCGGCCAGTCTGTTGAGGTCCGCGCCGAAGGTGACCTGCCCGCGAAAGCCAGCGCCGATATTTTCCCTGCCTACGACGATGATGGCGGGCTATTGCTCGTTCTGACTCCCGCTAAGTAGTCTCTCTAGCTCGATGACCGACCGGCGCCGCAACCTTTTCATTTTGCTATTCGTGGCTGGCTTGCTGGTTCTCTCGGGGATTGTGATCGCAGCCAAGCCAACGGTTCTCGGTCTCGACCTCAAGGGTGGCGTTTCGCTCGTTTATCAAGCGAAGCCAACTAAGCAGGCGCAAGTGACAACAGAATCGGTCGACCAGACGATCGACATCATGCGCAAGCGAATCGACACGCTCGGAGTTGCAGAGCCAGAGATCCAGCGCACCGGCGCCGACCAGATCGACGTCTCCTTGCCGAACGTCACGAACGCTGATCAGGCCGCTGCACAGGTCGGCAAGACCGCCCAGCTCTATTTCTATGACTGGGAGACCAACGTGCTCGGGCCTGGCTGCAAGCCGGCTCCGACCAACGCGGCGGTCACCGGTGGCGCCTCGGCCGGCAGTGGTCAAGGTTCGCTCACGCAGTATGCAGCGGTTGAGCGCGCCGCGAGCTGCCCAAAAACCGATACCGGTAACGAAACAACCACTGGCTCTTACTACCTCGTCAACGAGAAGACGGAGAAGGTTCTCGCAGGGCCACAGGAAACCAAGGTCGACCTTGACGCGGAAATCGAGAACAACAAGATCGTCCAGTCTGCTGACACCTCGGTGGTGGAAGTTCAGCCGGGCACGATCGTGGTTCAAGCCGAAGGCCCAGCTAAGGGCGCGGCTTCTGATCAGTACTACGTGCTCAACGACAACCCGGCGCTCAGCGGCAACGACATCACCGATCCGGAGCAAAGCTTCGCTAACGGCGCTGGCGGCAGCGGCGCGCCGACAGTCAACTTCAGCTTTACCGACACGGGTGTGGAGGCTTGGCAAGCGACAACGCGTGAGATTGCCCAGCGTGGCCAAGACAGTTTCTTTGGTGGCGATGCGCGCAGCGCTTTCCAGCACTTCGCAATCGTGCTCGACGGCAAACTGATTTCCGCGCCGTACATCGACTTTCAGCAAAACCCCGATGGCATTGATGGCACGAATGGCTCCGAAATCTCCGGCGGCTTCACAATAAAAACCGCGCAGGAGCTGGCCAACCTGCTGAAGACAGGCGCCCTGCCAATCAAACTAGACCTGATCTCAGCTTCGTCTGTCTCCGCTTCGCTCGGAAAACAGGCGCTCGACCAAGGGATCATCGCGGGGCTAATCGGCTTTACTCTCGTCGCACTTTTCCTACTCGTTATCTATCGCGGGCTCGGCCTAGTCGCAATCGGGGCGCTTGGCGTCTACGCAGTCTTCCTGTTGGCGATCGTAAAGCTGATCCCAATAACGCTGACGCTACCTGGCATCGCTGGCTTGATCTTGACGATTGGGGTAGCGGCCGACGCAAACATCGTGATTTTCGAACGGGTCAAGGAAGAGGTCCGCTTGGGGCGCTCAATCCCGGTCGCAATAAGTCAGGGCTACCGCAAGGGGCTCTCGGCGATTATCGACGCCAACGTGGTCACCTTCATGGTCGCGTTCATCCTCTTCATGCTCGCGACAGCGGGTGTTAAGGGGTTCGCTTTCACGCTCGGCATCGGCACGCTCGTCTCGTTCCTAACTGCCGTCCTGCTTACGCAGGCGGTGCTCGGCACGCTAGCCGGCTCAAAGGCCGTTTCGAGCGCGGCGATGCTCGGAGCACACTCCACGCGGCAGCGGTTCCGTTGGAATTTCATGGGCGCTTCGAAATGGTTTTTCTCATTCTCGGGCGTGATTTTGCTGGTTGGCGCGCTAGCGGTCGGGGCCAACGGGCTCAACCTTGGGATCGACTTCACCTCGGGCACACGCCTGATCGCGGAGCTGCCTACGCAGGCGACTGAGCAGCAGGTTCGGGCCACGATCGCGCCACTCGGGCTCAGCAAGGCAAAGATTCAGAAGCTCAGCGGGAACGAGTTCAAGGGCGAGGCTGCCTTCCAAATTTCAACCGATACGGTCGAAAGTGGCGAGCGGGCGTCGGTTGAGACGTCACTGAACAAAGAGTTCGGCAAGGGCAGCTACAGCTTCGAAACGATCGGCCCAACATTCGGCAAAACGGTTGCCGACAGCGCGATTATCGCGATTATTGCGTCGCTGATTGTGATTAGCGCCTACATAGCGCTGCGCTTCACGTGGAGGTACGCCGTGCCAGTGCTGGTCGCGCTCGGTCACGACCTGCTGATCACTGCCGGCGTTTACGCGCTACTCGGCTTGGAGGTGACTACGGCGACCGTCGCCGCGCTTTTGACGATTCTTGGTTATTCGCTGTACGACACGATCATTGTTTTCGATCGTGTGCGCGAAAATGTGCCACGGATGCCGCGGGCTGCCTTCTCACAGATCCTCAACCGTTCGATGAGCGAGGTTCTGATGCGCTCACTGGCAACGTCGTTTTGCACCGTATTGCCAATTCTTGCGCTGCTGTTCTTCGGTGGTGAGACGCTCGCCGATTTCGCGCTCGCACTCGTTGTCGGCGTCATCTCAGGAACTTATTCGTCGATCTTCATCGCCACGCCGGTGCTGATGTACTGGAAGGAAGGCGAAGGCGTGTGGCGCTCGCGCCGCGCGCGGATTGCCGCCGCCAATGGTGGAGTTGTGCCGCCGTACGCGACCGCAGCGGGCGGAGCTGAAGCCGAGGTCGAAGTGGACGAGCCGAAGAAGCCGCGCGGCCGGCTTACAGCGCCGGAGGATCCAGAGCGCACAGTCAGTGGAGCCGAGTTCGATGAGATGGTGCGTGATCTGCACGGCGATCAGGGCGCAGTCGCGACCGAAGACGAGGAGCCCGAAACGGTGGCTGCTGAGGGGGCTGCTGCCGACGAGGTTGCCGACCAGAAGCCAGCCGAAACATCACAGGCGGCCGCTAGCAGCGCCGCCGATGCTTCCCCCGAGGATTTGGTGTTCAAGGATGATCGCTCGAAGCCGACAACGCCGCGGCGCAAACGCAACAAGAAGCGTGGGAGGTCCTAATGGCTGCTTTGGCTTGGGTGATGATGGGCCTCGCGATCTGGCACTTCGCGATCTTGGTGCCAGACCGTTTCTGGGGTGGAATCGTCGGCAGCCTGCTTTGCGCAATTACCGGCGCGATTATCGTCGGCCTAATCTTTAGTGGCTTTAGCGTTCCTGGCAACGACACGATCACTGTCCTCGACGCAGTCGAGGCGATCCCCGGTGCGTTACTCGGCTTGGCCGCCGCTTACGCGATCGGCGTGCGGCGGGGAAATCCGTCGCTCCACCTCTAGACGAAGCATCTGTCGGCTGTGCGACCTACTGTCCAGTAGTGGAATCGGCTCGGGTTGAGATTGCAGAAGCTCCGTTTGGTGAGGTCTTGGGGCTCGCCGACGCGTTAGAGCTGAACCCAGTTGTCGCGCAGCTACTGGTGCGCCGAGGATTTAGCAACCCTGCTGAAGCGAACCAGTTTCTAGGCGCCGCTGATCGCTACGAACCAAGTGATTTCGAAGGGATTGACCTTGCGGTGGAGCTCGCGCTCAGCCATATCAACCCCGGGTCGTCAATTCTGATCCACGGCGATTACGACGTTGATGGCGTCTGTTCGACGGCAATCCTTGTCCGCACGTTGAGGGAGCTTGGGGCCAACGTTGACTGGTTCATCCCTGGTCGCCGCGAGGACGGTTACGGGCTCGGCCTCGAGAACGTTGAGCGGTTTGCCGCAGGGCCGACAACCTTGTTGATCACGGTCGACTGCGCGATAACGGCAATCGACGAGGTTGCACGTGCACGCGAACTTGGGCTCGACGTGATCGTCACCGACCACCATCGCCCGCGCGCAGACGGCAAACTTCCGGCCGTCCCAATAGTTCATCCGCTCGTGAATCGTTACCCGGACGCTGAGCTGTGCGCGACCGCTGTCGCCTACAAGTTTGCCCAAGCACTGCGGCTGGCGGCCGGTGGGACCGCAGCCCAGTGCGAGGATGAGCTCGACCTCGTGGCGCTGGCAACGGTTGCCGACTGTGTGCCGCTGGTCGGTGAGAACCGCCGGCTCGTGCGCGAAGGGCTCGTAGCGCTGGGCCGAACAAAGCGGCCGGGACTGCGCGCGCTGATGCGTGTAGCTCAGGTAGATCCGGCTGAAATTGACGAGAAGACAATTGGCTTTCGCTTGGCGCCGCGGATCAACGCGGCCGGCCGCATGCAGCGCGCCGATAGTGGAGTGGAGCTGATGTTGACTGACGACCCGGCCCGCGCTGAGGTGATTGCAGCCGAGCTAGACCACGCCAACGCGGAGCGCAAGCTCGTCGAGCAGCGCATCCGCTTCGAGGCTGAAGCGCAGGCCGCGGCGCTGGGCGCTCGTGATGGCTACGTTCTCTGCTCGCAGGATTGGCACGCTGGCGTGATCGGAATCGTCGCTTCGCGCCTTGCTGAAACGCATCAGCGCCCTGTTGTAATCGTTGCGCTTGATGGCGATGAGGGGAGCGGTTCCGGGCGCTCTGTCCCCGGCTTTGACCTGCTCGCCGCGCTTGAGCACTGCTCTGCTGATCTTCTGCGGTTCGGCGGCCACCGCGCCGCGGCGGGCTGCACCGTGGCGGCCGGTTCGGTAGCGGCGTTCGCTGAACACTTTGAGGCATACTGCGCCGATATTTTTGCTGACCAACTGCCCGGCGGGGTCGATCACGCCGACGCTGTCGTCGGCGGCGACGGCCTTAGCATCGAACTAGCCGAGCAGCTCGCAGCGCTCGGCCCGTTTGGCGTCGGCAATCCAAAGCCGAGGCTCCTGATCCCGGGGGCGCGGCTCGATGGTGCGCGCGCGATCGGCGATGGGAAGCACTTGCGATGCACGGTCAACAGCGGCGGTTTGCGCGTTGGCGCGGTTGCCTTCGGCACGTCGCGCCTGCCGGAGGGTGCCGACAAAGCACTCGACGTAGTCGGTTCGCTCGAGCTAAATCGCTGGCGCGGCGCAGAGGATCTCCAGTTCGTTATCTCAGGGGCGTTCCCGCCAGCTGGAGCGATTAAGTTCGCTGGCCGTCCCGAAAATGACCTCGAGGCGCTGCAAGCGGCGCTCGTAGCGACGCCGCTGGCGGGCACAACAACTCCTAACGAAGGGCATCGCGAGCTGCTCGATCGTCGCGGCGTGGGAGTGGCCGGCGCGCTCGGCGCACTCGTCGCCAGCGGCCAGAGTGTGCTCGTCGTGAGCGCCTCCGAACAGCGCCGCCGCGCCCAGCTTTCAGGCCGGATTGGCGGCTTTGAGCTGACCTCGTGGCCACTCCTCAGGGCGGATAGCACGCTAATGACCACCTTTGCTCACGTAGTTGTGCTCGATCCACCGTTTTGTGCCGAGGCAGAGGATCTGCTCGCAGCTGGGCCCGTCGGCAGCTTCGCCCATCAGTTGTGGGGGCAGGCTGAGGTACGCTTTACGCTCGATGAACTTGAGCGAAATGCGGATCTGCGCGGCTCAATGGCCAGCGTCTATCGCGCCTTACGAGACAGTCCCGATCAACCGCTGCTCGAACAGTTGCGCAGCGGCGACGAGCTACGCACGCCGGTGCAAATGGCGCTCATCATTCGCGTGCTCGAAGAGCTCGGGCTCGCGCGCTTCGACGGTATCGCGCTCCAGTTGCTGGCAGCGCCGGGCGAGCGGCGCGACCTTGAGTCTTCGCCCGCATTTGCTGAGAACGCTCGTGCGAGTGAGGAGGCCAGAGGATGGCTGAGTCCGATCGTGTCGCTGGCGGCGTAGCCGCCTCCCCGCAACAACTTGCGCCGACGCCACTGAGTGACGCAGAGCGCGCGGCGCTTGCGGAGCTCTTCGCCGTGATCGACGAACGTGAACCGCAAAGCGCGCTGCCGATCGACAAGAACCAGGTGATCGCGGCCTACCGCTTCGCGGGTCATCAGCATCGCGACCAGAAACGCCAATCAGGTGAAGAGTTCATTAGCCACCCAGTCAACGTGGCCACGATCTGCGCGGGTTTGGGGCTCGACAGCGAAGCGCTCGTGGCGGCTTTGCTGCACGACACGGTTGAGGACACGGCCGCGTCGCTCGATCAGATTGAGCAGATCTTTAGCGCCGAGATTTCCGCGCTAGTTGATGGTGTGACCAAGCTCGACGCGCTTTCGTTCAAGTCGCGCAACGAGGCGCAGGCAGAGAACTACCGCAAGATGATCGTCGCGATGGCGACGGACATTCGCGTAATCCTGCTGAAGCTCGCCGATCGGCTCCACAACATGCGCACGATCGCCGCGATGCCGAAGAATAAGCAGCTCGAGAAGGCGCGCGAGACGCTCGAAATCTACGCACCGATTGCGCATCGACTAGGCGTCCACGCGATTAAGTGGGAGCTAGAAGACCTTGCCTTCGCGGCGCTCCACCCGCGCAAGTTCAATGAGATCAAAGGGCTCGTGAATCAGCAGCGGGAAGCGCGCGAATTGTACGTCGCAGCGGCCGGCGATCAGCTTCGTTCAGAGCTGGAGGCGCTCGGGATCGAAGCCCAGATCTCAGGGCGCGCGAAACACTTCTATTCGATCTATTCGAAGATGACGAAGAAGGATCGCGAGTTCAATGAGATCTACGACCTCACCGCGATGCGAGTGACCGTCGAGAGCGTCAAGGATTGTTATGGCGCCGTTGGCGTGATCCATTCAATTTGGAAGCCGCTACCAGGGCGCTTCAAGGACATGATCGCGATGCCCAAAGCAAATCGGTATCAGTCCCTTCACACAACCGTAATAGGCCCGGAGGGGTTGCCGCTGGAGATTCAGATTCGCACGCGCGAGATGCACGAGACCGCAGAGTACGGGGTCGCCGCTCATTGGTCATATAAGGATCGCCTCGCCGGAGCCGCGCCCGGCACGCCGGCCGCCGAAACGAAGCTGATCTGGCTGCGCTCAATGCTCGAATGGCAGCAGGACCTCGCCGACCCCGATGAGTTTGTTGTCAACCTGAAAGGCGAGCTCGACGAGGACGAAGAGGAGGTCTTTGTTTTCACGCCTGAGGGCGAGGTTCGATCACTCGCATCCGGTGCAACGCCGCTTGACTTCGCCTACGAGATTCACACCGAACTTGGCCACCGCTGCATCGGCGCGAAGGTCAACGGCAAGCTGGTGCCGCTCGGTTACGAACTCCGCTCTGGCGACCGCGTTGAAGTACTGACCGGGCGCCGCGAGCGCGGCCCTTCACGCGACTGGCTAGCGATGGTCACGACGACGCGCGCGCGCAAGAAAATCACGCAGTGGTTTAGCGCCGCTAGTCGCGAGGACGCTGAGCGCAAAGGTCGCGAGATACTTAGCGCACAGTTGCGAAGCGCGGATCTGCCCGCGCAGAAGATCACCGGCTCACCCTTGCTGGCCGCGGTTGTTCGCGAGATGGGTTTCCGCAAGACCGAAGACTTCTATGTAGCGCTAGGCGGATCAAAGATCTCGGCGAAGGTCGTTGTCGCAAAAATCATCACACAGCTCGGCCAGGGCAAAACAGCCGAGCCCGAGCCTACTGCTGGAGAGGCGCTCGAGGCCAAGCGCACTGGGCCGCGGGCGCCGAGCGGCAGTTCGCAAGATCTCGGCATCAAAGTCAAGGGCGCCGACCGCGTGATGTTGCGCCTAGCGAAATGTTGTCACCCGGTTCCCGGCGACGGGATCATCGGTTACGTCTCGCTGGGGCGGGGAATCACGATTCATCGCGATGATTGCCGCAACGTGACAGCCCTGCGCAAGGATCCGGCGCGCTTCGTTGACGTCCGCTGGGAGGGAGACAACCAGGCCGGGTTTCTTGCCGAAATACATGTCGATGCTTGGGATCGCACGCGCCTGCTTGAGGATCTAACGCGGACAATCGCTGAGCAAGGGGCCAGCATCGTTGAGGCCCGCTGCCTCGATCACCGGCCGATGGTCGCTAACCGCTTCGTGATCGAGGTCGTGGATACGGCCGTGCTGAAGACAACAATTGCCCGCCTGCGCGCTGTCGAGAGCGTCTTCGACGCCTACCGCGTCACCCCCGGTGCGTAGGGTTCGCCGCGAGAACGGTTAGCGCTCCCGGATCGATCGAAAACTCGACCGCGAGGTGCTCGCCCGCAAAATCGCCATCAACTTGGAGCGGGAGTGGCTGCTCATCGGCCGAGCGTAGCTTGAGCGCCGTCAGAGGACCAAGCTGCGTTGTGCCGTTTTTGCCCCCTGTTTCGGTTGTTGCGCCGACGATCCGAAGTGCCGTCACGCCGGCTCGCAGCGGCGCTCCGCTTTTCACGAGCGCGGCCGAAAAGCTGCCCGAGTCCAGCCCAACGTTGCCGCATAACGTTACCGGCCGACTCCCAGCGAAAGTGAAACTCTCGCCGTTCTGAATGAGGACAGTTGATACCGGCAGTGGCTGGTCATTGCCCTCTACGACGATCCGCGGTTTGCGCAGGGCGTAGCTGCGCAGAAACACGCTAATACCGGTCTGGACATAAGACCATTGCCTCAGCCTCGCCTTGCGTGCGGGAGCGGCATCGACCTTGGCAACCACGCTCGCGTCGAGGCCAACGCCGGCGGCAAAAGTGAAAACGCGGCCGTTTACGCGACCTAGGTCCACTCGCCGAAGTTGCCAACGGTCGGCGAGCTCCAGCAGTCGTGCAGTTGAGTCGACGATCTCGCTCGGTAGCCCCAGCAGCTTCGCGAAAACGTTCTGCGAGCCACCGGGCAAGGGGTAGAGCGGCACGCCCGAGCCAGCAAGCGCAGCAGCAGCTTCGTTGAGTGTGCCGTCGCCACCAAGTGTCGCCACGATTTCAGCGCCACCGCTGGCAGCCGCGGAAGCGAGTTCGCGCGCGTGCCCAGGAGCGGTTGTGTCGGCGACCTCTACTTCGTATCGGCTTGCCAGCGCCGCCAAAACTAGGTCGCGCATCTTTCGATTGACGGCGGTTGCGTAAGGGTTGACGATCACGAGCAGCCGCCGGCGCGGCGCGGCGCTAGAGGATGCCACGGCGGCGGAAGAGCGTAATGATTCCGACCAGCAGGACGGTCATCACACCGACAACAACCCAAAAGGCCTCGATCTGACCTTGGCCGGGAACGCGAACGTTCATTCCAAAGATGCTGGCGATCAAGGTCAACGGGAGCAGAACCAGACTGATCGCGGTGAGTACTCGCAGAATCGTGTTCAACTGATGCGAAAGCACCGATTCGTTCGTCTCCTCCAGCGCTTCGACCGCCTCCTTAAAGTTTTCCAGCATGTCCCAAACGCGCTCTGAAGCATCGTTGATGTCGTCAAAGTAAATGTCGAGATCGGCGGCCATGTAACGCTTCGTGGTGCGCTCAAGGTCGGCTAGCGCTGGACGCATCGGGCGCACGACCGAGCGGAAGTTAATTACCTCCTGCTTGGCGGTGAAGATGTCACGGACGACCTCGTTTGAGCGCCCTTCAAAGACGTCATTTTCGAGCTTCTCCAGCTTATTGCCGATTTTTCGCAGCATCGGGAAGCCAGCGTCAACGCAGTCGTCGACGATGCGATACAGCAAATAGCCAGCGCCTTTGCTGAACAGTTCGTCGCGCACCTGCGGACGGCTTTCGCAGCGCTCAAAGAGGTAGTCGACCGCTGGCATCGGAGCCTTGGGAATGGTGATTACGTAATCGTTGCCGACGAAAACGTCAAGCTCGACTGCGCTCAATCTGCGCAGCTCTTTGTCGTAGCGAGGGAACTGAAGCACGATGAAGAGGTAGTTGTCGTACTCGTCGACCTTCGGCCGTTGGTTGCGTGAGTTGAGGTCTTCGTAGTCGAGCTGATGGAATTCGAAGTGATCCTTCAGCCAGTCGCGCTCGACCGAGCGCCAGTCGCTGAAGTTGATCCACTTCAGTCCACGATCAGAACCATTCGCCTCAATTATCTCGACGCGAGCAGCGCCAAGCTCTTCGGCTACAGGTACCGACTCATTGCCGCGTCGGCGCAAAGGACGGCGCAGCGTAGGTTTGGGAAGGCTCGGCATCGAGACTTCGTGGTTCGTCGGCTGGCATCAGATTTGTCCTCTATAGGCCAGTGTACCGGCGCGTGACAGCTGCTTCCATCGCTGCACGCCAGCGTGCTATTCTGCATAGCACATAGCTGGACACATCTAGAGGGGTGGAGGGACTGGCCCGTTGAAACCCCGGCAACCTCCCGAAAGGGAAGGTGCCAATTCCTGTTAGATGTGGTGGGAGTCTCCAGACCTCCGCCACTTGAAGGCGGAGGTTTTTTAATGAGCGCCACCAACCTGAAGTGCCGCGAATGCGGGTCCGAGTACGACCTAGAACCAATCTTCGTTTGCGAGCGATGCTTTGGGCCTCTTGAGGTCGCCTATGACAACAGCGCCTTGGCTGGGGACATCGCTGAGCTGCGGCGCCGCATCCAGGGCGGCCCACAGAACTTGTGGCGCTACAGCGACTTCCTCCCCTTGCCGGCAGGGCCTCCGGGGCCGTCCGGGCGCAACTCATCGCGCGTCGGCCTCGCCGCTGGCTGCACGCCGCTAATCCGGGCGGACCGGCTGGCCGAGCGGCTCGGGCTCAGTGAAGTTTGGGTCAAGAATGACGCTGCCAACCCGACCCACTCATTTAAGGACCGCGTCGTCAGCATTGCCGCCGCGCGGGCCCGTGATTTCGGCTTCGAGGTCTTGGCCTGCGCTTCGACCGGCAACCTTGCCAACTCTGTCGCTGCTAACGCGGCGGCACTTGGGATGGAAAGCTACGTCTTCATTCCAGCCGATCTTGAGGAGCAAAAAATTCTCGCGACCGGTGTTTACGGAACTAATCTGGTCAAGGTTCGCGGCAACTACGACGACGTCAACCGCCTTTGCCTAGAGCTAAGCGGCGAGCGCAACTGGGCCTTTGTCAACGTAAATCTGCGCCCGTACTACGCCGAAGGTTCGAAAACTTTGGCCTACGAGATCGGCGAGCAGCTCGGTTGGCGCACGCCGGACCGGATTATTTCGCCGATCGCGTCCGGTTCGCTCTTCACCAAAATCGGTAAGGGTTTCGCTGATTGGCTCGAGCTCGGGCTGCTCGAAGGTAATCTGCCGACGATGAACGGAGCCCAGGCCGCGGGCTGCTCGCCGGTCGCGACGGCTTGGTCGCAAGGGCGCGATGTCTGCCAGCCGGTCAAGCCGAACACGATCGCCAAGTCGCTAGCAATCGGCAACCCTGCTGACGGGCCCTATGCGCTCGAGCTGGCTAAGAACAGCGGCGGCTCGATTGACTCAGTCACAGACGACGAAATCCGCGCTGGTATTCGGCTGCTTGCCGAGACCGCAGGGGTTTTCACAGAGACGGCCGGTGGTGTGACAATCGCAACTCTGGCGAAGCTCGCTGAGCGCGGTGACATCTGCCGCGACGAGTCGGTCGTCGCTGTAATCACCGGCGACGGGCTGAAGACGCTTGACGCTGTTCGCGGGAGTTTCGAGTCGTTTGAGATCGATCCGACCTTCGACGAGTTCACTTCGAAGGTTGAGGCGAACCTGGTCTCTGCGCAATGAGTGTCACCGTCAAGCTGCCAACCCAGCTACGCGCCAGCGCCGGCGGCGAGGGAGCGGTCACTGTCGAGGCTTCGACGGTTCGCGAGGCGCTCGAAGCGCTCTACGACGCTTATCCCGAGCTGCGCGAACGGCTAAGTGACGACGACGGCTCGCTGCGGCGTTTCATCAACGTCTACGTCGGCGGCGACGACATCCGCTTCGGTGAGCTGCTCGAGACGCCGTTGACCGATGGCCAAGAGCTTCAGATCCTTCCTGCCGTAGCGGGCGGCTGAGCGAGTTCAGTCCGCCAGCCGTAATCGTGATCTGCGGCCTGGAGATCCCTACCGCAATGCCACAACTGCTCAGCCCTTGGTAGATTGAAGTATGTCTACTAGCTCTGATTCATCGTCACCAATTACTCCAGCCGCCGCCGAACTGTTCGAGGCCGCATACGGCCCCTTGTTCGACGCCGTAATGATCACGAACGCCAACTTCGACGAAGCAGCCCTCGAGGTCGTCTACGTCAATGAGGCGTTCGAGCGAGTTACCGGCTGGAGCTTTGAAGCAATCAAGGAAGAAGGTCCGCATGTGCTTCAAGGGGCTGACACAGAGTCGGCGGTTACCGACCGTCTGCGAGCCGACCTCGACGCAGGGCGCCCGTTTGCCGGGTCAACTGTCAACTACCGGCGTGACGGCTCACCGTTCCCGATGGAGTGGAGCGTCACGATGTTTGAGCTCAGCGAAGGCGAGAGCTACTACGTAACCGTTCAGCGCGACGTAAGCGAGTTCGACGGCAGTTAGGTCGCGCAAGAGTCGGCCGCTAGCTTGTAGTTTGGGCGGTGCGCGCGCAACGCGCTTTAGTTTTACGACCATGGCAAATAGAGAGAACGACACGGACGAGCCGGGCGCCGGCCCGAGCGATTCTGGCCCGCGCGGAGCCGGTGGACGCGCGCTGCGCGAGCCTAATTGGCGCAGTGCGGTAGCGCCTGGCGTGGCCGCCGCCGCGGTCTTTGTGGTGTTTCTTTCGTTGGTTTCAAAAGTCCCGATCAACGAAGCCTTGCCGATCGCCGGGCTGATGCTTGTTTTCTACGTACCGATCAGTTAATACACCGATCGGTACCTCTACCGCCGCCGTCTCGCCAACGGCGCCGCGGCGGGCAAGGCGAAGCTCTAGGCAACGCCATCCCGCAGGGCGCAGAAGCGCTAGGAGGTTCAGTCCACGATTAGTTTCGCGGCCTCAGGCCGATCGACATCGCAACTTGACGGCGATTGGCGGGACGGAACCAAATGAGAAACCTCTTACACGTACGCGCCCGGCAGGATTCGAACCTGCGGCCTCCCGCTCCGGAGGCGGGCGCTCTATCCACTGAGCTACGGGCGCAACAGCCCTGAGCCTACCGCGCGCCTCGCGCGGGTACTCTCGCGGACGTGGATCAGATTGAACTCTTCTTCGCTGGTACTGGCGGCTCAGTGCCGACGCCGCGCCGCGGCCTGCCCGCGACGCTGGCCCGGCTCGACGGCGACCGCCTGCTCTTTGACTGCGGTGAGGGGACTCAGCGCCAGCTGATTCGAAGCATCGGCCTGCCCGACATCGACGCGATCTTTCTAACCCATCTCCACGCCGACCACTGGCTTGGCATCCCTGGACTGGTTCGCACACTCGAGCTGCGCGGGCGCGAGAAGCCGCTAGACCTTTATGGCCCGGGCGGCACCGTCAAGCAGCTCGCGGCCGTCGCCGTCGCCAGCAGCAAGATCGACTATGAACTTCACATCTCCGAATTAGAAGCTGGCGACGCGATCGAATTCGCTGGCTACGAGGTTGAGGCTTTCAACGTCCGCCACCGCGGCACGGCGCTTGGCTATTCGTTGATCGAAGCGGGGCGGCCGGGGCGCTTTGACGCCGAACGGGCGGCTGAGCTTGGGATCACCGACGGCCGAGAGATCGCGGCGCTCGTGGCCGGGCAGAGCGTTGGCGACGTTGAGCCAAGCCACGTGATCGGTGAGCCGCGCGCCGGCAGGAAGGTCGTGATTTCCGGTGATACTGCGCCAACTGAGATGTGTGAGGCAGCGGCGCACGGAGCTGACCTCCTGATCCACGAGGCGACCTTCGCCGATGAAGATGCGGCCCGCGCCGCGGAGACGATGCACAGCACGGCGAGGCAAGCAGCGCAAGTGGCTGCGTCGGCCGAAGTGGCGATGCTTGCGCTCACGCACATCTCCGCCCGCTATCCGGTTCGCAAGATCATCGAGGAAGCCGAAGCGGTCTTTGCCGAAACCGTCGTGCCACGTGACTTTGACGCGATCGAGATTCCCTTCGCCGACAAGGGCGCACCGACGCTGCTGCGTCCTGCCGACGTCGAAGTTGAAGAGCCGGCGGCGGCGCAGTTTGCCGAGGCAGCCGAAGAGGGTTCCGCAAAGAGCGAAAATTGATTCAGCGCTGCGCCGTGAACGGTGCTAGCCTACGCGCAGCAGTTAACCCCCTTTAACTCGGTCCGAGAGGCCAAGAAGGGCAGGATCCAATGAGCCAACAGAATGTCGCCCTTGGCGACGAAGATCTGAACCGAGCGCTAACGCGCATCGCTCATGAGGTCCTCGAGCGCAACACCGATCCGTCTTCGCTCGCGATCGTGGGGATTCATAGTCGCGGCGCGGTGCTCGCGCGCCGACTCGTCGCGTTGCTGAGCGACCTTGCTGGCGTCGAAGTCCCGCTCGGCTTAATCGACATCGGATTCTACCGAGACGACCTTGGAAAGCGACCTGAGGCACCACAGGTTTACTCAACAGAGATTGACTTTCCGCTCGATGGAGCGACGGTCGTGATCGTTGACGACGTGCTCTACAGCGGCCGCACCGTGCGCGCAGCAATCGAAGCTTTATTTGCTTATGGGCGCCCCGCCTGTGTCCAGCTCGCCGTACTCGTTGACCGCGGCCACCGCGAACTACCTATCCGCCCTGATTACATCGGCAAGAACCTGCCGACCGCGCCCGGGGAACGCGTCTTCGTTCAACTTCAGGAGAGCGACGGCGTTGACCGCGTCTTGATCGGTGACGCTGAAAGCCTGATCACTGGGGATGCAGCGTGAAACATCTGCTGAGCATCGAGGATGTCAGCCGCGAGGACATTGAGCGGATCTGCGCACGCGCCGCGGCCTTCTCTGAAAATCATCAGCGTGAGATCAAGAAAGTCCCCGCCCTGCGTGGTCGGACGGTGCTCAATCTTTTCTACGAAGCGAGTACGCGCACGCGCAGCTCCTTCGAACTGGCGGCCAAGAGGCTGAGCGCCGACGTCGTCAACTTCAGTGCCGCCGGCTCGTCAACTGAGAAGGGCGAGTCGCTCAAGGACACCGTCCAGACGCTGAGCGCGCACCGCCCCGATGCAATTGTCGTTCGCTGCCCTTGGGCCGGTGCGCCTGCGCTGGTGGCCGAATGGACCGACGCGGCGATTATCAACGCCGGCGATGGCAAGCACGAGCACCCGACTCAGGCGCTGCTCGACATCTTCACCCTCACTCGTCGGCTCGGCTCGCTCGATGGGGTGAAGATCTGGATCGTCGGCGACGTACTCCACTCGCGCGTCGCGCGCTCCAACATTCTTGGCTTTCAGAAGATGGGTGCGCAAGTGACTGTTGCCGGTCCGCCGACGCTGCTGCCGCGCGAGATCGAGGCGATGGGGGTTGAGGTTCGTTACTCGCTCGACGAGATTCGCGAGGCCGACGTTGTTTACGCGCTGCGGATGCAGAACGAAAGGATGCAGCAGGCTTACCTGCCGAGCATGCGTGAGTACGCCTCACTCTTTCAGATCAACGAGCGCCGCCTTGGCGCCCGTTCACTGTTGATGCACCCGGGGCCAGTCAACCGCGGTGTTGAGCTCTCCGATGAGGTCGTTGATTGCGCTCAGTCGCTGATCCTCGAACAGGTTGCCGCTGGCGTCGTTGTGCGAATGGCCGTCCTTTTCGAGCTGCTCGCCGCGTCGAGGGCCTTTGATCCGGTGCCGGAGCACCAGTCGGCATGACCCGTCGCCAGGAACAGTTATTAGTTCGCGGTACGGCCGCGGAGGCCGACCTAATGATCAGCGGCGCGCATTTGATCGACCCGCGCGCCGGGATCGACGGCATCTTCGACATCAAGATTGACGATGGTCAACTAAGTCAGATCGGTGAGTCCGGCACGCTTAGCGTCGGCGCCGACGCTGAGCAGCTCGATGCCAGTGGTTTGCACCTCTTCCCGGCCTTCGTCGACCCGCACATTCATCTGCGCACGCCTGGCCATGAGCACAAAGAAGACATTGAGACTGGAACTCGCTCCGCCGCGGCCGGTGGCTTCTGCGCGGTGCTTGCGATGCCAAACACCGACCCTGTGCTCGACTCAGCACCGGTCCTTAGGGCTTTGCGCGAGGCCGCCCGCCGTGACGCTCGCGTTCCAGTCGGTTTTTTGGCCGCGATCACGATTGGGCTGGGCGGCGCCGAGCTGACCGCAATGTCGGAGCTGCGCGCCGCCGGCGCGGCCGGCTTCACAGACGACGGTATGCCGGTTGAGTCAGCGGGAATGCTGCGTAAGGCGTTGCAGTACCAGCAGATGGCCGGTGGCGTGCTCGCGCTACATGAGGAGGACCGATCGCTGTCGGCCGGCGGTTCGATGCACGAGGGCGCCGTAAGCGCACTGCTTGGGATTGGCGGCATACCTAGCACCAGTGAATCGATAATGGTTGCCCGCGACGCCGCGCTTGCTGGCTACGAGGGTGGCGCGGTGCACATGCAGCACCTCAGCTGCGCCGAATCGGTCGAAGTAATCCGCGAGGCCAAGCGGCTCGGCTACAACGTCACAACCGAGGTCAGCCCGCACCATCTGTGCTTTACGGAAGAAGCGGTGAGCACGCTCGACACGCGGATGAAGATGAACCCGCCGCTGCGGACAGAGGCCGACCGCCAGGCGCTAATTACCGGCCTGCTCGACGGCACGATCGACTGCATCGCCACCGACCACGCTCCGCACAGTGCGCACGAGAAAGAGGTGCCGTTTGAGCAGGCGCCGATGGGCACGACCGGTCTTGAAAGCTCCTTTGCCGCCTGTTACACGGAGCTGGTCCGCAGTGGCCCAATGAGCATCGAGATGCTGATCGAGAAGATGACCTGCGGTGGAGCAATCTTCGGTCTTGAGATTCCGCAGATGACGATCGGCGAGAGCGCAAACCTCGTGCTCGTCGACCTTGAACAGAAGTGGCGCGTGGGAGCGGACGGCTACGAGAGTCGTTCAGATAACTGCGCTTTTGATGGCCGCGAGCTTTTCGGGCGAGTGCTGCTGACTGTTGCCGATGGCGCGGTTGCTTACCGCCAGCGAAGCTTTGCGCTCAGCGCCGCTCCCGACCCAGAGACGGCCGCGCAGTGAAAGTCGCGCGGCTTGAGGCCAGCCGGGCGGCGCTAATTATCGTCGACATTCAGGAGGCTTTCCGTGGCGTGATCGCCGACGCTGATGCGATCATCGCGCGCACGCTGATCCTTGCCCGCGCAGCGACGCTGCTTGGGCTGCCAATTATCGTCAGCGAGCAGTACCCAAAGGGGCTTGGGAAGACGGTCACGGAGCTGGACGAGGCGTTGGCGGGCGCATTGGTCCTCGAGAAAACGGCCTTTTCGGCCACCAATGCTGAGGGCTTTACGCTCGACGGCCGCGACCAAGCGATCGTTTGCGGCACCGAAGCCCACATCTGTGTAGCCCAAAGTGTGCTTGACCTGCTCGCGACCGACGCCGAAGTCTGGCTTGCCTGCGACGCAGTCGGCTCGCGTAGCGCCGACGACCGCGCGCTCGCGATTCAGCGGCTCGCGCTGGCGGGCGCCGTGCCCTCAAGCAGTGAGTCAATCTGCTTTGAACTAATGAAGGATGCGAAAAATCCCCACTTCAAAGAGATTCAGGAGCTAATCAAGTGAGTGCAGACGGGTTCGTTCTGCTTGAGGACGGCGCACGCTTTGAAGGCAAACTCTGCGGGGCTAGCAGCGGGTCTGTTGGCGAGGTTGTCTTCACAACAGCGATGGGCGGTTATCAGGAGTCGGTAACAGACCCTTCGTTTGCTGGCCAAGTTTTGACCTTCACGGCGCCCCACGTAGGCAACTACGGCGTTAGCGGGCGTGCGATGGAGAGCGACCGCATTCACGTTCGCGGTGTTGTGATGCGGGCGGCCGACAACTCGTCTGATGCGCCGACCGCCGACGAAGGTTGGCTCGACTGGCTTGAAGCGAGCCGGATTCCTGCGATCACAGAGGTCGATACTCGCGCGCTGGTGCGTCATCTACGCAGCCTTGGCGCGATGCGCGGCGGAATTTTCGCTGCAGCTGACGCGAGTAGGGCAGCGGCGACGGTCGAAGCTGAGCCGCCAATGGATGGGCAGAACCTCGCCGAGGAGGTTGGACCGAAACAACTGATCCGCCACGGCGAGGCGAATAGTGGTCCCCGTGTGGCCGCAGTTGACACCGGAATCAAGCTCTCGATTGTCAACCAGCTTGTCCAGCGCGGCGTGCAGCTTGACCTCCATCCCTGCAATGTCAGCGCGGAGGATCTACTCGCCGACGATCCCGACGCAGTCTTTCTTGCCAACGGCCCTGGCGACCCGGCGGCTCTCGCTGGCGTTGTCGAGACTATTCGCGGCGTGCTCGGCAAAAAGCCGGTCTTTGGAATCTGCCTTGGCCACCAGCTCTGCTGCCGCGCACTTGGGCTTGAGACATTCAAGTTGCCGTTCGGCCACCGCGGCGTGAACCACCCAGTTAAAGATCTGCGCACGGGCAAGATTGAGATCACGTCGCAGAACCATGGCTTCGCCGTAGCAGCGCCCGGCGGCGGGCTACGCGTAGAGACCGACGAGCCAATTCGCTGGGAGACCGACTTCGGCGCCGCGGAGCTCAGCCACGTCAACCTTTACGACCGAACCGTCGAGGGGCTCACGCTGCTTGATGTCCCGGGCTCAACCGTCCAGTACCACCCCGAGGCTGGGCCGGGCCCACATGACGCGCGCCACCTCTTCGACGAGTTCGTCGAACGAATTCACAAAGCGGCGGCCTGATGCCGCGGCGCGATGATATCGAAAAAATCCTCGTGATCGGTTCCGGGCCAATCGTGATCGGCCAAGCGGCCGAATTCGACTACTCCGGAGTTCAGGGCTGCAAGGTGCTGCGCGAAGAGGGCTACGAAATCGTCCTCGTTAACTCGAATCCGGCGACGATCATGACCGACCCGGAGTTCGCCGACGCGACTTACGTTGAGCCGCTACTGCCAGGCCCGGTCGCGGCGGTGATTGCGAAGGAGCGCCCCGACGCGCTGCTACCGACGCTCGGTGGACAGACGGCGCTGAATCTCGCCAAAGCGCTCGCTGAGGACGGAACGCTGGAGCGTTTTGGCGTCGAGCTAATCGGCGCCGACTATGAGGCGATTGATCGCGCTGAAAACCGTCAACGGTTCGCCCAAACAATGACCGCAGCAGGGCTGAAAATGCCACGCAGCGCGATTGCGACGACGCTCGACGAAGCACTCCGAGCGCTAGCAGAGATAGGTCTACCAGCAATCATTCGTCCCGCGTTCACATTGGGCGGCCGCGGCGGAGGGATTGCCCGCGACGAGGATGAATACCGCTCAATCGTCGAGCGAGGGATTGAGGCCTCTCCAATCGGTCAGGTTTTGCTCGACCAGTCGGTTCTTGGCTGGGGCGAATTTGAGCTTGAAGTGATGCGCGACCGCGACGACAACTGCGTGATCGTCTGTTCGATTGAGAACATTGACCCGATGGGTGTCCACACCGGCGACTCGCTAACAGTGGCGCCGCAGCAGACGCTGACAGATGAGCTTTATCAGCAGCTCCGCGACCAAGCCTTGACCGTTATCCGCGCCGTTGGAGTTGAAACCGGTGGATCGAACGTTCAGTTTGCCGTCAACCCAGCGACCGAAGAGATTCTCGTGATCGAGATGAATCCGCGCGTCTCGCGATCATCGGCGCTGGCCTCGAAGGCGACCGGTTTTCCGATCGCCAAGATCGCGGCTCGGCTAGCAGTCGGCTACACGCTCGACGAGATTCCCAACGACATCACGCAAGTTACGCCAGCAAGCTTCGAACCGACAATCGACTACATCGTCGTCAAGTGGCCGCGCTTCGCTTTCGAAAAGTTCCCCGGCGCCGACCCACGGCTCTCAACACACATGAAGAGCGTCGGCGAAGTGATGTCTTTCGGTCGAACCTTCCAGCAGGCGTTCGCGAAAGCGATGCGCAGCCGCGAGCTCGACAGCCCAGCAAAGCTCGGCGGGCTCAGCGTTGATGATCTGATCGCCGCCCTAACGCCAGCCGGAGCCGAGCGCTACGACTTTATGCTCGAAGCGTTCCGCCAGGGCGCGACGATCGAGCAGGTTCACGAGGCCTGCCTTGTTGACATCTGGTTCCTGCGCCAGCTCCAACAGTTAGCGCTGGATCCCGAAGCCCCGTTCGCGGGGCAGCGCGTTTACCGCTCAGTTGACACCTGCGCTGCCGAATTCGAAGCCCGCACGCCCTACTTCTATTCCGGCTGGGAGCAGCAAGCCGAAAGCGAGGTCGAGCGCGGTGAGAACGCTTCGGTGATGATCCTTGGCGCTGGGCCAAACCGGATCGGGCAAGGAATCGAGTTTGATTACTGCTGTGTCCACGCCGCGATGACCGTCCGCGATAGTGGCCGCGACGCGGTGATGATCAACTGCAACCCGGAAACAGTCTCAACTGATTACGACACTTCCGACCGTCTCTACTTCGAGCCGCTGACGCTCGAAGACGTACTCGCGGTGGCCGAGATCGAGAAGCCTGAGGGAGTAATCGTCCAGTTCGGCGGCCAGACGCCGCTAAAGCTCGCTGCAGGGCTCGTAGAGGCCGGTATAACGGTGCTCGGAACGAGCGTTAACGCAATCGACCTAGCTGAAGATCGCGGCCGTTTCGGCGGCCTGCTCGAGCAGCTTGGCTATCAGGCCCCTCCGTACGCCGAGGCGCATTCGGTCGAGCAGGCGCTCAGCATCTCCGACGGCGTCGGCTTTCCGCTGCTTGTGCGACCGAGCTACGTGCTTGGAGGCAGGGCGATGGAGATCGTCTACTCACAGGATGATCTAAAGGATTACCTATCGCGCCACGTCCGTGAGGACGGCCGCGCGATCTACCTCGACCGCTTCCTCGAGAACGCAATCGAGGTCGACGTCGATGCGCTTTGTGACGGCGCCAACGTTTGGATCGGCGGCATCATGCAGCACGTTGAAGAGGCGGGCATTCACTCCGGCGACAGTGCTTGCGTGCTTCCGCCTCACTCGCTTGGGCCGGAGATGCTGGCCACGATTCGCGAGCAAAGCGAAGGAATCGCCAAAGCGCTCGGCGTGGTCGGACTTTGCAACATCCAGTTTGCTGTTTACGGCGCTGAGCTTTACGTGATCGAAGCGAATCCGCGCGCCTCACGAACAGTGCCTTTTGTGAGTAAGGCAATTGGACTGCCGCTGGCGAAGCTCGCCTGCCGCTTGATGCTGGGCGACAAGCTTGAGGATCTTGAGCTCCCCGCCGATCCGATGGGCCACGACCACGTTTCGGTTAAAGAGGCCGTGATGCCGTTCGACCGTTTCGATGGAGCCGACGCGCTGCTTGGGCCCGAGATGCGTTCGACCGGCGAAGTGATGGGCATTGCGCGCGACTTCCCGACCGCCTTCGCGAAGGCCCAGGCTGCCGCCGGCGCCGCGCTTCCCGACGGTGGCACGGCGTTTATCACCGTGACCGATTCAGACAAGGCTGGTGCGGTGGCGATTGCGCAGACGCTGCACGACCTTGGCTTCAAGATCGTCGCCACGCGCGGCACGCGCGAAGCGCTCGAGCGGATGGGCGTCCCGGCCACGGAGCTGATGAAGGTCGGCGAAGGATCACCGAACGTCGTCGACATGATCGAAAGTGGCGAAGTGACGCTGGTTGTAAACACACCGACCGGCTCGGGTGCGCGCAGCGACGGCTGGGAGATTCGCCGCGCCGCGGTTGCTGGCAGCGTTCCGTGCCTGACGACCTTGGCCGGCGGCTTGGCGGCCGTGCGGGCTATCGCGTCGGCCCGGAACGGTGAAGCAGAAGTACTCTCTTTGCAGGAGATTCATCGCGGTTTGCGCTCCGTCGAGGCGCAGGCGTGAGTGGCGCCGCTGACCGCGTGCAAGCGCCTTTCGGAACGCGCGAGGTACGAATCGCTGGAACCGAGCAGATCGGTCCGTACCGCGTATTTAGCTGCCGCGACCCGGAAGGACCGTTGCCGCAGGCCGGCCAGTTCTACATGCTCGCGAGCGCCGAGCGGTGGGGTGGGGGCAGCGATGAAAGGCCCTACCTGCCGCGCGCAATCTCCGTCCTAGCGGCCGACGATGATCAGCTTTCGTTTGCGCTCGAGTCTGTCGGCCCGGGCACCGAGCGGCTCGCTGAACTCGAGGAAGGCGACGGCCTGCGGCTGCTCGGACCTCTTGGTAACGGCTTTACCGCACCGCCTGATCATGCTCGGTCGATTCTCTGCGGCGGCGGAATTGGTTTGGTGCCGCTAGCGATGCTCCAGCATGAACACCTGGCCGCCGGCCGCAAAGTCTGCGCTTTGCTCGGTTTTCGAGATGCCGCCCACGCCGCTGGGGCGGAGTTTGTGAGTGGCGCGCAGGTCGCCACCGACGATGGCTCTGTTGGCCACGGCGGGCTCGTAACCGAGTTGCTGTTAACCGAGCTGGATCGTGATTCAAGCGCAGTGATCTATGCCTGCGGTCCGCCGCAGATGCTTGACACTGTGCGCGCCATCAGCGTTGCCAGCGGCGTTCAAGCGCAGCTTGCGTTAGAAGCGCCGATGGCCTGCGGCTACGGAGCCTGCTACGGCTGCGTCGTGAAAGTTACCGACGGCAGTTATGTGCGCACGTGCCTCGATGGACCTGTCATTGCCGCCGACCAGCTCGCAGCCGACTGGCTCCTGAGAGAGGGCTGACGATGGGTGTTGACCTCTGCGCTATCGATCTCGCTCATCCGGTGATTAACGGTTCGGGCACGTTCGACGTAATTGCTGCCAGGCGGGCCTTTGGCGCGTCGGTAGATGAGCAGTTTCCCTTCTCGGCTTTTGTTTCGAAGACAATTACGCTGCAGCCTCGCAGCGGCAATCCGCCGGCCCGGCTGTTTGAAACCCCCGCTGGACTAATTAATTCGATCGGGCTGCCAAACCGGGGCCTAGCCGGCTATCTCGAGCACGATCTGCCGCAGCTCGCGACATTGGCGGTGCCGCTGATAACCAATGTGATGGGCTCCGACGCTGGCGAAGTCAGTCAGCTGCTCGAAGCGCTCGATGGCCGCGAGGAGATCGCGGCAATTGAACTGAACGTCTCTTGCCCGAACGTGAAGACCGGTCTTGACATTGGCTCCGACCCGGCTGAGCTGAGCAAACTGTTGGCGGCCGTGCGCGCCGATACGTCGAAGCCGCTGATCGTCAAGCTGACGCCAAACACGGCAAACGTGGCACTCGTGGCAAAGGCAGCAGAGGCCTCCGGCGCCGACGCGGTCTCCTTGATTAACACGCTACGCGCGTTCGCTGCGGACCCCGCGCGGCCAGGCAAAGCATGGCTTGGCAGCGGCACCGGCGGCCAGTCAGGACCGGCCATTCGCGCCATCGCGCTCGCTCAGACAAGCGCCGTTGCGGCGGCAGTAGAGCTCCCGATCATCGCGATGGGAGGAATCAGCAACGCCGCTAACGCGCGCCAGTTCCTTGACGCTGGAGCACTCATTGTCGCAGTGGGCACGGAGAGTTTTCGCGATCCAGCCGCTGCTGCTCAGGTTCGTGACGGGCTCGCGCGAGCAGCCTAAGTGAAGCTCGATCGGCGTCGTCCAGACGCTTGATAAGTGCAAAGCCTCGACCTCAAGTCGACGTCAAGTCGAATATTTCTGCCACGCCTCGCAGGTCGATCAGAGTTGTGTATGCTCGCGGTCGTGGCTTCGGCAACCGATAAAAAATCTCTCCTAGCGGCCGAGGCACCGGAGCGTTCAAAGCTTCAGCGGATGGAGGCCCTCGAGCGCGCGAACGACATTCGCAGCAAGCGCGCGAAGCTCAAGCGTGACCTGCGCGCCGGGAAGGCGACGATCGATCGGCTGCTCGAATCACCTCCGGAGTACCTACAGACAGCGAAAGTGTTCGACCTGCTTTTGGCGGTGCCGAAGTTTGGTCGCGTGAAGGCCAACAAAATTCTTCAGCAGGTCCGCATTTCGCCGAGCAAGACCGTTGGCGGGCTTTCGGACCGCCAGCGCGGCGAGCTCGTTCAGCTCTTGCGTAGCCGGGTCCGCTAGTCGCGCCGCACAATCGCTTAGCCTGCGGTTATGGCGCACGTAATCGTTATCACCGGGCCTTCAGGGGTCGGCAAAGGGACGGTTATTCGCTTACTGCGCGAGCGTATTCCGGCGCGCCTGACTATCTCCGCCACGACGCGTGGGCCGCGCCCGGGCGAACGAGACGGAGTCGACTACCACTTTCTCAGCGCCGAGCAGTTTGAGCGACTTGTCAGCGAGGCGGCGTTCGCCGAGCACGCACGCTACGCCGGCCAGCAGTACGGCACACTGCTGACCGAGTTGCGCCGCGAAGGCGACGGCGTAGTGCTGCTGGAGATTGAGCTTCAAGGAGCGCGCCAGATTCGTGAGCTGATGCCCGAGGCGCTGCAGGTCTTCATCGCGCCCCCGTCGTTAGCGGCGCTGCGTCAGCGACTCGTCGGGCGCGGCACCGATTCGGCAGCGACAATTGATGAGCGGTTGTCGGTCGCTCGCGGTGAGCTTGAGGCACAGGACGAGTTCAGCGAGGTAATCGTCAACGACCACGTCGATGTCGCTGTTGACGCGTTGGAGGCGCTAGTGCAGTCGCAGCTGGGCGGGGCGGTAGACTGATCAACATGATCGCTCCTCGAATTGACGCCCTGCTCGAACAGGTGGACTCGAACTACGCCACCGTGATCGTCGCTGCGAAGCGTGCCCGCCAGATCAACAGCTACTACCACAACCTCGGCGAGGGAACTTTTGATGAGTTCCCGCCGCCAATGGTCGCCAGCCACTCGGCTAATTACCTCACGATCGCACTCGAAGAGGTCGCCGACGGCAAGCTCATTTATCGCTACCCCGAGTAGCAGTTAGAGCCAGGAGCGCGATAATGGCCCGAATTCTTCTCGGCGTCAGCGGCGGCATCGCTGCCTATAAGGCGCTCGAACTAATTCGCTTGGCAAGCGCCGCCGGTCATTCGGTGCGCGTGATCCAGACCGAGAATTCGCAGCGCTTCGTAGGCGCAGCCTCGTTTGCGGGCCTCACCGGTGCGCCGGTCTTGACGTCCGAATGGGAGCGCGACCCCGCCCGCGGCGCCTTCCCTGATCAGCCGGCTCCTGAGCACGATCCGATCAGCCACCTTGAACTGGTGCGCAATGCCGACTGTTTTGTAATCGCACCGGCCAGCGCGAACACAATCGCCAAGCTGGCGAGCGGCGCGGCCGACAATCTTCTAACGAGCGCTGCGCTTGCGGCCGCGTGTCCACTAATCGTGGCGCCCGCCATGAACCATCAGATGTGGCAGAACGCCGCGACTCGAGCCAACGTCGAGCTGCTCGCTGAACGGGGAATGACGATCGTTGAGCCGGATGTTGGCTCGCTCGCAAGCCGCAACGAGCGGGGCAGTGGGCGGCTCGCTCAGCCGGCAGCAATCCTTGCCGTCATCGAGCAGAGCGTGCCAGTCGGGCAGCGGCCTTGGGACGGTCGCAAAGTGCTCGTGACCGCGGGGGGTACGCGAGAGCCGATCGACGCCGTCCGCTTCATCGGGAATCGATCCTCGGGGCGAATGGGCTTTGCTCTGGCCGAGGCCGCCGCCGCGCGCGGCGCCGACGTCACCGTGATCGCCGCGAATGTTGACCTGCCCCGTCACGCAAAGATCACATACATCGAGGTCGAGAACGCCGCGCAGCTCGAGCAGGCAGCACAAAGTCAGTTTCCAAGCTGCGATCTGCTGTTAATGGCCGCGGCCGTCGCTGACTTCACTGCTGCCAAGCCAATCGCTGGCAAACTCAAGAAGGAAGGACGCGGCGAGCTGGAGCTAACGCTGACAGCAACGACCGACGTGCTCGCCGAGCTGGGCGCGGTACGGAGCGAAGCGCAAACGCTCGTTGGCTTTGCCGCAGAGTACGGCGCAAACGCGCTTGAGGTAGGGCGCAGGAAGCTCTCCGACAAGAGTCTTGATCTACTCGTCATCAATGACGTTTCGCCAGCTGATATTGGGTTTGAGAGCAGCTCCAACGAGGTCACGATTGTCACCGCCAGTGGTGATCAGCACGTCCCGAAGGCCGACAAGGCGAGCATTGCAAACGAAATCCTTGACGCTGTAGACCGGTACGATCTCGCTCGCGCGCCAATGGTGCCCAAGGGCACCCACTAGCGATGGCTGCTCCTTCAGGCTACGACTCTTATCGCAGCGGGCTAGAGCTGCTTGAAAGTGGCGATCACCACGCTGCTGTGGTCGCGCTGATGCGTGCGCGTGAAGTGGAGCCCGGCGCAGCAATGGTGCGCGAGGCGCTGGGTCGCGCGCTCTTTGGTGCCCACCGTTACCGCGAAGCGGCAACCGAGTTCGAGGCCGTCGTAGATGGCGCACCAACGAATGATTACGCGCTCTTCTGCCTCGGTCGCTCGCTCCAGCTGCTTGGAGCACACGACGACGCACGCCGTCCACTTGCACTAGCTGCCTGCCTGCGGCCTGAGCGCGACGACTACCGCGCGTACCGTGACGCGGCCCGACGCCTAGCTTCCTGAAACTTGCGCCGGGCGCATTAAATCGGCGACAAAGCGGCGTCGGTGCTATCGTTGAAGACGAGCTTTCGAAGGCCGGTAGCGCCGGTCACCGCAGCAACGAAAGTGGGCGCTAGCCCACTTTTTTTATCCCCTTATCGCGATGAATACGACACAAATACACGCCGAAATCGAGGCCAAGCTGGCTGAAACTCAGCCGGCATTAGAGGTGCTCGCCGTGGAAGCTGCAGGTAGTGGCACGGTGCGCGTTGTGATTGACCATCCCGACGGCGTCACGCTCGACCTGTGCGCGGCGGTCACGGGCGACCTCGAGCTGATCCGCGAGAAGGTTGGGATCGAGGTTTCGTCGCCAGGGCGTGAGCGGCCACTCACCCGCCCTGAGCATTTCCAGCGTTTTTTGGGCCGTCGCGCGAAGGTGCGCACCGGCGAGCCGCTCGACGGGCAAAGCAACTTCAGCGGCGAACTGGTCGGCGCGTCAACCGAAGAGGTAACAATTTCGGCCGGCGATGCGCTAGTCGTGATCCCTTATGAGGCGATTAAACGATCCAACCTGATCGAGGAGTAGCGAGATGTCGACGGAAATCATCGAAGCAATGACAGTCCTGGCCAACGAGAAAGGGATTAGCCCGGAGCGGCTGATCGCGGCTCTTGAGGATGCACTCCTTTCGGCCTACATGAAGCAGTCGACCTCAGTTAAGTATGCGCGCGTTGCGCTCGATCCTGACACCGGCGACTACCGCGTGATTGAGCTGAAGATTCCTGAGCGGCTTGAAGCTCAGCTGATCGTCGAAGCAATCGATGAGGAAACCTACCTCGACCCTGAGACCGGGGAATACGTCGAGCCCGCTGAGCCGGTGATTGACCCTGAAAAGTTCGCGATCTACCGCGACCAGATCGAAGAAGCCGACGTGACGCCAGACGACTTCGGTCGAATTGCCGCTCAGACCGCCAAGCAGGTAATTCTTCAGCGGGTCCGCGAAGCCGAGCGCGACATGATGTTTGACGAATATCAAGACCGCGTAGGAGAGCTCGTCAACGGCATTGTTCAACAGTCTGATTCTCGCTACACGCTGGTGCAGCTCGGCGTTGGTGGCCGCATCGAGGCGCTACTACCCCGTTCTGAGCAGGTCGACGGTGAGCGCTACGACCACGGTCAACGCGTCAAGGCCGTAATCAAAGAGGTTTCGGCCGACACGAAGGGCCCGTCGATCATTCTCAGCCGCCGCGACCCGGAGCTGATCAAAGCGCTCTTTGAGCTCGAAGTGCCAGAGATGGCTGACGGTCTTGTAGAGATTGCCAACGTGGCTCGGGAGCCGGGCTACCGCTCGAAGATCGCTGTCGTCTCCTACGCCGATGGCGTCGACCCCGTCGGTGCTTGCGTGGGCCCCCGCGGGTCGCGCGTCCGGATGGTCGTGTCCGAGCTGCGCGGCGAGAAAATCGACATCATTCCCTACAACGAGGAGCCTGCCCGCTTTGTTGCCAAGGCGCTTTCGCCAGCCCGCGTTCGCGAAGTCGTCGTCGACGACGAAGCCCGTCAGGCAACCGTAATCGTTCCTGATGACCAGCTCGCACTGGCAATTGGCCGCGAAGGGCAGAACGCGCGTCTTGCTGCCCGTTTAACCGGCTGGCGAATCGACATTCGCTCCGAATCTGAATTCGCCACAGAGGCTCCTGATGGGTCGATGTCGGCCGACGAAGAGGTCGGCGGTCGTTGCGTCGCGGTATTGACAAACGGTCGCCGTTGCCCGAACGCCGCACTGGCTGGCACAACCTCTTGCGGCCTGCCTGCGCACATTGCGCTTGGACGCTTCAGTGGTAACTCGGTTGCCTTCGCAGCGGAGCTGACCGAGGAAGAGATAGAGCGCTTCGCGGACCCTGAAGTCCCAGCTGCTGAGCTCGCTAGTCGTGTCGGTGAGATTGAGGCAGTCGTTTCGGAGGCACAAGCTGTCGCCGCTGCTGCCGCCGCGGCGCAGGCTGAAGCGGACGCTGCTGCAGCAGCACAGGCCGCCGCCGCAGAGGCCAGCGCAGAAGCCGAGGCTGACTCCAGCGCAGAAGCCGAGGCTGACTCCAGCGAAGAGATTGCCGACGCCGAGGACAAGGTCGGTGAGGCCGACGAAGTGGCCGAAGAGGCGGAGGAAGCGAAGCTCGAAGCCGAGCAAGAAGCCGCCGAGGACGAGGCGGACGAAGAGGTCGCTGGCGCTGAAGTGTCTGAGGATCAAGCGGCGAAGGATGAGCTGGAAGAAGAGGCAAGTGGCAACTAAGCGCGTTCACGAGATCGCAAAGGAGCAAAACCTCTCCAGCCGCGAGCTGCTGGAGGAACTTCGCGCTGGCGGTTTAGAGGTAAGCGCCGCAGCTTCGAATGTCGATGAGGACGAAGCGCTTCGCATTCTTAAATCGGCCGGCGAGAGCCCAACTGAGCGCCAAGCGAAATCACCGACGAAGCCTCGCACCCCGGCGGCGCTGCGCAGGACGCCAGCACCAAAAGCCGCAGCCAAGGCACCCGCTGCAGCGCCGCCCGGACCGGCTGAGCAGCGCAGCTTTGACCCTGACGATGGCGTCGACACGGGAGGCAATCGCGTCTTCGAGCCCGACGTCGTCACCCCTATAAAGCCGTCGTCGGCTGGCGGCAAGCGCGAGCCTGCGCTGCCACCGGCGCCGAAGCCAAAGGGCGCACCGAAGCCAAATGTCGGCGCGCAGGCGCCGCCTATGCCCAAACCGAAGGTTGCAGCCGAGAAGGCTCCGGAGGAGCCCGCCCAACCGGTTGCGGCGCCCACCTCTGGCGAGAAAAAGGCAGCAGACGCTCAAACAGAAAGCAAGCCAGCTGCGCCGGTCGACGAGATTGCCGCCGCTGCGAGCATCGGCCCGAAGATCATTGCTCAACCTGATAAGCCGAAGCGTGCGCCGCGCAAGCCCGCTGCCCCAGACGATGCCGGCGGAAAGCGCCGCGTTGTAATCGATTCGCAGGCCAATCGCCGCCCTGGCGGCGGGCCCCCACCAGGTGGTTTTCCGCAGCGCCGCCCACGTCGCCGTGGCCGTCGCAAATTCGATGACACGCCGCTGGCACCGCTGGACACCAGCGCGCAGAGCGCGACCGACGCGGTGCGCGTAAACAGCGGCGCGACGGTCAAAGATGTTGCTGAATACCTAGGTCTGCCCGTCCCGGACCTGATTAAGCAGCTGATGATGATGGGCGAGATGGCGACGCTCACTCAAACCCTGTCCGATGAAGCAATCGTGATCCTCGCTGAAGCGCTCGGCAAAGAGGTTGAGATCGTCACAGCGGCCGAGGAAGAAGCCGAAGAGCTGGTCTTCGTGGACGCAGAGGCTGATCTTGTTGAGCGTCCGCCGGTCGTAACAATCATGGGTCACGTCGACCACGGCAAAACATCTCTGCTCGACGCGATCCGCAAGACCGAGGTCGTCGCTGGCGAAGCCGGGGGCATCACCCAGCACATTGGCGCCTACCAAGTTCATCACGACGGCCGCCTGATCACCTTTCTCGATACCCCCGGTCACGAAGCCTTCACGGCGATGCGCGCCCGCGGTGCGCAGGTGACCGACATCGCGGTGATCGTGGTCGCGGCAGACGACGGGCCCAAGCCGCAGACCGACGAAGCGATAGATCACGCCCGCGCCGCCGGCGTGCCAATCGTCGTCGCCGTCAACAAAGTCGACAAGGAGGGTGCCGACCCGACCCGCGTGCGCACCGAGCTGACTGAGCGTAAGTTGCAGCCCGCAGAGTGGGGTGGGGAGACCGAATACGTTGACGTGTCAGCGAAGTCCGGCAGCGGTCTCGACGAGCTGCTTGAAACGCTGCTCGTGGTTTCTGAACTCGAGGATCTTAAAGCCAACCCTGACGCCGAGGCGAGCGGGATCGTTGTCGAATCAAGGCTCGACCCGGGCCGCGGACCGGTCGTTACGGTGTTAATTCAACGAGGCACGTTGAAGGTCGGTGACGCTTTCGTTGCCGGCGCGCACTGGGGTAAGGCGCGCGCGATGCACGATCACACCGGCGCCGTTCGCGACGCAGCGATGCCAGGTGATCCAGTTGAGCTGCTCGGCTTCGATGGCGTCCCGGACGCTGGCGAGCTGCTCCACGTCACCAAGAACGAGAAGGTTGCTCGCCAGCAGGCCGATGAGCGTCAAACGCGCATGCGCAACGAGGCGGCGGCGCGCCGTTCGGGTCGAAAGGTTTCGTTTGATGATCTATTCAGTGGAATTCAGGCGGGTGTGCTCGCCGATCTCAACCTTGTGCTGAAGGCCGATGTTTCAGGTTCGCTTGAGGCGTTCGAAGATGAGATCGCAAAGCTTCCCCAAGACGAGATCTCGGTCAACATCATCCACCGCGGTGTGGGCGGCATCAACGAATCGGATGTAATGCTCGCCGCCGCTTCCGACGCGATCATCCTCGGCTTCAACGTGCGCCCAGTTGGCGACGCGCGCGCTGCTGCGGACCGCGAGGAAGTAGAGATTCGTGGCTATTCAGTGATTTACAACGCGCTTGGCGAGCTGCGCGACGCGATGACAGGGATGCTCGTCCCAGAGGAGGTCGAGGATGCGCTCGGCAGCGCGGAAGTGCGCCAGACCTTCAAGGCCTCAAAGGTCGGCACAATTGCTGGCTGCCAAGTCACGGCCGGCAAGCTTGTTCGCAACGGCCACGTGCGCGTAGTCCGTGACGGCACAGTTGTTTATGAGACGACAATTGATTCGCTCAAGCGCTTCAACGACGACGCCAAAGAGGTCGCCGAAGGCTTTGAGTGCGGGATCGTGCTAGCCAACTTCCAAGACGTTAAAGAGGGCGACGTGCTTGAGGCTTACACGACGCGCAAGGTAGAGCGCCAGCTGTCCTGAGGCCAGCGCCTCGGATTCTCCAGCGCCCCTTTCAATGGCGTCCTCACGAATGCGGCGGGTCGACGAAGCTATCCGCGAGGTTGCCGCCGACACGATCACGAAGCAGATCAAGGATCCGCGCGTCGGCTTTGTCACCGTTACCGACGTTCAAACGACCCCCGACCTGAGCAGAGCGCGGATTCACGTGAGCATCTTCGATTCGCCGTCGGGCCCGGAAGATTGCCTCGAGGCGTTAAACGCCGCGCACGGCGTTGTCCAGACTGCCTTGGCGAGCCAGCTTCGAATGAAGCGCACGCCAACCGTGCAGTTCGTAATCGACACGACGCCGGCGACGGCGGCGCGGCTCGAAGAGATCCTCGACGGAGTAGATTTACGAAGCGAAGGCGAATCCCAATGAATCCGACTGCAACAGAAAGCCGTGAACAGACGATCGACGCCCTTAGCGTCGGCGAACGCTTCTTTCTCGTTACGCACGAGCACCCCGATGGTGATGCGCTCGGCTCGCTGCTCTCGATGACGATGATTCTGCAGGCGCTCGGCAAGGACGTGGTTGCGTTCATCGGCGCCGACGACCTCCCGCTCTCCTACGAATACGACTGGCTTGACGTCAGCGATGTTGTCTCGCAGATCCCCGCCGACGTCGACGAGCGAGTTGTGGTTCTGCTCGATTGCGGCAATACCGAGCGCAGTCCCTTCGGCGACGCGGCCGCCACGCCGGAGCATCTGGTCAACATCGATCACCACCACGACAACACGCGCTTTGGCAGCATCAACTACGTAGACGAGGACGCGTCATCGACGGCAGAGGTTGTCTGGGGTCTCGCTCGCGAGCTCGAGGTTCCGTTAACTCGTCCCATCGCCGAGGGCCTTTATTTAGGCCTCATAACCGACACTGGGCGCTTCATGTACCCGAATGCGACAGCTCGCTCGCACGCGATGGCGACCGAGCTGCTGGCCTCCGGGATCGACGGCAACCTGATCTTTCGCCGCGTCTACGAGAACTTGCCTGAAGCAAAGCTCCACCTGTTCGCACGAGCTCTCAGCGGCACCGAGCGGTACCTCGACGGGCGCCTGACGCTTTCAGTTTTGAGCAACGCAGACTTCGAAGAGTGCGGCGCTCCTCCCAGCTACACCGAAGGGATCGTAGATTTTCTGCGCGCCGTCGACGGCACCCGCGTTGCCGCCCTTATTCGCGAAACTACAGACGCCGACGGCGAGAGCTATCGCATCTCGATGCGCTCCAGCGACGGCGAGATTGACGTGTCTAAGATCGCTCGCGCCGGTGGCGGCGGCGGTCACGCGGCCGCAGCAGGCTTCAAGAGTGAGCTTCCTAGGGCAGAGCTGATCGATCTGCTTTGCAAGCAGATCAGCGAACAGTCGTAAGCCGTCGTGGACGGAATAGTGCTCGTCGATAAGCCCGCTGGGTTCAGCTCGCGCAAAGTGACAAACGATGTGCGGCGGTCACTGGGAGCCGACAAGGCAGGGCACGCTGGCACGCTTGACCCGTTCGCGACCGGGCTGCTGATTGTGTTACTCGGCCGCGCCCGCCGAGTTCAACGCTTCTTTATGGGAATGTCAAAGGAATACATCGTCAGTGCGCGGCTTGGCGCTACGTCAAGCACAGGTGATCCTGAGGGCGAGATCACGCTCACTGGAAAGATGCCGCCAGACAAGTTCGCACCAACGCTCGGCCGAATTAGTCAACGGCCGCCGATCTACAGCGCCGTCAAAGTCGATGGCAAGCGAGCCTATGATCGGGCGCGCGCTGGAGAAAAGTTTGAGATTCCCGAACGTCAGGTAGAGCTCTATGAGTTCAGCCAGCTAAGCCGTGACGGCGAAGAAGCCGAATATCGAGTTCGGTGTTCGTCGGGCACTTATGTGCGCTCGCTGATCTCTGATCTTGGCGACGCCTATGCCGTCCAGCTGCGTCGGCTACGCATCGGCCCGTTTAGCGTCGACGACGCGGATCCCGACCACGTGGTTGGACTCGGCGCCGCGCTCGGCTTCTTCGACTCAATTGAGCTCGGCACCGACGATGCAAAGAAGGCCGCGCACGGCGTCGCGATCGCCCCAGGTGGGGTAGTGACTGCGGCCGCGCTCCGAGCGCCGGAGGACGCAGTTCCAGACGAGCTTCTTTTGATCGACGAGGACGGGCCAATCGCGCTAGCTGAGCGGCGTGACGACGGGATGATGGGGCCGGTCGTAGGCTTCCGGGCATGAAGGTCACGCCCTTGAGTGAAGTCGAACCGCGCGAGCGCGTAGTCGCGGTCGGCACCTTTGACGGCGTTCACCTTGGTCACCGCGAAGTAATCGCCGGCGCCGATACCGTCCTGACCTTCGATCCTCATCCGATGTCGGTGACCGCGCCAGATAAAGCGCCAATGCTGCTGACTTCGCTAGAGCGAAAGGCGGAGCTGGTTGCCTCGCTCGGCGTTGAGGAGATAGTCGTGATCAAGTTCGATAACCAGTTCGCCGAGCACAGCGCCGAAGAGTTCATCGACGAGGTGCTTGTCGAAAAGCTGGGCGCCGCGCGCGTTCAGGTTGGCCAGAACTTCGGATTCGGCAAGCGCGCTCAGGGGCGCGCCGAGACTCTGCTCGCAGATTCCCGCTTTCAGACCGAGGTGGTGCCGCTCTTTGAGATCGATGGAGCCCCGATCAGTTCGAGCCGGATTCGCACGCTGCTCGAGGGCGGCGATGTTGCCGAGGCCAACCGACTGCTCGGCGCGCCGTATCTGTTCAGCGCCGAAGTGCAGCACGGCGAGCGCCGTGGCCGTGAGCTCGGCTATCCAACCGCCAATCTCAACCCGGCCCCGGGCTACTGCACTCCTGGGCACGGCGTATATGCCGGCCGCGCTCAGATTGATCACGGCGAGACGAAGATCGCGGCGATCAGTGTTGGCGTGCGCCCAATGTTTGAAAGTGGGCTGGGAGAGCTGATCGAGGCCTATCTGCTCGATTTCGATGAGGAGATTTACGGACAGCAACTGAGGGTCGAATTCTTCCAGCGCCTGAGGGGCGAAGAGAGCTTTGACAGCGTCGACGCGTTAAAAGTTCAGATGGCTGCTGACGTCGAGGCGACGCGCCTGCTGGTAGACCTCTAGGAACTGCGTGCTGCTAGCCTGCGCTGTTCAATGAGCACGCTTACCCCAGAGAAGACCCGTGAACTCGCTGCCACCTACGGTGGCAATGAAGCGAATACCGGTGACACGCGCGTCCAAATTGCACTGCTGAGCCAGCGGATTGAAGATTTGACTGAGCACCTGCGCGGCGCCAGGAAAGATCACGCGTCGCGTCGTGGCCTGTTGATGCTCGTCGGTCGTAGGCGCCGCCTGCTCGATTACCTGCGGCGTAGCAACCTCGACGCTTACCGCGAGCTAGTGGCAGCGCTCGGCCTGCGCAAATGAGCATTATTGCGGCCGGCACGAAAGTGCCTGAATTCAGCCTGACGCGCGAGGATGGTTCGAAGTTCACAGAGGCCGACCTGATTGACAGCACGACGGTCCTCGTCTTTTATCCATTCGCGTTTAGCTCAGTCTGCACTAGTCAACTCCAGGTATACACCGAGGCGCTGCCGGAGATCACTGCCGACGGCGCCGTCATCTACGCGGTGTCAACAGATGCGACTCCGTCTCAAACTGCATTCCGTGAGCAGCTTGGCGTACCTATCGAGCAGCTCTCCGACTTTGAGCCCAAGGGCGCAGCCGCGAAGGCCTTTGGCGCCTACTTCGAGCCCGCCGGAATGACTAACCGCGCGATTGTGATCGTTGGCCCTGATGGCTGCGTTACTTGGAGCTATCTTGCTGACAGCCCAGGTGACTTGCCGGGCGTCAACTTGATCATTGACGGCCTCGCAGCAAGCTGAGCCTCAGACCTCGCTACTACTAGCGCGCGCTTCGATGTCGGCTGCCAGCAGTGGCGCGATTACCTCGCCGCGATAATCGAAGATCGCGGCGACGTCGCGCCCGACAAAAAGAGTGTGGGCGAGATCCCCTAATGGGCCGTAGCCGATTGAGTAGCGGACAACGTCGCTCATCAGCGTTCGGCCACCTGGTAGTGCCTCGAAGCTGTGCGTGTGGTGCCAGAGTTTGTAAGGCCCTTTGATCTGCGTATCGACAAATGATTCACTCGGCTGCCATTGCTCAATCAGGGTGCGCCAGCGGATTGGCATTCGGTGGATCTTCAGGCGGTATTCGATCAGCGTCCCTGCCGCCATCGCAATCGGCCTCGGTGTGGTTACCTGAAAGGCAAGTAGCGGCGGCGTGATCGCCTCGAGGTTGGTTGCGTCGGCGAAGAAAGGAAAGACCTCTTCTGGTGTTCCCTCGAGATCCTGCTGGCGGGTGAGTGTGTGGACGGTCATCGCTTGGGGTACGACGCACTGCTGCGCCGAGATCTACTGTTTACACGGTGACGCGCAATCTCAGCAGCTTGCCGGTCGATCCAGTCGGACCCGAGGATCATCTCCGCGGTGAGTCCGGGCAGCCGATAATCGTTTACGCCGAATTCAGCTGTCCGGAGTGCGCCATTGCCGCCGAGCGTTTGCGTGAGAGTGGCAGGCAGGTCTGTTTTCGCCACTTCGCTCTGGCAGCGCGTAGCCCACGGGCGGTCAAGCTTGCAATCGCATCGGAGGCCGTCGCCCGTCAGGGACTGTTTTGGGAATTCCATGATTCGCTTTTCGCTGATCAAGGTCGGCTCGACGACCCGCATCTGTGGCAGCGCTGCGAGCTGCTTGGGATCGATATCGGTCGCTTCGAGCTCGATCGACGCGATCAATCGCTTGCTGAAAAGGTCGCGGCCGACGCGACCGCCGCGATGCGCGCTGGGGCGACGGGAGCGCCATCGTTTGTTGTTGCTGGCGAGCTCCAGAGCCAGTTCCCTCCGCTCTAGCGTTGGGAGCCGTCCTGCGCCGAAACAGATGAGGCGGCTAGGATGGCCGTAATCGGATATCGAAAAGAATTTAACTAAGACGGCCGCAGGGTCCGAAGGCGGCCCGATGAGGAGTACTACAGCAAATGACTACCAACACTGTGACCACGGTCTCGGCTGAGATCGGCGGCACTCAAATCTCGCTGGAAACCGGCAAGATGGCCAAGCAAGCCGGAGGCGCCGTTGTCGTCCGTCAGGGCGACACGATGGTTCTCTGCACCGCAACCGTCGGCAACTTGCGCGACGTTGATTTTCTCCCCCTAACGGTCGACGTTGAGGAGCGGATGTACGCCGCGGGCAAGATCCCCGGATCGTTCTTCAAGCGCGAGGGGCGCTCAGGCGAGAAAGGGACGTTGACGGCGCGAATGATTGACCGCCCGATTCGCCCACTCTTCCCCAAGGGCTGGCATTACGAGACGCAGCTAGTGGCGATGCCGCTCAGCGTCGACATGGTCCACCCCTACGACATCCTCGCGATGAACGGCGCCTCAGCGGCCCTGATGATCTCGCAGGTGCCGCTGCCAACTCCGGTTGGTTCGGTTCGAAT
>JBDNJF010000067.1:0-6005 GCA_041687955.1 Solirubrobacteraceae bacterium
GCGATCGTCGCCTATCTGATCGCGGTGTATGCAGTTAGCTCTTTACTCAAAACGGGTACGGGCAGCTACGGCGTCGTGAAGTTGACCTACATCGTCGGCATGGCAACTGTCGTCACGTTAATTGCGATCGTGCCGCGCTTCGGCATTCAGCGGCGACCCTTGCTGGCCGTCATCCTCGTTCTCGGGCTTGGAAGCTTCGTTTACGGCGGCGCCGGGCAGTTACTGCAGCGCACTTGGCCTGGCACCGGCGGGTACCCATCTTGGCTGAAGCCAGTGACGGCGGCCGTCAAGTCGCAGCGGGCGGGGCAAGCGCGTCCGATCGTCTGCTTCTCTCAAGACATTATGTCGTCCTATCTATGCACCCGCTGGGCCGGGGCACTTACCAAGGCTGGAGATGGAGCCTTTCTCGCCTACCGGCTGGAACTCGTGAGCACTAGCTCAGTTAGTCGCAAGACAATAAAAGCACTCCTGCGTAGCGGCACAATCAGGGAGAGCGACGTCGTCTTCTTCTCGGGTCCGACAGAAGCTGAGCCCTACGGAATGACACTGCTTGAGGCCGGTGGGAGAGTGTTTGGCCCAAGCGGAAAGCGGTTGAAGCCTGGGCTCCCTCGGAGCGCGGAATTCTTAAGATAGGTTGATAGTTCAAGAACCCTTATCGCCGCCCGCCCGATGAAAAAGCGACTCAGCTAAATGCTTGACAGCCTTGCCCGGCGACCACGAAGCAGCTGGCTCTTCTCGCTGGCCCGCGGACGGCGATCGAACCTTCCGGGGCAGCGCGAAGCTGCAGCCGAGGCGCAGCTCAACCGCTCTGCGCCACTGAACACGGTCAACCACTTCCCAGTGAGTGATGAGCTCTTCTCGCGCCTTAGCGTCGCCGACATTGGCGCGATTGAAGCTTCGCTGGCGCCGCAGCGCCGCGATCTCTGCCAAGGCTTCCTTCGCGACGGCGAAGACTCGCTCTTCAAGCACCACATGATCGCCTTTGCCGTGCATGAAGGCCCTGACGAGGTCGTCGAAAAATTGGGCCTGCTACGTGCCGCCCCGCCTGAAGATGTTCATGCGCTTGGCCGCGGCCCGTTGGCCGCCGGTGGCGATTACCACTCAGCTGACATCATCGCCGCCAGCCTAGCCGACGTAGGTGCGCCGCTCGGCGGGGCGCAGCGAGGCCTTGACTTTGGTTGCTCGTCAGGGCGCGTTGTGCGCGCACTGGCGTCGGCCTTCCCGCAGATGCAGTGGCACGGATGCGACCCAATACCCGGTGCGGTTGAGTGGGCGCAGAGCAACCTTCCTGAAATCTCGTTCGAACTTTCACCGCTGCGACCGCCGCTGGAGCATCCCGATGCGTCATTCGACTTAGCCTTCGCGTGGTCGGTCTGGAGCCACTTCGGCGCGGAGCCGGGTACCGCGTGGCTAGCCGAGATGCACCGCGTGATCCGGCCGGGCGGCCACCTGCTAATCACGACGCACGGTCCGACCGCACTATACGAGTGGTACCGCCGCGACGCATGGAACAGCGCTGACCTCTGCGCGATTCGCGACGAGCTGTCCAGCGGCGGCTTTGCCTTCCGTGAAGTGTTCGGCGCCGAAGGCGACGGCGGCGTGCCTCAGAAGGACTGGGGAAACGCATTTATGACGCTTGACTGGCTGGCCGAGCGGGCCTGCCCAGGATGGTCGATCCAACTTTACGCGCAAGGACGGATCTACGAAACTCAAGACCTGGTGGTTCTGCGGCGCGAAGCACAAACTGATGTTTAGCGCTGAGCCACGCGACGCATGTGCGAGCATGGCGACGTGACCGACCAGCCCACGCAGCCCGCTGCTGCGCCAATCATCACGGTCGACCACGTCTCAAAGACGTTCCGCATTCCTACCGAGCAGGTTCACACGCTGAAAGAGCGCGTGCTGCACCCGCGACGCAGGACGACCTACAACGAGTTTCAGGCGCTGGATGGCGTCAACTTCGCCGTGCGCAGCGGCGAGTTCCTCGGCATTGTTGGCCGTAACGGTTCTGGCAAGTCAACGCTGCTGAAGTGTTTAGCCGGGATCTACCGCAGCGACCTTGGGTCAATCTTCATTGATGGCAGGGTCTCAACCTTCATTGAACTTGGCGTTGGCTTTAACCCCGATCTGGCGGCGCGCGAGAACGTCGTTATTAACGGTGCGATGCTGGGCCTCTCGCGCCGCGAAGCGGGGCGCCGCTTTGATTCAATCATCGACTTTGCCGAATTGCGCGAGTTCACCGACCTGAAGCTGAAGAACTACTCGTCAGGGATGATGGTCAGGTTGGCCTTCTCGGTGATGATTCAAGTCGACGCCGACGTTCTGCTGATCGATGAAGTACTGGCCGTCGGTGATGCGGCCTTCCAGCAGAAGTGCTTCGACGAATTCGAAGCGATCCGTGCAGCCAACAAGACGGTCCTACTCGTCACTCACGACATGAGCGCCGTGCGACGATTCTGCGACCGAGCAATCCTGCTCGAACGCGGCCGAATTGTCGCCGAAGGCGACCCTGAAGCAACCGGCAATAAATACCTTGACCTGAACTTCTCGGCCGAAGCACGAGCCCAAGCAAATGCAGCTGAAGTTGCCATAACGGCGCCGCCGACAGCCGAAAGCACTGTGACCGGCGACGGTAGGGCGGTGATCGAGGAGGCCTGGATTGAGGCTGCCAGCGGTGAACGCGTTGCCGTTCTCAGCAATGGCGACGAAGCGAGCTTCAAGATGCGCGTTCGCTTCACGCAGCACGTCGCCAACCCCGTTTTCTCGGTCAGCTTTCGCAGCGGCGCACGGGTGCCATTGTTTGCAGCTTCAAGCGACTGGTCGAACGAGCACAGCGGGCCGTTTGCACAAGGCGAGACGGCAACCTGGTCGGTTCACTTTACGAACATGCTCGGTCCCGACCGCTACTCCATCAGTCCCTCGGTGACGCTTGAAGGCGGCGCGGCGCTGGCCGTTCACGAACAGATGCTGTCGGTCGTCGTCACTCGCGTCGCGCCAGGGGCGCTTGTTGACATTCCGTTCGAGCAGCAGCTAACCCGCAGTGGCGAAGATGGCAAGCAGCAGCCGGGGACTCAATGAGTGGCGCTCCGACAAGCACCGGCGTCCCGCCCGACGCTGCAGGGCCGGGCCGTCAGATCCTTGGGCCGACAGCGCTTGGCGATGACCCACGACGCTTCTGGCGGCTGGCCTGGACGATTGCGGTGACTGAATTCAAACTGCGCTTCTTTGGTTCAGCGCTCGGCTATCTGTGGCAGTTTGTCCGGCCGCTGCTGATCTTCGCGATCATCTACGTCGTCTTCGTCGAAGTGCTTGGCGTCGGCGGTGACCAGCCTTTCTTCGGCGTCGCACTGCTGCTGGGAATCGTAATCTTCCAGTTCTTCACCGATGCCACGGCGGCCTCGGTGCGGTCGATCGTGCTGCGCGAGAGCTTGGTTCGAAAGATTGATTTTCCCCGCGCCGCAATCCCTGTCGCCTGCGTGCTCCAAGCCCTAATGAACCTCGGGCTAAACCTGATTCCGGTGACGATCTTCCTGATCGCCGCGGGCGGCCGCCTCTACTGGCGCTGGCTCGAGCTGCCACTGATTGTCGTGATGCTCGTCGTCTTCGTTACCGGCCTGTCGCTACTGCTGTCAGCGCTATTTGTTCGCTTCCGCGACGTCGAGCCAATCTGGGATGTCGTGATGCAGGGCCTTTTCTACGCCACGCCGATCCTTTATTCGCTCTCGGTCGTGATTGACAAAGCTGGGATCGAGGTCGCACGGCTGATGCTGATCAATCCGTTGGCCGCGGCAATCCAGCAGGCGCGCCACGCGATCGTCGACCCTTCCTACGAGAGCGCCGGGCAAATCTTTGGCACGACAGCGGGTGACCTGATACCGATTGCGATCTCGGTGGCGACATTTCTGATCGGTATCTGGGTTTTCAGCCGCGCCGCGCCGCGGATTGCCGAAGAGCTTTAACTCAGGCCGGGTAGCTGAAAGGCAACTGGTCGGCAAGCTCAGCCAAGCGCGGCGCGCTGCAGTCACGCTCCGAAACGACAATCTCATCGGCTGGCATCGGCCACTCGATCGCCACATCAGGGTCGTCCCAGATGATTCCGCGCTCCAGCTCTGCGTCGTAATAGGCCGACTGTTTGTAAACCACGTCGGCGATCTCACTAAGCACGCAGAAGCCGTGAGCAAAGCCGACGGGAATGTAGAGCGAGTGCATGTTCTCGTCGCTTAATTCGAAGCCCTGCCAGCTTCCGTATTGGGGTGAGCCGGCCCGCAGATCGACGATCACATCCCAGATCCGGCCGCGCGCACAACGGACTAGTTTCGATGAACCTGCGCCAATCGCAAAGTGCAGCCCGCGCAAAACGCCGCGCGTTGAACGCGAATGGTTTTCCTGCACAAACGGCTCGCTGATACCAGCTTCAGCTAGATCACCAGCACGAAACGTCTCGCAAAAGAAGCCGCGTTCGTCGCCAAAAACAGCGGGCTCAAGCAGCCAGGCCCCGGGAAGCGAGGTTTGTTTAGTAATCACGCAATGCAATCTAGTAGCCAGCGAACGCCAGCGTGCAGTGGTACCCCCTGCCGGGCGACTACCCTGATGCTTCGTGGAATCTGAACTTGAGCCCAGCGCAACCGACCAGCTGCTCGCTGAAAACCAGCAGCTGCGCGCCAGCATCGCCGAACTTGAAGAGCAGCTGAGTACTCAAAGCGCCCAAACGAACCGGATTGTCGCCCAAACGCAGCAGCGGATCTACTGGCTTGACCGCTGGCACATTGATCTTGACAAGCTGGTACTGGTGCCCGGCGTGGCCCAGGCCCGCGCCTTGATGCGCGCAATCCGCGCGCCTTTCAGGTTAGTCAAGAAAGCCGCCAGGAAGATCACGTAGTGGCCACCGTCTCGGTCGTCGTCCCCGTAAAGAACGGCGGCGCGCTGCTTGGCGAAGTGCTGAAAGCAATCGTCCGTGAACAGCCCGATCAGCTGATCGTGATCGACTCCAGCTCAACCGACGGTTCGGCTGAGCTGGCCGAAACAATCGGCGCTGAGGTAATACACATCAGCGCCGCTGATTTTGGCCATGGCCGCACGCGCAACGCAGCCGCCGCGGCGGCGACCGGCGAGCTGGTCTGCTTTCTGACGCAAGATGCGACACCGGTCGCTGGCTGGCTTGCGGCTTACCGCGCAGCCTTTGCGGCAGACGAGCGGATCGGCGCCGCATTCGGACCCCACCTGCCACGTCCTGATTGCAGCCCGACGATCGCGCGTGAGCTAGAGCAGTTCTTTGGCGGTTTCAGCCGCTCGGGCGAAGTGACTATGCAAGCCGCGGCCGATGAGGCCGGCTGGAACCCCGGCTTCCTTTCGAACGTCAACGCCGCCTACCGGCGCGCGGTACTGCTTGATGTTCGCTTTCGCGACGTCGAGTACGCCGAGGATCAAGCGTTCGCGGGCGACCTCTTTGCCGCTGGCTGGCTGAAAGCCTTTGTCCCCGGCGCAGCGGTGCTCCACTCCCATAGCTATTCGCAGCTTGGATTCATCCAGCGCTACTTCGATGAATACCGGGGGCTGCGAGAGACGGTTGGCCATGTCGAGGCGATTGCCCCAGTTAGCGCCGCCAAACAGATCGGGCGCCTTGTTGCAGATGACCAGCGCTGGCTGGCGCAGAACGGCGGCTCGGCGGCAGAGCGAATCAAACTGCTGCCTAATTCAACCGCGCACCACGCAGGCCGGCACATCGCCGCCGTACTTGGTTCCCGCGCCGATCGCCTACCCGCGAGCGTGCAGCGATCGCTGTCGCTGGAAGCGAGGGACGGCGCTGCCCGAGAGGACCGCGAGAGCGCCACAGTTCGCGGCAAACCGATTGCCGCCCAGCGAGACCGCGAGCTTTTCTACGAGATGCTTGACCTTGACGGAGACAGCGGCGCGCCGCTGCTTGATCCAACGCCAGGAATGAGCGAAGCCAAGCGGCTTCACATCGCAGTCGTCATCCCATCGTTTCGAACCGGCAGCGGCGGGCA
>JBDNJF010000068.1:0-4215 GCA_041687955.1 Solirubrobacteraceae bacterium
AATCTGCTTTGGCGCACCAAGCTTGCGTTCATTGCCAGCGCCATCGGTGCACCACGCCTGCCAGCCCGGTGAATAGCTTTGACCGAGCACCAACCAGCCACTGCCGTTGAGTGTCACCTTGCCCGCCGGCGAGATTCGAGCGGCCGGTGGGCGTGAGGTCGGTACTGCCTGCGGCGCGCGGCTGTGGAGGCGCAAAGCGTCGATAGCAAAGATCGAACCTGGCCGCTCGACAACTAGATTGGTCCCTTCCCGCAGCCGCAACGGTGGCGATCCTGAGCACGAAGCTGCAGGCAATGCGGCGCCAGCGTCGAGCGACCCCAGATCCCCACTCACATGAAGGCCGACCCGCCCTGAAGGCCCGCTAACTGAGGCCGCATCACAGCCGCTGGAAAACGGGCCATGTCGGCGCGGCGTCGCGACCGGCAAGCCGGGGACGACGATCTCGCTCAGCGCAACCGAACGCGGCACGCGCGCGCCGCGGCGCGTTCCCGGCAACCGTGCAGTCGCGCGGATCGTGATCTTCAGCCAGCGGGTAACAAGCACCGTCGGTAAGCGGATCAGGCCGTCCTTGCGAACCCTCAAGTCAAAGCCACCAGCCGGCGTTGCGACGGTCGCGCGGGTCACCCTCAGATAGCGACCCGGGCGCGGCTGCAGCCAGAGGTGTCGCAGGCTGATCGGCGCGCTACCGCGCCATCTGATCCACGGATTATTGACGCCGTTGGCCTCAGCGACCCAAGCGGTCCGCTTGTCGTGATCGAAGGCCGACGAAGCACGGTTGATCGGTAAGCCCTCAAAACGCGCTGAACTGGTGAACCGATTCGCTGAGGACATTCCGGCAAGCTGGTCAATTGCCGTGTCATCGGCCTGCGGCGACACTGAAGCCCAGCCGGATGGCCTGAAGGCGCGCGCCGCCGGCAACTCGACCTGCCGCCGCATCCCTGGCTCGGCGTCGACCATGTCAAGCGGGTCAAATGAAAACGCTGGCCCCGTCGCTTTGCCGGAGCGCCGAGGGAAATCGGCAGTCACGCGCTCAGTGACAATGTCGAAGGCGGAGGCCGACAGCGGCATGCCGCTGGCAAGCGTCGCCAGTCTGGTCGGTAGCCGCAGCGCCTCCGTTACACGCAGCCCTGGGATCTGTACCTCGTCGAGCCCGCCAGCCGTCAGGCCGTAGTACGTGGTCCGTCCCGGCAGCCGAAGTCGGAGCGTACGCAGGATGGCGGACCCTAGATCGATGCGGTTCCAACCTGAATGCAGAGCCACCATCCTCTCGGCGCCACCATTGACGCTGACCTGCAGGCGTCGAGTCGAAGTACCTGGGTCGTTATGCGGGCGAACGCTGATCGCCCGTACCGGCCGCGGTCGTGCAAGGGTGAGCTCGATGTAGCGCTTCGACTGGTCCCTCTCCTGAGTAACCCACGATGTCGTCGGATCTCCATCAAGCGCGGCATACGGACGATGCTCAGGGAACAGCGTGAAACCGGGGCTGACCGGCGAGAAAAGCGCCGTCAAGCCGCTGTACACAGCAACTGTGCGGCCCGCGTCGCCGAGCGCTGCAAACGGGTTGTAGTCGGGAAACTCACGGCTCAGCGGATCGGCTGCGCCGAGTGTCGGCCCGGTGTTTGTAGTAAACTTCGAACCAAGCACGCCACGCCTGCGGTTGGAGTCGGTGAACGTCAGCGTAGGTCGATCGGCAAGCAGTGCTCGCAGCGAGCCCTTGTTGAGATCGGCGGCGTAGAAGCTTGCCTTTGTCGGGTCGAGCGCGCCGACGGCCGCCATTGCGATCACGCCCTCGGCATCACCATCGACGACAGCCGGTGCCTGTGCGCTGTGCACGCGGCTGATTCGAGGATAAGCCGGCTTCGGCGCGGCGTAGGCGCGCACCTGCGGCAGCTTCGCCGCGACACCGCCACGGTCCGGTGGCGGGCTGAAGACAGCCACCGGCCCGAAGCTCGCCGCAGCCTGCTCGAACCCAGGCTGCTCAGCCAGTACCGCGGCAGCACGGGCCGGGTCGAGCGCCTCACTGAGCTGCGGCGACGAGTCCGCCGCGACCAGCACCCGGCCAACACCCATCAGCCGCAGCAGCGGCGGCAGCTGCCCTGGCGTCAGCCGCCCCTGCTGAATCCGGGCGTCGACACTATCGAGAAGCTGCGCCGCCTGCTCGGTCGCGGGCCGCGTAATCTGCCGCACCAGCACCGGCTTGGCTGATAGACCCGGGACCACTGAGCTCTGCGTGCCGCCCCACGTGTACCAGCCAAACAGGTCGCCGGGCACAACCGCGATCCGTGTATCGGCTGGCGTCGTCCGCTGAGCGTCGGCTATTGCCTAGACCCACGGGGTTGGAACGGAAGCGAAGAAGAGCCGTGGATCAATTGCGTTGCCGGCCCAGAGCGGCCGACCCCAAAACAGGACCAGAGCGCCGAGCAGCACAATGAAGGCTGCAGTCAGTGGCCAGGCAGCCCGACGCGCGCCGTTCAGCTGAAGCCTAAGCCCTTTTAGTTGGTCAAAGAGCCCGCCGAGGCCGGCGCCAGCAAGGCAGGCCAGTGCCAACGCGGCAAGCGGCGCCGCCTTATAGGTCGTCCGCAGGAACTGCAGCGGCCCGGCCGAGTAGTAGAGGTCGGTGATCGTTCCACCCCAACCACTGGACTGCGGGAATCCAAGCGACATCGTCAGAACCGCGAGCGACAGCAGCAGGCCGAAGAATGTTGCGTAGCGCCAGCGCCGCAGCACAAGAATGCTGGCGACCGCGATAGCCGGTACGGCGAAGGTCGCGAGGATCGTGGGCGCGCTCAGCAGGTAGACACCGATTGCTGGCAACTGCGGGTCTGGGTCCGGGTAGCCGTTGATGTAACCGACCCAGTAGCCGAGCAGGCGCAGTGACTCCGACGCGCTCGGCGTGTGAAGAATGGCCTCAGCGTGTTCGGTGAACGTGAGGTAGTTGGCCCCGTAGAGCGCCTGCGCGATCACCGGCACAATCCACCAGAGCGAGGTGATCGCACCGAGCAGCGCCGCCCTCCAGCCAAATGCCAGCACGGCGCGCAGGCCCGGCCCGGTGGTGGCTTCGAATAGACCAAACAACACGATTGCCGCGAGCAGCCAAAAGACGACCGCGGCGTTTAGCCCACCGCCGGCCGCCGTCATCAGCAGCGCGACGGCTGCCGCAGCTATCCAGTCACCGCCGCGGGCGATCCCTCGTTGCGTCCAGAGCAGCAGCCACGGCAGCAGAGCGGCCGCCAACAGCCACGATGTACCTCGATTAAGGCCAATAGTGATGAACGGTCCGGTGATGTAGATCAGCCCGGCAACGAACCCCGCGCTCTGCGTGCGGGCCGGCAACAATCCTTCGACGAGCCGAACGACGCCCCAGGCACCGATCGCAAGGATTCCGGCGATCCAGAAGCGTTGCACCAGCCAGGCGGGTAGGCCTAGGGCGTCACCAAGCGCAAAGAACGGCCCCATCGGGAAGAGATAGCCCACGAATTGGCTGGCTTGGATGTGCCCAAGGTCGATTGTCGAAGTCCAGAGGTTTCCAACCTGCGAGAGAAAACGACCAGGATCGGTGATCAGCTCAACCCGCTGGTCGCTAAAGCGACTGTGCGGGCGCTGCCAGAACGCGATCACGACGGCAACCGCGCAAAGCGCAAGCGGAGCGAACAGACGTCGCTCCGACAGTCGTCGTCCGATTCCCATAACCGGCGATGATACGGAAGCGATCGACGGGCCCCGGGTGCTCCTGACCGCTGCCACAGCGGAGCCGCAGTTATGCTCGCGCGGTGTCGTCACCAACCGCCGTGAGCAGCCCGCAACCGACGGGCGGATACACCCCTCCCGGCCCACTCGCGCGGCTAATCCAGTCGACCCGGCAGCACGGTCAGGTGGCGACTGCGCGCAGCGCCGCTGAATGGAGTCTCCGATTTGCAGGCGGTCCAGCTGTCGCCCGCCGTGTTCGCGGCGCACGTAGCTTCGAGCTCGGCGGCGTCCGCTTCGACTACCGCGACGACTGGCATAACTGGACCTGGCTCAATGAACGTGCGGTCGAGATCCCAATCGCTGCCGCTGCCATGAAATCTGTCGATCCCAGCCGAACAATCGAGGTGGGGGCCGTCATGAGCCACTACGGCTACAACGCCCACCGCGTAATCGACAAGTACGAGCACGGTGAAGGGGTCGAGCAGATTGACATCTTTGATCTGCCACCAACGCCCGTCCACGACCTCG
>JBDNJF010000069.1:0-11507 GCA_041687955.1 Solirubrobacteraceae bacterium
CCAAGCTTTGCGCCTGGCTTCACGTTGGCGCCACTGCGCCACGAGCGCAGAGCCGTCACGCCAGCAATTAGATCGCCAACTCGCTGCTCCGCCTCGAGATCTATGAGAGCCGGATCGGCAAGCGGGTAGCGAGCGCCAATCAGCAATCCTTCAGCGCCCGGCACCGACTCCCATAGCTGCTCAGTGACGAAAGGAATGAAGGGATGGGCTAGCGCCAACGTGGAGCGCAGTACGTAACAAGCCGTCGCCGAGAGTTGATCGTCAAAGTCGCGTCCCTTGATCAGCTCGAGATACCAATCGCAGAGCTCTCCATAAACAAAGTCGTAGAGGCCAAAAGTTGCTTTTGCGAACTCGAACTGTTCGATCTGCTCGGTCGTTTCGGCGACAACCTGCTGCAGGCGCGAAACGATCCAGCGGTCCTCAACGGGCGCGCTGGCTCCGACCAACGGTTCTAGTCCAACATCCTCGCCGACGTTCAGCAGCACGAACCGCGAAGCGTTGAAAAGCTTGTTGGTAAGCGCCTGGCCTTGCTCGACGCGCTCGCGTGAGTAGCGCACGTCCTGAACCGACGACATCGCAAGCAAGCCGAAGCGAACAGCGTCGGCGCCGTGTTCGTCAATCTCAGTGATCGGGTCAATACCTGTGCCCAGCGTCTTGCTCATTCGGCGCCCATCCGGAGCCTGAATTACGGAGTGCACATAAACGTCGCTGAAGGGGACTTCGCCGGTGAAGCGCAGCCCCATTATCACCATTCGCGTAACCCACAGGAAAAGAATGTCGCGCGCGGTTGAGAGCACGTCGGTCGGGTAGAACGCCTTGTATTCAGCAGTTTCGTCGGGCCAGCCAAGCGTCGCGAACGGCCACAGCGCGGAGCTAAACCAGGTGTCGAGGACATCCTCCTCGCGGACCCAACCGTCGCCATCGGGCTCTTCCATCCCAACATAGGTTTCCTCGCCGCGATACCAAACCGGCAGCCTATGACCCCACCAAAGCTGGCGCGAGATACACCAAGGCCGAATCTCTTCGAGCCAATCGGCGGCGCGCTTCGACTGGCTCTCTGGGTGGATCTTCACGCGACCGTCCTTCAATGCCTCGATCGCCGGCGGCGCAAGTTCGTCCATTTTCATAAACCACTGAAGCGAAATCAGCGGCTCAATCCGCTCGCCGGAGCGGTGCGAGAAGGGCACCGCGTGGGCGTAGGGCTGTTCGCCGCGCAGCAGCCCCTGTTCGCGCAGCGCAGCAACGACAGCAAGCTGCGCTTCGCCCGCTTTCAAGCCAGCGAACTGACCGGCCAGCTCGGTCATCGTGCCGTCTTCGCCGATCACGGTTATCTCCTCAAGGCCGTGGCGGCGGCCGATCTCAAAGTCGTTCGGGTCGTGCGCTGGCGTAATTTTCAGCACGCCGGTGCCGAAATCGGTTTTTACGTAGTCGTCGCCGATGATTTCCAGCTCGCGGTCGGTCAACGGCAGTTTGACGCGCGCGCCAATCAGGTCCTTGAAGCGTTCGTCCGACGGGTTGACGGCGACGGCGCTATCGCCGAGCATCGTCTCCGGCCGCACCGTTGCAACCACTACTTCGCCGCTGCCGTCGGCAAGTGGATAGGCAATCTCAAAGAGCGTGTCGGTTACCTCGCGCTCCTCAACCTCGAGGTCGGAGATTGCCGACTGGCTGCCTGGGTCCCAGTTGACGAGGTATTGGTCGCGGTAGATCGCGCCGTCCTCAAATAGATCGCAAAAGACCTGACGGACGGCGCGCTCGTAGCCCTCGTCTAGCGTGAAGCGTTCACGCTCGTAATCGCAGGAGGCGCCGAGCCGGGCAAACTGTTCGATGATCGTGCCGCCAAACTGCTCGCGCCACTGCCAGACGCGCTCGACGAATGCTTCGCGGCCGAGCTGCTCGCGCGAGCTTCCTTCTTCAACCAGTTTTTTCTCAACTTGAGTTTGAGTTGCGATCCCGGCGTGGTCGGTTCCGAGGATCCACTCCGTGTTTTGGCCGCGCATGCGGTGAAAACGAATCAGCGCATCTTGAATCGCGCCGTTGAGAGCGTGGCCCATGTGCAGCGCGCCAGTTACGTTTGGCGGCGGAATTGCGATCGAGTAATTATCTGCCGCGCAGCGCTGCGCGTCTCCGTGAAAGAGGCCGGAGTCGAGCCAGCGCTGCATCATCTGCGGCTCGGTCTCGGCGGGCTCAAAGCGCGTCTTGTCGGCGAAGTCAGGCACGACCGCTGAGTCTACGACGCGAGCGTCATCAACCGAGTGCTCAGCGTTTCTTGCGGCCGCCGCGAAGCCCCGGAACGGGGATCGGGGCAAGGTCGGCCATCAAGCCACGGTGGTCAATCTTGCGCGCGAGCTCGATTAGGTGCTCGCGCTGAGCAGCCGTCATCCGGTTAGGCAGGCCACGCGACTGCGCGAGCGTCTTCAAAGCTTTTGCGCGGTCTTTCGGGTCGAGCCGGCGCCAGTGATCGGTTACGACCATCGTCGCCTGCATCGCAGCCATCCACGGAATCGTTTTCAAGCTCGGCTTCATCGCTCTAGCTGGCCTCGGGGAGCTGTTCATCGAGGCTGTCGCCGTTCGCTTCGGTGACGAGCGTCGGTGGGAAACCGTTCTCAACCGATTCGCGCGTAACAACACACTTCTTTACGTCACCACGAGAAGGAAGATCAAACTGCACTTCGAGCAGTACCTCTTCGATGATCGAGCGCAGGCCGCGGGCGCCTGTCTCGCGCTCAAGCGCTTTGTCGGCAACGCAGCCGAGTGCATCATCGGCGAAGACAAGCTCAATCCCGTCGAAGGCGAAGAATGTTTGGAACTGCTTTGTCAACGCGTTACGCGGCTCCGTCAGAATCGAGAGCAGGTCGTCGCGCGTTAGCTGGTGAACAGCGCTAGTTACCGGGAGGCGACCGATGAATTCAGGAATCAGCCCGTAGTTGACCAGATCTTCGGGCAGGCACTGGGCGAAAATTTTTCCTGAATCATGCTCGCTGCGGGCCGAGATCGCGGCGCTGAAGCCAATCCCCTTGTGGCCGACGCGCTTCTCAATCACCTTGTCCAGATTGGCAAAGGCGCCGCCGCAAATGAAAAGGATGTTGGTCGTGTCGATCGTCAGAAACTCTTGGTGGGGATGCTTGCGGCCACCCTGCGGCGGCACGCTGGCCGTCGTTCCCTCAAGGATTTTCAGTAGCGCCTGTTGTACACCCTCACCAGACACGTCGCGCGTGATCGATGGGCTCTCCGACTTTCGCGCCACCTTGTCTACTTCGTCGATGTAGATGATTCCTGTCTCTGCCTTCTTGACGTCGTAGTCGGCGGCCTGAATCAGCTTCAGCAGAATGTTTTCAACGTCCTCGCCAACGTAACCGGCCTCGGTCAGCGCCGTCGCGTCTGCGATCGCGAATGGCACGTTGAGCAGCTTGGCGAGGGTCTGTGCCAGCAGTGTCTTGCCGCAGCCGGTCGGGCCGAGCAGCAAGATATTCGACTTCTGGAGCTCTATCTCGTTCTCGTCGCCCTGCGACATCTGAATTCGCTTGTAGTGGTTGTAGACGGCCACTGAGAGCGTTCGCTTAGCTTCGCCTTGGCCGATCACATATTGATCGAGGAAGTCATAGATCTCCTTCGGGCGGGGCAGATTCTCGACGTCGAAGGAGGATGGCGCCGCGAGCTCCTCGTCGATGATCTCGTTACAAAGATCGATGCATTCGTCACAGATGTAGACGCCAGGACCGGCGATCAGCTTTTTGACCTGCCGCTGGGATTTGCCGCAAAAACTGCAAAGCAGCTGCTCGCTTGAATCGGTTGGACGCGCCATGCTTCTCCCCTTCGTCTAAACGCAGGCGCCGCCCAGCTAATGCTTGGCGATCACCTTGTCAATAATCCCGTACGCAGCGGCCTCTTCGGCCGACATGAAGTAGTCACGTTCGGTGTCGCCGCGGACCTTGTCGTACTCCTGGCCAGTGTGCTCGGCGAGAATGTGGTCAAGCCGCTGGCGGACGTCGATGATCTCCTTGGCGTGGATCTCGATGTCGGTTGCTTGGCCTTCAAAGCCTGAGCTGACTTGGTGGATCAAGATCTTTGCGTTGGGCAACGCCATCCGCTTGCCAGGGGCGCCGCCGGCCAGCAGCAGCGCGCCCATCGACATCGCGATCCCCACACAAATCGTCGAAACGTCGGGCTTTACGAACTGCATCGTGTCGTAAATCGCGAGCCCTGAATAGACCGATCCACCGGGTGAGTTGATGTAGATCGAGATGTCCTTGTCTGGATCCTGCGACTCAAGGTGCAGGAGCTGCGCCACTACGAGGTTGGCGATCTGATCGTCAACTTGGCTTCCGAGGAAGATGATTCGCTCGTTTAGAAGGCGCGAGTAGATGTCAAACGAACGTTCTCCGCGTGAGGTCTGCTCAACGACCATTGGGACTAGGGGGCTCATGTTCCTCGCTTTGTTTCGGTCGGCTGGGTTGATTCCTCCCACCTGCAACGTTGCTCGCAGAAGGAACAGTTAACACTAGCAACGGGGAGCACCCGAAACTGGGCTTCAGGAAGGGCTGGTCGCGACCGCGCTCTCGACGATTAGGTCGAGTGCTTGGCGCTGCGAGAGCTCTTCGATCAGGTCATCGAGACGGTTTGCCTTTTCAAGCCGTTCGCGAAGCTTCTCTGGCGTGGTCTGCTCCTCAGCTGCTGAGGCCTGCAGCGCTGTGAGAATGTCGCCGTCGCCAGGCGCTATGTCCTCAGCTTTGACGACTGCCGCTAGCGCTGCCTCATGGCGCAAACTGGTCTGCGCCGCCTCGGCACTCTCAGCGAGCATCTCCTCCTCGCTACGGCCTGAGATTTGGAAGTACATCTCGCGGCTGATGCCCTGGTGTGAGAGCTGGTGGAGCATGCGGTCGAGTAGCTCGCTGGCGCGCGCTTCAACGAGCTGCTCGGGCAGATTGATCTTGGCGTTGCCCGCGACCGCGTCGAGAACGGCCTCGCGGAATTCTTCTTCAGCCTTGTCGCCGTCGGCGGCAAGCATTTGCGTCGCAAGATCCTCACGCAGCTCGGCGATCGTCTCCAGCCCGGCGGCCTCGTTGGCGAATTCGTCGGTCAGCTCGGGCAGAATTCGGCGGCGCACCTCGGTCGCCGTGACGGCGAACTCGGCGTCCTTGCCGGCCAGCCCTTCAGCCCCGTAATCTTCAGGGAAGGCGAGCTCCACGGTCCGCTGCTCACCGGCGCTGATGCCCTCAAGCTGCGCCTCGAAGCCTGGAATCAAGCGGCCGGAGCCCAGCTCAATCAGCTGATCAGTTCCCTCGCCGCCTTCAAATACTTCGCCGCCGATCGAGCCGACGTAGTTCATCACAACAAAGTCGCCGCTCGCCGCGGCCTCGTCAACGGTCTCAAGGCTCGCCATTCGGCCGCGCAACTCTTCGATCTGCGCGTCAATTGCTTCGGCGTCGGCGACGGCTTCGCGGCGCTCAACCTTCAGCCCCTTGTACTTGCCAAGCTTGGCGACCGGGCGCACCCCGACCTCAAAGCTGAACTTCAGATCCTCGCCGGCCGGAGGCAACTCGCTTAGCTCAACTTCGGGCTGGCCTACGATTGCCAGGCGTGCGCCATCCACCGCCTCGCTGTACCAGTGGCCGAGCGAGCCACGAATCGTCTCGTCGACTACTGCGTCGCGGCCGATCCGCTGAATTACTACTTCGGCTGGGATTTTGCCTTTGCGAAAGCCAGCCATTTTCATCTCTTTGCCCATCGACCTGGCGGTTTGAGCGATCCGGCGGTCAAGCTCTTCGAGCGGCACCTGAACCTCCACGCGAACGCGTGAATTGGGCAGCTCTTTAACGTTCGTTGTGACAGCGCTCATCGGCGGCACGATAGCGTCAGGAGATGGTCAACGACTGCCAGCCCGTGCTCCGCCGGATCGAAACTTGGGTCGTAACCGGCCCCGTCGGCCACCTGCTCTCCGCCATAGGCGACTGGGCCGTGGTGCTGACGACGCTCGCGCGCGATCGCATCAGGCGACTCCGGTGATGCCGCCGCGCAGCCCTTTCGCGAAAGGTGAGTGACGGGACTCGAACCCGCGACCGCCTGGACCACAACCAGGAGCTCTACCAACTGAGCTACACCCACCGCGCAGGGCGCAGTGTAAGGCTTGCGGCGCGCGCATCAGGGGCCGCGGCGAAATGCCCCCGCCAGGACTCGAACCTGGGACCTGCCGGGTAGAAGCCGGCCGCTCTAATCCAACTGAGCTACGGGGGCTTGGTCGGCGATTCGCCAGCCACTCAATTAACGGTATCGCGCTAGGCCGCTTTGCGGGTAGTAGTCTGCCGGGACGATGGAGGAGAACCCAATCACATTGGTTGCGCTGCCGCTCGGGCTCGTCTTCATCATGTTCTCGCTCGGGATGGGCCTGATTAAAGATGATTTCCGCGTTGTATTTACGGCTCCACGCGGGGTCGCCGTTGGGATGCTTAACCTGCTTATTGTCGCTCCGCTTTTGGCGCTCGGGATTGCCACGCTGTTCAATCTGCCGCCCGTACTTGCCGTTGGCCTAGTGCTGCTTGGCGCCGCGCCGGGAGGCACGATGGCCAATCTCTTAACTCACTTGGCGCGCGGCGAGACCGCGCTCTCAGTAACCCTCACGGGGATCTCAAGTGCGCTTGCGGTGGTGACCGTTCCGCTCTACCTCTCAATCAGCTCGGCCTGGTTTGACTTAACCGGCGTCGGCACCGATGTTGAGATCGTCCCGATTGCGATTCGCGTGCTGGCGATAACGCTCGTGCCTCTGATCGCCGGAATGGCGGTCAAACAGCGCGCACCGCAATGGACCGAAAAGAACTACCACCGATTCAGGGTGATGTCGCTTGTGCTGTTCGTAGTAATTGTGGCGGCGGCGGTAGGCAGCGAATGGGGCCGCGTAACCGGATACTTGGGTGACGTTCTGGTAGCCGTGATCGTGCTCAACGTTTGTGCGATGGGGGTCAGCTTCATGATCGCCCGCTTGGCACGCCTCAACGACCGCAGCTCGACCGCAATCGCGCTCGAACTTGGCCTCCACAATGCGACGCTCGCAATTGCCGTCGGCGCCTCACTCGATCCCGAGATGACGATCCCTGCAGCCGTCTACGGGCTCTTCATGTGGGTGACAGGCGGATCATTTGCCTACCTGATGGCGCGACGCAATCGCGGCGCGCTTGTGGTCACGGCCGCCAGCGCGAGCTGACTAGAACCGTTCTAAATCGGGGCGAGAGGATTCGAACCTCCGACCCCCTGCTCCCAAAGCAGGTGCGCTACCAGGCTGCGCCACGCCCCGATGAGTTCCAGATGGTAGGGCTGTTTGAGGCTGGCATGTTCTAGCGTGCGGGCATGGCCGACGTTCGCCCACTCAGTTCGCTTCGCTACGACCTTGATCGAGTAGGTGGTTTCGGCGCCGTCCTCGCTCCCCCATATGACGTGATTGACCCGGCCCAGCGAGCCGAGCTGGCGGCGCGCTCACCATTCAACGTTGTGGGCATTGATCTGCCCCAGCCGGCGCTGGATGGCGGCGATCCCTACGAGCACGCGGCCGAGCTGCTGGGGCAGTGGCAGCAGGCCGGAGCGCTTGTTCGCGACGATGAGCCGTTGTTCTGGATTCTCAGCCAGGACTACCTCGCGCCCGACGGCAGCCGCCGCACGCGCTCGGGCTTCCTTGCCGCGGTCAAGATCGAGCAGTACGGCGCTGGCAAGATCCGCGCCCACGAACGAACCCACCCGGGGCCCAAGGAAGACCGCCTGCGTTTGACGCGCGCCACGAAAACCAACCTTTCGCCAATCTTCGCGCTCTTTTCCGACTCGACCGGCGCGGCCCGCGCGACAATCGCCGCGCAGACCCAAGGCGCGCCCTACGGCGAGCAGATCGACGAGGACGGCACCGTCAACCGCCTTTGGCGCGTGACCGATCTTGACGCCCAGTTGGTGCTCAGCGCGGCGCTTGAGCCAGCTGAGCTGCTGATTGCCGACGGCCACCACCGTTATGAGACGGCGCGGGTCTACGCCGACGAGATCGGCGGCGATGGCCCACACCGTTTCGTGCTGATGAACCTTGTTGCGCTCGAAGATCCAGGCCTCAGTGTCTTCCCGACCCATCGCCTGGTCAGCGGCCTCGTGGGCGACCCTGAGCGCGCCAACGCGCTGCGCGAGACGATCGAAGCGTGCTTTGAAATCACTGAGCTGAGCTCGGTCGATGAGCTGCCCCCCAGCGGCCTTTCGGCCGACGGCCGACTGCAGTTTGGTTACATCGACTCGCGCCACAAGCGGCCACTGCGCCTCGTCCTGCGCGACCAACAGATCGCCGACGAAGCGCTCTCTGAGTTCCCTGCCCCCTACCGCAAACTCGACGCCGCCGTGCTCGAAGCGCTGATCCTCAAGGGCCCGCTCGGCCTTAGCGAGGATGACATCTCGCACTTCAACGGACTTGGCTATTCACGCAGCGACGCAGAGGCTTTGGCGCTCATAGAGAGCGGCGAGTTTGACGCCGCGTTCTTCCTCTCGGGCGCACCGATCGAGCAAATTCAAGCGATCGCGGCAGCTGGCGTAAACATGCCACCGAAGTCAACCTTCTTCACACCGAAGGTTCCAACGGGGCTGCTCTTCAACCCGCTGTCGTAGTCTCTCTAGTCATGATGAAAGCAATCGCCACTCGCCAAGAAGGAAGCCAGCATACGATCGCCATCCGTGATCACAATCTGACCGTCGACGAGACGCCCGACCTTGGTGGCACCGACACCGGGCCCACGCCGCTTGAACTGCTGGCCGCAAGCCTCGCCGGCTGCGTCGCCGTAACGGTTGAAATGTACGCCGATCGAAAGGGTTGGGAGGTCGGCAAGGTCGAAGTTGACGTTGAGTATGCGCCAGCGGAGCGAGGCATTCTGACCCGGTTTGAGATCGTGCTGAAACTTCCACGCGAACTGACCGACGAGCAGGTCGAGCGGCTCTCAGTGATTGCGGCCAAGTGTCCGATCCACCGGATGCTCGATGGCGAAGTGATGTTTGACGAGCGTGTCGAGCGCATCGCTCTCACGAGCTGAGCTGGCGAGCGCGCTCGCCCCTGAGCTGCTGAGCGCTGAGGCGGCGGCAGCGCTGCCGGTTCGCGGCCGCAAGAAGGCTGGCGTCTTGGTTCCCTTATTCGCTGGCGACGATGGCGCGCTCAGGGTCGTGATGACGCGCCGCGGCGACAACCTGCGCCGCCACGCGGGCGAGCTATCTTTCCCGGGCGGCCGCGTCGACGACGACGACGCTGACCTCACTTCGACCGCCTTGCGCGAGGCGCATGAGGAGATCGGCTTGTCCCCGCTCGCGGTTGAGCTACTGGGTGCATTGTCGCCGACGCCGACGGTTGCGACCCGGTACGCGGTTCACCCCTTCGTTGGTTTGATTGAGCCCGGCCAGCAGTGGGTTCGCTCACCGCGCGAAGTAGCCTCGGTTCACGAGTTCGACGCCGCGCAGCTGCTCGCCGGTTACGGCCGGCGGCGGATCAAGCGCCGAGGCATCGGCTTCACAATCGACACCTATTTGGTTGACGATCAGCTCGTGTGGGGTGCCAGCGCGAGGATTCTTGGCGACCTCTTCGCCCGCCTCGACGCCGCCGGGCTTAGCTGACGTTGACGCCGCTTGGGTCCTGAACGATCCGGATGTAAGGGCGAGGCTCTTCCCAGCCGTCTGGATACTTCTCCGCGGCTTGCTCGTTTGTGACCGAGCCGGCGATGATCACGTCCTCGCCCGGCTGCCACTGAGCTGGCGTAGCGACGGCGTGCTCGGCGGTTAGCTGGAGTGAATCGATCACTCGCAGTACCTCATCAAAGTTGCGGCCGGTCGTCATCGGATAAATCAAAACGAGCTTGATCTTCTTGTCGGGCCCGATCACGAAAACATTGCGCAGTGTGCCGTTCTCTGCCGGCGTGCGCTCGGTTGGGTCGCCGTCAACGTCTGCCGCGAGCATGCCGTAGAGCTTTGAAACGTTGAAGTCGGTGTCGGAGATCAGCGGGAAGTTGGGCGCCGTGCCCTGCGTCTCGGCGATGTCTGCGGCCCACTTCGCGTGATTATCGAGCGGGTCAACTGAGAGGCCAATCGTCTTAACGCCGCGCTTGTCAAACTCCGGCTTGATCGAAGCCATGTAGCCAAGCTCGGTCGTGCAGACCGGAGTGAAGTCGCGCGGGTGCGAGAAGATCACGGCCCATGAGTCGCCGATCCAATCGTGAAAGTTAATCTCCCCTTCGGTTGTTTGGGCCTTAAAGTCTGGCGCCGTATCACCAATCGTCAGCATGCGTTTGTCTCCTTGAAGTCGTTGTTCCAGTCTAAACTATACAAAGCTGATCGCAATTCTGTCATTTAGTCGATCGGCGCGGCCCGGCGAGCAGGTCGGTGATTGCCTGTTGGACCTCCGCAAGCCACGCGTCACGTACGCCATGCGGGTCGCAGTAGAGCAGCTCAAAGGGAATCGCGTTCTTCTCGCGCGCCAGTTCCATCTCCGCGACGCCGCTCGCCAGCAGCGGCTCACCGATACTGCCGGCAGCCTCGTAGACCACGCCGCGCACCGTCGTGTCGGTCGTCTTCTCGAGCATCATCCGCAGCCGCGAGCCGTGTAGCGCGGCGATCTTCTCCTGATCACCGCTGGCGGTTCCGAGCAGCCAGAAGAGTAGCGTCACATTCTCGAGCGCGTAACGCAGCGTTCCAATTACGTCCGGCGTACCGATCCAGCACTCACCCCCGGCGGTTTCGATCGCCGCGCGGCCGTCCTCGGTCCGCGTTACGCAGCGCGCAGCGTGCCCCTCAGCAACAAGCGCGCGCGCCAGGTCGAGGCCCCGGCAGCCGCCACCCACGATCAAAGCCCTCAACGTGATTCACCGTCCGGGCCAGCCAGCAGCGAACGTTCGAACTCTTCGAGCGTCTGCTCCGCTTCACCGCGCTTGCGGCGGCGGGCGTTGCGCGCATCGAGCAGCTGGCGCAAGTCTTCCTGCTCAAGCGCCTCGTTTTCGTGAATTCCGGCCAGTTCGCGATCGATCTCAGCCTTCAACTCGACGTGACTTATCTCGGCCGCGCCGCGAGCACGCCGCTTCGCGTTGACGGCCGCCTCCATCTGCTCAAGATCGTCAATCTCATTCGTGAACTCAAGTTCAGCAGAGCGCGTTTGGCGCCAATCGAGCTGGTCGGCGCCAGAGCCTGGGTAGAGAATGCCGACGAGAACTACGGCGGTGACGAGCAACACAATTACCACGATGACTATCAGGGCAAACGAATCCACGCGCCAAGTCTACGGGGGCGAAATCGCGAGCGCAGCGCCAAAGCGCCAGCAGCGCAAGCTGAAAGCGGTTGCCCAAAGCGACGCACCCGCAGGTAATACGCTGTAGTTTCAAAGCAATGGTTACTCGGCGTTCAAAATTGCTTGTCTTTATCGCGCTCTTCGCCACTTTTGCTGTGCCAGCGGCGACCGCCAGCGCGAAGTCATCGACGACGCTGCGCTTGACTTCAGCAATGTACAACCAGCGTTATTGCGA
>JBDNJF010000070.1:0-34226 GCA_041687955.1 Solirubrobacteraceae bacterium
GCGAAGGGCGCACGAGTAGGCGAAGTGATCGTGTTGCGGCGCAACAAAAGCGTGGCGCGGGTTTCGCTAGTGACCGCGACGGCTGTTGAGGCGCCGTCGCTGCTCGCAGCGGTTGGGGGGCTTGCCGGGCCGATCGCAGGAGCTTTATTAATTATCACCTTAATCGCCTTTTCAGCTACTCTCTTGCGCAAGCGACGCCGTCAGCGGCGCCCCGAGAGGGCTAAAAGAAAACCAGCATGATTCTTACCATCACCCTCAACGCAGCGATCGATAAATCACTCTCGGTTCCCAGCTTCCGGCTTGGGCGGCGCCACCGGACCGTTGAGCAGCGCTCGACCGCCGGGGGCAAAGGCGTAAACGTCGCGCGGCTGCTGGCCTCGCTCGGTCAACCGGTGATCGCGACCGGCTTTGTCGGCGGCGCGACCGGCACAAGGATCGTCGAGCAGCTGACAGCCGAAGCGATCCTCAACGGTTTCGTACACATTGCTGAGGAGTCCCGCACGAACATCTCAGTACTAGACCCAACGACAGGCGAACAGACCGAGATAAATGAGCGAGGCCCCCAGGTAAACGAGGCCGAGGTTGAGCTCTTCATAGAGAAGCTCACCTATCTTGCTCGCGGAGCGGCGATCTGCGTCCTCGCAGGGTCGTTGCCGCGCGGCGTCGACCCATCATTTTACGCGACCCTGATTGCTGAACTCAAGCGGCTCGACGTCGTTACCATCGTCGACTCCGAAGGTGAAGCGATGAAGCTCGCGGTGCGCGCCGAACCAACCGTGATCTCGCCGAACATGGCTGAGGCAGAAGAGTTGGTGGGCCACGAATTTAATGACCGCGAGGAGCAGGTCGGCGCGCTAGCCGAGCTGCGCAGCCTAGGTTCGCAGGAGGCAATCATCACGCTTCCCGATGGCTGCGTCGCAAGCGTCCTAGTTGACGGCCAGGCGACCGAGCACCGCGTTTGGATCGAACCTCGCGAGGCAGTTGCCAGCGTCGGCGCCGGCGACGCCTTCCTCGCCGGCTATGTAGCGGCTCGCTACGGCGGTTCAAGCGCCGAGGAATGCCTTCGTTACGCCGTCGCCTGTGGGGCGGAATCGACGCAGCGACTTGGCGCGGGCCTGATCGACCCCAAGGGGGTCGAGGAGCTGCTCCCCGAGGTCGAGGTTGAGCGGATAGAAGCACCCGCGCGCGCTCTCTGAGCGCTATCTTCATTGAGTGATCAAAAGAGCCCGCCAGCAAGCGCCCGCGAAGCTCGCCAATCTGCCTCGTGCGAGGCGATTGCGTCCGGCCGCCTACCTAGGATCAGCCGATGGAAATTGAGATTGGCAGAGGAAAAAAGGCGCGCCGCGCTTATGGCTTCGATGACATAGCAATCGTGCCTTCGCGGCGCACGAGGGACCCCGACGACGTAGACATCTCGTGGAAGCTTGGCCCTTATCGCTTTGAGCTGCCGCTGCTGGCCTCGGCGATGGACGGGGTTGTCTCACCGCGCACAGCGATCGAGGTAGGCCGCCTCGGTGGGCTTGCGGTGCTCAACCTTGAAGGAATCTTCACTCGCTACGAGGATGCCGAAGAGCAGCTCGAGCGGATTTCGCAGCTGCCCAAAGATGAGGCAACGCACGAGATGCAGTTGATCTATCAAGAGCCGGTCAAGCCTGAGCTGATGAAAGCCAAGATCGAAGAGATCAAAGCCAGCGGTGTCGTAACCGCCGCCTCGCTAACTCCGCAACGCGTCTCAGCGCACTATAAAATGGTGCTTGAGGCCGGGCTCGACATTCTCGTCATTCAGGGAACCGTTGTCTCCGCCGAGCACGTCTCGAAGACGACCGAGCCGCTCAACTTAAAGGAGTTCATCGCCGAGCTGCCGGTGCCGGTGATCGTTGGAGGCTGTGCCAGCTACCACACCGGCCTGCACCTTATGCGCACCGGTGCCGCCGGTGTTCTGGTCGGCGTTGGCCCCGGGGCCGCCTGTACTACGCGTGGAGTGCTCGGGCTTGGCGTGCCGCAGGCAACTGCAATCGCCGACGTCGCTGGCGCCCGCTCGACGCAGATGCTTGAGACCGGTGAATACGTCCAGGTGATTGCCGACGGCGGTATGAGCACGGGTGGCGACGTCGCCAAGGCGATCGCCTGCGGCGCAGATGCCGTGATGATCGGCTCGCCACTGGCTCGCGCCTACGAAGCCCCGGGCCGCGGCTTCCACTGGGGGATGGCAACGTTCCACCCAACGCTTCCGCGCGGTGCCCGCGTTGAGACAATTCAGAACGGCTCAATCGAAGAGATTCTGACCGGCCCCGCACACGAGAATGACGGCAGTTTTAACCTGATGGGCGCGCTGCGTACATCGATGGCCACCTGCGGCTACCAAGACATCGCCGAGTTCAATCGCGCTGAGCTGATGGTCGCTCCGGCGCTGCAGACTGAAGGCAAGCAGCTGCAGTCATCGCAGGGAGTCGGAATGGGCAGCCGCGGGGCTGGCGCCTCGCCTTCGGCTAGCGCCGACAGCACGCTCAGTTCGACACCGGCGTGACTCACGACGAAGTCGTTGTTCTCGACTACGGCGGGCAGTACTCGCAGCTGATTGCGAGGCGTGTACGCGAGTGCGGAGTCTTTTCGGAGCTGCTCCCTCATCACGTTGGGCCTGAGGAAGTGGCGGCGCGCGGAGCAAAGGGGCTGATCCTCTCCGGTGGGCCGGCATCGGTTCATCTCGACGGCGCGCCGCGGCTCGACCCAGCGCTGCTTGAGCTCGGCATTCCAGTTCTCGGCATCTGCTACGGCATGCAGCTTCTCGCTCAGCATCTCGGCGGCCGCGTCGAGAGTGCCGAAGTCGGCGAGTACGGCCGCTCAGAGTTGAAAATTGGTCAGCCCGGCCTGCTCTTTGCTGGGTTGCCGGAGGTTCAGCCCTGTTGGATGTCCCACCGCGACACGGTCTACGAGCCTCCGCCCGGATTCACCGCGCTTGCAGCCTCGACGCAGTCGCCGGTTGCGGCCTTCGAATCAGCCGAGCAGCAGATCTATGGAATTCAGTTTCATCCTGAGGTCGTACACACCCCGTTTGGCCAGCAGATCCTGACCCACTTCTTACGCGACGCCTGTGGCTGCACGCTGGACTGGTCGCCGGCTTCGATCGCCGAGGAGCAGATCGCCGCGATCCGCACGCAGGTAGGCGACGGCAAAGTTGTCTGCGGCCTTTCAGGCGGCGTCGATTCATCTGTCGCCGCGCTGCTCGTTCACCGAGCTATTGGGGATCAACTCACCTGCGTGTTCGTTGACCACGGGATGATGCGAAAGGACGAAGGAGCTCAGGTCGTTGAAACATTCCGCGATCGCTTCGCAGTGCCGCTCGTCGCCGTCGATGCTGAGGATCGCTTCCTCAGCAAGCTGGCCGGGGTTAGCGACCCCGAGACTAAGCGCAAAATCATCGGCGGCGAGTTCATTCGCGTCTTCGAGGAGGAAGCAGCCAAGCTTGAGGGCGCAAAGTTCCTTGTTCAAGGAACGCTCTACTCCGACGTGATCGAATCGGGCGGCGGCACTGGCACCTCGACGATTAAGTCCCACCACAACGTCGGCGGCCTTCCAGACGACATGGAGTTTGAGCTTGTCGAACCTTTGCGCACGCTCTTCAAGGACGAGGTACGCGCGGTCGGCGCTGAGCTGGGACTACCGGAGCGGCTCGTCTGGCGACAGCCATTTCCGGGGCCAGGGCTTGCAATTCGGATCGTTGGCGGCGAAGCGACTAAGGAGCGGCTCGACCTGCTGCGCGACGCCGACGCCGTGCTTCAAGACGAGATCCGCAAGGCGGGCCTTTACCGCGAGCTTTGGCAATCATTTTGCGTACTGCCTGATGTGCGCACAGTGGGCGTCCAAGGCGACGAGCGCACTTACGGCTACGTCGTCGTGATCCGCGCAGTCACCTCGGATGACGCAATGACGGCCGATTGGGCTCGCCTGCCTTACGATCTTCTGGAGCAGATCGCCTCACGAATGATCAATGAGCTGCGCGAAGTGAACCGTGTGGTGCTCGACATCACGTCAAAGCCACCTGGCACGATCGAGTGGGAGTAACCAGCCGCGCGGCGTCGACCGCGCAAAGGCCGCTATTCTCTGGGATTGCGCCGCGCTGAATGCGTGGTTTTTTATTGTCATGAGAGCTTCCGTTGCTTCAAAAACTTACGTCGCTAAAGCGACCGACCGCGAACGTCAGTGGCTACTGATCGATGCCAACGGGCTTACGCTCGGGCGTCTTGCCACCCAGATCGCCGATCTACTGCGCGGCAAGCTCAAGCCTGAATACACCCCGCACGTTGATACCGGCGACTTTGTCGTCGTAATTAACGCTGAGAAGATTTCGGTCAGCGGTAATAAGCTGAAAGAGAAGATGTACCGTCGCCACACTGGTTATCCGGGCGGACTGCGTGAGCGCACGCTCGAAGAGATGCTTGAGCGCCGCCCGGAAGAGGTAATTCGCCAGGCAGTGCGCGGCATGCTCCCCCGTAATCGTCTTGCCCGCCAGCAGATCACAAAGCTCAAGGTCTATGCCGGCACCGACCACCCACACGTCGCGCAGAAGCCGACCAAACTGGAGATTACGACCTAATGGCCGACGAAGAAGCGCCGATCGAGGAACAGCCCGAAGTCGCAGCCGACGAGGTGGTTGAAGAGGTCGCAGCCGAAGAGGTCGAAGAGGCGGTAGAAGAGAGCGAAGCCGAAGAGGCCGTCGCAGTTGAGGCTGAAGCGGACGAGAAGAGCGAAGCCAAAGTCAAGGCCGATAAGAAGGCGCCAAAAGAGAAGCCAATTCCGGGCGCCGACCTAGAGGTTGACATCGTCGTCGAAGGAGACCCCAGCAGTCCTGAGAGTTCGCTCGATCCATTTGCAGATGACGCCGATGCGGTCGTCGTAGAGGTCGAGGAGCCGGTCGCCGACGAGCCGATCGCGGCAACGATCAAACTTGCCGCCGACGCGCGCTACACCGCGACCGGCAAGCGCAAGCGCGCAGTAGCTCGCGTAATCCTCAAGCCCGGCAAGGGTGAGTACCTGATCAACGGCCGTTCGATCGATGATTTTTTCCCTCGCCCGTCGCTGCAGCGCAATATTCGCCAGCCGCTTGAGGCCGTCGGCTATGAAAACAAAATGGACGTGATTGCCCGGATGCACGGTGGCGGCGTCTCGGCTCAAGCCGGCGCGCTGCGCCACGGTATTTCGCGCGCACTGCTCGAGGCCGACCCAAATCTTCGTGGTGCGCTCAAGAGCCGCGGCTTCCTAACGCGTGACGCGCGCGCCAAAGAGCGCAAGAAGGCCGGGCTCAAGAAGGCCCGCAAGCGGCCTCAGTTCAGCAAGCGCTAGGCCAGCTGGCCCGCGTGAGCGGCTTTGGTTCTCTAGATTTCTCTTAATGGCTCGTCATCTATTTGGCACCGACGGCGTCCGTGGCCGAGTCGGTGAGAAGCTGACTGCTGATTTAGCAATCAAACTTGGCAGAGCAGCAACCGACCAGGCCGGCGGCGCTGGAACCCGCGTGCTCGTAATCCGCGACACACGCGAATCCGGCGAGATGCTTGAAGCGGCGTTGGCGGCTGGAATCACCTCAGTAGGTGGCGAGGCGCTGCTTGGGGGCGTCCTGCCAACTCCGGCGGCGCCGCTACTGATTGACCAGTACGGCTTCGACCTCGGCGTCGTCGTCTCAGCCTCCCACAACCCTTACGAAGACAACGGCATCAAGTTTTTTGGCGGCGACGGACTGAAGCTGACCGACGCGGCAGAGGAAGAGATTGAGCAGCGGCTCGAGGCCACACCTAGCTCAGAGCTCGAGGCTGGCCGTATCCGTGAACTCCATGGAACGCAGGAGGATTACCTTCGCGCACTTGAGGCGCGTTTCGAAGCGCTCGATCTCAGCGATGTCAATCTTTTGCTCGACTGCGCCCACGGCGCAACTTATCGCGTAGGCCCGGAGATCTTCCGCCGGCTTGGAGCCACGGTCACAACGATCGGCGATCAGCCTGACGGGCGAAACATTAATGACGGCGTCGGCTCAACCCACATCGATGCGCTTGCAGCAGCCGTCGTCGCTGGTGGGCACGACCTGGGCTTTGCTTTCGATGGCGATGGTGACCGCGTGTTGGCCGCAGACCGCGGCGGGGTAATCGTCGACGGCGACGAGCTGATCGCACTAGCAGCGATCCAGCTGCGCGCAATCGGGCGGCTTAATGGCGACGGGGTCGTGGTCACGGTGATGACTAACTATGGCTTCCACACGGCGATGGCAGCGGCCGGGATTGAGGTCGCAACGGCCGATGTCGGCGACCGCTACGTCTTGGCCGAACTGCGCCAACGCGGTTGGACGCTCGGCGGCGAACAGTCAGGCCACATCATCGACATGGGCTTCGTCCCTTCAGGCGACGGAATCGCAAGCGCTCTGCTCACACTGGAAGCGCTTGGCGGCACCGACCTCGCCGAGCGTTCAGCGATGAAAAAGCTGCCCCAGCGGCTGGTCAACGTCAAGGTTGCCGATAAAGACCGGGCGCTCGACGCCGTTGCCAGCTCAGCCTCTGAGGAGAACGGAGCGCTATCCGGCCGTGGCCGCGTGCTTGTCCGCGCTAGCGGTACTGAGGAGCTAATTCGCGTAATGGTTGAAGCGCCGGACGCGGCCGAGTGTGACGCGATCTGCGCCCGCTTGGTCGCGATCGTTGAAGCTGCAGACTGATCAACAAGTCTAAACGCAGTGGGGTCATCTAGCTCACTAGCTAGGCTTCTGCCATGTGTGGAATCGTCGGTTACGTTGGCTCGCGAGCCGCTGAGGAGCTGTTACTCGCAGGGCTCTCAAAGCTCGAGTACCGCGGCTACGACTCGGCTGGTATCTCCGTCATGTCGGGGGGCGCAATCGAGTCGGTCCGTGCGGTCGGGAATCTTGCCCAACTTCAGACGGCGGTCGAGGCGCGCCAAGCAGCCGGGGGCGCGACAGCGACCCTTGTTGAGGCGGCGACGATTGGCATCGGTCACACTCGCTGGGCTACCCACGGTCGCGTCAACGAGCAGAACGCCCATCCGCACTTCGATACCGCGGACCAAGTTCACGTTGTCGTCAACGGGATCGTTGAGAACTACATGGAGCTGCGCGAGCGACTGATTGCCGGCGGCGCCAGCTTCAGCTCCGAAACCGACGCCGAAGTGATCGCTCACCTTGTCGCTAATCACTTAAGCGGCGACCTTGAAGAGGCAGTGCGCGGCGCCTACGCCGAGATTGAAGGGCACTTTGCCTTCGTTGCGATGGCGGTTGAATCACCCGAGCTGCTGGTTGGTGCGCGCAAGGAGTGCCCATTAATTATCGGTGTCGGTGAGGGCGAGATGTTCCTCGCCTCCGCCGTGCCCGCCTTCCTCGCCCAAACGCGCCGCGTGCAATACGTTGAAAACGAGGAAATCGTTGCCGTGCGCCCCAGCGGGGTGAGCTTCACGACGCCAAGCGGCGAGCCGATCGAGCGCGAGATCGTGACCGTTGATTGGGATGAGGAGACAGCAGAGAAGGGCGGCTTCGAAACCTTCATGCTCAAGGAGATCCACGAACAGGCTGACGCGATCGCCGAGACGATCGCCGACCGAACGGTTCGTGAGGACGGCGTCGACCTTGATGACGTTGGCGCGCTCAGCGACGAGCAGCTGCGCAGCGCAAAGCGGATCGTCGTTGTCGCCTGCGGCACCTCCTACCACGCAGGGTTGATTGGTCGTTACGCAATCGAGGAGCTTGCTCGCGTGCCGGTCGATGTAGAAATTGCTTCCGAGTACCGCTACCGCAACCCGATTGTTGGGCCTGGCGACCTTGTGGTTGGGATCACCCAATCGGGCGAAACGGCTGACACGCTGGCGGCAATGCGAATCGCCAAGCAGCGCGGAGCGACGGTGATGGCGATAACTAACATCATGGGCTCACAGGCCACGCGTGAGGCTGACGGGGTTCTCTACACGCGGGCTGGGCTTGAGGTTTCGGTTGCGGCAACGAAAACCTTCGTTTGCCAGGTCGCAGTGATGTACCTGCTGGCGCTGAGGCTCGCCGAGCTGCATGGTTCGCTGGCGCTCGAACGGCGGATTGAGCTAGTTGCTGGCCTGAAGCAGATGCCGAGCTTGGTCACAGAGCTTTTGGCGTCGGTTGATCCGGTTGTCGAGGCAGTTGCTGAGCGCGTCTGGGAGGCCGACTTTTTCCTCTATCTCGGCCGTCACGCCGGCGTGGCGGTAGCCGATGAGGGCGCGTTGAAGCTGAAAGAGATTTCCTACATTTCTACCGATGCTTATGCCGCCGGTGAGATGAAGCATGGCCCAATTGCGCTGTTGAGCGAACAGACACCGGTAGTGACCGTGGCGACCGATTCACCGGTGTTGGAGAAGGTGATCTCGAACATGCAGGAGGTCCGCGCGCGAGGCGCTTACCTAATAGCCGTTGCCAGCGAAGGCAACACGACAATCGACCAGCAGGCCGATTCAGTGATTTCAATACCTCAGACCGATTGGATTCTGCAGCCGCTGCTGGCGGTAATTCCGCTGCAGTTGCTGGCTTACAGGATTGCTCGTTTGCGCGGCTTGAACGTCGATCAGCCGCGCAACCTCGCCAAAACCGTCACAGTCGAATAGATTCAAGAGATGAATTCAGCTCCCGTTGTCGGCATCGATCTGCTCGAGATCGATCGCTTAGAACGCGCGCTAGAGAGGCGCCCGAGATTAGCCGAGCGCCTCTTCACGGGGTCGGAGCGCGCATACGCCGGCGCGCAGGCGCGCCCGGCGCAGCATCTCGCGGCTCGCTTCTGCGCGAAGGAGGCTGTCACTAAGGCGCTCGGTCTATCGGTCTTCAGGCCACTCGAGATTGAAGTTTGTTCGCGCAGCGGCGACGCTCCCGGGCTGCTGCTCAGCGGCGCTGCCGCTGCACGGGCCCGGGCGCTGGGCGTACAGCTCGGTTGCTCCTTGACGCACTCTCGATTGACGGCCGGAGCGATTGTCGTTGGTGGCTCGCTGTGAGTGATTGGCTGATCGCGCTTTCCGACGCCGAAAGGTCTCGGCGCGCCGACCAGTGGGCGATTGAAAGCGCCGGAATCTCTGGCCTCACGCTAATGGAGACTGCATCTGGCGGCCTCGCAGATTACGTTGACCGCTACATCCCCGACGGTTTGATCGCGGTCGTTTGCGGCAGCGGTAACAACGGTGGAGACGGTTACGCTGCTGCACGCTTGTTGCGCGGCGGTGGCCGCGAGGTCAAAGTCCTTCAGGCAGGTGACCTTGAACGGCTTTCTGGTGACGCTCGGGCTCAGCTAAAGATGCTGCCGGGACCCCCGCCGGTGCCGTTCGCCGCTGAGCAGCTGGACGGTGCCGCTGTCGTCGTTGATGCGCTGCTTGGAACCGGCTTCAGCGGCAAGCCACGTGGCCAGATTGCTACCGCGATCAAAGCGATCGCCGCTTGCGGCGTGCCGGTCGTCGCGGCCGACGTGCCAAGCGGCGTTGACGCCTCGAGTGGCGAGGTCCTCGGCGCCGCTGTTAGCGCTCAGATGACGGTTACTTTTAACTCTGACAAGCCGGGGCTCCATATCAACCCTGGCCGCGAGCACGCCGGCGCGGTCCGCCTCGTCGACATCGGCATCCCTGCCGGCGCGCCTCTCGATGAGGCCAAGGTTGGACTGATTATCGACGAGCCGCTGATCGCGCTGTTGCCACGGCGAGGCTCGCGCTCGAACAAGTTCACTAGCGGCCATCTTTACGTCGCTGCAGGCTCACGTGGGCTTACCGGCGCCGCAGTGCTCGCTGCGACCGCTGCGATGCGCGCTGGGGCTGGCTACGTAACAGCCGCTGTTCCGGCAAGCCAGCAAGCGGTCGTCGCGAGCCATCTGGTCGAGGTCATGCAGATCGCGCTGGCCGACGAGGACGGCCATCACTGCCGCAAAGGTGCTGGTCAGTTGCTCGGCGCAGTCGCCGAACGCGACGGAACGGTTCTGATCGGGCCAGGGCTCGGTTCAAGTAAAGGCGCGCGGGCATTTGCACGCGAGTTTTGCGCCAAAGTCGAGCAGTCGTTGGTGATCGACGCGGATGGTCTCAATGCTTTCGCCGGCAACCTTGAAGCGCTCAAGGCGCGGAAGCACCCCACCGTTCTGACACCTCACGAGGGCGAACTGGCGCGGCTCCTCGGCTGCAGCATCGACAAGGTGCGTGGCCGTCGCCTCAAGCAGGTTAGGGCCGCTGCAAAGGCCGCTAACGCGGTCGTGGTCTTGAAGGGGGTCGACACACTGATCTGCAGCCCCAGCGGGCTCGTGGCCGTAAGTCCAGGTGCATCGCCGGGGCTCGCGACTGCTGGGACGGGCGACGTCCTCGGTGGCGTCGTTGGAGCGCTCTTGGCCCGTGGCGTCGATCCCCTCGTTTCAGCCGCGGCGGCGGTCAGGCTACACGCGCGCGCCGCCGGGCTGGCGGCGGAGACTCTTGGAACGGAAGGCCTCATCGCGAGCGACGTCGTTGCCGCCCTGCCGCTTGCTTGGGCCTGACGGTAGGATTGCAGCCATGACCGCAACCGTCAGCCAGATCATGGACGCAGACCCGCAGACCGTGAGCCCCGATGACAGCGTCGAAACTGTTGTTCAGCGGATGCATGACCACGAGCTTCCTGGCCTGCCGGTCGTTGACGCAGATGACCTCCTGATCGGGATTGTGACCGAGAGTGACCTGCTGATGTTTGATGAGCAGGACGATCTCGATCCGCCGGCGAGCGTTCAGATTATGGGGGGCGTGATCTACCTCGGTTCGGTTAAGCACTGGGAAGAGCGGATTCGCAAATCGATCGCCAGCACGGTCGAGGAGATCATGAGCACAGAGCCAATCACCGTTAGCCCGGACGCCGACGCCCATGATGCAGGCCATCTAATCTCTGAACACGGCCACAACCGCTTGCCAGTTGTCGATGATGAAGGCCGTCTCGTCGGCGTTGTAACGCGCGTCGACGTGCTCGAGGCACTGCTCGAAGATCGATAGGCCGGTGAGCTGATCGCAGTGCGCGCGCTGGCCTTAGTCGATCTAGCAGCAATTGAACGAAATACCTCGCTGCTCGCCGCGCGGGCACCCTCTGCGCAGCTCTGTGCAGTTGTTAAGGCCGATGGCTATGGCCACGGCGCGAGTGAAGCGGCTGCAGCTGCGATCCGTGGTGGCGCCACTTGGTTGGCGGTCGCGACGGCGAGCGAGGCAAGCGAGCTGCGCGCCGAAGGAATTGAGCTGCCGATTCTGGTGATGGGCGCGCTGATCGATGCTGAGCTGGAGCTTGCGCTGGCCGCGAACGCCGACGTCGTCGCCTGGAGTGAGTACTTCTTGAGCAAGCTCTCTGCCCTTGGTGGTGGCCGCGTACACATTAAGCTCGACAGCGGAATGGGCCGGCTCGGCACGCGTGACCATGATCTGGCCTCTCAATTGGCCGCGCGCGCGAGCGAGCAAGCGCCACTGGAATTGGTTGGCCTCATGACCCACTTTGCGACCGCGGATGAGATCGGCGACCAATTCTTTGCGGCTCAGCTTGAGAGCTTTAGGCAATGGAGCGATCGGATTGTCGCGACCAGCCCGGGGCTAATTCGCCACGCGGCAAATAGTGCCGCTTTGCTGCGTGATGACGCTTCCCATTTTGATCTCGTTCGCCCCGGCGTCGCCTGTTACGGGCTCGACCCCTTCGGCGTCGATCCCGCCGCGCAAGGGCTCGAGCCGGCGCTGCGGCTTGAGTCCTACGTGGCCCGCGCTGAGCGCTGTGAGACCGGCCAAAGCAGTGGCTACGGCCGTAGCTTTATAGCTGAGCGGCCGACGGTAATAGCAACCGTTCCAATCGGCTACGCCGATGGCTGGAAGCGCGCCTTTTCGAACAACAGCGAGGTGCTGATTGGCGGCCGACGTTTCGCGGTCGTTGGCAATGTCAGCATGGACAACATCACGGTTGACCTCGGCGCCGAAGGCGGCGGGGTCAAGATCGGCGATCGCGTGACGCTGCTTGGCGGCGACGGCTCTGAGCAGATTCTCAGCGAGCATCTGGCGCGGTTAGCGGCGACGATCAACTACGAGATAGTGACCTCAATTAGCGCGCGCGTTCAACGTCAGTACGCGGGCAGCGAGACTGAGCTCCAGTGAGCGCTGGCGAGGCGAACCTGCTGGAGCTCGCCAGGGTTGCACTCTCAACTGAGCGTGTCTGGCTTGTCGGCGGCACGATTCGCGACCGGCTCGTTGGCAGTGGGCCGCTTGGCGGTGGGGTCGATCTCGACTTGATTATCGACGGCGATGGCGAGTCGGCCGCTCGCGCCTTGCGAGCCGCCGCTCCAGCCGGCGCAGCGGTCTTCGCGCTCTCCGACGAGTTCGGTGCTTGGCGCGTTCACGGCGCCGATGGCGACTGGCAGATTGACTGCACGCCGATGCAGGGCGCAACGCTGGAGGCCGACCTTCGCGCCCGCGACCTGACGATCAACGCTATCGCTGAGCCGCTCGCGGGCGGCGAGTTGGTCGATCCGACCGGCGGCGCCGATGATCTCAAGCGTGGCCTACTGCGGATGACCGGAGTTCAGGCCTTTGCTGCCGATCCCTTGCGATGCGTCAGGCTAGCCCGCTTCGCCACTCAGCTTGGTTTCGAAATCGAGGACGAAACTCTCGCTTCCGCCCAGGCTCAGTCCCGCGGACTAACGCAGGTAGCTGGGGAGCGGATATTCTCCGAGCTCAACTTAATCCTCACTTCCAGCCAGGCCGTTAGGGGTGTTCGTCTGCTCGGCGAGATTGGCGCGTGTGCTGTCGTCTTGCCTGATCTGCTCGCGCTAAAAGGCGTCGAGCAGACCGCTTACCACCACCTCGACGCTTATGAGCACACGCTTGAGGTGCTGAAGTTTTCGGTCGACCTTGAGGCCGATCCGGCTGCGCTATTCGGTGAGGTCGACGGTGCGGCCGTAGCAGCGCTTCTTGCCGAGCCGCTCGCTGACAGTCTCAGCCGTAGTGGGGGACTGCGTTGGGGGGCGCTGCTGCATGACATCGCAAAGCCCCAGACGCGAGCTCAGTTCGATAACGGCCGAATAGGGTTCCCCGGGCACGCAGTCGAAGGGGCCGAGCAATCACGCGAAATCCTTAGCCGGCTGAAAGCCAGCGAGAAGCTCAAGGCCCACGTCGCGAAACTAACGCTCGAACACTTGCGGCTGGGCTTTCTAGTCCATCAGCAGCCGCTCACTGCTGAGCACTTCTATGACTACATGACGAATTGCGACCCGGTCGAGGTTGACGTCACGCTGCTCTCGCTGACCGATCGCCTCGCTACGCGCGGTCGCAAAGCCGAGCAGGCAATTATGTTGCATCAGGAGCTCGCGCTGAAAGTGCTCACGGAGGCACTGCGCTGGCGCGAGCACGGTCCGCAGGATCCGCTCGTTCGCGGCGATCAGCTTGCCAGCGCGCTCGGCATTGAGCATGGGCCGCTGCTGGGTGAGATGCTGGCCGCAATCGCCCAGGCTCGGTACTGCGGCGAGGTAGTCGACGAAGCCTCAGCGATTGAATTGGCCCGCGCGAAGCTGGCTGGCAGCAGCTGAGAGGTCAGTTTTCGGTCTGGGCCGCCGTGTTGCGCAGCAAGCGTTCGCAAATCAGGATCGCGTCGACAACGCTCGCGTAATCGACATTTTCGGCCGTATCACTTGGCCAGTGGTAGTTCGATGGCGCTTTGTACTGCGAAATTGACCCCAACATCAGCGTCGGGTAGCCGGCCTGGTGGGCGATCAGCGCGTCGGTCGCGTTGCGAAAGCGCAGGCCGCGCACCAGTTCGACGTCGAGTTCGGCGGCCGCTGCAGAGAGCTCGGCCTTAAGCTGCTCGCCGTAATCAGCCATCCAAAGCATTCCTTCACCCTCCAGCTGCATTAGCGTCGGTGAGCCGACGCTGTCGATGCATACGAAGCTCGTCGATTCGGTCGGCAGCGAGCCGAAGTGGCTCTTTGCGAAGCCACGCATTCCTTCCATGAATGACTCCTCGGAGCCAGTTGACACCAGCAGCACGCGGACGCCTCGGACCGGCCGCTCGCGCATTAGCCTCGCCAGGCCAACAAGCACAGCAACACCGCTGAGATTGTCGTTCGCGCCTGGAACGACGGAGCGCGAGCCAATTTCGGCGAAGGTAATCGCGCTCCCGAGCGAGATCACAGCTGCTGCGCGGCGCAGCAGCGTTGAGCCGGTTAGGCCGCTCAGTAGCGCAAGCACTGGGCCAGCAAAGACCGGAAACATGATCGGCGGCGTTGTCTTCGATCGCTCCAGCTGCTGTGGAAAATGTTCGCCGAAGAATTCGGGAATCTGCGGCGCAAAGAGCAAGCTCCAGTGAGCGGCGTCGTGATGGGCGACGAAGACGATCGTTCGCTCGGCGTGCTCGTCGCCCGCTTCGGCGACGACGTTCCACGTGTCGCGCCGGGGGAGGGCGGCGCGGCGGAACCATTGGCTGCCGCCGCTAATGTCGTCGGCCACCGCCGCGGCGGTGAACCCACCGACAATTGTTCGCAGCAGTCGCGAGCCTTTCAGCGACACCAGCCCGGCGGCGAGTGTCAATAGGCCGAGCGGCCACCAATATGTTCCGTGAGCCCGTTCGCGCTCGACCGCGGCGCTACAACCGTAGGCCTCGAGGCGCGCCGCGATCGTGGCCGCAGCGCGCTTCTCACCGTCGGAAGCCGAGCGCCGATCGAAGGCTGCAAGCTCACCGATCAGGTTGCGCGCGAGTTGGTTCAGTTGATCTTGTTGGCTGATAGACACCCGCAGAGGTTACGCTTTGGCAGATGCCCGACTGCCTCTTCTGCTCGATCGTCGCCGGCGAGGTTCCGGCTGAAATCGTCGCCGAGGACGAACGGACGATCACCTTCATGGACATCAGCCCCGCGACGGCCGGTCACGCACTAGTGATTCCGCGTGAGCACGCGCGCGACCTGTATGACATTTCGCCGATTGACCTTGAGGCCTGCGCGGCGGCCGCGCAGCGGGCTGCGCTGCTCGCTCGTGACCGCCTTGGGGCGGACGGTGTGAACTTGCTCAACTCCTGCCAGCCGCAGGCGTGGCAGACCGTCTTTCACTTCCACATCCACGTAATCCCTCGATATGAAGGCGACCCGCTGCGCCTGCCTTGGTTACCGGCTGCAGCTAGCCCCGACGCAATCGCCGAAAGCGCCCGCTTGCTGCGCGGTGGCTGAGGCCTGTCGAGCGTTATAAATCCTGCAGTGGTCTAGGTGAATTCGCCGGTAAATAAGCGTTCTAGGCTCGCGCTGGCAGATGAACCAGCTCATTGCGGGCCCGGTTACGCTTAGATAGTGAGATGCAAAAAAGACTATTTCCCCTGCTCGGACTGATCAGCGCACTAGCTTTGGCCGCGCCGACAATCGCATCGGCAAAAATGATCGACCTTGGGGCGTTCGACACGAGCTTGAAGCCCGGATGCCCTGGCACGCCCTGCTACGCGATCAGTCGTACGACCGGCTACCAGTCGCGTAGTGGCGTAAAGAAGTCGCCCCTAGTCGTAACGCGCGATGGCCGCATCGTCGCCTGGACGGTCTCACTAGGGAAGCCGACGTCGAAGCAGATCAAGTTTTTTGACTCCAAACTCGGCGGTGAGGCGACCGCGCAGCTAACAATTCTTTCGGTCACGAAGAAGTCAACGAAGACGCCGAAGGCAAAAGACGGGGCAGTGGTAAGCCGCCAAGGCGAGCTCGTCAAGTTGAAGCCTTACTTCGGCAAGACGGTTCAGTTTGCGCTGCAGCGCTCAATCTTGGTCAAGAAAGGCCAGATCATCGCCCTCACTGTCCCAACTTGGGCTCCAGCGCTCGCTACTGGCCTCGATAGTTCGACCGTCTGGAACGCCTCCCGCGGCAAAGGTCAGTGTGAGGACACCCAAACCCAGACCTCGCAGCTAGCCGTGAAGCAGTTCTCCGACTTCTACTGCAAATACACCACTGCGCGGATCACTTACAGCGCGCAGATCGTCCCGAACCCATAATCGCGACGGGCCTGCTTCCTTGCAAAGTTAGTTCTGCGGGCCTACGTTTAGCTGCGCGGACAGAGCTCAGTCCGGTGATATGCCGCCTGTGTCGGCTGGCGTGCCGCCACCGCCACCTGTATCGCCACCAGTACCGCCACCTGTATCGCCACCAGTACCGCCACCAGTACCGCCACCAGTACCGCCACCAGTACCGCCGCTAGTGTCGGTTGACCCGGTTGTATCGGTCGTGGTAGTCGGCGTCGTGGTAGTCGCACCGCTGCCGCTAGCGACGTCGTTGGCGTCAGCCGGAGGTACCAGTGCTGGCGTCGAGGTAGGGATCTGGTCGTAGGGGCGGCTGTCTGAGCCACAGGCTGAAATACCAATGGCGCAGGTTAAAGCTAGGGCGCAGCTGGAGGCAAGAAAGGTTGAAGACATGGATTTAACGGTAGCGACTGATCAAGCTGGAGGCGCCATACGACGGCCACAGGTGGGGCATTCGTTTAGATCGCGCTGCGCCGTTGCGCCGCAGTGGTTGCAAAAGCGCAGGTTCTCTACCGCCCAGGGCAGCTTTGACTCAGACGGGAAAAGAGGCAGAAGTTCGCCCACAACCTCGAGTTCCTCACCGTTCTGCGCGTCGCGGTAGACCACGTCGGGCTTGGCCTCGAGGATTACTTCGCGACCCGAGGAAGGCTCTCGCAGGCGGTAACGTTGCGCCGGTTTCATTGCGTTACCTTATCGAGCTCAGCGGCCTCTTGCTGCGCCGAGTCCGAGGCCAGCATATGGGCGCAGCGCAGCGCTCTGCAATCCTCGATTCTCAGTATCATCTGCTCTGATGATTGAACAATCACCAACGCATCACTGGCGCAGCGTGCTCGCCGCTGGGCTCGCTGCAGGTGCGCTGCTCGCGGCATCCGGGTGCACCAACGCCTCGGGCTCCGTCGACAGCGCAAACTTGGTCAACGGCAAGCAGCTCTTCGTCCAGAAGTGCGGCGCCTGCCACGTAATGGCGCGCGCAGGGAGCAAGGGCGTCACCGGGCCCAACCTCGACGAGGCTTTCTACGCCGCTCGCCAGGAAAACTGGGGTGACGACGGGATCCGCGGCGTCGTTTACGGCCAGATTCTCTACCCGAACCAGAACGCTCCGATGCCCGCCAACCTAGTTACTGGCAAAGATGCCACCGACGTCGCTGCCTACGTATCAATTGTCGCCGCTAAGCCTGGCAAGGACGTCGGCCTGCTCGCTAGCGCAGTCGCGCCGGCCGGTGGCGGAAAGCCAGCCGTCGAGAAAAACGGGTTGCTTTCAATCTCCGCCGACCCTAACGGGCAGCTGCTCTACGTGGAGACGACTGCGACCGCGACGGCCGGTCCGCTGAAATTAGAGATGCCGAACAAATCTGGTGTTCCGCACAACATCGTGATCGAAGACACGCCGATTGAGACGCCTGTGATCGAGAACGGTGTAGCCAAGGCCTCAGGCACACTCAAGGTCGGCAAGTTCGTCTACTTCTGCTCAGTGCCTGGCCACCGCGAAGCCGGCATGGTGGGCAAGCTCACCGTCCGCTAGAGCGCGCAGCACCAAGGCAAAGACGATCACCAGCAGGCGGCTTGCGACTACCCACGCCGGCGCCTCGAACGCGCCGTATTTGGTTCGCACGGGGGCACGGGGCTGCTGACAGAACAGCTTGACCGAGCCCCTCAGGCTTGGTCCCGCGCTCACCGGCTCGCTCACCGGCTGTTTGAACGAACATCACTGTTCGAGTGGTGATGCGCGGCGCTGCTGCCGGCGCGCCAATAAGCGCAATTAGTGATCAGTATGGCGCCGATCACGCCTAAGATGGAGAGATGAAAATTATTAAGATGCCGGTTGCAATTTCGTTGGCTGCAATCGCGGTAGGTCTTGCCGCCTGCGGTTCTAGCTCGTCCGAGAGCTCATCGTCGACCTCAGCGGCTCCTGCCGCCCCTGCCGCGGGCGGCCAGACGGCCGTAGCAAAGGATGGGCTACTTTCAATTTCCGCCGACCCTGACGGGCAGCTGCTCTACGTCGAGACGACTGCGACTGCGACGGCCGGCCCTTTGAAGCTGGAGATGCCAAACGAATCGGGTGTTCCGCACAACATCGTGATTGAGAATGCTGGGATTGAGACGGCTGTCATTACCGAGGGCACCGTGAAGGCATCAGGCGAGATCAAGGCAGGCACTTTCGTTTACTACTGCTCAGTACCTGGCCACCGCGAGGCGGGCATGGTCGGCGAGCTAACCGTTCGCTAAAGCGCCCGCACGACGACGGCCACGACGATCACCAGTAGGCAACCGCCGACTACCCACGCCAGAGCCCTAAAGGCGCCCGATTCAGTTCGTACGGGATCAAAAACGCGTGGCACAGCCTTCTCGGCCTCTGACGGCTTCTCTGAGGCTTGCTGCGGCTCCTGCGGGCTTTGATCAGCCAAAGCGGCTCAAAGTACATAGATCGTCGTGAAGACGACGATCCACATTGCGTCGACAAAATGCCAGTAGATGCCAGGAACTTCGAGGCCTCTGTGGTTCTTGGGCCCTACCTTGCCCTTGAAGATTCGCACTGCAGACATCCAGAGCAGCAGCAGCCCGATCAAGACGTGGGCTCCGTGAAGGCCAGTTAGGCCAAAGAAAACTGAGGCTGAAGCGCTGGTCTTCGGCGTGAATCCAAGGAGGAGGTACTCGTTTATCTGGATGAAAAGGAAGGTCACTCCAAGCAGCAAGGTCGTGACGATCCCGACGCGCATCGCACGCTGGTTGCCGCGCTTGGCTGAGACATCGGTCCAGTGCAGCGTGACCGAAGAAGAGAGCAGGATCGCCGCATTGGTTGCTGCGACCGCGACCGGCAGACCCTCTCCAGGGGGCCATCCGTCGGCCGAAACTACGCGGATGAAGAAATAGGCCGCAAAGAATGCTCCGAAGAGCATGATCTCCGAAATGATGAAGAGCAGCATTCCGAGCACTTCAGAGTTCACGCGCGAACTCTGGTTGGCGGTTGGCGGGCCGTGGTGATGCGCGCTTTCGTGGCTAGTGGTGGCTGGGATTGAGGCGGCTTCCATTGTTATTTCCTTATGCGTTTCCTTGCGCCTGTGCGCGGCCGACCGCTGCCGCCAAGCGGGCGCGGTTCCGCTGCAGCAGCGACCCTGCGGCTAGCGTTTTGCTGGCTACTACGAGACTCGTCCGCATCGGCTTAGTCCGCCTCTTCTTCGCCCGCGCCGGCGGCAGCGCCAGCAGCGACCGCCACGGGTTCAGGCTTGGTTTCGTCGAATACCGCGTGCACGGCGCCCGGGACGCCATACTCGTAGGGGCCGCCGACGACCGATGGGATCGCATCAAAGTTGAAGATCGGCGGCGGTGATGAGACCTGCCATTCGATCGTCAATGAATTCCATGGGTTGGAGCTGGCCTTCGGGCCCGACCGCCAAGAGACGATCATGTTGTAAAGGAAGATCAGCGTCGCGAGGCCAACAACAAAAGACGCGATTGAGATGATCAGATTCCAGGTCGCAAACTGGTCGGCATAATCTGAGACGCGCCGGGGCATTCCTTGAACCCCGATCAGGTGCATCGGCGCGAATGTAATGTTGAAGGCAATGAAGGTCAGGAAGAAGTGAATCTTGCCAAGTCGCTCGTTGAACATCCGGCCCGTCATCTTCGGGAACCAGAAGTAGATTCCAGCGAAGATCGTGAACAGCGAGCCGCCAAAGAGGACGTAGTGGATGTGAGCAACGATGAAGTAGGTGTCGCTTACGTGGATGTCGAGCGGAACCATCGCAAGCATCACGCCGGAGATGCCGCCCATCGTAAACATTGCGATAAAACCGATTGCCCAGAGCATCGGCGTATCCATTTTCAAGACGCCACGCCAGAGCGTTGCAATCCAAGAGAAGATCTTGATGCCGGTTGGAATTGCGATGATCGCCGTGGTGATCATCATCGGTATTCGTATCCAGTCGGACATTCCGGAGACAAACATGTGGTGAGCCCACACAGTGAAGCCAAGCAGCACTATCGCCAGCAGTGAGAAGGCCATCATGCGGTAACCGAAGACCGGCTTTCGTGCTCGAGTAGCTAAAACTTCGCTGATAATTCCAAAGCCGGGCAGCATCATGATGTAGACGGCTGGGTGCGAATAGAACCAGAAGACATGCTGGTACATCAACACATCGCCGCCGTTTGCTGGGTTGAAGAAGTTAAAGCCGAGCGCTCGGTCCAGCAGCACCATGAACTGCGATGCGGCGATAAACGGGGTAGCAATCACGACCAGCAGCGAGGTTGAGAAGTTAGCCCAGACCAATAGCGGCATGCGGAAGAAAGTCATTCCCGGCGCCCTCATCGTGATGATCGTGACGAGGAAGTTGAGCGCCGTGGCTATCGACGAAGCGCCCGCGAACTGAACCGCAATTGTGAAGAAAGATTGCCCGATAGGGGCGTCGACAGAGAGCGGCGCGTAGGCCGTCCAACCGGCTGCGAAAGAGCCGCCCGGTGCGAGGAACGAGAGCATCATCATCACGCCAGCGACCGGCAACATCCAGAACGAAAGTGCGTTGAGGCGCGGGAAAGCCATGTCGGGCGCCCCGATCATCAACGGAAGCACATAGTTAGCGATACCGGCAAAAACGGGGATCACAAAGAGGAAGATCATCAGCGTCGCGTGCACCGAGAAGAGGCCGTTGTAGGTGTTGGGGTCAACGAACTGGCGGCCGGGCGCGGCAAGCTCAGCGCGGACGAGCATCGCCATCAGTCCACCCAGGAACATGAAGAAGAAGGAAACGCAGATGTACTGAATGCCGATTACTTTGTGGTCGGTATTGACCTTGAAGTAATCGCGCCAGCTCTTGGCGCCGTGGTCAGCGTGATCATCAACAACTTTGCGCCCACTCGCCCAGCGCAGCCAGTAATCAAAGCAGCCAATCCCGCCGAGGAAGAAGATCGGCACCATCAGCAGTGAGATCTGTAGTACCGACTCGCCGTCATAGATTGGGTCGAGCGCAAACGCTGCGCGCAGCCCCATGCTAAGTCCTAGGCAAACGAGAACACCAAGTATTGAGAATGCAAGCGCCCTATACCAGCCTGGCTGTCGGATCTTCGCGGCCATCGGTTATCCCTTTCCCTGCATGCTTTTATCAGTGTATTTGAGCAAAGCATGAAGCCCGCCCTCGTTATAGACCTCGGAAGTTTCGTTGCTCGGGGCGACGGTGGCCGGCGTGCCGCCTGCATCGCCAGCACCAGCCGGAGCGGTTGCGCCGCTGGCCTTAGCAAGACCAGCCATCATCGTTGCGTAGCGTTCGGCTGTGAGGACAGTGACGGTCTGGCGCATGTAGGCGTGACCGAGGCCGCAGAGTTCGGCGCAGACGACGTCGAAGGTGCCGAGCTTGGTCGGCGTTAGGTTGTAAGAAGTCGTGATCCCGGGCACCGCGTCAACTTTCAGTCGGAATGCAGGTACCCAGAAGTCGTGGATTACATCCTTCGAGCGGACATTGAACTTGACTGGCTCGTTGATTGGCAGGTAAAGCCTCGAAGTTTTAACCGGCCCGTTAGGAGTTTGGGTCTCGAAGTCCCAAGCGAACTGAACTCCGTTGACGTTGACAACGCGGGTTCCCTTTGCCGGCGCGGCTTGAATGTCGATCAGCAGAATGGCAGCGTAGGTCGTGAGCGCCGCGATGACGATCGTGGGGACGACCGTCCAAATAACCTCAAGCTTCGCACTGCCGTGGATTGGCGGCCCGTCGAGGTCTTCCTCACCTGGGCGCTGGCGCCACCGCCAGACGCTGAAAAGCATCATCGACGAGACGGCGACGAAGATTGGCACCGAGATGACCACGAGCACATCCCAGAAGGTGTCGATCGCCGGAGCAACGTCGGAGCCCTGCTCCGGGAACCAATTGAGGGAAAGCATAAAAACAATGCCGATCAAGGAAACAACAGCAGTGATCGCCGCCAGCACTAACCAGTGCTTTGCGGTGACGGCGCCGCGGTGAGGTTGATCTTTCATGAATGACGAAGTTTACTGGTCGCAGATGACGCAGGCGTGCCGGTATTTGAGTCCGACGCATCGCTGCTGATCACGATTGAAGGGCAACGTGGCAGATGGCTTCAAGCGGCGGCGCGGATCGGCAAGGAATCGCTTGCGCGTCCAGCAAAAAGTGGCGAATTGGCGCGGTAATCAGATGGTGCGCTGCCGTGCCGGCGGCGGAATGCCTTGGCAAACTGGGCGGGCTGGCGATAACCGACGTTGTGAGCGACCTCGCGCACTGTCATCTCGCTATCAACCAGCATCTCAGCAGCTCGATCCATCCGGACAGCAGTCAAGTACTGACGAAAAGTTGTGTGGCCAACTTCAGCGAAAGCGCGCTGAAGTTGGCGCCTTGACGATGCCACGCGGTGGGCCAGATCGTCGAGCGCCAGTTCGTCGCCGTACTCGAACTCAACGATCGAAGTGACCTCTCTGTAAAGGTCTAGACGGAGGGCAATTGTCGCTTGTCGCTGCATGGTGAAGTAAATACGCGTCTGCAGCGCGAAGGGATTACTCCGCCTGAGGGTGCTGCAGCGAGCGTGCTCGGCCTTTACAGCGCAGGTTGTAGTGGCTATGTTCGTTTCAGCGTCGAATTCTTAGGAGGGGCGATGACGATGCAGGTTGGTGAAGCAATGAGTGAATCGGTACTGACGGTTGGGCCAGGCCACACGTTGCGCGAGGTCGCGACTCTGATGGCGGCAAGGCAGATTGGTTCGGCTGTAGTTAACGACCCTGAAAGCCCCGGTCCGGGCATCATCACCGAGCGCGACATCATGCTCTCACTTGGCGCCGGTGAATCGCCCGACGAAGAGCTCGTCGGAGCGCACATGGCTGGCGACGTTGTCTTTGCTTCGCCTGATTGGTCACTCCCGGCAGCCGCCGAGGCAATGCTTAGCCACGGCTTTCGTCACTTAGCGGTCGTCAGTGGCGGCCAGCTGGTTGGGATGATTTCGATGCGCGATCTTGTGCGCTGCTACGTCGAGATCGCTTCGGCTGCGGCTGCCTTGGGTACCGCCGCGACGGTCAGCGAGCGCTAGTGGCCGCTCGGTAGCTCGCCGTGCTCGCGAACGGCGTCGCGGATCCAGCCATAAATTGCAGCGCCCATTATCACCAGGCCGATGACGCTCAGATACCACCGATCGAGCACTCCGATGAGCAGCAACGCGAGTCCTGCAGCTATTAAAACCGGCTGAAGGCTACTGCGAGAGAGGCGGATCTTCTCCCCAGCTGGCTCAGCGCTCGACTCCTGATCGCTCATGAGACGTAAATCGCTGCGGCGACGAAGGAGAGGCCGAACATGACGAAGCCGATCGCTGTGATTAGGAGGCCGGCACGGTTGTTCTTTTTTGCGAGGTTTTTGTCCATGTCTTCCGTTAGAAGCTTACAGCCAGACGTCAGCGACCATCGCTGCGAAGAGAGCGGCAAGGTAGATCAGCGAGAAAAGGTAGAGCTTCAGCGCCGCGGCGCGGTCGGCGCGGCGGCGCAGCTGCCACGCCAGCACGATTAGCGTTAGTCCAAGACCAAGAGAGACGATCAGGTAGGGAAAACCTAGGCCACCGGCGCAGAATGGAAGCTGTGAGACTGCGTAAAGCAGAACCGAATAAAGCAGGATTTGGCGCCGCGTTTCGTCCTCTCCGCGAACGACCGGCAGCATCGGAATTCCCGCCGCCTTGTAGTCATCCTTCATCAGCAGGCTGAGCGCCCAGAAGTGAGGCGGCGTCCAGAAGAAGACGATGAAGAAGAGGAAGATCGCAAGGCCGCTTAGTGAGCCCGTCACGGCGGCCCAACCGACGAGTGGTGGCACGGCACCGGCAGCACCGCCCCAAATGATGTTCTGCCAAGTGTGTCGCTTCAGCAGCATCGTGTAGCCGACGGCATAACCAACAAAGCCTGCGAATGAGAGCGCAGCAGCAAGAGGGTTTACCAGAATCGTTAGCCAGACCAGCGAGGCCGCGCCAAGGATTAGGCCAAAGCTGAGCGCTGCGCGCGGCGAAACTCGCCCAGAGGCCACAGGGCGGTCGGCGGTTCGATCCATCAGCAGGTCAATGTCGCGGTCGTACCAGTGGTTAATCGCGCCAGACCCGCCAGCCGACATTGCCCCGCCGATTAGCGTTACGACAATCAGCGCGATCGATGGCCTACCGGCGATCAGCATCGCCGCCACCGTCGTAAAGAGCAGCAGGCTCTGAACCTTCGGCTTCGTCAGCGCGACGTAATCGTTAATCCGCTGGCGCGCGGCAGACGGGGCGATCGCCGCCGCGACCGCGCTCTCGCCAAAAGCAAACTGTGGCATCGGGCGCGCCCTAATCCCCGGCCGCTACGCCGGCTCCTGCGCCAACGCGGTTCTGGCGCTCAATCTCGCGGCGGATGTCCTGCATCGGTTCAACTGAGCGCACGCGCGGCACGACGTCGAAGTTGTTGACCGGGGGAGGGGAAGGGGTGAACCACTCGAGCGTGTTTGCGCGCCAAGGGTCAGGGCCAGCTTTCGCTCCGCCACGGAGGCTTTGGACGACGTTGACGATCGTCAGCAATATGCCGAGCGCGAGGATGAAAGAGCCGACCGTCGAAATCAGGTTGTAGGTACCGAGGTTGTTGACGTCGGCGTACTCGTAGACGCGCCGCGGCATGCCGCTCAGGCCAGCCGAGTGCTGAATCAGGAAGGTAATCCAGAAACCACCGAGCGTCAGCACGAAGCTGACTTTGCCGAGCCTCTCGTTCATCATTCGGCCGGTAATCTTTGGAAACCAGTAGTAAAGACCGGCCAGCATCGCGAAGACGGCGCCGCCAACGAGCACGTAATGCAAGTGGGCAACCACGAAGTAGGTGTCATTGAGCTGCCAATCAACCGGGAAAGTGGCGAGCAGGATTCCCGTGATCGTACCGAGCAGGAAGGTTGCGAGAAAGCCGATCGCATAAAGCATCGCAACCGGGAATTCAATTGAGCCGCGCCACATCGTCAAGATCCAGTTGAAGAATGCTACGCCGGTCGGAATCGCGACCAGATAGGCGCCGAGCATAAAGAAGACCACTAGAAAAAATGGCAGCGGGACAGTGAACATGTTTTGCCCCCAAATGAAGGTGCCGATCACGGCGATTGCGACTACCGCGGCCACGATCGCTTTGTAACTGAAGATCGGTTTGCGCGAGAAGACCGGCAAAATCTCAGAAATCACGCCGAAGCCGGGCAAAATAAGAATATAAACCTCGGGCTGGCCGAAGAACCAGAAGAGGTGCTGCCAAAGGAGCGGCGAGCCACCGTTGGTTGGGTCGTAGAAGTGGGTTCCGAAGTGCCGATCAGTCAGCAGCAGCGTCACCGCGCCGACAATGACTGGGATTGAGATGATTAACAGGGTTGCCTGCGTCAGCATCGTCCAAACGAAGAGCGGCATGCGGCCCCAGCTCATTCCGGGGGCGCGCATGTTGGTGATTGTGACGAAGATGTTGAGGGCTCCGATGAACGAAGCGATGCCGGTGAGGTGGATCAGGAAGATCCATGAGTCGACGCCGTTTGATGGCGAGAAGGCGGTCTCCGAAAGTGGCGCGTAACAGGTAGAACCGCACTCTGCTGGGCTGAACAACAACGAACCGTAAAAAACCACACCGCCGGCGATGAAAAGCCAAAGCGAGAGCGCGTTGAGCTTAGGAAACGCCATCCCGCGCGCGCCAATCATCAGAGGCACCAGATAGTTGGCAAAGCCGGCGATCATCGGCATCAGGAAAAGGAAGATCATCGTCGTGCCGTGCATCGTGAAAAGAGCGTTGTAGGTCTGCGGCGAGAGCAGCGTGTTCTCTGGTACGGCTAGCTGCAGACGAATCAACAACGCCTCGACTCCACCAAGGACCAGAAACATCCACGAAGCGACGATGTACATGATTCCGATTCGCTTGTGATCTGTGCTCGTCACCCAAGAGAGCCAGCCGCTCGGTCGCGGCGCGGCGGAGCCGGTGACGATTTCGGGAGCCGCCTGAGTTGCTGGCGCGGTCGTAGTTGTCATCGTCTGGTCACTTTCCGTTTACGGCTTGTTCGATGTAGTTGATGAGCGCGTCAAGCTGAGGCTTTGTCAGCGACGTACCGTAGTTGGCGGGCATGATGTTGGCCGCGTAACCCTTAGAGATGATCTTGTTCGGATAGAGAGTCGAAGCCTTGATCATCGCTGCGCTTTGCCCCTTGAGAACTAAATCGAGGTTCGGACCGACGGCAGCCTGAGTGCCAGCGTCGCTGAGCGTGTGGCAAGAGCCACAGGCGAGCGCGCCGCTGGCGGGGACGCCAGCGACGAAGATCTTCTTGCCGTCGACGGGGGCAGCCGGGGCGGCAGCGGCAGCTGGCGCTTCCTTCGGGACTACCTTCAGGGCCTTCTGATCCTTCGCGACGAGTGCGTTACGCGCGCTGGCTGCTTGCTTCTCCGACATTTCAATTGCCGTCTTCTGGTCCGCATACCAAAGCTTGAACTGGGCAGGTGAGACGGCCTTCACTGACGCGATCATCGTTGCGTGCCCGCGGCCGCAGAGCTCAGCGCACTGGCCTTCGTAAACTCCCGGCTCGGTGATCTTGAACCAGGTGTAATTGCTGTAGCCGGGGACGGCGGCAAACTGGCCGCCGAGCTCTGGAATCCACCAAGAGTGTTGGACGTCAAGCGAACGAATGGTCAGCGTGACAGTCGTGCCCGTTGGAACGACCATTTGCTCATATGAGAAAACGTTGTTGAGGTTGTTGGTGTCGGCGTCGGCGTAGGTGTAGCGCCAGATGTACTGCTGGCCATTGACATCAATGTTGAGTGAGCGACCGTTTGGTGGCAGAGACGGCTTTGCTGAGCCACTACTGAAAGAGACGTTCTGCGGGGTGGCGAGGCCATTTGCACTCGAGTTCGGCGGGTTCTCAATCTGGCCAAGCTTGACGAACGTCACGACTGCGATTAGGACTAGCAGCGATGCGGCGCCGACCGTCCAGCCAATTTCGAGCCGGTTGTTGCCGCGGGCTTGAACCGCTTCGGTTCCCTTCTTCGAGCGGTAGCGGAGCAGGGTCCATAGCACTAGGCCGCCAACCCCGAAGAAGACGACGCAGCCGAGCGCGAAGATGATCAGGTAGAGCGAGCGGATTCCCTCGGCGTTGGGTGTTCCACCTCCGGATTCAGGGGCGATGATTCCTGCCGATGCCGCCGCGACGGGAACTAGCAGCGAGGCGGCCAAAGCAAGCCCGAAGAGGATGATGTTCTTAAATGGGCGGGAGGACATTGAGGCGCGCACGGGTTGAAGCAATCTTATAAAGGAATAGGACGGGAGGAAGCGCGCCTCAGCGCCCAGTAAACGACGCGGGCCGCTTTTCGACGAACGAGCTCACCCCTTCGACGAAGTCAGAGCTGCCAGCCATCTCCTGCTGGATCGATGCTTCGAGCGCCAGTTGATCATCGAACGGACCGAAGATCCAATTATTCAGCTGTCGCTTCGAACCGGCATATGAGCGCGTCGGCCCTTCCGCGAGGCGCTCTGCCAGCGCGTCAATTGCGCCGGCGAATTCTGCGCCCTCAAGGACGCCATTAATCAAACCCCAATCCGCGGCCTTGGCGGCGTCGACGCGTTCGCCGAGCATCGCCATCTCGGTCGCCCGCGCCAGCCCGATTCGCGCTGGAATTAATGCCGACGAGCCGCCATCGGGCACTAGCCCGATGTTGACGAAGGCCAGCAGGAAATAAGCATTTTCGCTCGCGTAAACGAGGTCGGCGCAGAGCGCGAGTGAGAGGCCCACACCAACGCAAGGCCCCTGAACGGCGCTAACAACGGGCTTTGGCAGGCGGCGCAGACCGGTGATCACGGGGTGGTAGCGCTCGTTTAATGCGCGCTCAAGGTCGGGGCGCCCGTCCTCCGTCGTGAGGCCGCCGGCTGCGCCGTCCTTGAGGTCGGCGCCGGAACAGAATGCTCGGCCAGCCGCCCCGATCACAACGGCGCGAATTTCGTCATCGTCGCGAACTATCTTGAAAGCCGAGAAGAGGTCGCTGCTCATCTGTGCGTTCCACGCGTTGAGCGAGTCCGGTCGGTTCAGCTCAATCTTCGCCGCCGCGCCGAGGCGGAGCAGGGTCACGGTCTCGAGCTCGGTCTCAATCTCAAACTTGGGCATCGACGCATCCTACGTATTTGAGGCAGGGGTCGGGCTGTGGCTCTAGCCTTGCTCCAATGGCGAGTAGGCGACCACTTATCGCGATCAGCGCTTACGTTGAGCCAGCTCGCTGGAGCTTGTGGAATGCCGAAGCTGCGTTGGTGCCGCAGATCTTCGTTGACGCAGTTCAGCGAGCCGGTGGCGTAGCGCTGCTGCTGCCGCCCGATGCTTCATTTGCGGACGCGGTGGCCGAGCAGGTTCTCGCTGCCGTTGACGGCCTGCTGCTGACTGGCGGCCCAGACGTTGACGCTTCGCTTTACGGCGCCGACGCGGCGCCTGAACACGAGGGATCAAGGATCGATCGCGACCGCAGCGAGCTGGCCCTTATTAACGCCGCAGTAGAGGCCGACCTTCCTCTGCTCGCCGTCTGTCGCGGGATGCAGCTGCTGAACGTGGCGCGGGGCGGCACGCTGTTACAAGACCTCCCCGCGTACCACCGCCCCAATCCGGGCTCCTTTGAAGGCAGCGAGCACGATGTTCGCCTGGCCGAAGGCTCACTGGCGGCGGCCACCGCCGGTGAGCTAGTCCATTCGAGTATGCAGCACCACCACCAGGGAGTAGATCGCCTCGGTGACGGGCTCACTGTAACCGGATGGGCCATTGACGACGACTTCCCTGAGGCGATTGAGCTGGCAGGTCGGCGCTTTGTGCTCGGCGTCCAGTGGCACCCGGAGGCTGATCCGTCAAGCCAGGTGATCGGTGCCTTTGTTCGTGTCTGCGCTGAAGAGCTCTAAGCGAGCATCCCTTCAGCGCGCAGCCAGAGCTCGGTCCGGCGCATCCCTTCTTCGAAGTCCGTCTGAGGCTCCCAGCCGAGCAGCTCGCGAGCGCGCGCGTTTGGATAGACCGCTCGGCGCGAGACGTAGCGGATTGCTTCGCGGCTTACGCTTGGCTGGGTTCCGCGCAGCTTCGCGATCAGCTCCGAGCCAAAGGCGAACGCTTCGATCAGCGGCGCCGGCGCAGTTCGCACCTTCGTCTGTCCGAGCATCCGTGCGTAGCGACCAAAGAACTCGGATGTCGTGACCGGTACGCCGTCCCACGCTGTGACGGCTTGGCCTGCCGCTTCGGGCGTCGTCAGCGCGCGCAGGATGCAGTCGACTAGGTCATCGACGTAGACCAATGTCATTAGCGCGTCGCCCTTGCCTGGCAGCGCGAAGCCTCCGGCGCGGAGCGCTTCGACTGGGCGAACCGTCCACGGAATAGAACCAGGCCCGTAGACGTCGCCGGGTCTAACGACGGCCGCGCCGCGGCGCAGCGCAAGGTAATCAGAGGCCGCCTTGGTGTCGGCGTATGGAGCGCCGCTGGCGCGCGGCGCAGCTTCTTCTTCGAGGTCGCAGCTGAACTCATAGCCCCAACTGGCGACCGATGAAAGGTGCGCGATTCGCGCTATCCCAGCAGCTTGAGCGGCGTCAAAGACAGCGCAGCTGCCGCGCACGTTGACGTCGATGAACTGTTCCATAGAGCCCCAGTCGCCGACGATCGCCGCGGTATGAATCAGCCCATCGCAGCCGCCAAGCGCAGCGGCGAGGCGACTCTCGTCGAGCACGCTGGCGGCGACGAAGCGCGCGCCACTGGCCTCGACGTCGCTGCGCGCATCGGGGCGCAGCTCGACGCCGACGACGCGCGCGCCTTCGGCTGCCAGTCGGCGACATAGCGCACCACCGATGAAGCCCCCGGCTCCGGTAACTGCGATTGTTTGCCCGCTTAATTCCACCGGCCAACCGTATACTGCGCCAACCTTGCGCCTCTCGAAAGCCCTGCGAATAGCGGCAATGGCAACCGTCGCCGCTGGCGTTGCTGTGCCGCTTTTGCGCCGCAAAGTGAAGCTTCCAAGGAGCGCTGTTCTTGCCGCCGCGTGGAGCGCGCCGGTCGCGCTTTGCATCGCAACGCCGCGCTCTGCTAAGCGCGACGTCGCAGTGTCAATTTTGCAAATGTGGGCCTATTTTACGACCTACGAGATGCCCGCCGATGACCCTGAGGCGCTCGAGCAGCGCGCCTTCGTGGACTATCCGGTAACCGTCGACCGGTGGTTTGGGCTAGGGGAGCTTCCGGGGGTTCGGCTGCAGCAAGCCTTCGCCTCGCCCCGCAGCATCCGCGCCCCCGAGAAGGTGCTCGTTTGGGCACACTGGATTTGGTTCCTCGTCCCTCACGCAACTGTCGCCTATATATTTGTTAGGCGCCGCGATCAATTTCCTCGCGCCGCGGCGATGGTCTACGGCACCTTTGACCTCGGTCTGATCGGCTACTGGCTCGTTCCAACCGCACCGCCGTGGTACGCAGCTCAGGAAGGTCGGCTCGGCGGCGATGTGGCGCGCACCAAACTTGGCTTGCGGCGCATGATGATCGACTACGGCGAGCAGTTCTGGCGCGGCCGCTGGCCCACGCTTTACGATGGCTTGGCCGGTAATCCACTGGCTGCCATGCCCTCCCTTCACTTCGCAACATCGGTGATGTCCGCACACGTTCTTTCCGACGTGGGTCGAACCGAGGGAACGGTAGCTTGGATCTACGCCGGGACGCTCGGCTTCGCTTTGGTCTACCTCGGCGAGCACTACCTGATTGACCTGCTTGCGGGGCTCGCGCTGGTGGAAGGCCTCCGCACCGCGGCGCCGCGACTTGCGCCGCTCGCCGATGGGGTCTCGCGAGTCATTCAAGGTCTTGAACACCGCGCCCAAGGTGCCTGATGGAACTGCCTCAGAGCGAGGTTAATCAGCCAGTCCCCGAGGTTGCAGATGACGAGCAGATGCCAACGCGGCGCTTCTCCCGCCGTCATGCGTTCTTCGCCGGTTTCTTCGCCCTTGCAGTAGTCGTGTTCCTTTACTTTGGGCTGCCGCAGATTGCCGGCATCAACCAGACTTGGGATCGAATTCAGGACGGCGACCCGAAGTGGCTGATCGTCTGCGCGGTTTTTGAGCTGATCTCCTTCGGCGGTTACATCTGGCTCTTCCGCGGAGTATTCGTGCGCGGCAGCACTCGGATTAGCTGGGCGGTTAGCTACCAGATCACGATGGCCGGCCTTGTAGCAGCAAGGCTTTTCGCCGCCGCTGGGGCTGGCGGCGCAATCCTCACGGCCTGGGCGCTGCGCCGCTCAGGGATGCCGGGTCGAACTGTCGCCACAAGGATGATCGCCCAGTACGTAATCCTCTACGCGGTCTACATGTTCACGCTGCTGATCGCCGGGATCGGCCTTTATGTCGGTGCTTTCAATGGCAGCGGCGTCTTCGCTTTGACGATCGTGCCGGCGATCATTGGTGGGCTTGTGATCATCCTCGCGCTTGCCTGCGCATTAATTCCAGAGAAGATTGATGAGCGCATTTCGCACTGGGCGAAAGACTCAGGCTGGTTTGGACGATTGGTCATCAAGCTGGCGCCGGTGCCTGACGCGCTCGCAGGTGGTGTCCGCGAGGCTTTGGTAATCATCCGCGAGCGCGATGGCGCGGTCTTCGGCGCAGTGATCTGGTGGTACTTCGACATCTTCACGCTTTGGGCCGCTTTCCACGCCTTTGGCGACCCGCCACCGGTTGCCGTGCTGGTGATGTCGTATTACATCGGAATGTTGGCCAACCTGCTGCCGCTGCCGGGAGGGATCGGCGGCGTTGAGGGAGGGATGATCGGAGTGCTGATTGCCTTTGGCGTTCCCAGCAGTCTCGCGATCGTCGCCGTCCTCAGCTACCGCGCTTTCTCGTTCTGGCTGCCAACCATTCCCGGCGCGATCGCTTACTTGCAGCTGCGACGCACGGTTCAGGGTTGGGGGGAAGAAGGCCGCGATAAACCAGCTACGCTATACAAAGTAAAGTCACCCGCAACCTGAGTGGAGAAGAGCATGGCCGAGACCGAGAACGTAATCATTGTGGGCAGTGGCCCGGCCGGCTATACGGCGGCGCTTTACACTTCTCGCGCCAACCTCTCGCCGTTGCTGATCGAAGGCTGGCAGTGGGGTGGCCTGTTGCAGCAGACGACCGAGGTTGAGAACTACCCCGGCTTTCGTGATGGCATCCAAGGCCCCGAGCTGATGCAGACGATGCGCGATCAGGCCGAGCGCTTCGGCACGCGCTTCATCACCGACGTTGCGACAAAGCTTGAACTCTCTGACCAGCCCGGTGGTGTTCACAGCGTCTGGGTCGGCGATCAGCACTACCAAGCGCGCACGGTGATTCTGGCGATGGGCGCCGAGCACAAGAAGATTGGAGCGCCAGGCGAAGACGAGCTCTCCGGCCGGGGCGTCTCCTACTGCGCTACCTGCGACGCGGCCTTCTTCGTCGACAAGGAGACGATCATCGTTGGTGGTGGAGACTCGGCGATGGAAGAAGCGATCTTCCTAGCGAAGTTCGCTTCGAAGGTCACGATCGTCAACCGTCGTAGCGAGTTTCGCGCCTCGAAAATTATGTATAGCCGCGCGCGTGAAACGGAGAACATCGAGTGGGCGACGCCGTTCACGGTTGCCAATTTCAACGCAGGTGAGAGCGGCGCGCTCGAGAGCGTAACGCTGACCAACGCTGAGACCGGAGATGAGCAGGTGCTGCCTACGCAAGGCGCTTTCATCGCGATTGGTCACGAACCGCAGTCGCAGATTGCGGCCGGAATGCTTGAAATTGATGACGAGGGTTATGTGATCACCGAGGGGCGCTCGACGCGCACCAAGCTGCCGGGTGTCTTTGCTGCTGGCGACCTCGTTGACCACACTTACCGGCAGGCAGTCACCGCCGCTGCGCTCGGCTGCCAAGCCGCGCTCGACGCCGAGTGGTATCTGCGCGACACGCCGCAGATCAAAACTCCAGCCGGCGTCGCGGGCGAGGACCTCGCCTCTGAGCAATACGGCAGCACGCAACGCTAAGCGGAGGCACCAAGGCCGCTCAGTTCGAGCTCCAGCAGCTGGGTTTTGCGTTGCTCGGAGTCGCGGCCGTCGTAGCCGCCGACACGACCATCGGAGCGGACCACCCGGTGGCATGGAATAACGATCATGGCGGGATTGCTGCGCAGCGCGTTGCCTACCGCGCGCGCGGCGCGCGGCGCGCCAACTTCCTCTGCCAGCTCGCTGTAGCTAATTCGGTCTGCATAATCGACCGTTGCGCAGCGCTGAAGCACTTTCGCTTGGAAGGGTTTGAACTGCGACCAATCAATCACCGCGGAGAAGCGTGTGGCTGAGCCAGCGAAGTAGGAATCGAGCTCGCGACTAAGCGCAGCGAGCGAAGCGGAGTCTTCTCGCGCCGTCGCGCCTCGAGCCGCCGCGAACCCTTCGGCCTCGGCGCAAGCGTCTGCAGCGCCGAGGAAAGTGCTTACTAGAAGACCGTCGTCGCTTTCGATTAAGAGCAAGGAACCAAGAGGCGAATCGGTTTGACTCCAGCGAATTTCGCTGCTGGGGTTCAAGGCGCCGCTTCGGCAGTCTCATTCGTCATCGGCTTGAGCGCGTCTTGGCCGGTGACAGCGCGGCCGATAATCAGCTGCTGAATTTGGGAGGTACCTTCGTAAATTGTCGTCACGCGCGCGTCACGGTAGTAGCGCTCAACCGGATGTTCGCGGCTGTAACCGGCGCCGCCGTGAACCTGAATCGCCTTGTCCGAGCACCAAACCGCGGCTTCGGTTGCGTAGTACTTGGCGATCGACGTCTCGAGCGTGCTCGGTTTACCGGCGTCCTTGACCGAGCCAGCCTTGAAAACAAGCAGTCGCGCCGCTTCGGTCTTCACGACCATGTCTGCGATCATCGCTTGGACTAGCTGGAAGCCAGCAATCGGGCGGTCAAACTGGGTTCGTTCGTTCGCGTAGGCAATCGACTCTTCGAGCGAGGCGCGAGCAATGCCCACGCAGCCTGCCGCGACCGAGTAGCGCCCTGAGTCGAGCGCACTCATCGCGACCTTGAAGCCGTCGCCGATCTCTCCGAGCATCGAGTCGGCCGAGGCGGTTACGTCATCGAGCGCGATCTCGGCTGTGTCTGAGGCCCAGAGGCCCATCTTCGCCGTGATCGGCGCAGGGATGAAGCCGGGCTGGTCGGTTTCGACGAGAAAGCAGGCCAGTCCACGGTGGCCGAGCGAAGGGTCGGTCTGGGCGAAGATCAGCGCGAGGCTGGCGTTGTTACCAAGCGAGATCCACATCTTGGCGCC
>JBDNJF010000071.1:0-3432 GCA_041687955.1 Solirubrobacteraceae bacterium
CGGCGACGAGGTCGCCGTGATCGACGACCTCTCCTCGGGGCGGGCCGAGAATCTGGCATCGGCGCTCGCTGCCGGCGCCACGCTCCACGAGCTCGACATCCGTGACGGCGAGGCCGTCAGCCAGGCGTTCTCGCAGGCGCAGCCGCAGCTCGTCTTCCATCTCGCGGCACAGATGGATGTCCGCCGCTCGCTTGAGGATCCGGCGTTCGACGCGTCGGTCAATGTCGTTGGCACGATCAACGTGCTCGAGGCCGCCCACGCCAGCGGTGCTCGTCGCCTCGTCAACACCTCAACCGGCGGCGCGATCTACGGTGAGACCGAGGTGATGCCCACACCTGAGACCGTCGTGCCAGCGCCAGTCTCGGCCTACGGGCAGAGCAAGCATTGCGCTGAGCTTTACTGCGCCTGGGCTGGCCGCGCGCGCGGGCTTGAAACGGTCACGCTGCGCTACGGCAATGTTTACGGCCCGCGCCAAAACCCCGCCGGTGAGGCAGGCGTGATCGCGATCTTCGCCGGGCGACTGCTGAGCGGTGAGCAGCCAACCGTCTTCGGTGACGGCGAAGCGCGCCGCGACTACACCTTCGTCAGCGACATCGTCGCCGCCAACCTGCTGGCGGCCAGCCACTCCGCTCCCGGCGGCCCTTACAACATCGGCACCGGCATCGACTCAAGCGTGCTCGAGCTGATCGCCGCGCTCGACGCCGCCGCAGCGCCCGGCGAAGGACCCCTCAACCCGCACTTCGCCGCTGCCCGCGACGGCGAGCTGGCACGCAGCTCGCTCGACGTCTCACTGGCCGCTGATCAGCTCGGCTTCAAGGCCCAGGTTCCGCTGGCTGAGGGCGTCAAACTTACGCTGGGCGCGCTGCGTTAAAACGCGCCCCGCAGTGATCCCAGCTCAACCAACCGCGCAAAACCCTCGTTCGTTCGGTCCAGCTCGTCGAAGGTGCCGATCCCTGACACTTGGCCGCGGTCAAGGTAGAGGATGCGGTCGCAGGAGCGAACCGTTGACAGGCGGTGAGCGACGACGACCGTTGTTAGCTTGCCGTGCAGCGATAGCAGCGCGTCGCTGATCTTGCGCTCAGTCTCATTGTCGAGCGCTGAGGTCGCTTCGTCGAGGATCAGGATCGCTGGTTTGCGGTAAAGCGCCCGTGCCAGCCCAACCCGTTGGCGCTGTCCGCCCGACAGCCGCACACCGCGCTCACCGAGCATCGTGTCAAGCCCCTCCGGCAGTTCGGCGACGACGTCGTCGAGGTGGGCGAGCCGTACAGCCGCCGCGATCTGCTCGGCCGATACCACTTCGTCGGCCTCACCGAAGGTGATGTTGGCGGCTAGCGTGTCGTCAACTAGGAAGATGTCCTGCGGCACAAAGCCAATCTGCGCTCGCCAGGCCCGCAGGTTCTCGCTTAGCGGCCGCCCGTCAATCAGGATCGAGCCGCTGACCGGGTCGAGTAGCCCGAGCAGCAGGTCGACCAGAGTGCTCTTGCCTGACCCGGTCGATCCAACGATCCCCAGCGCCTCACCAAAACCGACCTCAACCGAGATTCCAAGCAGCGCGTCCTCCGCCCGCGTTGGATAGCGGAACAGCAGGTCGCTGACAGCGAATGCTCCGGTCGGAACGAAATCCGCCGATCCGTCGCCAGCGTCGTCGGGGATCGCTTCGTACTCACCAAGACGCACCAGTTCAGCTTCGACAATCGCAACTCCAGGCTCGCTTGCTCGGATCGTGTTGACGGCGATCAGCAAAGTATTGAGCGCGGGGACCAATCTTAATCCGCCGGCAAGCAGCACGCCAACCGAGACAAGGACGGTCGTCGTCGATCCCGAAAGCGTCGCGAACCCAATCACCAGAGCGACGCCGGCGATCATCAGAATCTCCAGCAGGTAGCGCATCCCCTGATTGGTAACTGCGATCAGCCTGTAAGCATCGAGGTAGCCGCGGGCCGACCGTGCGTAGCGCCCAAGGTAGGTCGACGTGCTGTCCCGGACGGTTAGCTCCTTGATTCCCCCGACCAGCTCGATTAGCGAGGAGTTCATCTTCTCAGCCTCGACCTGAAGCTGCTCGCCGCGCGTCTCGATCGGTCGCCGCACGATCCGAAGATAAGTCAGGCCGGCTGCCACCAGATACACGAGCGCAGCGATCGCGAGCAATGGGTTGACAATCACAAGCGCCGCGAAGACGGCGATGAATACCGCTGATTCAGCGAGAACGCCGATGCCAGAGGCAACTGTCCCTGCTGTCGTCGACGCTGAGCCAACTGTCGTTCGGATGATCGCCCCCGTGCCGGAGCTCTGCTGAACCAGCCAAGGAGCCTTGACGAAACTGCCAAGGATCCGCTCAGATAGAGACACTTGCGCGACATTCAGCACGCCGGTCTGGACCCACAGCAGGCTCACCGCGGCGAATCCCTTGGCAACGAAGAGCGCTGTCGCCGCGAGCGCCAGAACCAGCACGATCCGCTCAGGCGCATCAGTACCGAGGAGCTGCTCTGCGATGCCCGCGAAGGGGCCCTGCGGCGTACCGCCTGGGCCAAGGAAAGCGAGCAATGGCACCAGCAACAGGATCCCGAGCATGTCGAGGCCGGCTACGAGAACGTTGGCAGCGCCAAGAACTAGCAGCCGCCGCCGCGCAGGAGCGTTCAGCAGCGCGAAGGCGCGACGGACTGTCCGAATGATGTCCATTAGGTGTTGGCCCGCCGATAAACGCCCGCCAGCTGACGGCCCGCGCCGAGCTGCTTAGTCACTTTCACTCAATAAGAGTCGCAGGTCGCCAAGCGGGCACGCGGGCGCCGAGTACCTGTCGCTCTCTGACCGCTTGCCCAACTGGCTGTATCCAACAACCCCGATCACAGTGTCCCACGCAGCCACTCGACCGTATCGGCAACACCGTCCTCAACGTCGATCCGCGCCCGCCAGTTCAGCAGCTGCTCGGCCTTCGATACGTCGGGCCAGCGACGGACAACGTCAACGTCAAAGCTCGGCCCGCGTTCCAACTCGAACTTTTCAGGGTCGCGGCCGCAGGCCACCCAGATGATCTCGGCAATCTGCGCGACGCTCAGCTCGCGCGCGGCTGAGATGTTGAAGTCCTCGTTCAGCGCCGCCTCGGCGCCCATTGCTGTGACGAGCCCGTCAGCGATGTCTTCTACGTGGGTCAGCGTGCGGGTGTGGCTGCCGTCACCAAATATCGGCAGTGGCGAATGGTCGTCGGGTAGCGCGAGGCACTTGCGAATCAGGTCGGGCACGGCGTGCGCGATACCTGGCTCGTCTTCCGGCATCTCGCCCGGGCCGTAGGCATTGAACGGGCGGCAGATCGTGTACGGCAGGTCGTGCTCGTCGTGCGCGGCGCGGACCCAGTGCTCGCCGGCCAGCTTGCTGAAGCCGTAGGCCGACTTTGGCACCGGGCAGTCGGTGATGTAGGCCTCCGGCGTTGGGAAC
>JBDNJF010000072.1:0-35607 GCA_041687955.1 Solirubrobacteraceae bacterium
CGGTTGCGCTCACCGCCCGATAGCGTCCCGACCTTCTTTTGCTGATCGGAGCCTTTGAAGTTGAACGATGACGTGTAGGCGCGCGAGTTCATCTCGCGCTCACCGACCATGATCTGCTCGTCGCCGCCGCTTATCTCCTCCCAAACAGTTTTGTTGTCGTCAAGTGCGTCGCGGCTCTGGTCAACGGCGGCTATCTGCACCGTCTCGCCAATCTTTAGCTCGCCGCTGTCGGGCTGCTCGTCGCCGGTGATCATCTTAAAAAGCGTTGACTTACCGGCGCCATTTGGGCCGATCACACCAACGATCCCACCTGGCGGCAGTGAAAAGCTCAAATCCTCAATCAGCAGCTTGTCGCCGAAGCCTTTCTTTAGCTCCTTCGCTTCGACGACGACGCCGCCAAGCCTTGGGCCCGCTGGAATGTGGATTTGAACCTGGTCAAGGTTGACCGAGGACTCCTGCGCCAGCAGCTCCTCGTAGTTGTTGATCCGCGCCTTCGCTTTCTTGCGACGACCCTTGGGATTTTCGCGAACCCACTCGAGCTCCGAGTTGATCGTCTTCTGCCGCGCCTTCTCCTGCTTGCCTTCCTGCTGTAAGCGTGCTTGCTTCTGCTCCAGCCAGCTCGAATAGTTGCCTTCGTAGGGAAGCCCGCGGCCGCGGTCGAGTTCGAGGATCCAGCCAGCGACGTTGTCGAGGAAGTAGCGGTCGTGGGTTACCGCTACGACGGCGCCCTTGTACTCGGCGAGGTGGCGCTCGAGCCAGCCGACCGATTCGGCGTCGAGGTGGTTGGTCGGCTCGTCGAGCAGCAGCAGGTCGGGCGCCGTCAGCAGTAGGCGGCAGAGTGCAACTCGGCGGCGCTCGCCGCCGGAGAGCGTCGTCACGTCGGCGTCGCTTGGCGGCAGCCGCAGCGCGTCCATTGCATACTCAAGTTGGGTATCGAGATTCCAAGCGTCGGCGGCGTCGATCTTCGCTTGCAGATCGGCGAACTCCTCGGCCGTCTCATCTGAGTAGTTAGCCGCCAACTCGTTGAAGCGATCGAGCAGGGCGCGCGTTTGGGCGACCGCCTGCTCGACGTTGCCCTTGACGTCCTTCTCAGGATCGAGCTGGGGCTCCTGCTCGAGCAGGCCGACGCTGGCGCTGGGGGCGAGCTCAGCGTCACCGCGGTAATCCTGATCCTGCCCGGCCATGATCTTCAGAACGCTCGACTTACCGGCGCCGTTGTAGCCGAGCACGCCGATCTTGGCGCCCGGATAGAAGGAGAGCGAAACATCACTGAGCACTGTCTTGTCCGGCGGATAAGTCTTCGTCAGCTTGTGCATCGTAAAGATGTATTGGTGAGCCATTGCGATGAACGATAGAGCGGCCTGCGATCCTTTCGGCGTGCCGTCAACGCCCCACGCACTCGAGCTAAGCCACGTCGTCAAGCGCTACGGCGAAATAACGGCCGTCAACGGGCTCGATCTAGTGGTCCCTGAAGGCGGCTGCGTCGGCCTGCTGGGCCCAAACGGCGCTGGAAAATCGACGACGATGCGAATGCTGACGGCGCAGACGGTTGCCGACGAAGGGCAGATCACCGTGCTCGGCCACGAGCTGCCCGCTGATTCGAAAGCGGCGCGGGCGCGGATGGGCGTCGTGCCGCAGCTCGACAACCTCGACACAACGCTGACCGTCGAGCAGAACCTCGTTGTCTTCTCGCACCTATACCGCGTGCCCAAAGCTAAGCGCAAGGCCGCGATTGAGCGCGTGCTGAAGATCGCCAAACTTGCTGAGCGGCGCGATTCGAAGGTCGATGAGCTCTCTGGCGGAATGCGGCGCAGGCTGTTGATTGGTCGCGCTCTAATCCACCAGCCGCAGCTTGTGTTGCTTGACGAGCCGACCGTTGGCCTTGACCCGCAGGTGCGCCAAGAGCTCTGGGCACTGATTGACCTGCTGCGAAGTGAAGGCGTTTCAATTTTGATGTCGACGCATTACATCGAGGAGGCTGAGCGGCTCTGCGATTCGGTCACGATCGTCTCGCACGGGTCGGCGGTTGCGGTCGGCGCGCCGGCCGATCTTGTCGCCGAGCACGCCGGCCGCGAAGCGGTTGAGATCTACGGCTCGCCCGAGCGGCTCGTCGAACTAGAGGCCGAAATGGTGAGTGAGGGCTTCCCGACCCGCCGCACCGGAACTTCGATCGCCGTGCTTGGGCTTGACGACGCCGCTGGCCGGGCTCCGGCTGGAGAGCGCAGAGCGGCCAACCTTGAGGACGTATTCGTGCTGCTTACCGGTGAGGAGATCGGGTGAGCACGGCACTAGTAGAGGAGCGCGAACCAGGCCGCCTCGAACGGACGGCGATTGGTGGCGTGCTGGTGCGCGAGATCATCAACTTCTCCTCCTACTGGCGCTCGACGACCTTCTCCTCAACGGTCGAGCCGACGATCTACCTGCTGGCGTTCGGTTTTGGTTTCGGTTCGCTCGTCGCGGTCGTTGGTGGCTATGACTACATCGACTTTGTCGCGACCGGCACCGTCGCCACGGCGGTTCTTTTCTCGAGCATCTTTCCAGCGATGTTCGGGACCTTCATCAAATACAAGTTCCAGCACACTTACGACGCGATCCTCGCCGCGCCGGTCGACACCGAAGAGCTAGTCACCGGCGAGGCGCTCTGGCTGGCAATGCGGGCCGCCGTCTATGGCTGCGCGCCGCTGCTCGTGGGGCTGATCTTTGGTCTCGAGCCGAGCTGGGGAATGCTGGCCGTGCCGGTGATTAACTTCGTCGCCGGTTACGGCTGGGCCTGCACGGGCGTGGCGATCGCCGGCTGGCTGAAGGGAATTGAGAACTTCAACTACGTCACGAGCGCCGTTATCACTCCGCTCTTTCTCGTCGCTGGCACCTTCTTCCCCTTGACCGGCCTGCCGGGCTGGGTGCAGGCGCTCTCGCAGCTCAACCCGCTCTTTCACTGCGTGCAGCTGGTTCGCCACGCAGCTTTCGGCTGGGAGGGCTGGGCCGACGTTTGGAACTTCGCCTTCTTGATCATCTTTGGCTTGCTGATGTGGCGCGTGGCGATCGCGGCGATGGAACGCAAGCTGATCGACTAGCGTTTAGTACTTATGTCCAATGTGCTTGACATCGAGCAGTCGACGCTGCTGCTGGAGCTCGCGCCGCCGTTCGACAAGCGCGACGTGCAGCTGGCCCGCCGCCGCCAGGCGAAGATCTGGCACCCCGACCTGGCTCCGCCCGGCAAGCAGACCGCGCATGAGCGCCACCTGCAGGCCATAAATCGCGCCGCAGACCAGCTCGAGAGCCTTGCGGAGTCGCTGCGTGGTGGCCGTGTGACGGCGAACGCGGTCAAGGTCAGTGCAGCGGCAGCGCGAAAGGCGCGCGCCGAGGAAGGCGAACGCGCATGGGAGGCCGAGCAGCGCCGTCAGGCGGCCGACAAGGACCGCAAGGTCAACGATCCGTTCTCCTCTCAGGTTCCCGATCACTCGGTAGTCCACCGCTACGCCCGCTGCCTTTCTTACCCGGAGTGGGGAGTTGGAACGGTCAGCGGCATTTACTTCACCGGCGACGGCGATGCAGTTCAGCAGTGGGCGAGGGTCAGCTTCCAGCCGGGGATTCGCACGATCCCCGCCGACAGCCTCCAATTCGTTGACTTCTCGAAGCCCGACCCCGGTGCGCAGCGCGTTGAGCGCTTTGTAACCGCCGCGCGCCACGCAATCGCCGAAGGCGAGTATTCGCTTGCTGCGCAGCGGCTGATTTACGCCCGTGACGCGGAGCCCAAGAACCCAGCTGTGCTGCGGCTGCTGACCTTCGCCTTCTGGCAGGCTGGCGAGCTGACGGCCGCCGCGCGAACGGTGCGCGACTGGGCACGCGTTGAGCGCGACCGGCCAGCGCCGCAGCGCTTTGCCTCGCGGATCTACGAGCAGATGGGCGCCTTAGATCTGGCGAGCGAGGCGGCAGAGCGAGCCGCTGCTCAGGCGCCCGGTGACGCCGATGGATGGGAGCGGATCGGACGTCTGGCGCTACGGAGCGGCAACACGGCGCGCGCGATAGAGGTCCTTGGCAAGGCGCGCGAGCTAGCGCCGACAGTTGAAGGGCTGCTCGATCTGGCACTCGCCAATCAGCTTGCCGGCGATCTTGGCGGTGAACTGACGGCCTGCGAGCAGGCGACCGTGCTCGACCCCCAGTCGGCGCTTGGCTGGACCCGCTTAGCTCACGCGCTCGCGCGCAGCGACCGCGTTAGTGATGCGATAACGGCGGCCGAACGGGCACTTGCGTTTGACCCGGGCGATCTTGAGCTAAGCGAGCTGCTCACTCAGCTACTTGAGCGCGAGCCGCGCGCGCTGCCTGCGGCTTAGCCACTCGGCCGCAACAAAGCTGTGGCCACCGTGTTTCTAACCCTATGGCTGCCGCGCCCGCACCGTCACAAATTCAATCCTGCTCACTCTTAAATCTTGTGTTAAACCACTGGAGGGTGAGCCTGGCGCTGGTCTGCGCTGCTGCCCTGCTCTCGCTGAGTAGCCCTCCAACGGCTTCGGCCGCTGAAACAGGAATCAGTGTTCAGGGCAGCGCGGCGACCTCAATCGCCGATGCCAACGCACTCGGCGTGACTTGGGTGAGGCGCTTTGTTCGCTGGGATCTGACTGAGCCGCAGCGCTCGGGCAGCTATGACGGCGGCCAGATCGGCGAGCTCGATGACTTTATATATCTTGCTCAAGCGGCAAAGAAGAAGATTGCACTGACGGTGATCGGAGCGCCACGCTGGGCCAATGGTTCAAGCGATTTCCTGACGCCACCGAGCGACCCAGCTAGCTACGCCAGCTTCATCGGTCGGCTAGCAACCCGTTACAAAGGCCGCGTTCAGTCGTGGGAAATCTGGAATGAGCCCGACGAGGCCGAGTTCTGGCACGGGACGACGCCAAGCCCAGCAAACTACGCGCCGCTGCTGAAGGCTTCCTACGCGGCGATCAAGACCGCCGACCCAGCGACGCAGGTTGTCGCTGGGCCGCTGACCGGCAATAACTACCAGTTCCTCGAAGGGCTCTACAGCGAAGGCGCGCGCGGCCATTTCGACGCGGTTGGAGTCCACACCGACACCGCTTGTGGCATCAATTCGCCATCGAGTTTCTACCGCGAGGACGGCCGCGTTGGGCGCTTTACTTTCCTCGGCTTTCGCGAAGTGCACGCGGTGATGGCCGCTAATGGCGATGGCGACAAGCCGATCACGATGTCGGAGATGGGTTGGTCAACGACGACGCTGACCTGCGAGCGCGGCAAGTGGGCCGGCCTGAAGGATGCTGGCGTAAGCGAAGCCAAGCAGGCCGATTATCTCGCTGAGGCCTATCACTGCCTTGCCGGCTATCCATACATGAAGAGTGCAATCTGGTTCAGTACTCGCGACGGCGGCGCCGCAGAGAGCGAACTGAACCGCTACGGCCTTATTCGTTGGAACGGAACGAAACGAGCGTCGTGGGCAGCAATGGCCGATCTGGCCGCGCGCGGCGACCAACTGACGAGCTCTTGCGGCGACCTAGAACCGCCGACGGTCAAGATTATTGCGCCGACGAGCACAACCGAGTTCGAGGATGAGATCGTAATCGCCGCCACCGGCGATGACGCTGACAGTGGGCTCAAGAGCCTACGTTTTTACATCAACGGCGTAGCGGTTGCGGGCGCATCAGCCAAGAACGACGAGCTCTTCGAACGAACAATCAAGACCAGTCAGCTTCCCTATGGCGCGAACACCGTGATGGTTCGGGCGATTGACAACTCCGGCGCGCGAGCGTTCGCTGAGATTGCGGTGAATCGGATCAAAATGAGCAAATTGGCGCCGCAGCGAACTGCCCTCGAGCTGAAGATCGTCGGCAAGCAAAGGACCAAGACCGTCACTGGCCGCTTGAGCGTGCCTGGAACTGGGCTGCTTGCGAGCGGCCGCGTGCTACTCCGCTGGCAGCTCTACACGCGCAAATCGTGGGCGACCGAGAGGCGTTCCTACTACTGGGTGACCCGCTATGGGCGCTCGAAGAGTCCTGCGGCGCAGTTCGTCTTTAAGCAGAAGCTCGCGAAGAAGGGGCTCTGGCGCCTGACGGCAACTTACGCCAGCAGCTACCCGTTCACCCAAGCCGCTGCACAGAAGACGCTTCGAGTCCGTTAGCCTCGGCGCTAATGCGCCTGCTCGTTGCCCGCTGCGAAGTGATCTACACCGGCCGCCTCGACACCGTCCTGCCGGAGGCGCTGCGGCTTGTGATGCTCAAAGACGACGGCTCGGTGATGATCCACGCCGACAGCGGCGGCTACAAACCGCAGAACTGGATGACGCCACCGACTGTAATCGAGCACCACGGCGATCCGCTGGAGAGGATCACGGTGCGCAAGCGCGCCGATAAGAGTGAGGACCGCCTCGAGATTCACATCTCGGAGCTGCTCTCCGACGTGGAGCACGACATGGGTGAGGCGGCGGAGCTGGAGAAGGACGGCGTTGAGGCTCACCTGCAGGAGGCGCTTGCCGCGGCGCCGCAGTTCTGTGGCGAAGGCTTCCGCCTAGTGCGCCGCGAATGGCCCACCGAGATTGGCCCGGTTGACCTGATGTGCCGCGACCAAGCTGACGGATGGGTTGCGGTCGAGATTAAGCGCGTAGCGACGATCGAAGCGGTCGAGCAGCTGACGCGCTACCTCGAGTTCATTCGCCGTGATCCAGCGATGACCGACTGCCGCGGCGTGCTTGCCGCGCAGGAGATCAAGCCGCAGGCACGGACCTTGGCTGAGGATCGCGGTATCGCCTGCGCCCTAGTCGACCTTGCGCTCTTGCGCGGCGAGCGCGAGCCAGAGCTAACGCTCTTCGAGCCGTGAGCCCTGAGTGCGGCGCTAGTCAGCCAGCGCGGCGGCGAAGGCACTGAGCGCGGTCGGGTCGCGCAGTGGTGGCCCGTGACCGAACAGCACGACCTTCGGCTCTAGCGCCGCCAGCCGCCGGGCACTGGCGCGGTTCTGCGCCGGGTCAGGGGTGAAGACGCCGGGCGGCATGTGCAGCCCCACCGCCGTCGTCGCGAGGCTCATGTTGAAGAAGACGTCGCCGCAGATCAGCGTGCCGTCCTCCTCGCGCCAGTAGGCCAGGTGGCCGGGGCTGTGGCCGGGGGTCTCAAGCGCGACGAAGCCCGCGGCAAGCTCATCGCCTTCGCGCAGTTCGCGGTCCGGCTCGACGCCGGGGAACTTCATGTAGCTCTTCAGCGCGTTGCGGCCAAACGGTACTTCGCCCGGCTCGGCTCGCCCGCTGCGCAGCACGTTGGCGTCGTTGGCGCCTACCCAGACCGGAATGCCGAGTGTTTCTTTGAGCTTCTTCGAACCGCCAGCGTGGTCGGCGTGGGCGTGGGTCAGGGCATGCGCCTGAATCGTCTGGCTGGCCGTCTGGCGCAGCAGTCGCTTGAAGTGGAGTGGATAACCCGAGTCAACGAGAACATCTCCGACTAGGTAGGCGTTGACTCCACTGCGCGGGGTCAAAGGCAGTTGGTAGACGTCGCGGGCAACCATCAGCATCGGCCAAGCCTATAGCGGCGAGCGCGAAAGAGGCGTTGCGTCATAGAGTGTCGTTATGTCCGAATCCACTGAGAGCGCGGTCCTCACAGAGCGCCGTGACAACATCCTGATCATCACGATCAACCGCCCTGAGAAGCGCAACGCAGTCAACAAGGCTGTCGCCGATGGAATTGGCGACGCGGCCGAGCTGCTCGACACCGACGACTCGCTCTCGCTCGGCATCCTCACCGGCGCTGGCGGCGGTTTCTGCGCCGGCATGGACCTAAAAGGCTTTGCCTCCGGCGAAACGCCTTGGCACCCAACGCGTGGCTTTGGCGGCATCGTGCAGCAGCCCCCGATTAAGCCGCTGATCGCTGCCGTCGAAGGCTTCGCTGTTGCCGGTGGGCTTGAGATCGCGCTGGCCTGCGACATGCTCGTCGTCGCCAAGGGCGCCAAGCTGGGGGTTCCAGAGGTAAAGCGCTCGTTGGTAGCGGCCGGCGGCGCGCTGCTACGGCTGCCGCGCAAAATGCCGCTAAACATCGCGACCGAGATGGCGCTGACCGGTGATCCGATCAGCGCCGAGCGCGGCTACGAGATGGGGCTCGTAAATCGCCTCGCCGAGCCGGGCGGTGCGCTCGAAGCCGCGCTCGAACTGGCCGCGCAGATCGCCTGCAACGGCCCGCTCGCGCTGGCCGCCACGAAGCAGATCCTCGAGGCTCAGGTCGGCTGGACCGACGAAGAGTTTTGGGATAAGCAGATGGAGATTGCTGGCCCGGTCTTTGGCTCTGAGGATGCTCAAGAAGGCGCGGTTGCCTTCACCGAGAAGCGCGAACCAGCCTGGAAGGGCCGCTGAGCGAAGCGCTTTAACTCTCGCCGCTCAGCGTTGCGACCAGCGACCGCGGGCCACCGTGGTCGCGGTGTTCACAGAGATAAATGCCCTGCCAAGTTCCAAGTGCCAGCGCCCCGCCGCGGATTGGCAGCAGTAGCGAGGGACCGGTGATGATGCTCTTGATGTGAGCTGGCATGTCGTCGGCGCCTTCGAGCGTGTGCGTCCACGGGAAGCTCTCCGGCACGGCCGCATCGAGCCAACTGAGAGTGTCATCTCGAACTTCTGGCGAAGCGTTCTCGCCGAGCGTCAGCGAGGCGGAGGTATGGCGGATGAAAAGCTGGCAGAGGCCGACGGAGAAGCCGTCAAGGCCGCCCAGTGCAGCGAGGATTTCGCTGGTGACGAGATGAATCCCACGCGGCCTCGCAGAAAGCTTTATTTCGGATTGACTCCACATTAGACCCCATTCTTGCAGCTGCTAAGGTTGCATCCGCAACTAAATGTTAACGAAAGGCAGTCAATGTCAGACTCAATTGCAGACCATAGCTGGGCGCTCGATAGCACTCACTCGCAAGCAGAATTTTCCGTCCGCCACATGATGGTCGCCAAGTTTCGCGCCACATTCGACAACGTCGAAGCGACGCTCGCAGAGGCTGACGGCGAGATAGAGATCAGCGGCAAGGTTCGCACCGACGCGATTGTTGTCAAAGACGAGAACCTCTTCGGTCACCTCCAGAGCGCCGAGTTCTTTGACACCGAGTGCACTCCCGAAATCACTTTTCAGTCGACTTCAGTGAAGCGCGACGGTGACGCCGCCGAGCTCGTCGGAGACTTGACAATTAAGGGGATTACCCATTCGGTAACCGCCAAGGGGCATATCACCGATCCAACCGAAGATGCGATGAGCAACATCAAGGTCGGCGTCGGGCTTGAAACTGAGATCGACCGCACAGCGTTCGGGCTTGAGTGGAACGCGCCGCTGCCAAAGGGCGGCTTCGCTTTGGCCAATGAGGTCAAGCTCACGATCGACCTTGAGTTCATTGCTGCCTGATTAGCGGGTGAAAATTCTCGGGATATCAGGCAGCCTGCGCAGAGATTCGCATAACACTCGCTTGTTGCGGGCGGCAGCGATGCACGCTCCGGGCGGGGTTGAGCTGGAGCTGCTCGGGGCTGACCTGCTGCGAGCAGTTCCACCATTCGACGAGGACCTTGAGCAGCCAGTCCCGCCCGCGGTGGAGGTGATCCGCAGCCGGATCGCCGCCGCCGATGCGGTGCTGTTCGCAACACCCGAGTACAACAACTCTATCCCTGGAACGCTCAAGAATGTTGTCGACTGGTGCTCTCGGCCCAAAGCAGAGGCTGCGCTAAAGGGCAAAGACGTTGCCGTAATCGGTGCCAGCACTGGGATGTTCGGCGCCGTCTGGGCCCAAGCAGAGCTGAGGAAGGTGCTGGCATCCAGCGGCGCCCGCGTGATCGATCTGGAGCTACCAGTTCCAACAGCTGACGAAGCCTTCGACGACGGTGGAGCACTAGTTGAAGGGGCACTCCGCGAGCTGCTAACAGAACAGCTCGAAGCGCTTGTGGCAGCAGCCCGCACCAGCGCGGGCTAATGGTCAGCGCTCGCCGGGGGTCTTTTCAGGGAACGGGCTGACCTCGATTTGAGGATCGAGCGCGTCGGCGAGAATCCGCTGCTGCTCAGCGTTGTGCGCCGCCGGGTAGCCCTCTCCTGGTGAGGCGCGGTCCGGCCGACCGATGTAGCCCAGTTCGAAGCCTTCGGGAAGGATCTGCATAAGGCGCGGGAACATGTACTCGCGTGCGCCCATGTTGCGCGGCTCCTCCTGAACCCAGATAATCTCTTCAAGGTTCGGGTAGCGGGCGAAGAGCTCGCGCAGGTCGGCTTCGGGGAACGGGTAGAGCTGCTCTACGCGGCCGATCGCAACGCGCTCGTTGCCCTCGCGCCGCTCGTGGCCTACAAGGTCGTAATAAATCTTGCCGGTACAGAGCAGCAGTCTTGTGATTTTCTGCTCGGGAACGCGCGGCTCGGCGAGCACCGGATAGAAGCGCTTTTCGGTCAGGTGGCTAAGGCGGTTGGTGGCCTGGGGCAAGCGAAGCAGCGACTTCGGCGTCATGATCACCAGCGGCCGACGCTTGGGGATAGTCGCTTGGCGGCGCAGCATGTGGAAGTACTGCGCGGGGGTCGTTAGGTTGACGACCCGCATGTTGCCCTCGGCGCAGAGCTGCAGAAAGCGCTCGAGTCGGGCCGAAGAGTGCTCGGGCCCAGCGCCCTCGTAGCCGTGCGGCAGCAGCAGCGTCAGCCGCGAACTCTCGCCCCACTTGGCCAGGCCGCTAGCGATGAACTGATCGATGATCACTTGCGCGCCGTTAGCAAAGTCGCCGTACTGAGCCTCCCAAAGCACCAGCGTGTCAGGCGACTCTTGCGCGTAGCCGTACTCGAAGCCCAGGCAGGCCGCTTCAGAGAGTGGGCTGTTATGAATCTCGATCGGAGCTTGCGCCTCGGGCAGGTGCTGGATCGGCGAATAAGTTTGGCCGGTCGTTGCGTCGTGGAAGACGAGGTGCCTTTGACTGAACGTGCCGCGCTCGCTGTCCTGGCCTGTCAGGCGAATCGGCACGCCTTCGGTGAGCAGCGAGGCGAGCGCAAGGGATTCAGCCTGAGCCCAGTCGATTCCACCCTCTTCGCCGGCGGCGACGCGGCGTCGCTCTAGCTGGCGCTGGAGTTTGCCGTGCGTGCCGAAACCTTCCGGGACGGTTAGAAGCTGCTCATTGAGCAGACGCAGCGATTGGTCGGAGACCTTTGTGTCGATCTTTGGGCTCTTCGTGCGATCGAGTAGGTACTCGCCTGTAGCCTGCTCGAGGTTCTCGAGCGCGGCGGCCTCTTCGATCCGCTCCTTTAGCTCTTGGTGCTGACCGCTGAGGTTGTCCCAGACTTGCTGCTGCCAGTTTTCGACATCGCTCCGCGTCACGACCCCGGCGGTGATCAGTTTCTCTGCGTAAAGCGTGCAGGCCCGATCATGGCGCTTAATCGTGGCGTACATCTCTGGCTGCGTGTAAGCGGGTTCATCGGCCTCATTGTGACCGAAGCGGCGGTAGCCAATTAGGTCGATCAAAACGTCGTGGCCAAACTCTGCGCGGAACGCCATCGCTAGGTCAACGGCGGAGATACAGGCCTCAACATCGTCGGCGTTGACGTGGATGATCGGGACGTCGAAGCCTTTCGCTAGGTCGGAAGCCCAGTGCGTCGAGCGAGCATCCTCGATGTCGGTCGTGAAGCCAACCTGATTGTTCTGAATCAAGTGCAGCGTGCCACCGACCTTGTAACCGTCGAGGCCTTGAAGGTTGAGTGTCTCCGCGACGACGCCTTGGCCGGGCATCGCCGCGTCGCCGTGGAGAATCACCGACATCGCCAAAGTTGGGTTGCGCTCGGCGACCGGGCCGCTGCGATTTGTCTGCGCGGCGCGCGTGGCGCCGATCACGACCGGATCAACACATTCAAGGTGGCTGGGGTTCGATTCGAGCTTGACGAGCACGCTCGCGCCCTCGCGCAGCGTGAAGTCGCGGCGGTAACCGTGGTGGTATTTGACGTCGCCGGTTCCGCCTTGCGGAATCTCCGTTACGGCCTTCACTACCTGCACCGTTGAGGTGCCTTCAAACTCGCCGAAGATCGTCTCGTAAGGGCGGCCGAGGTTGTGCGCGAGTACGTTCAGCCGGCCGCGGTGGGCCATTCCGATCACTACTTCGCGGGCGCCGGCTTCGGCCGCCAGCTCGACAGCCTCGTCGATCATCGGCACGGTCATGTCGAGGCCTTCGATTGAGAACTGCTGCTGGCCTAGGTAGGCCTTGTGCATGAAGCGCTCGAGCGCGTCAACGGCCAGCAGTCGGCGCAGCAGAGCGCGCTGCTGCTCTGGCTCTAGCGGCTGGCGGTAGACGCTGCCTTCAATCCGCTCGCGCAGCCAGTGGCGCTGGCGGTGGCTGGCGATGTGCTCACTCTCGTAAGCCATCGTGCCGGTGTAAACGTCGCGCAGGTAAGGCAGCGACTCGGCGAGGTTTTCGCCCGGGACGTAGATTCTTAGTAGTTTCGATGGGATCCGCCGCATCAGCGCGTCGGTCAGCCCGAGTGGCTCCGGGTCGAGCGCTGGGTCGCCGACCGGCTCGGTGCCAAGCGGGTCGAGCGTCGCTGCGAGGTGGCCGTGAGTGCGAAAGGCCTTTACCAGCGCCGTTGCTGCCTGTACTGCCTGCATCAGCTCAAGGTCGTCGCCGCCGCTTGCCGGAGCTGCGCTGACGCTGGCCTTTGGCGCCAGCGGCGCAGGCGCCAGCGCCACGCCGAGCGAGGCGAAGAGCTGCTCGTAGAACTCGTGCTCGCCGCTTAACAGGGCCTCGACGGACTGAAGGAAGCGTCCTGACTCGGCGCCTTGGATTACGCGGTGGTCGTAAGTCGAGGTGATCGTCATCACCTTTTCGGCGCCGATCGCTGCGCCGGCGCTCTCAAGCCCGACCGGGTAACCGATTGAACCGGTCGCGAGAATCGTCCCTTGTCCAGGCATCAGTCGCGGAACCGAAGCGCCGGTGCCGATCCCACCAGGGTTGGTCAAGGTCATGTTCGCGCCAACTAGGTCATCGGCCGAGAGTGTGTTGCTGCGGGCCTTCTCGATCAGCTCGTCGAAGGCAGCCTTAAAGGCAACGAAGTCCATTGCGCCGGCGTTCGTGATCACCGGCACGATCAACGTGCGCGAGCCGTCCTTCTTCTCAACGTCGACGGCGATGCCGAGGTTGACGGCAGCGTCGTCGGCGCGCATTGGCTTGCCGTCCTGCTCGAGGAAGTGGTGGGTCATCACCGGCATCTGGTCGGCCGCGCTGCGCGCTATCGCCCACGCGATCAGATGCGTGAAAGAGACCTTGTGCCCGGCAGCCTTGAGCTCTTTGCGGCGCTCATCCATCTGCGTCACGGGGATTGTGCGCAGCGAGGTCGCGGTCGGGATCAATAGGCTCTCGTCCATGTAATGGGCAAGGACTGCAGCGCCGCCGCGTAGCTCTGTGACGCTGGCGTTTGGAGCGCTTGGGGCTGCCCCGTTGCCGCCGGAGCGGGCGGCCAAAACGTCGGCCTTTGTTACGCGGCCAGCGGCGCCGCTACCGCTGACGGACTCAAGCGCGACGCCTTCGGCCGCCGCTACGCGCGCCGCTACCGGCGAGGCACGGACGCCTTCGGGAAGCTCGGCGCCGCTTGCGCCGCCATTGCTGGCCGGCGCCGTGCTTTCGCCAGCAGGCGCTTCGGCCACTGCGGCGCCCAGCTGCATCCGTGCGATCAGTTGGTGGACGGCGATCGTGTCGCCAGACTCAGCGAGCAGCTCGGTGATCTGGCCGCTGGCTGGCGCTGGCAACTCAATATCGACCTTGTCGGTTGAGAACTCAACGATCGTCTGGCCGTCATCGACGCTGTCGCCGGGCTTTACAAGCCACTCGAGCAGCGTTCCTTCGCTGACCGATTCACCGGCCGACGGAGCGAAGATGTCAATCATTTTCGCTGCGCCGTTACTCGCCGCGGCGGGCGTTCCAGCGCCATTGGAGGGCGCTGCCGCGGCGGGCTGAACCTCAGCAAGGAGCGCGCCAATTTCTACCGTCTCGCCTACCAGGGCATGAATCTTCAGCAGCGTGCCAGTGGCCGGGGAGGGGACCTCAGCGTCAACCTTGTCGGTTGAAATCTCGACCAAAGTTTCGCCAACTTCGACCGCGTCGCCCTCTGCCTTCAGCCACTCAAGGACGATGCCTTCATTGACCGACTCGCCCATCGCCGGGAGTGTCACCTGAACTGTTGTGGAAACCGCCATCTATCGATCTTTGGTTGATGCTAGCGCCCGCTGGGGCTGGTTCCCTGCGCCGCAACGCCAGCTTCACCGGCAACTTCGCCGCTGACGCTGCCAGTCCTCTCGCGACGGCGCCCTGAGCGAGCGAATTCGTAGCTACCGAAAAAAGGCGCGATGCCGCCAAGAATCGCGACGGCGGTCGCAGTGCGCAGCGTCACAACGCGGGCGCGCAGCGCAAGCAAAATAAGCAACACCATCAGAATCCAGCCGATTCCGTGCACGAAACCGAAGATTGAGGTAGCAACTGCTAAGCCCGGCACGAGCCATACGATCAGGAGGCAGACGTAAACGCCGGAATGGGCGAACGAGAGCTTTTTCAGCGCCGCGTGAGAGAGGCTTAGCCGACGCTTTTTCCCGGCTGGCTGCGCGGCTGACTGCGCGACCTTCATCGTGGCACCTGGCCAAGCAGCGCCGCCATTCGCCGCAGCGGTTCGTCGGCCTCGTCGGGCCAATCTTCAACTCGCTCCGGCCACCAGGCGTGCTCATCGTGTTCGGCGTCGGCGGTAACGGTTGCCCCCTCAGCGAGCCATGCTTGGCCGACGAACATAACCATCGCATTTGGCAGCATCACTAGCGCCTCAGAGCGAATCTGCTCGGCGCTTACAGACCATTCCTCTTGCAGTTCGCGGGCCAGCGTGTCGGCCGGGCTCTCGCCAAAGTCAACCGCGCCACCGGCGCCTAGCGCCCAGCGGCCGGGCCACGACGCGAGCCACTGCGCGCGCCTTCCGGCCAGCCAGCTGCCCTCGCAGTCGCGCACAGCGCAGAGCGCCGCGACTGAGTTGGAAGCGTCGCCCTCGTTCAGGCGCAGTGCCCAGCGGGAAGGCTGGAGGTTGATCGTTAGCTGCCCGCTGCCGGCAAGCTCATGGCTGATGAAACGAGCGCCGAATCCATCGTGGCTCGGTGAGCCGCGCTCTGCCAGCGCTGCAACCGCTGCGTCGGCGCCCGCCGTTAGCTCCGGCGAAGGTTCAAAGATCTCTTCCGCCCAGCGAACGACCACTTGGTCCGCTGACCAAGGCCCGCGCGCGAGTATTCCGGGAGCGGTCGACACTCTGCTCAGAGTACGGTCTTGGGCGTGAGCAAGCGCACGCGTAGCAGCTGGGGGTGGGGTTTCGAGGACGCCGCCATCGGCGCGGCCGAGGCCAGCGCGGCTGCGCCGGGGATTGAGCCGCTATTTGGGTTCCCCGCTCAGGAGCTCGAAGCTGCCGCGCCATTTGCGAGCGTGCTGCTGCCCGAGCCGGTGATTGAGCCGCCGCCGGGCGATCTGGCGGCGATCTGCTCGCAGGGCAAAGAGGACCGCGCAGAGCACAGCTATGGCTCGTCGTATCTGGACACAATTCGAGCCTTCCGTGGCGTTTACGAACACGTCCCTGACGTTGTTGCTCGGCCAAGCAACGAGCAGCAGGTTGAGCAGCTGCTGGCCTGGGCCGCCTCAGCGAACGTCGCCGTTATTCCCTACGGGGGCGGGACCAGCGTCGTCGGCGGCGTCGAGCCAAAGGTTCCTGCGAGCTTCAACGGGAGCTGCTCGCTTGATCTTGGCTTTCTCGACCAAGTGCGCGAAGTAGACCCGGTCTCGCGCTCGGCGCTGATCGGCGCCGGTGCCAGCGGCCCGCGGCTCGAAGAGCAGCTTGGCGAACACGGACTGACGATGCGCTTCTACCCACAGTCGTTCGAATGCTCGACCCTCGGCGGCTGGGTAGCGACCCGCGCCGGCGGCCACTTCGCCACGCGCCTGACGCACATCGATGATCTGGTCGAATCGGTTCGCGCAATCACGCCGAGCGGTGTCTGGCAGTCGCGCCGGCTGCCCGGCTCCGGCGCCGGCCCGAGCCCCGACCGAATACTGCTCGGCTCGGAAGGGACGCTGGGAGTAATCACCGAGGCTTGGGTTCGAGTGCAGCCGCGGCCACAGCATCGCGCCTCGCAGGCTGTTCGCTTTAGCGACTTTATGACCGGCGCTGAAGCTGCGCGCGAGATCGTCCAGAGCGGCCTCGACCCAGCTAACTGCAGGCTGCTGGATGAGCTTGAGGCTCAGCAGACCGGCGCCGGCGACGGTACGCATTCGCTACTGGTGATTGGCTTTGAGTCGACCGACGCCTCGGTCGATCACGACCTTCAGCGGGCGCTTGAGATTGCCGCTGACCACGGCGGCCGGTGGGACGCGCCAACCGGCTCAGCGCCCGCCGCAGAGGGTAACTGGCGCGAGGCCTTCATCAAGATGCCGTACATCCGCGACATGCTGGTTCAGCTTGGCGTTCTTGCTGACACCTTTGAGACGGCAATCACTTGGGATCGCTTCCCTGCCTTTCACGAAGCAGTTGTCGGCGCGACGAGCGAAGCGCTCGGCGAGCCGTGCCGCGTGAGCTGCCGCTTCACGCACCTTTACCCCGATGGGCCAGCGCCGTACTACACCGTTCTCGCCCCGGCACGCCGCGGCGATGAGGTCGCCCAGTGGCACGAGATGAAGCAGGCGGCCGCGGGCGCGATTATCGCCGCCGGTGGGACGATCACCCACCACCACGCCGTTGGCCGCGACCATCGCGCTTGGTATGACGAGCAGCGACCGGACCTATTTGCGGCGGCGCTCGGCGCGGCCAAAGCTGAGATCGACCCGGCCGGCATCCTTAACCCCGGCGTGCTGCTTGACTAAAGCCACCGCAGCGCGAGCTATCCGATGACCGCAGCCAATCCCAAACGCCCAGTGATCACCTTCGTGATCGTTTCGATCGGGCTTTTCATGGTGACGCTCGACAATCTCGTCGTTTCGACAGCGCTACCGGTGATTCGCGTTGACCTTGGCGCAACGCTGGAGCAGCTCGAATGGACCGTCAACGCTTACACGCTGACCTTCGCTGCCTTCCTGCTGACCGGCGCTGCGATCGGCGACCGCTTTGGCCGGCGGCGAATGTTCGCGCTTGGGGTTGTGCTCTTCTCCGCCGCGTCGGCCGCCGCCGCGCTAGCGCCAACCACCAACGCGCTCGTTGCCGCCCGCGCTGTCCAGGGGCTTGGCGCGGCGCTGGTTACGCCGCTGTCGCTGACGCTGCTCTCTGAGGCGGTTCCCGATGGCAAGCGCGGTTTGGCGATCGGCGCTTGGTCAGGCGTGTCCGGGCTTGGCGTGGCGATGGGTCCGGTCGTCGGCGGCGCAATCACCGAAGGGATCTCTTGGCAGTGGATCTTTTGGGTCAACGTGCCGATCGGCCTGGTTGTTGCGCCGCTCGCGGCGTGGAAACTGGTTGAAAGCTACGGCCCCGATCGCGGCCTCGACCCGCGCGGCCTGCTGCTCGCAATCTTCGGTTTATTCGCGCTAACTTTCGGCGTTGTGCGCGCCAGCGCGCTCGGCTGGGGCAGCACAACAGTCGTCGTCTGTCTGGCAGTCGGGGTGATCTTGATCGCTCTCTTTATCGTCGCTGAAAGCAGGGCGGAAGAACCAATGCTGCCGCTGCGCTTCTTTCGTAGCCGCGCCTTCTCGGCCACAAACGCAGCCTCATTCGCGATGTTCTTCGGGATCTTTGGCTCGATTTTCTTCCTCTCCCAGTTCTTCATCACGGCGCAGGGGCTCTCACCGCTTCAGGCCGGCGTGCGGATTCTGCCTTGGACTGCGATGCCAATCTTTGTCGCGCCGGTCGCTGGCCTGTTGTCGGACCGCATCGGCGCTCGACCGTTGATGGCGCTCGGCCTAGCGCTGCAGGCCTTCGCGATGTTTTGGGTAGCCCAAGTCGCGGCCGTCGACACTCCTTACAGCGAGTTCATTCCCGCCTTCATCGCCGCCGGCGTCGGCATGTCGCTGGTCTTCGCGCCGTCCGCCAACGCCGTTCTCTCGTCGGTCAAACCGAAAGAGGCTGGCAAGGCCTCCGGCGCCACCAACACGATCCGCGAGCTGGGCGGCGTCTTTGGCGTCGCCGTGCTTGCAACGGTGTTCGCTGCGGCCGGCGGCTACGCATCGCCGCAGGACTATGTCGATGGACTGCGCGCGGCGCTGCCGGTTGGCGCCGTTGTGCTGGTGATCGGTGCGCTGGTAGCGCTGCTGATCCCACGCCACCGGCAACCAGGGGCCAAAGTCGCGCCGCAAACCGACGCGCCGCAAGTTGGTCGCTCGGTACCCTCGTCGCTGTGAGCAAGTTTGAAGGAAAGAACCTTGGCGCAATTCGCGAGGCGCTCGACCAACACAACGCCAGTTGCCCGGTGCCCGCCAACGCGATCCTGCTCAACCCAGTTGACCACGGGCTGATCGGCTGGGACGAGCTGTGGGGGCTGCCGGTAATCTCCGACGACCGCGTACCAACTAAGCGCGTGCGAATTCAGTGCGACGGCTCGGCCTTTGGGATTGAGGACGAGGTTGCCGATGCCGTCGCGCGCGAACAGCCGACCGAAGTCCCCCTTGTTGTCCCGGTTGGCCCCGGAGAAGACGACATGCCGCAGTTCGACGAACGAGACCTTCCGCAGGCTTAGGGCCGGCGACAGGTTACTCGCGTCGTGGCGCTGCTAAAGCGCAGGCGGCGGCGGCGCAAACGAACCCTGCGGGTTCGGGCCGTACTTGTTCTCACCCTCGTCGCTGGCGAGAACCTCGAAAATGAACAGCACGATGCCGCCGATCAATGGCAGGATGTGAAGCCACCACCACCAGCCGCTGCGGTCCGTGTCGTGCAGTCGCCGAACGGTAACCGAGGTCAGCGGAAGAAAGAGGGCGAGATAAGCAATTATTGCGAAGACGTATGTCGTTCCGATGATCTGATCAAGCACCTGAGCAATAATCACGATGATGATGGACGCCAGAACGAACCACCAGAACTCAGGCCGCGATGCGCGCCCGTTGAAGTCGACGTACTTCCCAAAGCAAGTTGATACAGCTTCACCGAAACCCATGGTCGTGCTCCCCCGAAACCCATGGTCGTGCTCCCCCGTTAGATAGCGGATCAAGCATACAGAGCATTCAGGCGTGCTCGAGAGGCGCCACGGCAAGCTTGCGCTTAAAGGCGCGCTCGAACAGCTCGCCTTCGCGTGAAACAGCCCAGCGCGGCACTTCGGCTGGGCCGTCGGCCACAAGTTCGAGCGTCACACTCTTGCCGTTGACCGACGCGTGGGCCTCCTTCACCAGCTGGTCGCGGCTGCGTTCAAGGTCTTCGGCCAGCCTCAGCAGCACAGCGCAGCGGTCGAGCAGCTCCGCGTCACCGTCGTTCATCAGCCCAGCGAATGGCCCGAGGCTTGGCATTCCCTTGCGGTGGTAGCGGATGATCTGGCCGATCAGCGCAACTTCGCGCGGCGTGAAGCCAGGCAGCCCGGCGTTGAGGACGAGGTAGCGCGAGTGCTTGTGGTGGTCGTCGTAGTCGACGGCGACGCCGATGTCATGCAGCAGGCAGGCAGCGGTCAATAGCTCCCGCTCGTCGGCATCGCCGCCGTGTAGCCCGGCTGCAGCAAGCTCGTCGAAGAGCCCGAGCGCAAGCGCCGCCACGTGGCGCGTGTGCGCGGCGTGCGGGTCGTACTGGGCGGCGAGGTTGAGAACGCTGGCGCGGCGAACGTCGTCGAGCAGCGGCTCGTCGCGTTCGGCTAGCAGCCGCTCGAAGAAGATCCCCTCGCGCAAACCCGCTTCGGTTACTTCGATCGCTTTGAAGCCGCCGGCTTCAAGCACCTCGGCGACGACGATCGCGCCGGCAAGGATGATGTCGCCGCGGGCCGGCTTTATCCCCGCGACAAGGCCGCGCTCGGCCGGTTCCATTGCGGCGAGCCGTTCGATCAGCTGGTCGAGCTGTCCGCGCCCGATTTTGAAGCCCTGCACGCCGAACTCGGCGGTTCCTTCAGCGCGCTGAACCGCCGCCGCCAGGTTGCGCAGCGTGCCGCCGATGCCAACGATCCGCGCACTGCCGCCGAGCCAGCTTGCAGCCTCGAGCTCGCTTGCGACGTGGGCGCGCAGCTTGGCTATCGCTTTTGCTCCGGCGGGCTCGTCGCTCGGCAGGAAGCGCTCGGTCATCCGCACCGCCCCGAGCGGCCACGATGCGAGCGCCGTAGCGGCGCGCGCCTCAACTTCGACTAGCTGCAGCGAGCCGCCACCGAGGTCGAGCACGGCGCCGTTTTGCAGGTCGGTTGAGTTGATTGCTGCGAGATAGCCGTAGCGGGCTTCCTGCTCGGGCGAGAGCACGCGAATAGTTAGCCCCAGCTCGTCGCGGGCGCTGGCGAGCACCGCTTCGGCGTTGGGCGCGTCGCGGATCGCGCTGGTGGCGACCGCCTCGATCTCCTGCGCTGGTAATCCCGCCGCGGAGCAGAACTGCGCGAACACGTTGATCGTCGCAAGCGCGCGATCAAGCGCCTGCTCGGTTAGCTCGCCGGTTTTACCGCCACCGGCGAGGATCCGCACCGGCTCATAGATCTCATCGGTTCGCTTCCACCAAGCGCCCAGCGGCGGCTCTGGATCATCGGCGCGCCAAAACGAACTGAGCTTTCGTTCGCGCGAGCTTGCGCCAGAGTGCGCTTCGAAGACAACAAGGCGAAAGGAGTTCGACCCGAGGTCGATCACCGCCAACCGTGAGTCGCCCTCAGTCGTCACGCTCGATCAGCTCAATCCGGTAACCATCGGGGTCGCGCACAAAACAGAGCCGTGAACCACCTTCGCGGATCGAGTAAGGCGGGCGCTCCGGTTCAATTCCTTGGGCCGCAAGCCGCGCCAGCGTCTCGTCTAGGTTTCCGGCCGTGATCGCGATGTGGTTGTAGCCGGTGCCAAGTTCGTAGGAGTCGACGCCAAAGTTGTAAGTCAGCTCAAGCCGCGGCGTCTCACCGTCGCCGGGAATGTTCATGAAGACGTTGATCGCCTCGTCGCGGATCGGCATTCGAGCCACCTCCTCAAAGCCAAGCGCGCTGTAGAAGGCGACAGACCTGTCGATCTCGCCGATCCGATAACAGGTGTGTAGCCACGCCGCCATCTTCGTAGCGTAGCCTGAGCAGATGATCATCGAATCCTCAGAGCTACCGGACTTCCTGACCAACACGTATCTCGTCGGTGAGCCCGGCGGCGCAGCCTTCTTCGTTGACGCTGGCGGCCCGGTTGCGCCGCTGATCGAAGCGGCCAGGCGCCACGCGATGACGCCGACGCACGTGCTGCTAACGCACCACCACTACGACCACGTTTGCGACCTTGAGGCGCTGCTGGAGGCTTACCCTGGGATTGAAGTTCTAATCCACCCGGCCGAGCGCGCCGAGGTGCCTGCCGCGACCGGGGACCTAATTCCCGGCCAGCCGGTCAGCGTCGGACCGATCGAAATAACCGTGCTGCACACGCCTGGCCACACGGCCGGAATGTGCTCGCTGCTGGTGGAGGACCAGCTCTTCACTGGCGACACGCTCTTCAAGGGCTCGGTCGGCGGCGTTCGCGCCCCCGGGTCAACAAGTTACGGCGACCTCCACAGCTCGATCATGGAGACGCTAATGACGCTGCCGCCCGAGACCGTCGTTAATCCCGGTCACTCAGGCGCTACGACAATCGGCGAGGAGTGGGAGGGCAACGGCTTCATCAGAATCTGGCGCGGTCTCGACGAAGAGGGCAGCGAGCAGTGCCTGGCGATGGGCGAGCCAGCGACGCTGATTCTGCTTGGCGACGACTACGACGGTGGCCACAAAGCTTGGGTTCGCTGGCCCGATGGCCGCGATGACCTCGTGCCTGGTTCGCAGATCGCCAGCGCCGCTTAGCGGCGCAGCCGCATCACGGGGACCAGCCAGGCCGCTTCGGCCGTAATCTGCCAAGACATTTTCGAAGTGCCAGCGACGCGGTCGCGGAAGATGATCGGAACTTCTACGACTTTGAAGCCGCGCCCAATCGCACGGTAGGTCAGCTCGATTTGGAAGGCGTAGCCTCGCGCAGTCACCGATGGCAGGTTGATTGCGCGCAGCACGTCGGCGCGGAAACATTTAAAGCCGCCGGTCAGGTCGTTGACCGGCACCCTTAGGATCACGCGCGCGTAAAGCGAACCACCGCGGCTGATCACGCGGCGGCTGGCACTCCAATTTTCGATTCCGCCGCCCGGCACGTAGCGCGACCCGAGCGCTAAGTCGCCGCCGCCGCCGCGCACGGCGCTCAGCAGCCGCGCGATGTCGGCCGGGTCGTGCGAGAAGTCGCTATCCATCTCGATCACGAAGCCTGCGCCGTTATCCAAAGCGTGGCTAAAGCCAGCCAGGTAAGCGGGGCCGAGGCCTTCGCGAGTGGCGCGGTGGAGCACCTCGACTTCGCCGCGCTCGCTTGCCAGCCGGTCACCTATCTGGCCGGTGCCGTCGGGAGAGTCGTCGTCGACGATCAGGATTCGAAAGCCTTCTGGCGAGCAGGCTGCAAGTGTCTGAGCCGAAGCGCTGACAATCGCTTCAATGTTTTCGGCTTCGTTGTAGGTAGGCAGGATCAGCCAGGGCAGTTCGGTCATCGGCTATCGGCGAGCTTAGATCAACGGCTCAGCCGAGTAGCCGCGCGATTAGCTGATCGTTGACAATTCGCTGAACCGCGGCCGGGCTGTACGGCTCAAGCAGCTGCGCTGCGCGGGCGGCGTAATTGGGCTTCGGGTGATCGAGCGCGATGCGGATCGCGCCAGCAAGGTCGTCGCCGACGAGCCGCTCGTCGAGCTCGCGCGCCAGCGCCAATGCTTCATAACCGCCCGGCGCCTCTGTCGTCACGAGCTGGCAGCCGTCGGCGAGCGCTTCCAGCTGAGCGATTCCGTAATCCTCGCGGCGCGGCGCGCAGAGGAAGAGCTTCGCGCTGCCAAGCAGTTCGCGGTAGGCGGCGGGGTCGAGCTCGCCTACCAGCTCAACGCCGCTGCCGCAGTCGGGCCCTCGGCCAGCTTCGAGCCCGGCCACTACAAGCCGCTCGTCGCCGCGCCGCGCCTGCGCCCAAGCAGCGAGCACTCGTTCTAGCCCTTTCTTTTCAGGGTCGGAGGCGTAGGTGATCGCCGCTATGTCGCGCTCCTCCGGTGGCCTTGCGGCTTTGCCTCTAGCGACCGGTATTGGCACGACGACGGCGTCGGCGCCAGCGGCCGGGGAGCCGGCGAGCGCGGCCGCCGAGGTTGGAATCAGCAGCGGCGCCTGGGCAAGCCTGCGCCGCTCCAAAGGCCGCTGCCAGACGCCATCGTGGCCGCGGCGGTTCTCAGCTGAACTGGCGTCGAAGCGGATCGCCCCAGGCTGCGGCCAGAGCAGCGCTGCGGTCGTGGCCGAATAGACGACCGCGCGCGGCTGCGCCGTGGCGAGCGCGCTGCGCGCTGCGGCCGCGCTGGCGCGCGCCCAGAGCAGGTCGGTAAGCGCCAGCGTTCGAACCTGCCGCTGCGGCTCGGCGCGAGCAATCTCGACCGTCGCGCCGGCATCGCCCAGCAGCGCGGCGAACGCTTCATCGGATGCGCGCAGCCCCGGCGTTGAGCCAAGCGAGACGAGCAGTACGTCAGGCGCGCTCACGTTGCCTCCCATGTCTCAGCGCCGCCGTCACGCCGCAGCCCGGGCGTGCGGACAAGTTTGATTGGCTTAATTGGTGAGCCGGAGGTAACGAAGAAGGTCACGCCATCACGCTCCTCGATCGCCGTGACAGCGCGATCCTGGTGGCGCCAGGCGAGTGCCCAGATGACCATGAAACCTGCCGCGATCGCGGCCACCTGAGGCAAAAAGAAAGAGAAGATCGCTGAGACGAGCGCTGCTAGCAGCAGCGGCCAAAGCCGGCTCAGGAGCATGCGGCCAATGTTCTGCTCCGGCAGCATCGTCGTGCTCTGGGCTTCGCGCAGCGCGCGGGCGATCGACGGGCTGGCTTCGAGTCGCCGCCCGATCCAAGACCCAATTAGCGCCGCCACAACCCACCAGCCGGCGGATATTAAGACCAGTAGGCTGTCGCCAAGCGAATTGGACTGAATCACTGTGACTACTGCCAGCACAGTCGCGGAAGCCGCGCTCAGCAGAACCGTCGTCTTGAGCAGATCGACGTAGCGCATCGTTAGCCGCGCAGCGCCGCGAGCAGCTCGATAGCGCCTTCAGTGCCATCGACCAGCAGGTCGGCCTCAGCAAGTAGTTCGCTTGGCGTCTGCTCCGAGCGAACGCCAACGCAGAGAATCTCGCTCAGTCGACCCTTGTTCTGGAGCGCGCGCAGTGCGCGGAAGCCGTCAACGTCAGTGCGGTCGTCACCGACGTAGAGCGCGCTATCGATGTCGACTCCCTCAAGCAGCGCATAAACCGCGTCGCTCTTGTCACTTGTGACTGGAGCGCGCAGCTCAATTACGCTTCGCCCACGGTGAATTAGTAGGCCCCGGGCTTTTGCCTGCTCGGCGATCTGCTCGGCGACTGCCTCAGCCGCTGCCTCGTCGTCGAGGCCGCGCCAGTGGAGCGCGACGATCGGCCCTTTGTCCTCAATCCGCAGGCCGCTCTGCTCGCGAAGCTCGGGAAAAGCCTCCAGCGCGGCGGCATGGACGCGATCGGTCCAAGCTTCCGCTTCCGCGTTGACTATCGCCTCGTGCGCGCCGCGCGGCAGCAGCTCAAGCCCGTGGTTGCCTGAATAGTCGATTGAACCGATGCCAACAACCCGCCGCGCCTCCTTCGCTTGGCGACCGCTAACGCAGCCGACCAGGCCGTAGAGGGCGTGGCAGTCGATCAGTAGGCGGCGCGTCAACTCGGGGACGCTTGAAGTCTGTGGGTCGCGCACAATCGGCGCCAGCGTGCCGTCAACATCGAATAGCAGCGCCGTCCGCGAGGGCTCCGCCGTTAGCGGCGCAACTGCGCTGGCAAGTGAGGAAGCCGGTGGCATCGAACCTATTATGAACGGGTGCTCTCTCCGCGCATCTCTCAGCTGGCGATTATTGGCATCGCGACCGGGATCTTCAGCGGGCTCTTCGGCGTTGGCGGTGGAATCGTGCTCGTGCCGCTGCTGGTGCTCTGGGTCGGTTTTGATGAACGCCGCGCGGCTGCGACCTCGCTGCTGGCGATCGTAATTGCTGCAAGTGCGGGCGCTGCAGCTCAGATTCTTTATGGCAACGTCGACTATCTTGCAGCCTTGACGGTCGGGATTCCGGCGGTCGGCGGGGTTTTGATCGGGACTTGGCTACAGCATCGAATTCCGGTTGCCGTGGTGCAGCTGCTTTTCTCTGGGCTGCTCGTCGTCGTCGCCGTGCTGGTGGCATTCGAATGATCGCGCTCGCAATCATTATCGGCGTCGCCGCCGGCGTTCTCTCCGGCCTATTTGGAATTGGCGGAGGGGTTTTGCTGGTGCCTGCCCTGGCGCTTGTTTTGGGGCTCGATCAGGTTGAGGCCGAAGCGACCTCACTGCTGGCGATCGTCCCTGTAGCCGCCGTCGGTGCGTGGCGGCAGCGCAGCTACGGCAATCTTGACATTCGCGCTGGGCTAACGATCGGGGCATTCGCCGCGGTTGCCGCTGTCGCGGGGGTTGCGCTAGTAAACGTGTTGCCAGTTGAACTGATCCGCTACGCCTTTGCGGTTCTGATGCTCTACGTCGCGTGGAGAATGGCCACATCGGCGCTGAAGCAACTGCGATCCACGACTGATTCGACCGCCGCCGGCGGCAGCTAGCCAATCGAAATGGCGCGCTAGCGGGCTCTGATCGGCTACCTTTGAGGCGTGCCGTCGATGATCTGGGAAGAGCGGCCGGGTGGGCTTCGCGCCCCGGCAATGATCTGCGCCTTCGGCGGCTGGAACGATGCCGCGCAGGCGGCTACCTCAGCGGTCAGCTTCATCGCGTCCTCGCTGGACGCGTACCGCTTTGCGCACATCGACCCGGAGGAGTTTTACGACTTTCAGTCGGCTCGGCCGCAGATCAGCCTCGTCGCAGGTGAGGCGCGCGAGATCACTTGGCCAATGGTTGAGATCTGGGCCGCAAAAGCGCCGCGCGCGCCGCGCGACCTTATTCTGATGACGGGCCCTGAGCCTTCGATGCGCTGGAGCACGCTCTGCCAGAGCGTCGTTGAGCTGGCCGAAGCGATGGACGTGCAGATGGCAGTTTCGCTCGGCGCTCTTTTGGCAGACGTTCCGCACACGCGGCCGGTGCCGATGGTTGGCGTGACAAGCGATGAGCAGCTTGCCGAGCGGGTCGGTCTGTCACCGACAACCTACGAAGGTCCGACCGGCATCACAGGAGTGCTTCACAGCGCCTTCCAAGAGTCCGGCATTCCCTCCGCCAGCCTCTGGGCCAGCGTGCCCCACTACGTCGCTGCAGCCCCCAACCCGAAGGCGTCTTTGGCGCTGGTACGCAAGCTTGAATCGCTGGTCGGAATCAGCTTTGACGCAACAGAGCTCGAACGTGCTGCTTCGGAGTATGAGCGCAGCGTCAGCAGCGCAGTTGCTGGCGACGATGACGTGCGCCAGTTTGTCGAGCGGCTCGAGCAGGCGAGCGATGCTGACGCCCCCGAGGCCGAAGGCGAGGAGCTGCCTTCAGGCGACGTTCTCGCCCGCGAATTTCAACGTTTTCTTAATCAGCGCGGCGACGACGCTTAAAGCTCTGCCGCGGGGCAGGCAATCCTGAAGTCGCAGTAGCCGCAGGCCGTCACGCTCGGTGTCGGCTCAAAGCCTTGGCTGCTGATCGCATTTGCGACTTCGTTGACTACCTCGGAGATCCAGTCGCGGTCAATCTCGGCCGCGGGCAGCGGGATCTTCTCGTCGTCGAGCACGTAGTGGTAGCTCTGAAGCTCTGAGTCAACCTGCCAAGCCTCACGCGCCGCTACGGCGTAGAGCGAGAGCTGAATGTCTTCCTCGAGCTCGGCCGCCGTGCGTGGCTTGCCGGTTTTGTAATCAATTAGCTCGTAACCGCCGCCTGGGAGCAGATCAACGCGGTCAACGCGGCCGCGCAGCGTGTGCTCACCGAGCTTGAATTGAAACGACTTCTCAAACCAGACCGGGCGACTCTCTTCATTTGCCGTCCGTTGCTGATAGAGGCGAAGCGCATGCTCGGCCTTGGCGTGAAGCTGGCGCTCTTGATCGCTGTCGCCGAAGCCACCGCGGCGCCAGCCTTCCTCGAGCAGCGCCAGTAGTTCGTCAACGCTGCGACCGTCGGACTGGTGGTAGCGCTCCAGCACTTGGTGGAAGAGAATGCCGAAGCGCTGGTTCATCGTCGGCTCTTGCGGAATTCGAAAGACGCGCGCGAACTTGTAACGCAGCGGGCAGGCGCGGTAGGTCTCAATGTCAGAGGCGCTCAGCACAAGCCCTTCGCCGCGGCGCGGCAGGAACGCTTCAAGCGAAGGCTCGCCGCGCCGCGCCGTTGCCGCGCTGCGCGCGCGCGCGTCATCCTCAGCGCTGAGGATCAGTTCGTCGAGTGGGCTGCTCTCGAGTGCTTCGCGCTGAACTGCTGTGGCCGACTGCAGCAGCACGGCGTTGGCCTGGGCAAGCGCACTCTCCACGTCCTGCTCTGCTGGCCTGCCGATTACGGCCGCTAGCTTCGCCAGCTCGAGGTAGCGGACGACGCCGAGCGTTAGGTCGAGATCATTGTCGAGCCGCAGCTCAGCGAAGGTGCCGGCCACGCGCGGCAGGTCACCTAGCAGCTCGTCGCGCAGCTCATTGAAGGCTCCGTGCAGCGCCTCGTCGGGTCCAAACAGCTCTTCGCCGCGCTCCTCCCACTGCGCGCCGGCTGCCGCCAGCGCCGCTTCGGCGAGCTGCGAGGGCAGCTGCTGCTCACCGCGCTGGCCGCGCTCGCTGTAGCTAAGCGTCACCGACTCAGCGGCCCGCGTAATGGCCAGGTAGCTGAGCTCGCGCTGCTCGTCATCGACGCTGCGCTGCCGCTCCATCCCAGCGACGAAAACATGGTCGAAGCTGAGCCCGCGCGTTGAACCCGCCTCTACTACGGCAACTTTGGCGCGCGGGAGCTGCTCGGCGCCAGCGCTGGCGTCGCTTTCGCGCAGCCCTGCGTCGGCAACGGCTACGACGTACTCAGCGAACTCCCGGCCGCTTGATTGAGCTGCGCGCTCAGCGAAGCGGCCAGCGAGAGCTTCAAATCGCGCCAGGCAGCGCAACCCTTCGACAACGTCAGCTTGGGCAGCGAAGAGCTGCTGGCGGCGAAGGCCGAGGCGGTCGATCAGGCGGTGGACGAAGCGGTCGGGGCGCAGCTCATCTATTGCCGCCGCAGCCTGACGCTGAAGTTTGAGGAAGGCGACGATTCGCTCGCGCGCCTCAGGCGGGATCTGCGGCGATTCGGTTGCTGAGTGGAGCGCGCTGACCATGTCGAGCTTGCGCCGCCGCGCGATTTGAACGCAGCGCGCGAGGTCTACGGCGCGCAGCTCGATCGGTGCCCGGGCCAAAGCTCGAACGGTCGCGCTGGCGTCGGCGGGGTTGGTCAGTAGCCGCAGCCACGCGAGCACATCTTTCACTTCGCCGCGGCTAAAGAGCTGCTCGCTGGCGCCTAGCTGGTGAGGGACGGCGCGCTCGTCGAGTGCGGCGGCGATCGCGCGGCCCTCGCTTTGCAGCGAGCTGACGACCACAGCGATCGATTCAGCTTCACTTCCAGCCTGGATCAGCTGCTCAATTTCGCCAGCGATAGCTTGAGCCTGCGCCCGCTCGCCCGAGCAGCGCCAGCCGCGCACAGTGCCGCCCGGCTCGCCGCGCAGCGGCGGGCTCAGCCGCTGCTCCAGCACCGCCTCGCCGGCCAAGACGATCTGCGCGCCGCAGCGCAGTGATCGCGTCAGGTCGATTCGCTGGCCATTGTGCTGAGCTGCGATCGCGGTGAGGTTGGATGCGCCGCCGCTGAGCTCGCTCGCCGGCGCGCAGTCGCCGTCGGCCGCCGCTGTCACCTGGCCGAGCTGCGCGGCTACTGCCAAAACGAGCGTTAGCTCGGCGTGGGAGAGGCGCTGCGCGTCGTCTACTAGCAGCTGGCTGTAGCGAGCGCTGAAGCGCTGGCGAACGTCGGGCCGCTCGAGCAAGCTCAGCGCGCCGAAGATCAGGTCACCTTGGTCTAAGGCGCCCTGCTCGGCGAGCATCGCCTCGTGGCTGGCGTAGAGCGCAGCGAATTCGCGCCCGAGCGCTGCGCCCGCGCCGTCGGCTGCTTCCGCCCGCTGGGCGCACTGATCGGCGCTGATCAGCATCGCCTTCTGCGCGTCGATCTGAGCGATCAGCGAGGCCAGCAGCTTTATCGGCCGGCCAGCGAAGTCGTGTTCGCGCAGGTCGAGGTCATCAACCCGTTCAATCAGCATCGCTAGGCGGTCGGCGCCGCTGAGCGTTGCGACGAAGGGATCAAGGCCACTTTGCGCCATCTCTTCGCGCAGCAGGCGAGCGGCAAAGTCGCTGACCGTCGAGATTGGCAGCTCAGCAAAGCCGCGGCTGATCCGCTCTTCAACGAGGCTGCGCAGGCGCTCGGCCGCGGCGCCAGAATCGCTGAGCGCGAGTATCGCCTCCGGTTCAACCCCAGCCTCAGCGACCAGCCAGCCGTAGCGGGCCGCCAAGGCGGTCGTTTTGCCACTGCCTGCGCCACCGGCTACGACCAACGAGCTGCCAGCGAACTGAACGATCCTGCGCTGCTCATCGGTTAGCTGGAAGGGGCTTTCGGGCACACCTTTAGGATAAGAGCAAGATGGCTTCTTCGTCGGCGATTCTCAGCTTCGACTGGCTCGGACTTTCCGCTCGCTGCGCGGCCTCTCTTAGCGAACTGCTCGCGGCTACGCCGCAGCGTGATCAGCGCGTCGTTGAAACCGGCACGATCGGCGCCGGCGGTGACCACACGCTGCTGATCGATCAGCAGGCCGAAGAGATCGTCTTCGTCGAGCTGCAGAAGCTGTTCGATCAGGGCGCGCGCTTCACCGCCCTGTCCGAGGAGCGCGGCACTGTTGATTTCGGCAGCGACGAGGCCTTCGTCGTGATCGACCCAATCGACGGTTCGCTAAACGCGAAGCGTGGACTGCCAGCATTTTCTATTTCGATCGCCGTCTCTGACGGGCCGACGATGGCCGACGTCGGCTTCGGTTTCGTCCACGACTTCGCTAGCCACGAGCAGTGGCACGCGATCCGTGGGGAGGGGGCGTGGCTCAACGGCCAAGCGTTGGCGCCGGTAGCGCCCGAGCGGCGCAGCCCAGACGGCCGCCTTGAGGTAGTGCTCGTGGAGGGCGCTTCGCCATTTAATCTTGCTGCCTCAACGCCGGCGTTGATCGCCGGCGCCCATCGCGTGCGCGCCTTTGGTTCGATGGCGATCTCCTGCTGCCAGGTTGCCGCCGGCCGCGCCGACGCAATGGTTTCGCTTTGGAGCTGCAGGCCCGTTGACGTCGCTGCCAGCCAGCTTGTGGTGCGCGAGGCCGGTGGCGAGGTGGCGTTCCCGGCTGCCGAGTCGCCGTTGGCGCTGCCACTTATTGGTTCCGACGGCATTTCAGCCGTTGTCGCTGCCCCGACGGCCGCTGCGCTCGCCGACGCACTCTCTTTCCCTGCCTTGTAACGACGGCCTCTGAGAGTCGTATTTGTAATCATTAGCGAACACTTGTTCGCAAAGCTGCTACTCTATTTGTAATCTCATTAGTTCTAAGTAGTTGAAAGGAAGTAATCAAATGGCAACTCCCACTAAGAAGGCAACAGCGAAGCCCCGCGCGAAGGCTAAGCCAGCCGCCTCGAAGGTTCGTGGCCGCGCAGGCGCAGCGCCAAAGGCAACAGCCAAGCCAACCCAGTCACGCGCCGCGCGCGCCGCTGACCTACAGGTCGGTGCGGTTCTCGTCGCACGTGACACAGTCGTTGACGCGATTGAAGAGCTGCGCACCAAAGTTGGCAGCCGTCAGAGCGCTGAGAAGCAGCTAAAGAAGGTTGAGCGCCGTGGAAGCGTCGCTCGCAGCAAGGCTGAGCGCGAGGTTCGTCAGGCCAGCGCTCGCATCGAGCGTGAGCTCAAGCGCAACCGCACACGGTTCGAGCGTGAAGTTCGCAACCTGCGTAAGGACGCCGATGAGCAGCTGCGCAGCGTGCGCGGCGACGTCACGCGTCAAGCCGAGGTCGTAAGCAGCCGCGTCCAGGACGCAGCTCGCCCGATCGTTGAGCAGGTTTCAAAGGTCACCGCCTAGAGCTGACGTTTCTCCAGTATCTGCAGCACCGACGGCCCGCCACTGCGCGGGCCGTCGTCGTTTTTGTAGGCGCGGCGCAATCCTCGCGCCGCTCTTTGTCACAATGGGGTGATGCCCACAGAAGAACAAATCCTCAAGGCACTCGAGGTTGTAATCGACCCCGAGCTGCGCAAGTCAATCGTTGAGCTGGGAATGGTCCGCTCAATCGAGCAAAGCGATGACGGCCAGGTCGCCGTGGTCGTCTCGCTGACGACCGCCGGTTGCCCAATCCGCAACCACTTTGAGACCGCCGTGGCAGAGGCCGTTGGCCCGCTCGACGGCGTAACCGGCGTCAGCGTCAGCTTCGACGTTCTCAGCGACACAGAGAAGGGCGAGCTGCAGCGCAAGCTCGGCCGCAGCTCGCTGCCCGAAGGCGCGCTCGCGCAGGTCAGCAACGTCGTCTGCATCGGCTCCGGCAAGGGCGGCGTCGGCAAGTCAACGATCACCGCCAACATCGCCGCCGCGCTGGCGGCAGAGGGCAAGCGCGTCGGCGTGCTCGACGCCGACGTTTGGGGCTACTCAATCCCGCGCATGTTCGGCGTCACTGGCCGCCCGCCGGTTTCGCCCGAGCGCAAGATCATTCCGCTTGAGGCCGGCGGCGTGAAAATCATGTCGATCGGCTTCTTCGTCGAAGAGGACGCCGCCGTCGTCTGGCGCGGGCCAATGCTGCACAAAGCGCTAACCCAGTTCCTTGAGGACGTCGAATGGGGCGAGCTGGACTTCCTGCTGGTGGACCTTCCGCCGGGAACCGGCGACGTTTCGATGACGCTCGCGCAGCTCCTGCCACAGGCCCAGTTCGTGATCGTCACGACGCCGCAGCCGACGGCGCAGAAGGTCGCGCGCCGCTCGGCCGACATGGCCAACAAGGTCAACCTTGAGGTTGCCGGTGTGATCGAAAACATGGCTGGTTTCGTGACTCCAGATGGCGAGCGCTACCAAATCTTCGGTGAGGGCGGCGGGCAGGAGCTGGCCGACGAAATTCAGGTGCCGCTGATCGCCAAGGTGCCGCTGACAATGCCGCTGCGTGAGCAAGCCGACGCCGGCCTTCCGCTCGTCATTAGCGACCCCGACGACCCTGCCGCTCAGGCAATTCGCCAAGCTGCGCGAGGCCTAATCGCAATCTTCCCTGCTGAACTGCCGATGATTCAGGTGGCTACGCCAGCCGCCAGTGACAGCCCAGCGCCGGTCGGCATGACGCTGCCGATGGCCTAAGCGCCCTTGGCGTAGTAGTCGGCGTTGATTGCCGAGTACTTGAGCCACTCTTCGGGTAGCTGGTCCTCGGCGAAGCAAGCGTCAACGGGGCAAGCCTCAACGCAGGCGTCACAGTCGATGCACTCTTCGGGATCGATGAAAAGCATCGTGACCTTGTCGTAGTCAGGCTCGTCGGGCGTCGGGTGAATGCAGTCGACCGGACAGACCTCTACGCAGGAGTTGTCCTTTGTGTCGATGCATGGTTGTGCAATAACGTAAGCCATCTTCGCTGATCCAATCCTTTGCTCGTTTAGGTGCCTGCGAGCGCGAACTGTAGCGGCCACCTGCGAGGGTGCGCGATACGCTGCGCCTAATGTTGCTTGTGACCGGGGCGACCGGGCTGATCGGATCGGAGCTGCTGCCCCGCCTGACGGCTAGTGGCACGCCGGTTCGCTGCCTTGTCCGTGATCCGCGCCGACTCGGCGCCGAGCGCGTCCGCGTGCAAATTGTTCTCGGTGACTTGGCCGATCACCGCTCGCTGGCAAACGCCACGCGCGGCGTCAGCCACGTGATTCATTTAGCCGCCGCTAGCCATGACCAGCAGGAGGGAACGATCGAGGAGCTCGGTTCGATCGCCACTTGGCGCCTGATCGAGGCGGCTGAATCGGCCGGGGTCGAGCGATTTAGTTACTTCTCGCCGCTCGGCGCCGTGCGCGGTGCACCGACGCGGCTGCTGCGCGACAAAGCGATCGCCGAGGACGCCGTCGCAGCGGCGCGGATCTCAACAACAACCTTTGCGCTCTCGCTGGCGCACGCCGCGCCGGACCCGCTCTTTACCGCGATCGACGCCTGCTCGCGGGCTGGAATCATTCCAGTGGTAGGTTCCGGCCGTTACCAGCCGATCTGGGTTCCCGACATTGTCGATGCCGTGATCGCCCAAAGCTCGCTGCCTCCTGAGCCCGGCCATCAGCGCGTTGAGCTGGCCGGTCCGCAGGCGCTTGACCTGCGCACTGTCAGCCGCCTGATCGGTAGTTCGCTCGGCCGCCGTCGGCCGGCGCTTACGGTCCCTGCCGGTTTTGCCAAGACACTGCTCAAGGTCGCGGCCTCCGGCGCCGTCGAGCTGCCAATTGTTTGGGATCCGCAAGCCCTGCTCGGCGCCGAGATGATCGCTGCTGGCGGCACCGCTGGCGCGCTCGCGCTCGGCGTTTCGCCGCGCCGCCTGAGCGACGTGCTCGGGCTTGATTAGGAAGCCGTGAGCGGCGCGCGGCGGCCAGCCCACGGCAACGCGTTTTCCAGTTGCGCGCTTAGCGCCAGCAGCTGCGCTTCACCTTCAGGGCGGCCGATCAGCTGCACCGCTAAAGGCAGATTCAGCTCTTCATTTTGGAACAGCGGCAGCGAGATCGCTGGCGAGCCGGTTACGTTCGCGATCGCCGTGAACGGCGTGAACTGCCCGCCGCGAGCGAAGGCTTCCATTGGCCGCTCCGAACAGCTGTCAATCGTCCCTAGCGTCACCGGTGGCTCGGCCAGGGCAGGGCAGAGGATCGCGTCATAGCTCTGCGACCAGGCGACAACGCTGCGCGCCAAGGCTTGTATTTGAATTTCGGCGCCGAAACCAATCACGGCGCTGATCTGCTGCGATTGCTGCCAGATCTCCCAGCTGAGCGGTTCGATGTCGCCCTCTGTTAGCTCGCGCCCGGCAATCATCTGGGCGAAGGCGATCTGGGTTGAGATCATCGGGCAGAAGAGCGCCGAGAACAGCTCAAGCATGCCGGGGACGCTCCAGGGCGGGTCGGCCTCAACGACCTCGTGGCCAAGCTCGCGCAGCAGCTCAGCGGCGCGCTGCACGGCGTCGATGCTGGCCGCATCGACCGGGGCGCCCACCAGCGGCGGGCTTACGGTCATTGCGATCTTCAGTCCTTTTGGGGCGTCGCCTGCAAGCTCGCTGAAGGGCCCAATTGGTGGCGCCGGCCAGAACGCGTCGCCTGGCTCGTAGCCAGCAAGCACGTCAAGCGCCAGCGCGGTTTCGGCGGTCGTGCGCGTCAGCACGCCGTCGATCCCGAGGAACGAGCCGCCGACCGCGGGCCCGGCCGAAATCCGGCCACGCTGCGGCTTCAGGCCAACAAGGCCACAGCAGGCGGCTGGGATTCGTGTTGACCCGCCGCCGTCGTTGGCGTGCGCAAGCGGCACCATTCCCGCCGCGACCGCGGCCGCTGAGCCGCCGGAGCTGCCGCCCGGCGTGCGGTTTACGTCCCACGGGTTTCGCGTTGCGCCGGTGTCGCGCGGCTCGGTCGTTGGCTGGATGCCAAACTCCGGCAGGTTGGTAGAGCCGACGACGATCGCGCCAGCGTCGCGCAGCCGCCGCACGAGGAAAGCGTCAGCATCGGCGCGGAAGTCACCGATCGCGGCCGAGGCAAAGGTCAGCCTGCCGCCTTCAACCGGGGTGTTGTTTTTGATCGCAACCGGCACGCCGGCCAGAGGCCTGTCGTCGCCGCTTTTGATCTTTGCTGCGTCGGCGCGGGCGCGCCCGTCAAAAACTTCGATGAAGGCGTTGTAGGTGGGGTTCAGCTCGTCGATCCGCGAGAGCGAAACGTCGACCAGCTCGCTGGCGCTCAGCTCGCCACTTTCGACCATCGCCGCCAGTTCGTTGACCGGGCGGAACATCAACTCTGAATCGCTCATCTGCGCCTTCCGTAGGGGTGCCCAGCGCACGATAACGCCGATTGGCGCGGGGCGCAGGACGGCGCCGCCGCTATCGTGGCAAGCTTCATTAGCAATGGCTAACCCTTTGAGTTGAGTGAGCGTATTTTATGACTGAAGTCACGTCAGGACTAGAAGGCGTAGTTGCCTTTGAGACTGTAATCGCCGAGCCTGATCGCGAGGGCGGTGCGCTGCGCTATCGCGGCGTCGACATTGAGGATTTAGTCGGCTTTGTTCCGTACGAGAAGGTTTGGGGGCTGCTCGTTGACTCCAGCTTCGAGCCGGGCCTCTCACCGGCCGAGCCGCACCCACTAATGGTCCGCTCCGGCGACCCCCGCGTTGACGTTCAATCGGCGCTGGCGATGCTGGCGCCAGAGTGGGGCTTTCAGCAGCTGCTCGACATCAGCGACGAGCAGGCCCGCAACGACCTGGCGCGCTGCTCGGTTATGGCGCTCTCATTCGTGGCCCAGTCGGCGCGTGGCGTCGGGCAGCCCTGGGTACCGCAGACCGCGATTGACGAGGGCCAGACGATCGC
>JBDNJF010000073.1:0-3376 GCA_041687955.1 Solirubrobacteraceae bacterium
GATCAACACGACTAAGAGTGCTGATCAGAAGAGCTGGAAGATCATGCAGATCGGTCCACGGATCGATAAGACGGTTCCCTGCAAGTAGGCGGTCGGGCGCCGCTAGGCGAGCGCCTAAGTAACGAAGTCACGGGGCGGGCCTTAGGGTCCGCCCCGTATCGTTGTGCGGCAGTGAGCCGCGTTCTCAAGCCAAGCCTGTTCGCGCTCGGCCTCGCGCTGGCAGCGCCGGCAACTGCGTCGGCTCACGGGATCGGCCAGCGCGCAGACCTGCCAATCCCGCTATGGCTAGTTGCCTGGGCTGCGGCCTTCGTGCTCGTTGCCTCGTTTGTCGCGCTTTCGGTGCTGTGGCCGCGGCCGGTTTTGGCGCAGGCCAAGTCGCGGTTGATCGGTCGTCTGCCGCTGGCCCTCGAACTGCTAGCCGGCGCGGCCGGCGTCTTTGCTTTCGGTGTAATCGTCTACGCCGGACTGGCCGGTAGCCAGACGGCAACGGCGAATATCGCGCCGACGGCGATCTTCGTGCTGGTCTGGATCGGCATCCCATTCCTCTCGGTCGTCTTTGGCGACGTCTTCGCGGTGATCAGTCCGTGGCGCGCAGTTGGCCGCGGTGTCGGCTGGGCGGCAGCCAAGCTCGGTGGCGGCCTACCGGCCCCAATCGCTTATCCGCAGCGGCTGGGCCGCTGGCCGGCGGCGCTGATGATCCTCGGCTTTGCCTGGATCGAACTGGCATGGAGCGGGCGCGAAGAGCCAAGCTCGCTGGTGATTGTCGCGTTGGTCTATGCCGCCGTGATGCTGATCGGCATGAGCTGCTTCGGCGCAGAGACGTGGTGCCGCAACGCCGATGGCTTTGGCGTCGCCTTTGGGCTGTTTGCGCTGCTGGCGCCGCTGGAATGGCAGGATCGCCGCTGCCGGCTGCGCGTGCCACTGGTCGGGGCGGTGAAGATGGAGCAGCTCGCCGGCTCGGCGGCCGTCGTCTGCGTGATGATTGGCAGTACCAGCTTTGACGGCTTTTCGCAAGGGACCGTCTGGACCGGTGCCTCAGGGCTGGCGCAGCGGTTGACCAATCTTTTCAGCTCACTTGGCTTTGCCGAAGGAGCGGCGGTCGAGGTCGCCTACAGCGTTGGCCTGCTGCTGGTCGTCGGCCTCGTCGCTGGGCTCTACCGGCTGGCTGTCGTCGGTATGAACCGCACCGGCTCCGGCAAGCCGGCGGTCGGCAAGCTGGCGCGCAGCTTCGCGCACACGCTGATCCCTATCGCAATGGCCTATGTCGTCGCGCATTACTTTTCGCTGCTCGTCTTCCAAGGTCAGGGAATCGTCTTCCTGATCTCCGACCCGCTCGGTGACGGCTCCGACATCTTCGGCACATCAGGCTCAGGAATCGATTACTCCGTCCTTAGCGCCAATGCGATCTGGTATGCGCAGGTCGCAGCGCTCGTGATCGGCCATGTCGCCGCGCTTATGCTGGCGCATGACAAGGCGCTGGTGACTTGGGAGAGTCCGCGCGTTGCTATCCGTTCGCAGTATTGGATGTTGCTGGTGATGGTCGCCTTTACCTGCCTGGGCCTTTGGTTCCTGTCGGCGGCCGCTTCATGAGCATCCCTCTGGCGCACATCGCCCACTGGTACCACGTGCTGCTGTATCTGGCCCCGATCCTCGTGATCGGCGCAGGGCTCTGGTGGAGCGCGCGGCGCGAGGCCAAGCGGGAGCGCGCGGCCAGCGCACGGCCGTCGGTCAGCGACGAGCGCTAAGAGCTGCTCAGCCGCGCTGCTCGGCGGCCAGCACGTTGATGTCGTGGGCTAGCCCTTCCGGTGTCAGCTCGCTCAGCGGGAAGCCGACGCGCTGGCGGCCCGAGCTGTCCAGTAGCACCACAACGGCGGAGTGCTCGAGGCCCTTCTCCTGCGGGCGGATTCCGAACTGGCGCCAGACCAGCTGAAGGCTCTGGTCACTTCCGAGCAGGAACCGCATCCGGCCACCAAGCTGCTGGGCAGCGACGAAGCGCTGTGCGCTGGCCTGCGTGTCATTGGCGGGGTCAACACTGACGGCGACCGCTGGAACCTTGCGGCCGAGGCGATCGAGCGCGCCGCGGATCTGCTGCGCCATCGTCGGGCAGCCGTCCTCGCAGGTCGAGTACATGAAGGAGAGGATCACTGGCTGTCCGCGCAGCGACGCTGCCGTGACCAACTTCCCGTTCTCGTCGCGCAGTGCGAAGCGGGCCGGCGGCATTTCAGGACGGATTGCGCCGGCAAAGCGCGTTGCCGGCAGTTTCGAGCCGCCGGCGTTCGGATCGCTGATAAGGAGAAACCCGAGAAGCCCCAACAGGATTAGCGAGGCGCCCGCCATCAGTGTCAGTCGCAGCCGCCGATTCATCGCTTCAGAGGGTACGCCGATGCTGCTGATCCTGAGCCGCAACCGCCGGGAGCTGCGGCGCTATCCTTTCTGAAGTATCGAACCAGCGATCAAGGGCGTCCAGCAGTGAGCCAGTCAGGCAGTGAACTTCTCAAGCAGGTCAAGGCGCAGATCAAAGAGGTTGATCCCTCCGAGGTCGTGCAGCTGCTCGGCGAGGGCGTCGTCGTTGTCGACTGCCGCGAAACAGAGGAGCTAGCGGCCGGCATCCTGCCTGGCGCTGTCCACATCCCGCGTAGTTATCTGGAGACGCGGTTTGAGAGCGTGGTTCCCGACCGCTCGCAGCGCGTGATCATTTACTGCGCCTCCGGTATCCGCTCGGCCTTCGGCGCCCACACGCTGATGGCCGAGATGGGTTACGAGGATGTCGAGTCAATGGCCGGCGGCTTTACGCTTTGGAAGGATCGCGGTTACGAGGTCGAGCTGCCACGCAGCTTCAGCGCCGAGCAGCGCGAACGTTACAGCCGTCACCTGCTCGTTCCTGAGGTCGGCGTTGAAGGCCAGCAGAAGCTGCTCGATGCCCGCGTCCTGTTACTTGGTGCGGGCGGCCTTGGCTCACCAACGGCGCTCTACTTGGCGGCAGCCGGCGTCGGCACGCTGGGGATTGTTGACGACGACGTCGTTGAACTGTCGAACCTGCAGCGCCAAGTGATCCATACGACCGAGCGGATCGGCACGTCGAAGGTTGACTCAGCGGCCGAGACAATTAAGGCACTGAACCCCGACGTTGAAGTTGTCGGCTACCCGACTCGGCTCGACGCCTCAAACATCATCGAGATCATTGATGGCTGGGACATCATCGTTGATGGCGCCGACAACTTTCCGACCCGCTACCTGCTCAACGATGCCAGCGTGCGGCTAGGTATTCCAGTTGTGTCAGCAGCAATCCTTGGCTTCGAAGGTCAGCTAAGCGTCTTTGCTCCCGGGCGCGGCCCGTGCTACCGCTGCCTCTTCCGCCAGCCGCCACCGGCCGACA
>JBDNJF010000074.1:0-4432 GCA_041687955.1 Solirubrobacteraceae bacterium
CCTGAATGATGAAGTTGGGAGCCAAGACGTCATTGATTGGAACGTTGTTGAAAGCGCTGCGGTTCCAAACTACGGTTGTGGCGCCATCAACACCCACCGCAACCTTCGGATCGCGAGCACTCTGCCCTGCGGCGGACAGGTTCACAACGCCACCAAACGTGCCTGACCCTGCCGGGCGCGTACGCGCCTGGATCAGCTGCTCGAAACCATCCCCTAGGCGGCTCCAGACTACGGTTGTGGCGCCATTAACACCAACCGCAACCTTCGGATCGCGAGCACTCTGCCCTGCGGCGGACAGGTTCACAACGCCACTAAACGTGCCTGATCCCGCCGGGCGCGTACGCACCTGGACAATGCTGTCGGAACCATTATCGCGGGTCCAAACAACGGTTGTGGCGCCATCAACACCAACCGCAACCTGCGCGCCGTAGGCGTTATTAGCGGGACCGTCCGACAAATCTGCTGCCGGTAATGACCAGCTGAGAGCTGCAGCGTGACTGGGCAGCGCTGCGAGCAGCATGACCGCAGCGAACATGGCCAGTAAGGCAGTGACGGTTTGAACGGAAATTTTGCGGCTAACAATCATGGTGTGAATCTCCTTAGTGTCGGCGTTTGAGCGTCATGACCTGCAGCTTGCTTGTCGGCAGGCCGCCGGTTGGTGTGAATGTCGTTTTCACGTTGACGCGCAGTGATGCTTTGCGAAGCACGCTGCGCGTTGCTGCGCTGAGTTTGCAGGTCAGTTTGACTGTGCCTGCTTTTGTGGCCTTGCCGCTTGTTTTGCAGACGGTCAGCACGGCGGCGGATTTTGCACTGCGGTTGCGCGTAACGCGCTGAGAGAGCGTGCCACGCCCGCGGACAACAACAGTGGACGTCAAAGCCTTCACGCCAGCCTTCACCGAGCGGATTCTGAAAAGATTCGATGATGACGACTTCGTGAACTCCGCGCTCACGGCGCGCGCTGCGCTCATTGTCACCGTGCACGTTGAAGTGCCCGAGCATTCAGATCCACTCCAGCCAGCAAACGATGAACCAGTTGTTGGTTTTGCGGTCAGCGTGACCGACGATCCGTTCTTCAAGATTGCCGAACAATCTGAACCACAATTAATGCCAGCAGGTGACGAAGTAACCGTTCCGGAGCCAGTGCCAGACTTTGAAAGCGCCAAATTAAAGCGTACGGGCGGCGGCACAACAGCAAACTCCGCCGCCACGGCGCGCGGTGCACTCATTGTCACCGCACATGTTGATGTGCCGGAGCATCCAGATCCACTCCAGCCGGTGAATGACGAACCGTCCGCTGGCGACGCGGTCAGTGTGACGCTGGTTGAAGGGCTGAAGTTGTAGCTGCAAACCAGGTCGCAATTCAGCTCACCAATCCCAGCCGGGCTAAGAGAAACCGAACCGCTACCAGCCCCTGTCCTCGTCAGCGTAAGCGGGTATGGGGCTGGCGCTCCGGCAATGAATGTGCCGGCCAGGCTCGTCGTGCCGGTCGCCCCGCGGTAGCCGTCGACGGCGATCCGGTAGACGATTCCCGCGGTAACGTTGAAACTGACCTGGCTCCAGCTACCGCCGCTGGCATCGTCGTTGGCGGCGCGCTGCGTCAAGCCCGAGACGGCGCTGCCGCTGTATGCCGCGAGCAGCGTGTCATAACCACTGCCCTGAGTGCTGAGTGCCAGCGTGCCATCGGCCGACGCCGTCCAGCTGTACCAGACCGATGCCGCCGACTCGAAATCGGAGCCGTGGTCGGGTTCGCCGGTTTCGTGTGTTGCCGAGACTGTCGTGCCGGTCACCGCCGCGAGCGAGCTGAGCGCCACGGCATTGACGAAGTTGTCGTTAGCAGGGGTGGGTGGTGGTGGTGGTGGTGGCGCCGGCGCGGGGAGCGGCGTTGGGTTGGGTACCGACGCGGCGCCGGTGAACAGCAGCCGGTTGACCGAGTCGGTGCCAGGATCGGTGACGACCCCGGTCGTCGACGCGGCTGTCAGAGCGGTCGCGACCTGCGCCGGCGTGCTTGACGGGCTGCCGGAGAGGATCAATGCTGCGGCGCCGGCAACGTGGGGGGCGGCCATCGACGTGCCGGAGATCGTGTTGGTCGCTGTTGATGAGGTGTTCCAGGCCGAGGTGATGCTGCTGCCGGGAGCAAAGATGTCGATGCAGCTGCCCCAGTTGGAATAATAGGCGCGTGCGTCATTTGACTCGGTCGCAGCGACCGTGATCGCATTCGGCGTGGAGGCCGGCGAGGAGTAGCAGGCATCGGCGCTCTCGTTACCGGCGGCCACGGCGAAGCTGATGCCGTCGGTGATCGCGTTCTGCGTTGCAGTGTTGAGTGCGGGCGAGTAGCTGCCGCCGAGGCTCATGTTGGCGACCGCCGGAACGCCAGGGGCGTGGTTTGCCGTTGCCCAGTCAATGCCGCCGATAACGCCGGAGGTGAAGCCCTCGCCGAGGCAGTCAAGTACGCGAACCGCGACCAGCGAGACCTGTGGCGCAACGCCGTAGGTTGCGCCGCCTACCGTGCCGGCGACGTGCGTGCCGTGACCGTTGCAGTCGTTCGTGTTCTGGCCGTCGCCGATCGCGTCGAAGCCGATCGTTGCGCGGCCGCCAAACTCGTTGTGGTCGGCGCGGATGCCGGTGTCGATGATGTAAGCGGTGATGCCGAAGCCGTTCTCGCTGGTCGAGATCTGGCTGTTCAGCGGCAGCGTTCGCTGGTCGATCCGGTCCAGGCCCCACGAGGCGGCAAGGCCGCTGCGGGGGCCGGCGCTAAGCGCCCTCACCGGCTTGTCCTTCTCAACCAGCAGAACGTCGCTGCGTGCGCGCAGGCGCCTCACGTCGGCTGCGTCCAATGGTGCAACAAAGCCTTTGACGGCGCTGCGAAAAACATCCTGAACGTCGTTACCGCGGGCCTCTTCGGACTGAACCTTGGCGGTGAGGTTGGCACCGCTCTTGTAGAGGACGATGTAGTCCGATTCGCTGCCAGCAGCGTGCGCTTTCGCGGGGAAGGTGTCGGCTTCTGCGGCCGAGGTGATCGCACCTCCCAATCCGCATACGAGCGCGAACGCGGCCAGCAAAGCAGTAGCGGCTTGAACGGAAATCTGGTGGCTGACAATCATCATGTAAGCACTCTTGTCTATCAACGATATTTCTTCAGAGTGACGAGCTTGGTTTTGCTTGCAGGCAGGCCGCCGGTCGGCTTGAATGTGGTTTTCACGCTGACTCGCAGTGATCCTTTGCGAAGCGCGGTGCGCGTTGCTGAGCTGAGCTTGCAGGTCAGTTTTACTGGGCCTGCTTTTGTTGCTTTCCTGCTTGTTTTGCAGACAGTTAAGCTCGCGGCGGTCCGCGTAACGCGCTGAGAGAGCGTGCCACGCCCTGGGAGAACCAAAGTGGACGTCAAAGCCTTCACGCCAACCTTCACCGAGCGAATTCTGAAAAGATTCGATGATGACGACTTCGTGAACTCCGCGCTCACGGCGCGCGCTGCGCTCATTATCACTGTGCAATTTATTGAGCAGTCAGATCCACTCCATCCAGCAAACGTTGAGCCGGCCGCTGGCGACGCGGTTAATGTGACCGACGATCCGGCCACGAAGCTTTCTGAACAGTCCGCTCCACAATTAATTCCAGCAGGTGATGAAGTAACCGTTCCGGAGCCAGTGCCAGACTTTGAAAGCGCCAAATTAAAGCGTGCGGGCGCGGTTGGCGTTACCGCATTGCTTGCCAGTGAAGGGGGTGACGTTCCTTTCGGGTTGGTGGCGGTGACGGTGGAGGTGTAGGTGCTGCCAGCAGTCAGGGCGGTAATCGTGCAGCTGGTCGCAGGAGCCATGGCCGTGCATGAGGCGCCGCCAGGGGCCGCGGTTACGGTGTAGGAGCTCACAAATCCACCTGCCACGGCATTCCAGCTTATAGTTACCTCGAGAATGCCAGCGATAGCGCTGGCACCTGCTGGTGCCTGAGGCGCGGCAGTGATGATGCGGGCAGTGAAGCTATCCTCATCCCCAGCGCTTGTGCTTATAAGGCTCGTGGCCCCGAAGGTCGCGGTGCCAATGAAGTACCCGGTGATGATGCCCGAGCCATCCGGGAGTGCCGAAACGCCAGCTGGCATGTCAGTACCCGTCCCACCACCCCGGACGGCCCAGGCGTAGCTGCCATCGGCATTGACCTTCGCGGTGAAGGTGTCGAATGACCCAGCGCTGCTTATGAGGGTTATGCTTCCGAAGGTCGCGGTCTCACTGAAGTGCCCGGTGATGATGCTCGAGCCATCCGGGAGTGCCGAGACGCCAGCTGGCATGTCATCACGCGGCCCACCACCCCGGACGGCCCAGGCGTAGCTGCCATCGGCATTGACCTTCGCGGTGAAGGTGTCTCTTAACCCAGCGCTTATGAGGGTCGTGGCCCCGAAGGTCGCGGTGCCAATGAAGTACCCGGTGATGATGCCCGAGCCATC
>JBDNJF010000075.1:0-28458 GCA_041687955.1 Solirubrobacteraceae bacterium
ACCTCCCGGCCGGGCACGACGGTCGTCTCGAGGCCGACGATGCCGGGCACGGCCAGCGCCTCCTCGCGCCCCCGCACCGCGACGAGGACGCCGGCGCGCGCGATCGGCAGCATCATCACGCCGGACGCCGCCGACTCGCGGCGCAGGTCGTCGAGCCCGAGCCCCAGCGCGTGGCGCAGGATCAGCTGCTCGAGCGATCCGCCGGCCCCGAAGCGCAGCGCGCGCGAGCACAGGCCGCCGATCGAGCGGGCGGCCAGCTCGAGCAGCGTAGTCCGCTCGCCGTCGAGTCGCAGCTCGGCGTGGATCGGGCCCTCGCGCAGGCCGAGCGCGTCGGCGGCCGCCTGGGTCAGGCGCTCGATCCGCCGCAGCGCCGCATCCCCGTGCCGCGAGGGGGTGACGTAGATCGTCTCCTCGAAGTACGGGCCCTCGAGCGGGTCGGGCTTGTCGAAGACCGCGAGCAGCTCGAGGCGCCCGGCGCGCAGCAGACCTTCGACCGCCACTTCGGCGCCCGGCACGTAGCGCTCGACCAGCAGCGGCCCGTCGGCGTCCTCGCCGGCGCAGCCCAGAATCGCCCGGATGCGCCGCGCGGCGGCCTCGGCCGCGTGGGCGTCGTCGGCCCGGATCACGCCCCGGCTCCCGGACAGCGAGACCGGCTTGACGACGCACGGCAGCCCGACCTCGCTTGCGAGCGCCGCCACGTCGTCGCCCACCTCCGCCACGCGGTACTCGGCCTGCGGCACACCGGCGGCGGCCAGCGCCTGGCGCATCCGCGCCTTGTCGCGGGTCGCGGCCACGGCCTCGGGCGGGTTGCAGCGCAGGCCGATCCGGGCGCAGGCGGCCGCGGCTGCGGGCTGGCCGTCGTCGTCGACGGCCACGATCCCGTCTAGCGGCGTGCGGCGGTGGAGGGCCTCAATCGCGTCCGCCGCGGCCTCGGGCCGGCGCAGTGAGACGACCAGCGCACGATCGCCCATCGCCCCCGACAACGCCTGGCGATGCTCGCTGGCCACGACGACCTCGACGCCGAGCACGCCTGCCGCGGCCAGGAAGTCCGGGGCGCGGTAGGTCCCCGTCGGGAGGATCAGGAGCACCCGGGCCATATCGCTAGCATAGGTCGCGGGGCATCGACCTTCGCCCGGCGGCCAGCCAGAGGGGAAACGATGACCGACGACACAGCGGAAACGGTGACCGACGACACGCCATACGACGACGAGATCCTCGCCATCACTGAGGAGGCGCTCGAGCGCGTCTTAGCGTTTCGCGTGACGGCCGACGGCGAGTCCGAGCAGGCCATGTGGGTGCAGGTCACCGGGAGCGCCGACGGCGAGTACAGCTGCGGGATCTCGCTGCGCCCGCTGGCCGACGCGGGCGCGCGCGACGCCGTGCAGCAGCTCGGAGAGCTCGCCGTCGTCGTGCCCAGCGAGGACTGCCATCGCCTCCGCGGAGCGACGGTCGACTGGATCAGCGACGCGACCGGGGGCGGGGGGCTGACCGTGCTCAACCCCAACAAGCCGCCGCCCCCCGAGCCGGTCGTCCAGCCGATCAGTGACGCGACTGCACCACCGGCGAGCCCCGCCATCGGCGATCGGCCGCCATCCGACCTGACCGGCCCGTTGGAGCTCCGGGTGATCCAGGTGCTCAATGAGCAGGTCAACCCGTCGATCGCCGCGCACGGCGGGCAGGCCGATCTCGTCGCGATCGAGGACGGCGCGGCGTACCTGCGCCTGAGCGGGGGCTGCCAGGGGTGCGGCATGGCGACCGTGACCTTGAGCCAGGGGATCGAGGTCGCGATCACCGAGGCCATCCCGGAGATCGACCGCGTCATCGACGTGACCGACCACGGCTCCGGCGACAACCCGTACTACGAGCAGGCCAAGAAGTGAAGGTCGCCTACATCTTCTCGACGTCGGGTCACACAGCCAGCTACAAGCTTGGCAAGATGATCCTGCCGCAGCTCGAACAGCGCAGCCACGGGGTCGAGGTCGTCGGCATGTTCTTCTTTGACGACAACAACTACGTGCTGCGCGAGGGTGATCCGCTCGGCGAGCGGCTCGCGAAGGTCGCTGCGGACCAGGGGACCATGCTGATGATGTGCGACCAGTGCGCGCTCGAACGCAAGCTGGCCGAGGGTGAGGTCGGAAGCTGCGTACCCACCGGGGTGGTGGCCGGGGTGCAAGTCGGCTGCTTCCCTGATCTATACGCCGCGCTCTCCGGCAACCCCCCGGACCAGGTCATCACGCTCTGAGCGGGAGCTGGCGCCAACTCCAGTTAGAAGAGCTGGTTCTCGCCGCCGAAGACTTCGCTGACGGAATCGTCGGTGAAGATCCTGCGAATTGAGTCGGTCAGCACGTCGGCGCAGGTCAGAACGCGAACATTCTCCGGCGCGCCAGAGCGAAGCGGCACGGTGTCGGTGACGACGACCTGCTCGAAGTTGGCGCTGGCGAGGTTCTCCCAAGCGGCGCCGCTGAAAATCCCGTGCGTCGCTGCGGCATAGACGCTTGTCGCACCCGCCTCCAAAACTGCTTGACCTGCGACGGCGAGAGTACCGGCGGTGTCGATCATGTCGTCGACTAGGACAGCCGTCTTGCCGGCAACGTCACCAATCACGTAGCCAACTTCGGCTACCTGGTGCTCGGGGCGCTCCTTGTCGAGGATCGCCAGCTCGGCGCCGATCTTCGAGGCAAACTTCTTGTTCAGCTTGACGCGGCCAGCGTCAGGCGAGACAACGACGAGGTCACCAAGGCCAAGGTCTTCGAAGTACTGGGTGAGCATGAACATTGCCGTCATGTGATCTACCGGAATCTGGAAGAAGCCTTGAACCTGACCGGCGTGGAGGTCCATCGTTAGCACGCGGTCAGCACCAGCGGACTCAAGCATCCGCGCCACCAGCCGGGCGCTGATCGGCTCACGCGGGGCCGACTTCTTGTCTTGGCGCGAGTAGCCATACCAAGGCGTTACGGCGATCACTCGATGGGCCGACGCGCCGACCGCCGCGTCGATCATCACCATCAGCTCCATCAAGGCGTCGTTTGCCGTAATGCCAGTCGCCGGGTTGCCGCAGGTCGGCTGAACAATGAAAACGTCGGCGCCACGGATCGACTCATCGAAGCGGCAGTAAACCTCGCCGTTAGAGAATGTCTTCAGCGTTACCGGGCCGAGCTCAACACCAAGGCGATCGGCGATCTTCGACGCCAGCTCGGGGTGAGCGCGCCCGGCGACGACCATCATCCGCTTGTCGTAATCAATCGGGATGCTGGTCGCTGGCTGCAGGCTGCTCTGCGTGGTCACCATCTCGATCGGAAGTCTAGGCGCGAGATCGGTCATTTCTTATCTGCTCCGTCGCGCTTGATGCGCGCGTCGTAACCGTCCTTGTTCTCCTGCCGCTCGCGACCGATCGCCAGCGAGCCCGGCGGCACGCCTTCAGTGATCACGCTGCCGGCCGCCGTCCACGAGTCATCGCCAACTTCGACCGGCGCTATGTACGAAACGTGGACCCCACCATGGACGCGCTCACCGAAGACCGTGCGGTGCTTATTTACGCCGTCGTAGTTGGCTGTGATTGTCCCGGCGCCGAGGTTAGCTTCGGCGCCTACGTCAGCGTCGCCGACGTAGGAAAGATGAGGAACCTTCGCGCCCTCGCCGATGTCGGCGTTCTTCAGTTCGACAAAGGCGCCCACCTTCGCGCGCTCACGCACCAGCGAACCGGGGCGCAGGTGCGAGAAGGGGCCGACGCTGGCTTGGCTGCGCACTTCGCAATCGGTCAGGTGGCTACGCAGCACCGTTACCTCGTCGCCGATCGTGGCATCGGTCAAGGTTGAGTCGGGGCCGATCGTCGAGCGCTCGCCGATCTTCGTCGCGCCGCAAAGCGCGCTGAACGGTTCGATCACGCTGTCAGCGCCAATCTCCACGTCAACGTCGATCTGCGTTGAGGCCGGCGCGACGATCTCAACGCCGCCTAGCAGGTGTGCTTCGATGATCTGCATCTGCGCGAGGTCGCGGAGTTCCGCGAGGTCGACGCGATCATTGACGCCGAGCAAGATCGAAGGATCATCGACCACGTGGGCGATCACCACGCCGCCAGCGGCCGCGATCAATGGCAGTACCGCCGGCAGGTATCGCTCGGCCTGGCTGTTGTCGCTTCCAACCCCTGGGAGTGCGGCGCGGAGCGCGCCAGGGTCGAACACATAGACGCCGCTATTGACCTCCGTGATCAAGAGCTCTTCGGCCGTCGCGTCGCCTTCAGTCTTCGTCTCAACAATCCGCTCCAGCCCACCGTCGGGACTGCGCACGACGCGCCCGTAACCGCTCGGGTCATCGAGCAAGGCAGTTGCGACCGTGACGGCGGCGGCGCTCTGCTCGTGAACTGCGATCAGCTCGCGAATGGTTTCGGGGTCAATCAACGGCACGTCGCCGCTGAGAATCACGACCGGGCTGGAATCGCTCAGCGAGTCGATCGCCGCCGCTACCGCCCCGGCCGTTCCGTCCGCTTCTGGCTGGACTACTACCTCAACATCATCCCCGAGCAGCCCGTCGAGCGGGCGCGCAGGAGCATCGACGACGATCAGCTTTGTGCAGCCCGCTTCTCGTGCGGCGATGAGCACCCAATCGACCAGAGGTCGGCCGCAGAGGCGGTGGAGAACTTTCGGCGTGCGCGAACGCATGCGTGTCCCCTGGCCGGCGGCCAAAATGACGGCTGTGTTAGCGGACACGCTGACATCGTAGAGCGCATCGGCTCAAAGCGCACATCCGGGCGAAGACCTGCAGGTCTGCTAGCTGGGGGGCAGGGATTCGAACCCCGACTAACGGCGCCAAAGGCCGTTGTGCTGCCGTTACACCACCCCCCATAGGGACTGCCTTGATGATAATCGCTGGCCGCCGGCGGTGGGCGGCCACGGCTCAGCGCGGCTTCGAAACGCGGCCGCCACTTAGGCCCGGCTCGCCCGCCGGACCACGACGCCGCGGAATACCAAGAACCCGCATCGCTTTGAGCCCAAGACTGAGTTTCTCGCGCCCGTCGCTTGAGCCAACGTCATGGCCACAAAGGTCGCGCACGCGTTCAAGCCGGTAACGGACCGTGTGGCGGTGCGTGAAGAGCCGCTGGGCCGTGCCGGCAACGTTGCCATCGGCCTCAAGGAAGGTCTCAAGCGTAAGCATCAGGTCGGTCTCGTACTGCTCGTCGTACGCGGCCAGCGGCGCGACCGTTTCTGCGTAGAAGCGCTGAAGCTCAGCTGGGTTGTCGGCCATCGCCGAGAGCAGCAGCCTGTAGGCGCCGGTCTGCTCGAAAGCCAAAAGTGGGTTCTCGTCGTCGCCTTCCGCGACGTTGACGGCCAACAGCGCCTCGGCCGCAGCGCGGTGGAGCTGGGCCGGGTCGTCGCAGGGGCGACTGCGGCCGATCGTGATCGTGTGGCCGGGTAGGCCGGAGAGCAGCTCACCGCGGATTGCTTCCCCCGCGCGAGCGGCCACCGCATCGTCGCCGCTTGCCAGCAAAACGGCTACGTCGTCGCCCGGCAGCTCACGCGGCGGCGTCAACGCGCTCAGCGAATCCGCAACCACGCCGCGAGCTGCGCGATCAACGAGCGAAAGCACGCGCGCGCGGCGACCTTCGCCAGCAGCCACGTGGGCGTGGGCACGGACGACGATCACGCTGGCGCCACCTTCAAGGCTCGTTCCCAGCTCAGCAGCAGCCGCCACGATGGCGACGCCGTCATCGATCTCGCGGGCCAGCAGAGCAAGCAGAAATAGTTCGGCAGCTTCTGCCGAGGCGCGCGAAGGCGCGCGGACTCGTTCAACCTCAGAGCTGATCAAAGTCGTGACGAGGCGCAGCAGCGACCCGTCAAGCTCACCGCGGGCGCGCAAGCGCAGCACCCCAACGGGCGCGTCGCTTACGCGCAGCTCAATCAATCGCACGCCGCTACCGTCGGCCAGTAGCGAGGCTTCATCGGAGCTTGAGCGCGCCGCCACAGCCAGCACGTGGCCGGCGCGATCGCTTACCGCGAGGCTCGCCTCTAGCGCCCGCGCGGCGGCGCGAACAACCTCAGGCAGCCCGGCGCCCGACTCAACGGCGTCTGTGATCGCCTCAAGCGCCTGAAGATCGAACGAAGCAGAGCTGCGGCGGGCCGACGTCGACATGGGACGAGTTTACGCGCGATCAGTATTCAGGCGACGACGCGATCCCAGAACCAGATCACAACCGCGCCAAGCGCGACGCCAACAACAATGAAGGCGGCGAGCGCATAGAGCGAAAGGAAGACGCCAGCTAGCCGCTGCCAAAGAGTGCTGTAGGACTGCCAGGCAGGGGCGGCCATAAGCCCAACCCAAGCGGCGGTGCCAAAGACGGCGCTAAAGCCGCCGACGAGCAAGATGATCGATTCGTTATCCATTCGGTTTCTTCACGGCAGTATCGCGCACGACCTTGACGAATAGGGCGATGATCGCCATCAGCGCGAAGCAGGCCGTCGCGCCGCCGCCGCCGCCGAGCGTGTCGGATAGCCAGTGAACTTGAAGGTACACGCGCGTGACGCCAACGAGAACTGGAACGGCAAAGGCAACCCCGACTATCCACCACTTGCCCTTCAGCGCTGGAATCAGACGGACTGCGATCGCAGCCAGCACAACCCAGGCAACTGCGTAGGCGGTGTGGCCTGATGGGTACGAAGAACCGACTGCATCGACCAGCGCGCCGGGCGGGCGCGGCCGATCGAGCACCAGCTTGCCCAGCTGAACCGAAGCGAACGTCATCACCATTCCCGCACCGATAACGAAGGCTTCCAAAAAGTGGCGGCGCAGCAGCAACGCGATCGTTACAACGCCGACGAGCGTGAACATCAGAAGTGGAGCGCCGAGCGTCGTGAATATCTCAGCGGCGGTCACTGCAGTCGGGTTGTAAAGGTCAACCGCCCAGCCTTGGACCTGCTGGTCGATCGCCCCATAGCCACGGTCGGCGATCACAATCCAATAGCCGAAATAGGCGAATGTGCCGACGGCAACGAAGGCCAGCAGCGTGGTCAAGTCGAGGCCGGTCGTGCCGGGTGTAATCCGCGCAATAAAGAAGCGAAGAGGCCCCTGCGCCCAGCCCACCAGCGGCTTGAGAAAGCGCAGCCCTGGGCGATCAAGCGCGGCAAGCATTTTCTGCTCCAGCGCGGTGCGGTTCTCTTCTTTGCTCAGGTGGCGCACAACCCAGACCACAGCGACGATCACCGTGATCACAATTCCCAGCCCCAGCGCGCCCTCCTTGGCAACCTTCAGGACGGTCGCGAAGCTCTGCCAAAAGACGTAGCCGAGCATGATGAAGGTCGTCGCCCAGAGCCCGGCGCCGAGGATGTCGTAGGGGAGGAACTTGCGCAGCGGCATTCCGCTTGAGCCAGCAAGAAATGGGGCGACGGCGCGAACGATGCCAACGAAGCGGCCGATGAAGATCGCTTTTCCACCGTGTTTGTCGAAGAACGTCTCAACCATCGCAAGCCGTTCGGCGTTCATGCCAAAGCGCGGCCCGTGCTTGACAATGAACTCTCGGCCCAGTCGCCGCCCGAGTTCATAACTGACGAGGTCCCCCATTGCTGCTGCAAACCAGGCGACTCCGATCAGCGTGATCAGTGAGATCACGCCCTGGCCGGCGACGACGCCACCAACGATCATCGCCGTCTCACCTGGCGCGATCAGCCCGACGAAAGCCCCAGTCTCAAGGAAGGCCAGCACTCCGACGAGCAGGTAAGTCCAGTCACCGAGCGTCGAGCCGATGCCGGTCAGCAGCTCCTCGAGGTTTGGTAACACGACGTAGCCACTGCCGTAGGCGCAGAGGCCGACGACCACAATGATTCCACCGATCAGCAGCGGCGGCTCGAGCTTCTTGCGCCTATTGATCAGGGCGAAGGCCAGCGCGGCGGCACCGATCAGCGGCAAGATCTTCACTCTGCCACCCCGTCAGTAGTGGCCGCCGGCATCACACTTGGGTACCACGGTTCAACGGCCAACGGCGCTGGCGTCCGGCCAGCGAGCGCGAGCGCCGCGCCGCGGGCGCCGCCGAGGTCGCTAAAGAGCCCTATCACCGTTGGCCCCGAGCCACAGACCATCGCGTGCTGAGCCCCGGCTCCACGAACCTCGTCGAGCGTCCAAGCGAGCTCCGGCGCGAGCGATACGGCGGCCGGTTCAAGGTCATTGACGAGCAACTCCGGCGGCGCAAAAGCACCGCCGGCGGCGAGCGCGCCAGCAAGCTCCGCCTGCCGTGATTGAAGCTCAGCGGCGCTGCGCGGAAGGCCAAGTCGATCGGCCTCGTTAAAGACGTCGGCGGTTGAAAGCCCGTGGCCTGACGGCACTACGAGCACGCCAAACGGAGCAGCGTCGGGGAGTACCCGAAGCTCTTCTCCAGCGCCACTGGCGAGGTAGCGGCGCGGCTGAAGCTGGCTTGGCACGTCGGCGCCAAGCTCACGCGCAAGGGCCATCAGCAACTCCGCATCTGCGATCCCCGAGACGCGCGAAAGCAGGCGCAGCGCCGCGCCAGCGTCGGCCGAACCGCCGGCCATCCCAGCGGCAACGGGAATCTTCTTCTCAATTTCGATCCGAACCGCAGCGCCGCGCCAACCGCTGGCCTCGCGGAAGCCGGCAATCGCCTTGTCGACGAGGTTCTCACCGTCAACGCCTAGGCAGAGCGTCTGGTCGCCGCTGCTGCCAAGTTCGGCCGGCACAAGTTCCAACGAATCGCACAGCGCCACCGGCTGCATCACCGTCACTAACCTGTGCCGGCCGTCCTCGCGCAGCGGGCCGAGCGTCAAACCGAGGTTGATCTTGGCCGGAGCCAGTTCGCGCAGCGCGCTCATCGCGCAAGCTCCTCAAGCAGCGCGCGAAATTGATCGGGCGAAAGGCGCTCCGCGCGCACGTCGAGCGCGAGCCCGAGCCGCCCAAGCGCTGCGCGGGCGCGCTCGCGAATGTCAGCTCCCCCGTATCCGGCCGTGGCCAACGAGCGCGGCAGCGCCTTACGGCGGTGGGCGAAGGCGGCGCGGACGAGCTTGCGCAGTTCGTCGGGCGGCGGCGGGCCTGTCCGGTCAAGCGTGATCAAAACAGAGTCGACGTTCGGCGCCGGGTGAAAAACGTTGCGCGAGATCGCCCTGGCAACGCGCACCTCGCAGCTGAGCTGCGCGATCACTGACGGCGCTCCGTAAGCCTTCTGACCGGGGCTGGCGGCGAAGCGCTCGCCGACCTCGCGTTGAACCATCGCAACCCAGCGCGTCACCTGCCCCAGCAGCTCGACGCTGCGCAGAATGACCGTCGCGGCTATCCCATAGGGAAGGTTGGCGACGACCTTCGTAGGCGGTGGATCTAGCTCGCCGAAATCCAAAACCATCGCATCTCCAACGTGCAGCGTCGTGTTGGTGCTCGGCGCGAGCGCGTCTTCGAGCGCCGGCACTAAAGCTGGGTCAAGCTCAATCACGTGCAGGTGGCCACAGAGCGGCGCAAGATGCTCGCTGAGGACGCCAAGCCCACCACCGATCTCAAGCACAACATCATCCGGGCCGAGTTCGGCGAGGCGTTCAATCACGCCGAGGATGTTTGAATCGATCAGGAAGTTTTGGCCGAGGTCATGCTTTGGGCGAACGTCGAACTGGCGAATTCTGCGAAGGCTTGGCTGGACCGGCAGCTCGCCCTCTCCCTCGGCGGCGATCTCGCTCACCACCCAAACAGTTCGGCCGCGTTGCGCTCGATCAGGAGATCAAAACTGGCGTAATCGACGCCTCGCTGCGCAGCCACAAACTCAGCTGTTTGAACTACGTTCGCTGGCGTATTGCGCTCACGGCGACGCAGCTGCGGAGTCAAGTAAGGGGCGTCGGTCTCAACCAGCAGGCGGTCGTCCGGGACGAGCGCTGCCGCGGCAGCCAAGTCGACCGCCTTTGGGTAAGTGACGTTTCCGGCGAATGAGATCCACCAGCCTTCGGCGAGGCATTCCTCGAGCCGCGTGGGCATCGTAAAGCAGTGCAGAATCACGCGCACGTCCTTGGCCTGTTCGCGCAGCGTTTCGATCGAAAGATCGTCCGCGTCGCGGGTGTGGATGATCAGCGGCTTGCCCAGTTCGCCGGCGATCTCAATCTGTGCTTCGAAGGCCAGCCGCTGATCCTCAAGCGGCGCCCCTTCGCGGTATTGGTCAAAGCCGGTCTCACCAACCGCGTGGCAGAGCGGGTCGGCGGCCAGCTCGCGCAGCTCGGCGCGGTCGGCGCCGGAGAAACCGGTCGCGTTATTGGGGTGGTGGCCGACGGCTGCGAAGACCGATGGAAATTCGGCCGCGGAGGCCAGCGCCGCGCGTGAGCTGGAAGCGTCGGTTCCTACGGTGAGGATCTTTCCCACGCCAGCATCGAGCGCTTCGGCTACGAGCTGCGCGTTTGGTGGCTCGCAGAAATCAAGATGAGTGTGGCTGTCGATCATCTCTGCGCCGTTAGCTTTCTTCGCCAGAATCTTTCGGGAACATTGGCGCGATCTGCTCAATTGCCGAGAGCGAACCGCCGCCAAAACTGGCCGCTGCGTAGCTGTCGTCGCTGGCGCCGAGCGCGCCGAGCAGCTTTTCAGCGCTGGCCGGAAGCCACGGCGCCAGCAGCACAGTCAGCGAGCGCAGCGCTTCGCAGAGCGTCGCGAGCACTGTGTCGAGCCGGTCGGCCTTCGCCTCTTCCTTTGCAAGCGTCCAGGGAGCGCTCTCTTCGACATACTGGTTGCAGCGCCGCACGCGCTCCCAGATTGCCTCCAAAGCCTGCGTCACTTCAGCCTTGTCAATCAGCTCGGCTACTTGGCTGGGCAGGCCATCAAAGTCACTCGCCAGTTCAGCATCGAGCTCTGCCGACGGCACGACGCCGTCGCGGTAACGGTGAACCATCGCAATCGTGCGCGCCGCGAGGTTGCCGTACTCATTGGCCAGCTCGTTTTCGTAACGGGCCTCGAAGGAGGCCGCCGAGACCGAACCGTCGGAGCCAAACGGAACGTCGCGCAGCAGGTAGAAGCGCAGCGCGTCGGCGCCGTAGCGCTCGATCACGGCGAATGGATCAAGCACGTTGCCCAGCGACTTGCTCATCTTCTCACCGTCCATCAGCAGGAAACCGTGGACGAAGAGGTGGCGCGGCACGGGAAGCTCAGCGGCCATCAGCAGCGCCGGCCAGTAGATCGCGTGAAACTTGAGGATGTCCTTGCCAATCAGCTGATAATTGGCGGGCCAAAAACGCTCAGCCAGATCCTCTCCTGGCTCGGCGTAGGTCAGCGCCGTGTAGTAGTTGAGCAGCGCATCCCACCACACGTAGACCGTCTGCTGTGGATCCCACGGAACGGGAATTCCCCAGTCGATTCCACGGCGCGAAAGCGACACGTCCTGTAGCCCGCCAGCAAGGAATGAGCGGGCCTCGTTGTAGCGCGTCTTCGGCTGGACGAAGTCCGGCTGGCCATCGAATAGCTCTTCGAGCTGCTGCTGAAAAGCTGACAGCTGAAAAAACCAGTTCTGCTCGTTTTCGCGAGTGAGCTCAATGTTGTGGATTGGGCAGGTATTTCCTTCAGCTACTTCCTGCGCGGTCTTAAAGTCTGCGCAGCGCGGGCAGTACCAGCCTTCGTAGGTGCCTTCATAGACGTAACCATTGGCCTTAACGCGCTCAAGAATTTCTTGCACTGCCGCCACGTGCTGCTCGTCGCTGGTGCGGATGAAGAAGTCGTTGCTGGCCTCAAGTTGTGGCATCAGCGCGCGGAAACGTTCAGCGTTCTGGTCGGCCAGTACCTGCGGCTCAAGGCCCTCAGCGGCGGCGGCCAGCGCTACCGGTTCGCCATGCTCATCGGTGCCGGTCAGAAAGAAGACGTCGTCGCCGCGCTGGCGGTGGTGGCGGGCGAGCACGTCGGCCGCGATCGACGTGTAGGCATGCCCCAGATGGGGGGCAGCGTTGACGTAGTAGATCGGTGTCGTTACGTAGAAAGCAGGCCGAGCCATTGGGCTGAACGCTAGCGGGCGCGCAGGCACGCGGTGGGGCCGCGGTCAGATCAGTGCTAGCGCTGGGGCCGGGGCACCGCTGCCGCCGACACTTTGCTGCGCTCACGGCGGCCGCTCAGCGCAATCCCAGCGCCGATTGCCGCGCCGCTAACGCCAAGGCCAAGCCAAGCTACGCCAAGTAGCCACGAGGCCGGCGACTGGGCTTTTTCGCCAGCGCGCGAGGGCAAACGCGAGGACGCTTGCGGGGGCGGCGTGGCTCGTCGCCCGCGCGGCGCCAACGGGGCAAGCGGCAAGCCGCCGGGGGCCACGCCGAGCAGTGCCAGCGGGTCGCGGTAACCATCGCGGTCGCTCCAGCGCCGAGCGCCGACAGTGAGCAGCCGACTCGGGCCAAGCGAGCCAATCTGCTGGCCAGCGACGACCGACTCGCCGCGCGTGACCTGCAGGCGCACTAGGCCGAGCTCGGTTGCAGCCAGCTGGCCGCAGCGCAGCGTCACGCCAAGGCGCCCGTCGGGCAGCCTGCCAGCGAAGCTAGCGACCCCAGTGCAGACGGCTCCTACCTTCGCTCTTGGATCGCCACTAAGCGTGATGCCACGATGCGCGCCGGCGCGAAAGCGATCGCTGCGCGCGAAATCGAAGCGCTCAGCCAGGCGATGCTGCTCAAGCGGCCACTGCCACTGAGCCGCCGCATTCGCAACCGGGCCGGCGCCCAAGGCAACCAGCGAAATTGCGAGCAATCGAAGAATCGGAGCTGTCATCGGCGCCCAGATTAGGTGCGATCGGTCGACTCTGAGGCAATCGCGCGAATGTCGCTTGGAGCTCGTTCCAGCGCCGCAACAGATCACGCGAGCGCCGTTGCGACGCTCGGTAGCCGATGCCCAGCATCACCGAGCGTGGCCGCTACGATTTCGGCGTGTCTAGCGCCAACAAACCGCCGCTCGCGGTGATTCTCGGTGCTGGCCGCGCAGTATGGGGCGGGCTTCCCTCAGCGGTCGTTGACATTCCTGAGCACGGCCGCGTTCTCGACTGGACTCTGGCAGCGCTCGCAGCGCTCGAAGAGGTAGAGGTCCGTTTCGTCGGCGGCTACCGCGCCGAAGAGGTTCTCGAGCGCTATCCGCAGGTGCAGATCGTGCTCAACCCTGATTGGCAGCACAGCGGCCCGGCCGGTTCGCTCAACCTTGCCGGGCTTGAACGCGAGCGCCAAACATATGTTGCCTACTCCGACGTGATCCTGCGCCCGCAGTCGGTCGCCGCGCTGCGCGACGCGCCCGGCCAGCTCGCGGTCGCGGTCGATTCGCACTGGCGTAGCCGCTACAGCGACCGCTCAGCGGCCGACCTGGACCACGCCGAGAAGGTCCTTTATGACGGCGCGACGGTGAAGGCAATCGGCCGCGAGCTGACGACCGACGCGGCCAACGCCGAGCTCGCCGGCATAGTCCGCTTCGATCCCGAAGCGATCGAGCTTGTAATTGCAGCGCTGACCGATCATCGGCTGACAGCGAAGGCCACGCTCCCCGACATCGTTGCCCTCTGCCTCGATGCCGGGCTCGATGTGGGCGCCGTGGACCTAGAAGGGGACTGGGCCGAGCTCGACGCCAAGCAGGACTTAGCCCGCTTCATCCTTGGCACCAAAGCCGAATCGCTCGAGCGGCTGGCGCCGATGGACCACGGCGGCGTGATCGGCGCGCAGGTTTCCTTCACGGCCGCGCGATGGGCGCGCGAGCCAGAGACGATCACGGAGCGAATCCTGGCCGAACTCGCCGGTGAAAAGCTGATCGTTCGCAGCAGTGCCCGCTCCGAGGACGGCTGGCTTGAGTCGGGCGCCGGCCGCTACACCAGCATCCTTGATGTTGAGCGCACCGATCAGGCTTTGACGGCAGCAATTAGCGACGTGCTGGCCTCCTACGGCGAGGCCGCCCACGATGACCAGGTTTTGGTCCAGGAGATGCTGACCGGCGTCGTGATGAGCGGCGTCGTGATGACGCGCACGCACGCCACCGGCGCGCCCTACTACGTGATCAATTATGACGACGCCTCGGCGAAGACCGATGCCGTGACAGCGGGGCGTGACGTGCGAACGCTGGTTGTCCATCGCAGCGGTGAAAGCCCGGCCAGCGTTCCCGCCACGCTGGCCGGCGTGCTGGACACGGTGCGTAGGATCGAAGGCCTGATTGGCCATGACGCTCTCGACATTGAGTTTGCCGTCTGCGGCGACAAGACGCACATCCTCCAGGCGCGGCCGATCGTGATGGCCCATGGCCCGGCGGCGGTCGCCGATGCTGACGTCGATGAGGTGATTGAGCAAACGCGCAAAGCGCTCAGTGCACGCAGCGCGCCTGGCCCGACGATCCTTGGCGCTAGCCCCCACTTCAGCGTAATGAGCGATTGGAACCCGGCCGAGATCATCGGCACGACGCCAAAGCAGCTCGCCGTCAGCCTTTACCGCTACCTTGTCACCGACGAGGTTTGGGCTCAGCAGCGAGCCGAGTATGGCTACCGCGACGTGCGCCCCTGCGCGCTGCTCTTTGAGGTTGCCGGGCACCCCTACGTGGACGTTCGCGCCAGCTTCAACTCGTTCATCCCCGCCTCACTGCCAGACGAGCTCTCGGAACGGCTGGTTGAGGCTTATCTCGCGCAGCTGGCAGCGAGGCCTGAGCTCCATGACAAGGTCGAATTCGACATTCTTTTCACCTGCCTCGACCCCAGTTTCGCCCAAAGCTCGCAGCGGCTGCTCGACAGCGGCCTGAGCGCCAGCGAAGTTGAAGCGCTCGAGGCCGCACTGCGTGAGATCACGGCCGCAGGTATCGCGCGGATCGACGACGACCTAGCCGTACTCCCGGCCTTGGCGGCCACAATCGACGAGATCGAAGCTTCGGGCTTGGCACCGCTGGAGCGCGCCGCCGCGCAGCTCGACGCCGCGCGGCGCAGCGGTACCCCCGTCTTCGCCCACCTCGCCCGCGGCGGCTTCGTCGCCGCCAGTCTGCTGCGCTCGCTGGTTGCGACCGGCGCCCTGCCAGCCGACGAGGCCGACCAGTTTCTGGCCTCGGTCGAAACCGTACTCAGCCGCTTGCGCAGCGACGCTTGGGCGGTCAAGCAGGGAAGTCTCAGCTGGGAAGAGCTGGTGGCCCGTTACGGCCACCTGCGCCCCGGTACCTACGACATCACTTCAGCTTGCTACGCCGGCGCCGCAGATGAATACCTTGGCCCGATCGTTGAGCGCGCAAGCGAGCCACCTGCGCAAACCAAATTTAGCTGGCAGCCGCAAAGCGAAGCTGCGATCACGGCCGCCCTTGGCGATCTTGGGCTCGGCATCGACGCAGCCGCGTTCGATCACTTCGCGCGCGCCGCAATCGCCGGGCGCGAAGAGGGCAAGTTTGTCTTCACGCGCGCTCTAAGTTTCGCGCTCGAGGCGATTAACGAATATGGCGACTCACTTGGGATCAGCCGCGATGAGCTCGCTCACGTGGCGCTCGAGGATCTCCTACGATGCCGCGAAGTGATGGCCGACCCGCGCGACTTCCTGCTGAGCCGCTCCGACGAGGGGGTTGAACTACACCTGCTTAGCCAGGCGGTCTGCCTGCCGGGGCAGCTCAGTGCAACCAGCGACATAAGCTGCTTTGAGCAGGACGACGCCGAACCGAACTTTGTAACCAACGGTGCAGTTCAGGCTGAGATTGTCGTCGCGCCGGAGGGCCCAACGATCGACGTCGCGGGCAAGCTGGTGCTAATCGCAACCGCCGACCCCGGCTACGACTGGATGCTCGCCCGCAACATCGCTGGCCTAATCACGATGTACGGCGGAGCCAATTCGCACATGGCGGTGCGCGCCGCCGAGCTGGGCCTTCCGGCCGCGATCGGTGTTGGCCAGGCGCGCTTCGATGCGCTCGCCTTAGCGACCGTCGTAAGCCTTGACTGCTCAAGCCGAACGATTGAGATTCTCGGATGAGCGGCGCAGCGCAGCGGGCCGCGGTTAGCCAGCGGGTTGAGGTTTTTGCTGGCCGCGACGAGCGTCGCGACGCGCTCGACCAGCGCTGGGCGACCCTGCTGGAAGTGCTCGGCCTGACAGCGCTGGCGGTGCCAAACGCGCTGGAGAGCCCGGCCGCCTGGCTGGCCGAGGCCGACCCGGCGCTAATAGTTCTGACCGGCGGCAACGACCTCGCCCACCTTGTAGGCGGCGCCGACGCCGCGCCGGAGCGAGACCGCACTGAAGCGCTGCTGCTGGCGCAGGCCAGTCAGCAGCAGATTCCGCTGCTGGCAGTTTGCCGTGGGCTGCAGCTGATCGTTCACAGCGGCGGCGGCGAGCTCGTAGCGATGGAAGGCCACGTCGCTCAGGATCACGCGATCACTACCCACCCTGCGGCGACGGACTGGCCTATTCGCGACGGCCGCAGCGTCAACTCGTTCCACAACTGGGGCGCCGAGCCGAGCTCCGTTCCCAGCGACTGGGAGCTAGCTGCGACCGCGCCCGACGGCAGCGTTGAGGCGATCATTCACTCCACACTTCCGCAGGTCGCGTTGATGTGGCACCCCGAGCGCGGCGAGGCCAACGCAGATGACGTCGCACTAATAAGGCAACTGATTGGTAAGGGCTAAATGACGCGTGCAATCATCCTCGCTGCGGGAGAAGGGAACCGCCTGCGGCCCTACACCGAAGACCGCCCCAAGGCGCTCGTGCCGCTGGCCGGCAAGCCGCTGCTGGAGTGGCAGCTTGAAGTGCTTTTGCGCGTTGGCATCAGCGACATCACGATCGCCACCGGTTACCGCGCCGACCAGCTCGAGAGTTATGGCACCCGGCGCGTCCATAACCCGCGTTTTGATTCGACCAACATGGTCGTCAGCCTGATCGCCGCGCGCGAGCAGCTACTTAGCGGCGACGACCTGCTGATCGCCTACGGCGACATCATCTACCAGCCAAACATCGTCAAAGCGCTGCTTGCCGACGAATCTGACGTTGCGATCACAATCGACCTCGGATGGCAGAGCCTTTGGGCGATGCGGATGGAAGACCCGCTTGAGGACGCTGAGACTCTGCGGCTCGATAACGACGGCAATGTGATCGAGCTTGGCAACCCGCCGACGAGCCTTGATGAAATCGAAGGGCAATACATGGGCCTAATCCACGCTTCCGCCCGCGGCGCCGAACAGATCGTTGCCGCAATCGACGCAATCAATCCTGAAACGCGCTTCGGCGGCCGCACGCCGGACGCGATGTACATGACCGACCTGCTCCAGCACTTGATCAATTCTGGCATCGCCGTTCACGCCGTCCCGGTCGAGGGCGGCTGGCTCGAAGTCGACACCGTTGAGGACCTCGACCGCTTTGAGGATCTCCACAAGCGCGGCCTACTGGACACCCGCTTCGACCCGCTGCGCGACTGAGCGAAAAATGGCGCTGTTCAAGAAAGGCGGCGGCAAGCCGAAGTACGGCAAGCTAACGAAGAGCCAGCGGGCGATCACCTTCTACGCCGAGGACGGCGGCTCGTGGCCTCACTACGAGCCGATCATCAGTGAGCTGCTCGGCCGCCACGGCCACGAGGTCGCCTACCTCACTTCGAGCGACTCCGACCCACTGCTTGGCGAAGCGCCAGCGGGAATGCACGTCTTCAACATTGGTGAGGGCGTGGGGCGCAGCATTACCTTCCAGACGATGGAGGCTGGCGTAGTTGTTGCGACCGTGCCGCAGCTGGGCACGAAGCTGCTGGCGAAGAGCCGCCTAACCGACTCGCTGGGAACTGAGCACCTTTACGTCCACCACTCGATGGCCAGCACGCACATGATCTACGAGCCCGACGGCTTTGACTTCTATGAGGCGATCCTCTGCGTCGGCCCTTACATGGCGCTTGAAACGCGCCGCCGCGAGGAGCTCCTAGGGCTGCCCGCCAAGGAGCTAATTGAGCACGGCTACGGACGGCTTGACACGATCATCGAGCGGCGCGCGCAGCTCAGCGACGAGCAGCGCTCCGCCAACGACCCGCCGCTAATCGTCGTTGCGCCCTCGTGGGGGCCTAGCTGCATCTTTGAAAGCTGCGGCGAAGCTGTGATTGAAGCGCTGCTGGCGACCGGCGCTACGGTGATCGCGCGGCCGCACCCAATGACGCGCAAGCACACTCCTGAAGCGCTTGATCAGCTCGCTGCGCGGTTCGCTAATAATCAGTACTTCTCGCTTGAAGAGAACGTCGCCTCGCAGGATTCGCTCCAGCGCGCCGACCTGATGGTCAGCGACTGGTCCGGGGCTGCGCTCGAATTCGCCTTTGGAACCGAGCGCCCCGTGCTCTTCATCGACGTTGCGCGCAAGGTCAACAATCCCGCTTATGAGGATCTTGGGATAGAACCGTTCGAAGCAAGCGTGCGCGAGCAGATCGGCAAGGTCGTCGCGCCCGGCAGCGACGAGCAGATTGCTGCCGCAGTCGCGGAGCTGGTCGGCGAGCGCGGCGGCTGGACCCAATCAATTCGCGCCGCCCGCGACGCGAACGTTTACAACGTTGGCCGCAGCGGCGCCGTTGCCGCCGACGTGATCGCCGCGAAGGCAGAGCGTTATCTTCAGCGCGGAGCTTCTTGATGAGCACTGAGCGCGCCGAAATAATCACCGAGGTCGTCGCGCTGCAGCCCGCCGCTGCAGCCGCGACGGAAGGGCAGATCAGCAGCGCAGCCGTTATTAGCGCGAAACTTGGCAGCGGCGCCGTGGCAACGGGCAAGGAGCGCGACGAGATTGACGAGCTCTGCCGCCAGATCGACGTCTTCAAGCGGCTCCAAGCCGACTACAGCGCCGACTGGAAGCCGGATAAAAACGCGCCGCCAGCAGCGCCGGAGGTCGTGGCTGGCGCAGCCTGCGTCCTGCTCATGAACGCTGAGCCTGCAGCGGCCGGCAACGACGCCGACGGCTGGTCGCTGAAGTGCCTAAACAGCGCGCTGAAGACGATCGAGCAGAACGAGCAGTTGCCGCTGCGCGCTGAGCTAAGCGACTGGGCACAGCGAAGCCTCAGCGCCGCCGTCGCCAGCAGCGCAGGTGCGCAGTGAGCCGCCAAATTCCGCTGACCGTGCTGGCCTGGGAAGGGCCGCAGGCGCGCGCCTACCTAGCGCGGATGAAGCGCGCAGGGATAGCGCCGGAGCGGATAATTCTGATGATCAAAGATCCGCGCAGCGGACCGCTCTCGAAGGTCACCGGCCGCGGCCTTGTGAAGGCTGAGAAAGCTCAGGAGAGAGCGCACAACTTCCACCCGCACCGCACTCGCGCCAAAAGCCGCGAGCTGGTCGCCGCGATCACGAGCGGGCTCGCCGGCCAGCTAGATGACCCGGACGGCTTGATCTGCGAGATGTTCGATTCCTTCTCCTACGATGATTTTGGCGCGCCGGTCGAGCGCGTTGCCGTTAGCGGCTACCGCGACCCGGCGCTGCGCGAGGCAATCGCCGCCAGCGGTGCGGGGCTGCTGCTTTTCACAGGCGGAGGCATCATGCCCGCCGAAATTCTTCAGCTGCCGGGGCTGCGCGTGATCCACGTTCACACCGGCTTTCTTCCCGACGTGCGCGGCGCCGACGTGCTGCTGTGGTCGCTACTTGTGCGCGGGCGGCCCGGTGTTTCAGCATTCCTGATGACGCCGCGGCTCGACGACGGCGACCTGCTCGGTGCGAGCGAGCTGCCGCCACTGGCGATCCCCCTAACCGCCGCGCAGCGGCCCGATGACCCCACGCTCTACCGCTCGCTCTTCTCGTTCATCGATCCACTGCTGCGCGCCGAGTTCGTCGTAAGCCAAGTGCTCGAGCCGGCCATCGACTTTGCTGCGCTGCCGTCCAGGCCGCAGGACCTCAGCGTCGGCGTCACCTTCCACTTCATGGCGCCGCAGCTGCGCAGCGCGGCGCTGGCGCAGCTCTTTCCAGCGGCCTAACTCCCGCTCAGTCGCCAGAGGCGGCGACAGCTCGGTAGAGCTGGTTAGCGCTCAGCCCGGTTAGCCCGGCGACCGCGGTCGCCGCAGGCCGCGGCTTGGCGCCGGCTGCGACCAATTCACGCAGCGCCTGCTCGGCGCTGGCACGGTCGCTGCTGCCGGCCTGCCCAGCGCCGATCACCAGCACCACCTCGCCCTTCGGTGGAGCAGCGCCATAGCGCCCGGCCAGCTCAGCGGCGCTGCCGCGGACAACCTCCTCAAAGCGCTTTGTCAGCTCGCGGCACAGTGCAACCGGCCGCTCAGCGTCGAGCTCAGCGAGCAACTTCAGGCTCGCAGCTACCCGCCGCGGTGATTCAAAGGCAACGAGTGTCTCTTCGTTCTCAAATAGCTTGAGCATCTCGCCGCGCTTTCGCGGCAGAAAGCCGACGAAGCGCCAGCGCTCGGCCGGCAGTCCTGAGGCCACGAGCGCAGTCAGCACGGAGCTCGGGCCCGGCAGCACCTCGACCGCTAGCCCCGCCGCAAGAGCGGCCTGCAGCAGAACAAAACCGGGGTCGCTGACCAGCGGGGTACCGGCATCACTGACGAGCGCCACCGTCTCGCCACCGGCGATCCGCCTGATCAGGGCGGGGGTAGCGCGCTTCTCGGCGTGCTCGTCGTAGCGCACGCGCGGCGTCGTAATCTCGTAGCGGTCAAGCAGGACCTTCGTTGTTCTAGTGTCCTCGCAGGCGATCACGGCGGCGCTGCGCAGCGCCTCAATTACGCGGAGCGTGACGTCCTCAAGGTTGCCGATCGGTGTTGGGCAGACGACCAGCCGCCCGCCAGCGGCGGCGCTCACGCTCGCGCAGACTGATCGAAGGCTAAGACGGCGGCGCCAATTAGGCCAGCATCGGCGCCAAACTCGGCTGGCACGACCGAGACGTTGGCGCCGAGCGAGGCGAGCGCCTCGCTCGCGACCACTTCACGCGCCGGACCCAGCAGCAGGTCACCGGCGGCGATTGCACCGCCGCCAACGACGATCAGCTGTGGGTTGAAGATGTTGGTGATCGAAACCATCCCTTGCCCCAGCCTGCGGCCAACTTCAATGACCGCTTCGACCGCGGCCGGGTCGCCGTCATGGGCGAGCTCGGTGACAAGCGCTCCGGTCAGCTCGCGCCCTTCAGCGGCGGTCGCGAGCAAAGAATCGGGGTTTGCATCGAGCGCCCGCTTGCCGGCGCGGCCGATCGCGTCACCCGACGCGTACCATTCAAAGTGACCGTGGCCACCGCAGCTGCATTGATCGCCGTCCTGCTCGATCACCATGTGGCCAAACTCAGCGCCGCCACCGCTGCTGCCTCGCACGAGCTGGCCATTTGCGACGATGCCGCCACCGATTCCGGTTCCGACGGTCAGCATTACCGCATCGCTAGTTCCTTTTGCGGCGCCGTGGAGCCACTCGGCCAGCATTGAGGTGTTGCCGTCATTATCAACGGCGACGGGCACGCCAAGGCGCTCACCCATCAAGGCTTCAAATGGCAGGCCGGCAAGGGGCAGGTGCGGCGAGGCGGCGATTACACCAGCCTTCGCATCAAGGACGCCGGCAACGCCGAAGCCTACGCCGACGACCTCACCGGGAGCCGCCTCTGTCGCCTCCTCAACCATTCCCGCGAGCCGATCGAGCAGCTCGCTGGCGTCTTCGCTTGCCGATGGTTGCTGAATCCGGTGCAGCACGCCGAGCGACTCATCGACAACGCCGACGAGCATCTTCGTGCCCCCTATGTCAACGCCAATTGCGCAGTTAGCCGCCACAGCCGCCACCATACCGGCAGTGTCACCCGACCCTCGAAAGCCGCGCGAGCCGCCAGAGCGCGACCCAACCGCCAGCTACAAGGTCTACCGCTCACGCCCGCGCGCGCGCGCAACGGAGCCACCGGAACCGCCCGGCAAGCCACCACGGCAGCCGCGCCGAACGCGCCAGCCAAGCCCACCGCGGGCAAAGCGCCAGCGCAAGAAGTGGACGCTGCGGCGGATCATCAAGACGCTTGTGCTGGCCGTCGTCGGCTGGACGCTGCTGAGCTTCGCGATCTTCCTCTTCAGCGCTCAGCTCCTTCAAGACCAAGTTGGCAGCAAAGCGAAAGCGGCGCTAAACCAAGGCGGACTGCCGATTGTGTCGCCGACCAACGTGCTGATTCTCGGCTCCGACCTGCGCGCAAAGGGAACGAAAGAGCCGGGCGCCGCTACCTCTGGCCCGAGTCGCTCGGACTCAATTCAGCTGATGCGAGTTGGCGGCGGCCACGGCTCGAAGCTCTCGATCCCGCGAGACACCGCTGTCGAGATTCCTGGCTACGGCGTAGCCAAGGTCAACGCCGCCTTCGCCTTGGGTGGCGCGGCGCTCTCGGTCCGCACGCTGCGCTCCTACCTTGGGATTGAGATCAACCACGTGATCGTCGTCAACTTCGAGAAGTTCCCCGAGCTGATCGATTCAATGGGCGGGATCGATTTCACTGGCGGCTGCGTGATCTCAAAGATCAACGGCGGCTTCTCTAACGGCGGCTACACGCTGCGACTGAGAGCGGGAACAAACCACATCGATGGGAAGCAGGCGCTGGCGCTGGCGCGGACGCGAAAGAACCAGTGCAACCCCACCGATAGCGATCTCACCCGCGTCGTCAACCAGCAGAAGATCATCAATGCGATGCGCTCGCGGCTCCATTCGCCGTTTGGTTTCATTCGCTGGCCGCTGATCGCTTGGAGCGCGCCGCAGACAATCTCCTCCGACATGGGCGCCGGCGGGCTGCTCGGCCTAGCCGCCACGATCGGCGCCTCCGGTGGCGGCTCGCCCGCAGTTCTCAGGCCCGACGGAGCGGTCAGGCTGCCCGATGGTGGCGCTGGCCTTACGGTTAGCCCCGCAGCACGCGAGCGCCAAGTACAGAAGTTCCTCGACGGCTAAGCGGCTTAGTCCTTTGAGCCAGGCGGCTTCGGCTTGGGCTTCTTATCTTCACTCTTCGCCTTCGGCTTCAGATCGCTCCTCGGCGCATCGCCTGACGAGGACTCCGCCTTAGCTTTAGCTTTGTCAGCGGTCTTCGCATCGTGCTTGTCGGCGCCCTCTTTGGCCGATGCTTCAAGCTCACGATTGCGCCGCTTGGTGCCGTAATCGGTGTTGTGGAAGCCCTTGCCTTTGAAGTGAATTGCAACCGGATGGAAGACGCGCTCTACCGGCACGCCGCTCTCGGGGTCGACGGTCAGAGCATCATCGCTCATCTTCTGAATGATCTCGAAGGTAGTGCCGTCGGGGCGTCTGTACTCATAAGTTGGCATCGCCGCCGAAGTATAGGAGCGGCTCAGAGCGTTACCGCGCGCCGCCCCCGTAGCATGGAGCAATGGCCGAAGACGCAGTGACAATGGACAAGATCGTCGCGCTCTGCAAGCGGCGCGGATTCATCTTTCCCTCGTCGGAGATTTACGGCGGCCTTGGCTCGACCTATGACTTTGGTCATTACGGCGTGCTGCTGAAAACCAACGTCAAGGGCGAATGGTGGCGTTCGCTGCTAGCGCAGCGCGATGACGTCGTTGCGCTCGACTCAGCGATCCTCCAGCATCCTCGGGTCTGGGAGGCGAGCGGCCACGTCGGCGGTTTCAGCGACCCGATGGTTGATTGCAAGCACTGCGGCCAGCGTTTTCGCGCCGATCACCTTGATCAGTTGGCCTGCCCGAACAAGCCTTCAAAGCCGCCCGGCGAAGGCCCCGACTGCGAGCTGACCGAGGCGCGCGAATTCAACTTGATGTTCGAGACGACGGTCGGCCCGCTGAAAGATTCCGGCTCCGTCGCTTACCTGCGGCCGGAGACGGCGCAAGGCATCTTCATCAACTTCAAGAACGTGCTGCAGTTCTCGCGCAAGAAGCCCCCGTTCGGAATCGCCCAAGTGGGCAAGTCATTCCGCAACGAAATTACGCCCGGCAACTTCATCTTCCGCACGCGCGAATTTGAGCAGATGGAGATGGAGTTCTTCGTTCCCCCGGCCGAAGCGCAGAAGTGGTTTGAGTATTGGAGCGATGAGCGCCTCAGTTGGTACACCGATTTAGGGATTCGTCCCGATCATCTCCAGCTGCGAGTCCACGAGCAGGATGAGCTGAGCCACTATTCGAGCGGCACCAGCGACATCGAATACCTTTTCCCAATTGGCTGGTCGGAGCTTGAGGGAATCGCAAATCGCGGCGACTTTGACCTAAAGCAGCACAGCGAGTTTTCCGGCGAGAAGCTCGAATATTTTGATCAGGCCAGCGGCGAGAAGTACGTGCCCCACGTGATTGAGCCGGCCGCCGGCGCCGACCGCGCGACGCTCGCCTTCCTTGTCGACGCTTATGACGAGGAGGAGGTGGAGGGCGACGTGCGGACCGTGCTGCGCCTCCACCCGCGGCTAGCGCCGGTGAAGGTTGCTGTGCTGCCACTGGTCAAAAAGGATGGCCAGCCAGAGCTGGCGCGTGAAGCGTTCGAAGCGCTCCGCGGGCTGATGACGACCGAATATGACGAGGGTGGCTCGATCGGCAAGCGCTACCGCCGCCAGGACGAGATCGGCACCCCTTGGTGCGTGACAATCGACCACGACTCGATTGAGGACCGCACGGTGACGATCCGCGAGCGCGATTCGCTCTCCCAGGAGCGCGTTTCAATCGACGATCTCCCGGCTTTGCTTGCCGCAAAAATGGCAGCGCCCTGGCAGAGCCCGAAGCTGGCCTAATAAAACTTCCCGCCGCGGCGTCGTCCGAAAGGCAACCTTCGCCTGTTCGCGAAGTTCGGAAAAATCTTCCCGTAGCGCTGGCAGCTACTCGCTGTCTACTGCGGCGTCGGCGTCGGCCGTGTCGGCCTTGCCGTTCGTCGCCGCAACATCAGCCGCCGAAGGAGCGTCGGCCTGGGCAGTTGCGGCAGGCGGTGCTGTCGTAGGCACGTAGTCGAACTCTTCTTCGGCGCCGAACAGAAGGTCGAGCGCCTTGTTGCGCAGGCCTTCACTGAGCGCGATCGCAAGCGCGGCTCCGGCAACGAGAATCACGAGGTTGCGAATGAAGTGGTGTGAGCTGCGCGGCTCGATGATCAGCGCGCGCGTCTCCATTGCGGCCTCACCGGCACGCTTAATTGAGCGCTGAACCTTGCGGTCGTCAAGGATCGCAGAACCAGGATTGTCGCTGTTTGAGATGCGATCAATTGCTTCGCGCGCGGCCGCGTAGGCAACGCGAGCGTTGTCGCGGATCTCAGGGTCTTCAACTACGCGGCGGATAAATGGGTTACCAAGCAGGTCTTGTGCTGCGCTAGCGGCGCTTGCCGCACGTTCAGAAGCTGAAGCCATCATTGATTCTCCCTATTCGAATACGAATACCTTGCGAAAACGCAGCATAGCCGCTGCGTCAACTTTGTGTCAGCAGTCGAAGATTGCGCCCGCGCGGGCAAGCGTTACCTCGGCTCCAAAGGCCTCGCCGGCTTGGCGAGCAGAGAGTTCCTGATCAAGCTCGTCTGAGATGTGCGTCAGCACCAGGCGACCGACCTTTGCGGCGCGACCCTGCTCGCCAGCTTCGGTTGCCGTCATGTGGCCGCGCGGCTCTTCGGCCTCGGCCTCACGCAACGTTGCCTCAATCAGCAGCAGGTCGCTGCCGTTAGCGAAGTCGACCAGCGCTTGGCTGGGGCCGCAGTCGGCGCCGAAGGTGAAGCGGCCACTCTCGCCCTCGGCAGTGACCGAGATCGCGAATGTCGGAACGTAGTGCGGGACGGGGCAAAAGCTGAGCGAAAAGTCGCCTATTTGGTGCGCCCCGCTGGGCTCGTATTCGCTGACCTCGAAAGCATCGACGATCGTCTCGCTAGGCCCGAACACACCCGCGACCTGGCAAAGCACTTCGCGGCCCCCTTTGGGGACAATTAACTTCGGCCGCGGCGCCCGGTTCTCTTTCGTCCAGCGCGGCGAGTAGGTCAGCGCGTAGGCGTACGGCATCAGGTCGAGGCAATGATCACCGTGGAAGTGGCTTATCACGATCGCGTCAACGTCGGCGTAATCGACGCGCTCTCGCAGCTTGCTAAAAACTCCGCTGCCGCAGTCGACGAGGAGCTTTGTATTTGCCGCCTCAACGAGGTAACCACTACAAGCCCCGCCAGCGTCCGGCCATGAAGGCGACTTGCCAAGAATTGTTATCTGCATAGCGCTGTTCGTCTCTTTCCGCCTCTTCTGAGACTCTACCTAGGTGGGAAGCTTTCAGACCGCTTTGATCGTGCTTGGCGCGCTGCTAATAACCGGCGCGCAGCTTTCGCGCGAGGTAGTGACTCAGTCCCAGCTCTTGCGCGTGGTAGCGAAGATGTTCACGGCTCGTCGGCCATTGGCCGCCCGGTGCTAATGTTCAAAAAGTGTGCAGCGGGCTCTGGTGTGGGGAAGACTAGTTAGCCTCTACTCGTTGATCCTACGGACACCAGAGAACCCATGACTCACTGCCTAGTACGTTGTGACCGCTGGTGCTTTCGATGACTGTGGCGATCCTGATCTTCGTGGTTGCGCTGGCGCTGATCGCGTCCGACCGCGTCGACCGCACAAAGGTTGCGTTGATTGGGATGACGCTCGTGGTTCTGACCCAAGTCAGCGCTCAGGAGCAAGCGATTGAAGCGATCGACTTCAATACGATCGGGCTGCTGGTCGGGATGATGCTGATGATCCGACTAACCGAGACGACGGGCGTCTACACCTGGCTGGCGATTCGTGCAGCGCAATGGTCGCGTGGGCGCCCGTTGGCCGTCGTGCTCGCCTTGGCGGTGACGACGGCCGTGTTGTCGGCGTTCTTAGACAACGTAACGACGATTCTATTGATTGTGCCAATCACGTTTCTGATAGCGGATGCGCTGGACATCAATCCGGTGCCGCTGATCATGATCGAGATCTTCTCGTCGAACGTCGGTGGCACCGCGACCCTGATCGGTGATCCGCCGAACATCTTGATCGCGGGTCACACCGGACTGTCATTCATGGAGTTCATCGTGAACCTGGCACCGATCGCAGCGTTGACCAGCATCGTCGTGATCGGCGGTCTGTACTTCGTGTTTCGAGGGCAGCTTCAGATCACCGAAGAGGCGCGCCAGCGCGCCATGGGTCTCGATGCGTCTCGCTCAATCGAGGACGCGGCCGAGGCGCGTCGGACCGTACCGATCCTCCTGATCACGATTCTGCTGTTTTTCTTCCATAAGCCTCTGGGGCTGGAACCGGCAACGGTGGCCTTGGCCGGTGCCTCGGTAATGCTGCTCGTGACAAATCAGGATCTGCACAAATCGATAGCGGGCATCGAATGGCCGACCTTGTTCTTCCTGATCGGTCTGTTCGTAATGGTTGGCGCCCTTGAACAAACCGGCGCGCTCGGCGAAGTGGCCGAAGGCATTGCGTCAGTTACGGGAGGTAATCGCGTCGCCGAGCTTCTCGGCATTGTCTGGACGGCGGCTATTGGGTCCGCGATCGTCGACAACATTCCCTTCACGGCCGCGATGATCCCAGTCGTCGACACCCTCAGCGGTGGGAGCGACAACGCTTACTGGTGGGCACTTGCACTTGGCGCGTGCTTCGGGGGTAACGCGACAATCGTCGCGGCGGCTGCCAACGTGGCTGCTGTCGGTATGTCGACGCGCGCCGGCTACCCGATCGGATTCGTACAGTTCATGAAGTACGGAATTCCAGTGACTCTAGTGTCGGTCATCATGGCCACCGCCTATATGATGGTGAGGTACGCATGAGCCCCCGGTCAATCAGCGATCTAGCACTTGACGACGTACCTCTTCTCCGCGTTGATGACACGGTTTTCGACGCTGTACAGCAACTCTTTGCGAGCCAGCTACCCGCCTTGCCCGTCGTCGACCAAGACGGCATCTACAAGGGCGTCTTTGGCGAACGTGAGTTCATGCAGGCCCGGTTCCCCAGCTACCTCAATCACCTACACGGCACGGCGTTCTTGCCTCGATCGCTCGACGACGCGCTGGAAAAGCGTGACACCTGTCGCTATGAGCCCGTGGGCCTACACATGAACACCGAACACATCGATGTCGGACCCGACTTCGCCGACACTCAGGTCGCCGAGTTGTTTCTTCACCACCGGGTTCTCGCTATTCCAGTCGTCGCCGAAGGACAAGTCAAGGGGGTCATAATGCGACAGGACTTTTTTAGAGCCGTAGCGCAGCGCTTCTTGGACGGCGGCACTTTGGCATGACGTCCTAGCTCTCTGGCCGCCTTTCTCCCAAACCGCGAACGGACTTCCACGGCGTGGTTTAAGCCTCTACTCAGGCGCTGTGAAGCGCGGCCTGTTCGGCCGCGGTAGGAAACGCCCAAGCAGCCTTAGCGCTGCGTTCCTGGCGAAATTCGAAGCGCATCTGGCGCGGTGGCCGCAGTCCTTCGGGGTGGTCGGGGCGGAAGCTAACGCAGGGCTCATCAAGCTCCAGCGCGCAGAGCATCCGGGCGCGAAAAAAGCAGTCGTCGCACGATGCTTTTGCTGCTTTGCGCGCTCTCGCCATCTGCTGCCACTCCCCCCGCATTCTTGTTTCTTCCGGTCGCGCCTCAATCAATCAAAAGGCACGCAACTATGCAACGCCGTGTTCCGCTCCTGCCGTACTTTTTTCACTTCGGCGTAACAGAGAAGGCCGCACCTTCGGTGAATCGA
>JBDNJF010000076.1:0-18855 GCA_041687955.1 Solirubrobacteraceae bacterium
AGGGGTGAACTTCGGCGCGGAAGAGTGCTTCATCGGCGTAGATGTTGCCGATTCCAGCGACAGCCCTCTGGTCAAGCAGAAATGCCTTTATCGATGTTCGCTTGCCCGTCGTCAGCGACCTCAAGGCCGCGCCGTCGAGGGCCCCGGAAAAGGGTTCGATCCCAAGTCGCGCGGCGAAGTACTTCTCCAGGGCGCCTGCGCCAACGATCACTTCGGCGGTGCCGAAGCGCCGCGGGTCGGTGAAGCGCAGCGCGTGGCCGCCTTCGAGCTCGAATACCGCGCGCTGATAGGAGACTGCTGGGTCAGCGTCGTAAAGGAAGTTTCCTGTCATTCGCAGGTGGCAGATCAGGAATATTTCTTCGCCAAGATCAAAGATCAGATACTTACCGCGGCGGTCAAGGCACTCAATCGTGCGGCCCTGCACCAGCGCCGCCAGTTCACCGGCGGCGATTGGACTGCCCCACTTCGGGTCGATTACCTCAAGCCGCTTGATCCGCTTGCCGGCAAGCGCCGGCGAGAGCTGAAGGCGGATCGTTTCGACTTCAGGCAGCTCTGGCATCACTGCCGAGGATAGGCGCGTCGCCCGTCGTTTGCCGCGAACCTAGGCGGCGCTACCAATCGTCGCGCGTGGGTGGGCGCTGAAGTACTGATCCTTCAGCCGTTCGGCTGTGAGGTGCGTGTAGATCTGAGTCGTTGCAATATCGGCATGGCCGAGCATCTCCTGCAGGGCTCGTAGGTCACAGCCGCCTGCCAGCAGATGCGTCGCAAAGCTATGGCGCAGAGTGTGCGGGCTCATCAGGCCGGCGAGCCCGGCAGCGCGCGCGTGGCCTTGAACGATCTTGTAAAGCCCTTGGCGGGTGAGAGCGCCACCGCGCTGATTGACGAAGAGATGCTCCTCGTCGCCGATCCCAACCATCTTCGGGCGCGCGAGTTCGAGATAGATCCTCAGCGCAGTCACTGCGGCGCTACCGACTGGAATCAAGCGCTCCTTTGATCCCTTGCCACGCGCGCGCATCACGCCCTCGTCGAGGTCGATGTCGCCAACGAGCAGTCCAGTCGCTTCCGACGCCCGCAATCCACAGGCGTACATCAGCTCAAGCAGAGCGCGGTCGCGCTGCGCCGCGGGAGTGCTGCCCTGAGGCGCCGAAAGCAGCATCGTTACCTGATCACGGCTGAGAACCTTCGGCAGGCGGCGGCTCTTGCGCGGCGCGCGCAGATCGGCCGTTGGGTCGTGGGCGACGACTTCTTCGCGGCGCAGATGACGGTAAAAGGAGCGCAGACATGCCGTCTTGCGCTGGAGCGTCGCTGCCGCAGCGGGAGCGCGTCCTGATGAGCCTCGTGTTAGCTGGTCGAGGAAGCCGGCGAGCTCGCTGTGCCTCGCCGTCAGCAAGTTTGCACCAATCTCGTCGAGGTAGAGCCCAAACTGCATCAGGTCTGTGCGGTAAGCGCCGAGCGTGTTGCGCGAGAGACCACGCTCGAGCTCCATATAGGCAAGAAAATCAAGAACGTGGTGCTGAAATGAGCGCTGCGCGGAAGCCGTCGTGATCGCCATTAGCCTTCAGTTCGCTGCTGGCGCCCGCCTTCCTTACCGCTGCAACAGGCGCTGCGCGGGAGCGTAATCGCTAACTAGCTGCGTCGATCGTTGACGCCAGCAGCTCGCCAGCGGCGAGCGCGGCGCCGAAAAAAAGCGGGTCGTCGTCAATTGACCTGCCCATAGTTGCGGCAGGCAGGCCGCTTGCGCCGTATGCGACGAGGTCTACGTCAAGCTCGACAATTGTGTGGCCGCAGCCACGCGTGATCTCTTCGCCAGCACCTTGCGGCGCAGCAACACTGACTGGAGCGAGCAGCAAACCGAGCACGGTCTGTGTGTGGTGTGAGCAGCCTTGGTGGCGATCACGGGCGTCACCGTTTGACATCCGCGGGGCGACAATCACCGGGCAGCCGAGCGCAAGCGCCGTATGAGCGGCGTCGAGCGCTGCCATCCCGCCGTGGCCAAGGCGTGAACCCGATCCAATAATCCCGGGCCCCGGCGCGACGACGGCTGCGTCCCAGCCAAGCTCGCCGATCCCGTGCGCAATTCCACCGGCCAGCGTGATCGCCTCAGCCTCGCCGCCATAGCTTGCCCCGGCCGTGATTGTGCCAGCAAGTAAGCCCTGCTCTCGCAGCTCAATCACAGTTCGCGAATGACCGCCCGGTAGCGCGCCTCCGCCGCCCTGAATGTAACCGAGCTGCGTGCCTGGCCGTGCCTGACTGACGGCCCATGCAAATGGGGCAAGCTGGCCGTGAAGGAAACAGACGCCGACCGGCTTTGGTGATGGCAACTTGTCGGCGCTGCCGTCTTCGACCGCTAGAACAGCGTGCTGAAGCGAGCTGTAGTTGAGCTTCATCACGTGCGCGCCCGCAACACCCTCCCCGCCAAGGCCGCGAGTGAGGTTGACGTGGACGACGTCAAAGCCTCCCGAGCCAAGCGCTAGATCTGCCGCCTGCGTGTTAACAATCACGCTGTCGCCAACTTCGCAGTGGCCAAGCAGCGCGGTGTCGGCGGTCGCTGCACGCACGCCGCGGCCGGGGACGTCAACGAGTAGTTGCTGCTCAGGCGCGAGCGGACCAGCTTCGGTAACGATTCCTTCCGAGAGGACGAGCACCATCTAACCCTCCCCCAACTCGTCAATCAAAGCGAACGTCACGTTCAGCATCGCCTCAAGCGCGGCGAGCTCAACGCGCTCGGTTGGCTGGTGCGGGTCCTGCGTGCCGTTTGCGAGGTTGATGCAATCGAAGCCTCGCGCGCGAAATGCGTTGGCGTCGGAGCCGCCGCCACTGACGACCATTTTCGCTTCGTAACCACAGCTCTCAAGCGCGGCGCGCGCCGCGACCACGCCGAGCTCGTCGCTGGCGAGCGTGTAGCCAATGAACGACCGCTCAATCGTGAGATCAAGGTCGCACTGGCAGCTGGGCTCGTTGGCCGCGTCTTGAAAACTCTCAGCGACACTCTCAGCGAGCAGCTCCGCGCGCCCTTCTTCGAGCGAGCGCACCTCACCGTCAACTTGGCAGTGCTCGGGAACGACGTTCGTGCCCGCAACACCGCCGCGGATGCGTGCGACGTTGGCGGTACTGGAGGCATCGATCCTGCCGTCTGGTAGCAACGCAATCGCGCGCGCGGCCGTCGTAATCGCGCTGCGTCCGTCTTCTGGAGAGACGCCAGCATGGGCGGGGCGGCCACGAATGTCAGCACGCCAGCGAATGTGCGTTGGTGATGCCGTGATGATCTCGCCGATCGGCGTGGCATGGTCGTAGACAAAACCAAGCTGGGAGCGAAGCTTGCCGATGTCAAGGGCGTTGGCGCCTAACAAACCCGGCTCCTCGGCGACCGTGAAACAAAGCTCTAGATCGACTGCGGCTCCTTCAATCTTCGCGCGCCGCGCCAACTCCAGCAGCACCGCAACTGCAGCCTTATTGTCGGCGCCGAGAATTGTGTCACCTTCGCTTTCCCAAGCCCCGTTGACGACCACCGGGACGATCGTCTCCTGATGGGGCACGGTGTCCAAGTGAGCGCAGAAAAGCACCGAACGGCCTCCCCGCTCGCCAAGCCGTGCCAGCAGGTTGCCGCTCTGACCGCCGATTGCCTCAGCGGCGTCGTCCTCAGAAACCTCGACTCCAATCTTTTCGAGTTCGTCGCGGACGAAGGCCGCGACAGCACCCTCGAGCCGCGATGGGCTGGGGATCGCGCAGAGCGAACGAAAGGTTTCGTTGAGGCGACGAGACTCGAGCTCCGAGGCAGGCCGCATCTCAGCTTCGATCAGGCGATGCGGTCAGTTGCGTGCGCGTCGCCGTCGGCAGCATCTTGCGCGCCGCCGCGAGCCGCGAAGGCGGCCGCGACAAACTCACGGAAGAGCGGCGCCGGGCGTTCGGGCCGCGATTTAAACTCGGGGTGATATTGCGCAGCAACGAAGAACGGATGAACGTCGGTCGGGAGCTCAACGGCCTCAACGAGCCGCTCGTCCGGCGAAGTTCCGCTGACAATCAGCCCAGCGTGCTCGAGCTTCTTGCGCAGCGCGATCGAAACCTCGTAACGGTGGCGGTGCCTCTCGTAAACAACCGCCTCGCCGTAGCAGCCGCGAACGATCGTGCCGCTGTGGAGCTTGATTGGATCGGCGCCGAGCCGCATTGTGCCGCCAAGGTCGGAAATCTCTTTCTGCTCGGGGAGCAGGTCGATTACCGGCCACTCCGTCTCAAGATCAAATTCGGTCGAGTTGGCGCCGTCCATCTGAGCAACTGAGCGAGCGAACTCACAGACCGCCATCTGCATTCCAAGGCAAACGCCCAGATAGGGAATTTTCTGCTCACGTGCTACTCGCACCGCACGGATCTTGCCTTCAATGCCGCGACCGCCGAAGCCTCCGGGAACGAGAATTCCGTCGGAGCTGCCAAGCCGCTCAAGCGCAACCGCGTCATCGATTAGATCCTCTGAGTCAACCCAGTCAATCTCAACGCTCGTGCCGGCCAAATTGCCGCTGTGGAGCAAGGCCTCGCTAACCGACTTGTAAGCATCAGCGAGCGCGATGTACTTCCCAACCAGCGAGATCTTGACTGGCGTTGTTGCTTCGGCGGCGCGCGTGACGATTGCCCCCCACTCGCTCAAGTCGGCTGCGGCAACATCAATCCCCAGCTCGTCGCAGATGAAGTCATCGACCCTTTGCTCGCAGTACCACAGCGGCACTTCGTAGATATCGTCGACGTCCTTGGCCGAAATCACGGCCTCGACTGGGAGCGATGCGAACAGCGCGATTTTCTTGCGGATGTCCAGCGATAGCTCACCTTCGCTGCGGCAAAGCAGCATGTCGGGCTGGATACCAATCCGGCGAAGCTCATTGACCGAGTGCTGCGTCGGCTTCGTCTTCAGCTCACCGGCGTGGCCGATGTAGGGAACCAAGGTGAGGTGGATGAACATGCAGTTACGCCGGCCGACGTCAACCGGGAATTGGCGGATCGCCTCAAGGAACGGGAGTGATTCGATGTCACCGACCGTGCCGCCAATCTCGGTTATCACAACGTCAACGTCGCTCGTCTCCGCAATCAGCTTGATCCGCTGCTTGATCTCATCGGTGATGTGGGGCACGACTTGAACGGTCGCTCCGAGGTAATCACCGCGGCGCTCGCGGCGAATCACGGCGTCGTAGATCCCACCGGCGGTGACGTTTGAGGCCCGCGTCGTATTCGAATCGGTGAATCGCTCATAGTGGCCTAGGTCTAGGTCGGTTTCGGCTCCGTCTTCGGTGACGAACACCTCGCCGTGCTGGTAAGGCGACATCGTTCCCGGGTCGACGTTGATGTACGGATCAAACTTCTGCAATCCGACCGTGAGGCCGCGGGCAACCAGAAGGCGCCCGATTGAGGCGGCGGCGATTCCTTTTCCGAGAGATGAAACGACTCCGCCTGTGACGAAAATATGACGGGGCTGGCGTTGAGCGTCAGGCACGATGAACAATCCTCCCTAATGAGTCTAGATGACTGAGTCCCGGAGTCGATTCGACGAGCGTGTTGATCGAACGAAGTTCTCCATAGATGGTTAACACAACTAGTACTGCGGCTGCCACTGCGAGCCCGGTTGTACCGAGCACGAGTACCAGCCAAATCCCGGCAACCACACCTACAACATTTGAACCGCTATCGCCGAGGATCCCCCGTTCGCGTAGGTCAAGCGCGCCGCAGACGAGAATCGGGCCGACCCAAAGACCAAGGCTAAAGAGCGAATCCAAGCTCCAGGCGCCGAGCGTGCAGCCGACCCCAACGAGAACAAAAACCTTGACCGAGCGGCCTGGCCGCAGATCGAAAAGGTTGAACAGATTGGTGGCAAGGACAATCACGAGCGGGGCGAGGAGAAATCGGGCAACTCCATCTTGAGTAACAGCGCACCAAGCAAGCGCTAGCCCGAGCGTTCCAAAGGCCTTCAGCGCGCCAGTGCTGAACGCACCACTGAGCGCCGCTCCGCCGTGGCCACGCCAGCCGCGCGAGCTTCCAGCAAAAGCATCGTCAGCGATCCCGAGCGCCACGACGCCGAGAATTAGCGGCAGACCCACGAGCTCGAGCGTATTTAGGTCGAATAGCCCAGCCAGCAGCGCAAGTGGAATCAGCGCCGCCAGCGCGGCGGCGAGGATCAATAAGCCGAGCGGGCAGGGAAGCAGCTCGCCGCGGTAGTTGGAGCGACGGTGACCACCTTCTGTAAGGAAGCTGATCAGCGGGCGCGAGAGCGCGAGCGCGAGGATCAGAGAGAGGATCAGTGGCAGCGCTGGCACCTGAGCAACCTACATAGCGCCGCGGACGAGCTTTTGGCTGCCCCGCCTAGCCTGCGCTACCTTTCAGGAAAGCCAAACTTAGGAGCTAATGATGAGCAGCGACGAGCAGATGAACCCCGCCGAAATAAGCGATCAGCAGTGGCGTCAGAAGCTTGACCCTGAATCTTTCGCGGTGCTGCGCGAAGCTGCGACAGAGCCAGCCTTCACCGGTGCCTACAACGACGAGAAGGGTGTTGGAATGTTTCGCTGTAAGGGATGTGACGCCGAGCTCTTCTCGTCAGATACAAAGTTTGATTCTGGCACCGGTTGGCCGAGCTTCACCGATCCGGTTGTCTCAGATGCCGTAACGCTGATCGATGATAATTCGCACGGAATGCGCCGCACCGAAGCGATCTGCGCACGTTGCCAAGGCCACCTCGGGCATGTCTTCGACGACGGCCCTGGCTCCAGCGGTCAGCGCTGGTGCATTAACTCTGCTGCGCTCCAGTTCGAAGCGCGCGAGTAGCCACTACTTGGCGGCGAGCTCTGGGCCCGGCAGCAGGCTACCGGCGTCAGGCCCGCTGCCAAAACTGCCTTGCGCGCCAGCGAGCGCGAAGACAAGCGCCGCCTGTCCTGCAGTCGTGCCGATGTTGTCGACGCTCGAGAGACCGCGGTCGCGATACCAACCAACTTGGCTCGGACGCGTCGTCGTCGATTGCACCCCGACAATTGCGCTGCGCGTCTTTGTCAGCCCAGCCATGATTCCATCCTCAAGCCGGTTTGTATTGGCTGCTGCCTCGCCGGTGAGTACTCGCGGAACTCGGACAACGACGACAACATCAAATGGCCCGAGGCCGCCGGCGCGGGTTGTGAAGAGTGCGTTAGCTTCGCTGCGCAGAAGCTGACCGCCGAGAATTAGCTGCCGCCCGATCGACTTGCCAAACGGAGTCAAGAGAACCGCGTTGGCCTCGAGCTGTGCGTAGCGGTTGGAGCCGCCGCTCTCTGCCAGCGCGGCGAGATCGGGTGGCTCTCTTAGCGCCAACGTGCCGCTTAGGTCGGCGCCGCTGCCTTCGAGGGCGCTACGCACATCGGCGGCGATCGCTTCGTTTGGCTCGCCAAGAAAAACCAAGCCTACTTTTGCCCCCTGCAGCCTGCCGCCAACAACGAACGGGTAGGCCGCGCGAGAGTAACGCTGCTCGGCAACCAGTTGATCCCCTGCCGCCTGCTCCTTGGCCTGCGCGCCGCGAACATCGTCACGGAGACTCGAGCGGACCTGTTTTTCGGCCGACGAGACGAGCCCAGCGTCGCCAATTGCAACGCCGAGTAGCACGCCGACAGCGAGCGCGACGAGCACGGCTGCGAGCGAAACGGCGTGGTAGCGGAAGTCGAACACGCCGCGAACCTAGAGGCTTCCGCCGAGCAGGACGCGCAGCTTGAGCCAAAAGAGGTCGACCACCTCCCGCAACGCGGGGGTTACTAGAACCACGATCACGAACGCAACCAAGCCTGCCGCAAGGACGATTACCGCTGGCGAGATACCGGGCGACGGTCGGTAGAGGCGGCTCACGCCCTTTGCATCGACGATCTTCTCACCCAGTCGCAGCCGGGTTAGAAAAGTTGATGACATTCCGCGGCGATTCTTGTCGAGGAACTCAACAAGATTGAACTGCGAACCGACAGAGACGATTAGCGAAGCGCCTTTCTCGCCGGCGATCAGCATCGCCACGTCCTGACTCGTGCCCGGTGCAGGCACAACTTTGTGTTCGAGCAAGAGGCTGTCAAGCAGCTCGCGGCCTGGCGCGCGGCCATCGGGATAGGCGTGGACGACTAGTTCGGCGCCGCTGCGTAGCGTTGCCTCGGAGGCTGAATCCATGTCGCCAACAATCATGTCGGGCTTGAAGCCTTCCTCAATGATCGCGTTGGCGCCGCCGTCGACCCCAACGAGAACCGGTCGCGTGTCACGGATGTAAGGCCGCAGTGCCTGCAGGTCGGCCTGATGATCTACGCCGCGCACGACGATCAAGGCAGGTCGGTCGCGGAAGTCGGTCTCAAAGCGCGGCAGCTCGATTCTCCCGGAGAGAAGGTCTTGCTCCTCGACCATGTGTTCGACCGTGTTTCGCGCGAACGCTTCGAGCGCACCTCCGATCTCGAGCCGCCGCTGTGCATTGTCGGCGCGAACGAGCTGCGGCTTTTGAAGCGTGCCGGCGGCGAGCATCTCACCGTCGCGCCAGACTTCGCCTTCGCGCAGTTCGAGCGCGTCGCCATCACGGCAAAGCTCGAAGAGTTGATCATCGGGAAGGTCTATAAGCGTAATCCCAGCCTCGACTAACAGCAGCGGCCCCATGTTTGGGTACTCCTCAGAGCGAGAGGCCCGGCAGTTGAGCACGGCCACCGCTTTAACTGTAATCAGGTCTTCAGCCGAGACGCGGTCGAGATCGTCATGGTCAATTAACGCGATCTCGCCTGGGCGCAGGCTGCGAACGAGCTTCTTCGTTCGGCGGCCGCGACGCACTCGGCCAGCGACGGAGGGCGTCGGCGTCGTTTGAGCAGAAAAGGTCATTGCACCGCGAGTTTAGGCCTAGCAAGGCTGATTCGTCTAAGCCGCGTTGCGCAGCTCGCGCGCATGACGCAGCGCGGCGCTGTCGTCTTCTTCGGCACCGAGCATTCGCACCAGCTCGCCGACAACCTCCGGCTCGCGGAGCTCAGTCACCGTGGTCAGGACGGGATCGGTTGCTGAATCCTTCTCAATCGAAAAATGACGCTCGGCCAACGAGGCGATCTGTGGCAGGTGCGTTATACACAAAACTTGACGCTCGGCGGCGAGACTGCGTAGCCGCTCACCAACCACACGAGCCGTCTTGCCGCCGACTCCAGCATCAATCTCATCGAACACAAGCGTCGTCGTCGAGCCATCGTTTGCGACGCCGAGAAGCGCGAGCATTACGCGCGAAAGTTCGCCCCCTGAGGCGATCTCCCGCAGCGGTCCAGCTGGAACTCCAGGATTGGTCGCGATCATGAAATCAGCGGCGTCGCCGCCGCTCGGCCCACTCTCGCGCTCGCTGAGCTCGACAGCGAAGCTTGCGCCAGCCATCGCTAGCTCATCGAGGCGCTCGCAGACCTGCTTAGCGAGTTTCGGCGCCGCAGCGCTGCGCTCCTTGCGTAGCTCAGTAGCGAGCCGTGTGGCGGCCTTGCTCGCCTCAGCCAGTTCAGCGGTTGCCGCCTCGATCGACGCCTCGGCGTCGGTCAGCAGCGCGAGCCGCTCGCGTGAGACGTCGGCATAAGCGAGCACTGCCGCGATTGAGCCACCGTGCTTGCGCGTCAAGCGATCAAGCAAGGCGAGCCGTTCCTCAGTCTTCTCCAGCAGCCCCGGCTCAACGCCAAGTGACTCGCAGTAACGACGAAGTTCGGCGGCTAGATCATCGGCTTCGATCGAGAGTGACTGCCAGCGGCGATTGAGCGCGTCTAACTGCTGGTCAATTCGTGCCACGCCATCGAGCCCGCCGCCGGCCGCCGCGAGCCGCGAGTTGACCCCGTCGCCGTCGTCTGGCGACAGCGCTTCACAGGCCGCGAAGGCGGCGCTACGGAGCCCTTCAACGTGGACGAGTTTTTCTCGCAGCGCCAGCAATTCATCATGTTCGCTTTCGCTAGGAGCAGCCTGATCAATCTCTTGCAGTTCGAACTGCAGCAGGTCGAGCTCTCGTTCGCGCGCGCCGTCGAGCGCGCGCAGCTCCTCGACTCGCTGTTCGCACTCTGCCATGCGCGCGTGGGCTGCTGCCATCTGCGAGCGTCGCTGCTGCTGCTCAGCGCCGCAGAAGCCATCGAGAATGTCGAGCTGCGCTGAGGCGACAGTGAGTTTGCGGTGTTCGTGCTGGCCGTAAAAGACGAGCATTGCAGCGGCGATGTCGCGTAGATCACCGACGGTTGCGGAACGGCCATTAATCAGTGCTCGCGTCCGCCCTTCGGCGGCCACACGCCGCGCGAGAATCAACTCCTCGGCGTCAGCCGGGATCCGCTCACCGAGCTCCGATCGCAGCCCATCGGTCAGCTCAAAAACTCCTTCCACATAAGCTTCGTCAGCGCCAGGCCTAACTATCCCCGCGCGAGGACGACCACCAAGCAGCAGATCGAGCGCGTGCGCGAGCACCGTCTTGCCGGCCCCCGTCTCCCCCGTGAGCACGTTGAGCCCGGGCGCGAGCCGAAGCTCGGCGCTCTCAATTAACAGCAGATTCTCGACTCGAAGCTCGTGAAGCACTGCTCCGGTTTAGCAGCGGCCGGGGACGGATGGGGGCCCAAGTTACGTCCGCTGCCACGTTGCTGTGTGCAAGGAGCGTGCTCCTGTTACGTAGCTACGACGAAGCGAGGCGACCGAAGCTCTCGCGCAGACGCCGGTAGAAGCTCGAGTCAACCGGCAGCGCCAGCACCGAGACATCTGGACTGAATCGCGCCGTCACCTGCTCGCCCGACGCAACCTCGGCGATTGGCCTGCCGTCAATCGAAAGCTCGACCGGATCATGCGATCGATTGTCGACCGTCAACTCGTCCTCTGGCGCAACCACCAGCGCGCGCGCCGTCAGTGAGTGCGGCGCGATGAAGGAGACGACGTATCCCTCCACGCCCCAAGCCATAACGGGACCGCCGTTGGCGAGGTTGTATCCAGTCGATCCGGCTGCTGTTGCAACCACCAGTCCGTCGCAGCGAACGCTTCCGGCCTCCTCTCCACCAACCGCGTAGGCCAGTTGCGCGACGCGATCCCCAGCGCGCCGCGTGATCGCGATGTCGTTTATCGCAAGCGCCGACTGGTCACCAAAATCGACCTCAATGGCCGGTAACGTGAGTCGATCAAAGTCACCCGCGATTGCTCGCTCGAGCCCACCGGCAACGTCATCACGGCTGATCGCAGCGAGGAAGCCGACCTCGCCGAAGTTGATCCCAATTACCGGCACGCTCGTTCCTGCGTAGGCGCGTAATGCGCGCAAGACTGTTCCATCGCCTCCGAAAGCCACAGCCAGGCCAACGTCGCGGTCAAGTTCAGCGTTCAGCTGAACCCCGGGGCCTGGCGCGATTGAAGGATGCTTGGCCGTTTCATCAGCGTCGAGGCGAACCTCTAAACCGCGCTCGTGGGCGAGCGCAATCAAATGCCGCAGAGCGTCATCGGTCTCTCCCGGCCTGGCGTGCGAGAAGGCTGTAATCGAGCCGCTAATGGCTTCAGAACTCATAGCTCTGCCCGATCGAGCGCGGCGCTGAGATGCCCGAGTGCGCCAGCTCTCCCGCCCTCTGCGAGATGGACAAAGCTCTCTTTATTACCCTTCGGCCCCGGCAGGCCAGAGGAGGCGAAGCCCAGTACCGCGGCACCGCAGCGCTCGCGCGCGAACTCGGCGACAGACGCAACGCTCTCTTTGCGCAGCTGCGGGTCGCGAACCACGCCGCCGCGACCCACGCGGTCGCGGCCCACCTCAAACTGCGGCTTAACCATCACAACAGCATCAAACTTTTCCGCCGCGCAGTCAATCAGCGCTGGAAGAACCTTCGTCAACGAGATGAACGAAAGGTCGGCAGTGATCAGATCAGGCTGGTAAGGCAATTGATCGGCCTGCAGCTCGCGAGCGTTGGTGCGCTCGAGCACGTGGACGCGCGGATCCTCGCGTAGCGACCAAGCCAATTCTCCGTAACCAACATCGACCGCGATTACCTCGCGAGCACCGCCTTGCAGCAGACAGTCCGTGAAACCACCGGTAGAAGCGCCGGCGTCGAGGCAGTGGCGGCCATCGACGCTAAGGCCTAGAAGCGCCAACGCGTTTTCAAGCTTGATCCCGCCGCGAGAGACGTAGCGAGCGCGCTCAACTACTTCTACCTCAGCATCGGTCAGGACCATCTGACCGGGCTTTGCAGAGCGCGCGCCAGAGGCGCAGAGGCGAACGTCACCCGCCATCACGGCGGCGGCGGCGCGCGAGCGCGACGGGAAGAGGCCCCGCTGCGTCAGCAGCGCGTCTAGGCGGATTCGGTCACTCATCACGGTTAACGCTATCGGCAGTGACCAGAGACCGCCGATTATGTGTGCCTTAGCTCACAGAGCTTGTGTGCGCGGCCTCACACACAGCGGATGACTTCTGCGTCATTCTAATGCCAGTCGTCTGCAACATATTCTCGCAGCGACGTTAGACCCACATAGAAGTATCTCTCCTCCTGAAACGGCTCGCCAAATTGGCGGGTCGTTTCTTTTTGGTCGACCGATCAGGCTTCGCTGGGAATTCCGTCACCGACGTCAATCAGCGCGGTGATCCGCTCGGCGATTCGATCGCCTGTCAGCCCAACCTCTTCGTAGAGCAAGGCCGGCTTGCCGTGCGTGACGTAGCGGTCAGGCAGGCCGATTCGCAGCATTCGTGGCGTCGGGATTCCAGTTTCGCTGAAGTGCTCCCAGACGGCGGTTCCGAAGCCACCGGTCAGCACACCGTCTTCAATTGTGACGAGCAGGTCGTGCTCAGCCGCTAGCTGCGCGAGCAGCGCAGCGTCGAGTGGCTTGGCGAAGCGGGCGTCGGCAACGGTGACTTCGATTCCAGATTCGGCCAAGATATCGGCCGCTTCGAGCGCCTTCGAAACGCCAAGCCCATAGCCGAGCAGTGCGACGCTGTGGCCCTCACGAAGTATTTCGCCGGTCCCAATCTCGATCAGCTGCGGTTTGTCCGGAAGCGGCGCGCCGGCGCCCTCTCCGCGCGGGTAACGCAGCGCGACCGGGCCAGCCTCGTGCGCTATCGCAGTGTGGAGCATGTGCACTAGCTGAGCCTCGTCGCGCGGGGCCATCACCGTCATGTTTGGCAGTGGGCGCATGTAAGCAATGTCGAAGACACCATGGTGTGTTGGGCCGTCGTCACCGACAAGACCGGCGCGATCCATCGCGAAAATCACTGGTAGTGACTGCAATGCGACGTCGTGGACTATCTGGTCGTAGGCTCGCTGCAGGAAGGTTGAGTAGATCGCGCAGACGGGCCGCAGACCCTCTAGCGCCATCCCAGCGGCAAAGAGCACCGCCTGCTGCTCAGCGATGCCGACATCGAAGTAGTGGTCAGGCTCTGCCTCTTGGAGAATGTTTAGACCGGTACCGGAGTTCATCGCAGCGGTGATGCCAACGACGCGCCGGTTCGCCCTTACCTCGCTGACAATTGCGTTGCCAAAAACCTCGGTGTACGTCGGGATTGGTGCGGGATCATCGTCAGCCGGCGTGGATTTCTTCTTCGCGACCGGCGCCCCGTCGGCAATCGAGCCAGGCTTCGCGGCATGCCATTGCTCCATTCCTTCGAGACCACCCTCCTCGGCTGGAGCAAAGCCTTTGCCCTTCACCGTCGTAACGTGGACTACGACAGGGCGATCGGCCGCGAAGGCGGCCTGCAGCGCTTCCCGCAGCGCCGCTACATCGTGACCGTCTACAACGCCAACGTAAGCCCAGTCGAGTTCCTCCCAAAAGAGCCCTGGCGCCCAGAAAGCCTTCAGCGACTCCTTTAGTTGCGGCCCAAGCTTCTCAACCCGCGCACCGATCCCGGCAGGCAAATGGCTGAGGCGATCCTCAACTCCTTCGCGCGCATGCCAGAACCTCGGGTTGAGCCGCACGCGGTTGAAATATCGAGAAAGTGCCCCAACATTGGGGGCGATTGACATTCCGTTGTCGTTGAGCACGACGACCATCGGCGTGCCTAGTCCGCCGGCCTGATGGATCGCCTCGAACGCAACACCACCGGTCATCGCGCCGTCACCGATTACGGCGGCGACGCGCCCTTGGTTGGGGCCGCCTAGAAGGCGCATCCCCTCCTTCAGTCCGACGCCGTAACCAATTGAGGTCGAGGCGTGCCCAGCACCCATGATGTCGTGCTCACTCTCGTCGATTGAGCAGAACGGGGCTAAGCCACCGTAATGGCGAATCGTCGCCAGCTGGTCACGGCGTCCGGTCAGAACCTTGTGTGGGTAGGCCTGATGGCCGACGTCCCAAAGAATCTTGTCGCGCGGCGAGTCCAGCACCGAGTGGAGCGCTACCGCCAGCTCGCAGGTGCCGAGGTTGGCACCAAAGTGGCCGCCAATCTCACCGACGGTATCGATGATGTATTCGCGCACCTCTTGCGCCAGCTGCTGGAGCTGAGCGTCGTCAAGACCATTGAGGTCCTGCGGGCCATTTATTGAGTCAAGAATTCGTTGCATCGGAAGTCTCAGCGTACATACGCAGTCCCTCAGTCTAACTCTCACCAGCTGCAGTCCAGCCTGCGTTTCGACTCGGGCGCCATTGGACGCCCGTCAAGCTTGTACTTTCCTTCCTGCAGCCCGCAGCAGCTTGCCCGGTTAGCAGGCCAACGAAGGGCTCCTTCCGACCCGTGACCGACCGAGCAAAAGCCGAAGCCGAAGCCAGCCTTCCCGCGAGCAAAGGTGCTGCGCCAAGTAAGCGCGGCGTCCGTCCAGAAATTCAGGCCCTGCGTGCGATCGCCGTCGTCACGGTCGTCATCTTTCACTACTGGCCTGACCTGATCCCCGGCGGATACATCGGCGTCGATGTTTTCTTCGCCATTTCAGGGTTCCTGATAACGGCCCATCTTGTTCGTGAAGTTGATCGCACAGCGAAGGTATCGCTGCCTGGTTTCTGGGCGCGCCGAGCTAGGCGAATCCTCCCAGCGGCGCTCCTGGTCTTGCTCTTCTGCTCGGTCGCAACTTACATTTGGGTTCCGCTCAACCTGTGGGAGCAGTTCTTCACTGAGATCCGCGCGAGCGCGCTCTACGTCGAGAACTGGAACCTCGCAGCCCAGGCCGTTGACTACCTCGGAGCAGAGAACCGACCTTCTCCCGTGCAGCACTACTGGTCGCTCTCAGTTGAAGAGCAATTTTACATTGTCTGGCCGGTTCTAATTCTAATCGCGATGACCGTGGCCCGGAATGGTTCAAAGCTTTTGCGCCGCCAGTCGATCGCCGTGATGCTGGTTCTGCTGACCGCCGCAAGCTTGGTCTACTCAATTATTGAGACCGCCGCTGACCCGGCCGCAGCCTTTTTCGTCACACCGACGCGCGTTTGGGAGTTCGGTGCGGGTGGAATCCTCGCACTGGCGGCTTCAGGCGCTGCCCGGCCCGCGGTCCGTGCCGCTGTTTCATGGCTCGGAATAGCTGCGGTCCTGGCCGCCGCCTTCTTCTACAGCCCGGAAACGCCGTTTCCGGGCGCGGCCGCCTTGTTACCGATTCTTGGCACCCTCGCCATAATCTGGGCGGGCGCTCCGCAGCTGCGCTGGGGCCCTCTTGGGTGGATGAAGCTAAGGGCTGTGCAGTGGGTAGGTGACAACTCATATTCGATCTATCTTTGGCACTGGCCGCTGCTAATTCTCGCGCCGTTTGTTCTGCTTGAGGAGCTAACAACGCCGATTAAGCTTGGCCTCCTTGCGTTGACGCTGATCCTTGCAGCGCTGACGAAACGCCTTGTTGAAGATCCGCTCCGTTCGGGCCCATTTTTCGCCGAGAAGCGTCCGCGCAGAACTTTCATCGCCGCGCTCGCAGCGACCGCCTTCGTCGTACTTGCCGGCTTTGCCGCGATCGCCGTCCTCAAGGAGCGTCAAGCTGAAGACCGTCGCACGACGGCGCGCCTATTGGTCAGCGGCGAACGTTGTCTGGGCGCCGCGGCTCGTGACCCGCAAAATCAGCCCTGCATAAATCCCAGCCTGAGGCTCTCCGTTTCGCCATCGCCAGCAACCGCTCGGGAAATTGTCATTCCGCGTGACGGAACAGAAGCGAACAAGAGCGTGCTTTGCCGCGGCGGGCTTAAGTTGGCTGGGCTGCTCGAACTTTGCACCTTTGGTGTGCCAGCCGACCAGGCCAAGCGTCAGGTTGCCTCGGTCGGTGATAGTCACGCCCGCCGCTGGCGCCCTGGGCTCAACCTTGTCGCGCGCGAGCTTGACTGGACTGTCACCTCAATTGTTCGACGTTCCTGCCCGCTGAGTAGCTTCGTCACCGGGGGCGGGACAGAGCAGCGCGCGTGCCGCAAGTGGCAGCGGCAGCTGGTGGCCTGGCTCGCCGACCACCCAAAAATTGACACCGTCATCTTTGCGCGATCTGCTGGGACCGGGCGGAACGCCAATTCGTTTGACGCGAGAGTACGCGGCTACGAGGAAGGCTTAAGACGCCTGCCTTCATCAATCAAGCACGTGATCGTCTTGCGTGATAATCCGCGCGCCGGGCGGACGACGCCTGACTGCGTGGAACGAGCGATCGCGGCGAAGACCCCAGCCGGCCCGGCCTGCGCTATCCCGCGCTCGGTGGCCTTGATCCCCGACGCCTTGGCGGTTGCGGCAAAAAATCTCAACGATCCCAGCATCGGCGTGATCGATCTTTCCGAGTTTTACTGCAGCGCAAGGCTTTGCTTGCCCGTTATTGGCGGCGTCCTCGTCCATTCCGACGAGCATCATCAGACCGAGCTTTGGAATCGGACACTTGCGCCGTTCATGGCCCGCGAGCTCGATTCCAGCGGACTGCTTTATCGCTGATCTACTAATTGATAATCGCTGGTAATCAGCTCTCGCGCGCAGCAATGAAATCGGTGATTCGCTCGAGCTGATCGGCACCCTCAGGAGCAGCGGCGGCCAACGCGGCGCGCGTCTGCCGGTGCGAAGCATCGGCCAAAGCTCCGGCCCCCGCAAGGCCAAACTCACTGACATAGGTCCGCTTGCCCTGCCGCTCGTCGCTGCCCGATGGTTTGCCGAGCTCCTCATCAGAGCCGGTGACGTCAAGAATGTCATCGACGATTTGAAACAGCACACCAAGCTCGGTGGCAAATTCGCGGTAGGCCAAGAGCGACGCTTCATCAACGCCATGGAGCAAACAGACACACTCGACCGAGGCACCGATCAGTCGACCGGTTTTGCGCGCGTGCAGTTCGCGCAGGCCGCCTGGGCCATCGGCGGCGGTGGCCTCAACGTCTAGGTACTGACCACCGACCATGCCGTTAACCCCGGTTGCTGCAGCTAGCTCGGTCGCGGCGGCCAGGAGCCGCGTAGGGTCGCCAGGCTGCTTGGTGAGAATTAGCTGGAAGGCTTCTGCGTAAAGCGCGTCGCCCGCGAGAATCGCAACGTCCTCGCCGAAGGCCACGTGGCACGAAGGCTTGCCGCGGCGCAGCGCGTCGTCGTCCATCGCTGGAAGATCGTCATGAATCAACGAGTAGCTGTGAATCATCTCCAGCGCGGCCGCCAGCGGCATCACGCTCGCTGGCTGGTCACCAAGAGCGGCGGCGGTGGCAAGCGCGAGCACGGGCCGGATCCGCTTGCCCCCCGCGAGCAGCGAGTAGAGCATTGCTTCCTCGAGTCCTTCTGTCGCTGGCCCGTCGCTAAAGCGCAGCTGCTGCAGATACTCGTCGACCTGCTCCCGCAGGTCGTCGGGGTAACTCACCGGCGCCTCACAGCAGCGTTTCCTGGCCCGGCGGCGGCTCGGCTGGCGTCTCTTTCGCTAGTCGGTCTAGCTCGCTAGAAGCCTGGCCGGCGAGCGCTGCGCAATCCTCAACCAGCGAGGCAGCAGCGTCGGTAGTCAGGTCACCGCCGCGCAGCTGCTGTGCTGCACGGCTGAGCTGCTCTACGAGCTCATCTATTGCAGTTGTGTCTAGATCAGTCATCGCTGGACGCAGTCTCCCCGATTTCGGCCATCGCCGCGTTGAGGATGCCGTTAACGAACCCAGGCGATTGCTCGCCGCAGTACTCCTTGGCTACCTCAACAGCCTGATCGATCGCTCCTTCGGGCGGAATTGGTGACTCCGCTGGCACGGCGTCTGGGTAAAGCATCTCAACTAGTGCGATCCGCATGATGCAACGCTCGAGCATCGCGATCCGTTCAACGCGCCAATCAATTGCGTAGCGACCTATAACCTCGTCGAGCTGCTCGCGCTGATCATCAGCGGCGTGAACTAGCGAGCGCGTCAGCGAGCTGGCGCCGCGATCGAGCAGATCACTGACCGGCGCCCCAGCGATCTCGGCCTCGTAAAGAATGAATGCAGCCTCGCGGCGCTGATCGCTGCGGCGAGACACGGCGAGGGTGGTGCCTAGGCGCGCGACATGTAGTCGCCGCTATCGGTTTGAACTTTGATCGTGTCGCCAATGTTGACGAACAAGGGAACCTGAATCACGGCGCCTGTCTCGAGCGTTGCTGGCTTGTTGCCGCCACCGGAGGCAGTGTCGCCGCGAAGCCCGGGCTCGGTCTCCGTCACCTCAAGCTCGACCGACGCGGGAAGCTGCAGCGTGCTCGGCTCGGAATCAATAAAGAGCATGTCGACATCGTCGTTTGGCTTTGTCCAGCGCAGCTCGTCCTCAACCAGAGCTAACGGCAGCGCGATCTGCTCAAACGACTCTGAATCCATGAAGTGGGCTTCGCTTCCATCGGAGTAGAGGAAGCTCATCCGTCGCGCCTCGGAGCGCACTGAGCGGAACTTCTCACCAGCGCGAAAGGTCTTGTCGATCACATTCCCGTCCGAGGTGCGGCGCAGCTTCGTGCGCACGAAAGCCGGGCCCTTGCCAGGCTTGACGTGCTGGAAGTCAACGACCTTAAAGACGGTTCCGTCGACTTCGATGTGGTTGCCGTTTTTTAG
>JBDNJF010000077.1:0-53197 GCA_041687955.1 Solirubrobacteraceae bacterium
TAGGTAGGGTTTTCGCGACCCTGCGGATCAACCGCAAACGAAAGGAACCAATGACTCGCCCTTTCCATCTCCTGATCGCCCTGCTCTGCGTCTCGTCGTTGGCCTTTGGCGTGGCGGCCTGCGGCAGCAGCTCATCGACGACGACAACAACAACCGTCGAGCAGCAGCAGAACGACCAGAACCAAAACCAAGATCAAAATCAGAACGACAACAACGAGAACGACAACAACCAGAACGACAACAACGAAAACAACAACAACCAGAACAACAACAACAACGAGAGCGTCGCGAAACAGAAGGAAGAGTGCCTCGCCAACGCCCCCGACCCGCGCGACTGCGAAGACATTCCCTAAGCAGTTAGTTCAGTTCGGCCGCCTACGCCGGCAGCGACAGAATGCTGCCGGCGTCGGGCGCGGCGCGGCCCTTCAGTACGTCGAGGTAGGCCTGCTCCACGGCCTCCGGGCCTGAGCTCTGTTTGATAGTAAGCAGTTTGTTGGCCGGATCGGCAACAAACGCGATGAAGTCGGCGAGCGAGCCGGAAATCCGCTCCATCAGCCCCTCGCTGCCCCAATCATCAGAGCGCTTCTTGGCCTGAGTTGGCGCGAAGAAGAGAACCGGCGCCGGGCCTGGCAGCCCGTCGGCGCCGCCAAGCGCGTCGACGTGTGTGGCGCCAACGGCGCAGTCGTAAACAAGTGCGCCGCCAAGATGGTGATGGAGCTCGGCGCGAATGCCGCCGTCACCGGAGAAATCGATGTAAGCGATCGGCACGTCAGCATCGAGCTGACCGATCTCGTCGTAGGAGAGCACCTGATCGTAAAGGCCTAGCCGCTCGACAAAGTCGACGTTGCTCGCTGCCGTCAGGCCGATCACATTCACGTCATCTCGCTCAGCGAGCATGAAGGCTGTGCCGTAAGCGGTCTTGCTGGAGGCGCTCGACAGCACAACAGCCTTGGCGCCGAACCAGTCGTTGTCGGCAAAAAAATCGTCGATCAGGAACGACGTTGAGAAAAGCGGGCGCAGCAGCATGATCTCGCCTTCCAGAGCAGCGTCGTAAGTTGGGTCGGCGCTGGTCAGCATGTAGCTGTTGTAGACCGAGTGAAGCTCCTTGCGATGTTCGGCGAAGTCAGAGAAGCCGCTCGCCGTGACGTTTCCGGGGGTGACCACGAGGTAGCTCGACATCGGCAGGTAACCGTAGAAGCGCTGCCCGGGCTCAATCCCTTCGCACTGCGAGGCAACCACCTCGGCGAATCCCCAGACCGGAATCCGCCCCCAGCCGTCCTCGGTGGGAAAGAAGTTCCAGTAGGACATTAAGTCGCCGAAGGTTGCGTAGCTGACGTTGTTGGCAGTGAAGCTGAAGCCGTCAATGCGCAGCAGCACCTCGCCGGCGGCAAGCTGAGCTTCGTCGCCGCTTGCGCCTTCAGTGAACTGAACGGTTTCGAGGCTGTCACGGCGAACAAGGAAGTCAGTCATCGGCTTAGTCTGCCTACTCGCGCGTTGCCGTGAGCAGCGCCACGCCGTTGAGCGCCGCGCCGGCAGCAACTGCGGCTGTGACGATGCGGGCCTGCTGAGGAATCCTCTCACCGGCCGCGAGCGTTGCCGCGCAATCAACAACGTCGCAGAGAACGCCAAGCACCAGCAGCGTGCGCAGGTTGCCGCTGCGCGCGGCGGAGATCGTCGCCACGCCAAGCGCCACGTCACGGACGCCAAACGCGCGCGCCATCACGCCTCCATCGGCGCCGGCTGCCTCGTCGCCGATCCAACGTGAACTTGCCTGCTCAGTGTTGGCAAGAAAGGCCACGCCGACCACTATGCGGCCGGTTTGAAAAAGAAGGTTGGGGATTGCTAGTGCCATCGTCAGCTCGCCATCGGATCGGCTGCGCCGAGCTCGCCCCACTCCGGCGGCTGGTAGGCCTCGCCGGGAACGCCGCCGAGCACGAGCATGCGAATGCCGCCCGGGCCGGCGACGACTTTGCGCTTCACGCCGGGGCCTACGCGCGCCATCGTCTCGCCGTCGAGCGCAAACTCCTCGCCCTCAACTGTCAGCGCGCCGCTGCCTGCAAGTACAACGTAAACCTCTTCCTGGTGGTCGTGAGTGTGGTCGTGGTCTGGGTAACGGTCGTAGTTCGCTGGCAAGTTCAGAATGCTCATCCCGAAGGAGCTAACGCCCAGCGCTGCGCGCGCTTTACTGAGCCCGCCGCCAAAGGTTGTTTCCATCTGATCGATCTTCATCACGCTGAAATCAGCCATCGCTGCTCCCTCTCTCGTAAACAATCGGCCTGCTGGCAGCAGTGTGACGGAAAGTAAGCGAGTGCAGCGAGCGGCCTATCATCCGGCGCCCAAGCAGCAGCGCTCATTCCGCGCGTTGAACTAGCCACTGCTACTACCGCGGTCGCAGCAGCACCTGACTGGTGCTCGATACCCCCAAGCGGAATCGAACCGCTGCTACCAGGATGAAAACCTGGCGTGCTAACCGCTACACCATGGGGGCTGGGTGAGAAAGCGAATTGTAGTAGCGGAGGCGCTGCGCCGATCAGCCGAGCTTGAAGATCCGCTGCGCGTTGGCAGCGAGGAACAGGCCGCGCGTCTCATCGTCGAGCTGCAGTGAGTCGAGCGCCGCCAGCGAGTCGGCTGGCGTGACCATCGGGAAGTTCGATCCAAACAGCACCTTCTGGCGGCCACTGCCGGTCTTCATGTAGCTGACCAGCTCGGCCGGCAGCCGCGCCAGCTTGTAGGCAGAGGTGTCGATGTAAACGTTGGTGTGCTTGCGCGCGACGGCAACCATCTCCTCCGTCCACGGGTAGCCGACGTGTCCGCAGACGATCACCAGTTCAGGAAAGTCAATCGCAACCTGGTCGATGTAAGGGATCGGCCGGCCCGGCTCGCTTGGCAGCAGCGGGCCGGTGTGGCCAACCTGCGTGCAGAACGGCACGCCCAGCTCAACGCACTCGGCGTAAAGCGGGTAGTAGCGGCGGTCGGTCGGCGGGGCCTCCCAAAGCCAGGGCAACATCCGCAGGCCGCGGAAGCCCTGATCGTTGACGCGGCGGCGCAGCTCGCGAACCGATGCCATCGGACTGCCCAAGTCAGCTGAGGCCAAGCCCACAAAGCGATCTGGGTGCTCGCTGACCCAGCCAGCAACCTCGTCATTGCTGATCATCTCGCCGTACTGCGGCGATCTCAAAGCCGACAGCGTCGCGATCGAAACCCCCGCCGCGTCCATCGCCGCAATCGTCACCTCAATCGGTACTTCCTCGGTCGGCAACTCGGCGTCGAGCCAGTTCAGCAGCGACGCAAAGATCGGGCTGCTTACTAGGCGTAGCGTCGGGTGCTGCATCCAAGCGTCGACAATCACAGCGCCAACGCTACCGGCTGCAGCGCCGCAATGTGGATGGCATAATCGCGGCGATGACGTTTCGCTCAGGCAGCAGCTCAAAGCCCACGACCGCGAAGATAGCTAGCGCTTCGCTTGGCGCCGGTTCGGTTGGCGCACTTGCAATTGGCGCGCTGGCAGTTGGTGCCTTCGCAATCGGGGCGCTATCGGTCGGCAGGCTGTCAATTGGGCGCGGCCGGATAAAACGGCTCCGAATCGACCAGCTTGAAGTCGGCGAGCTAAAGGTCGAGCGGCTTGAAGTGATCGACCGCCAGCCCTAATCGCTCAATGCGGGCTACAGTTGCCGCGCGCCGCCGTAGCTCAGTCCGGTAGAGCAGCGGGCTTTTAACCCGAAGCGCGCAGGTTCGAATCCTGCCGGCGGCATTTACAGCTTGGCCTGCAATAGTTGGTTGATGAGGGTTCAAAGGCGACTAGTGGTGGCTTTGGCAGTTTCGGTCGCCGCCGTATTACTAACGGCGCCATCCGCCAGCGCAGCCACGCGGGAATTGACGCTGTCGCCGAGTGGCTCTGACTCAGCGAGCGGCAGCGCCTCGGCGCCGCTACGCACGCTTGGCGCCGCCTGGCGAAAAATCCCGCTCGGTAACTCGGGCGCCTGGCGACTGCGGCTGAAGGCCGGGGATTATCGGACTGGCGCGCCGGTTTACTGGGAGAAACGGGGCGGCCCGATCACGATCGAAAGCGTTGACGGCCAAGGCGCAGCGAGGCTCTCCGGCATGAACGTTTACCGCGTCAACGGATTGACTCTGCGCGGACTGCGGCTCGACGATGGCGGCGACGTATTCCACTGCGAGCTCTGCAAGAGAGTGAAGCTCGACGATGTAACGCTGCGTGGCGACGGCGCGCAAGAGACGATCAAGATCAATCAGTCAAGCGACGTGACGATTCAAGATTCCGACGTCTCCGGCGCCGGCGACAACGCCTTCGACGCGGTCGCCGTGCGCCGCATCAAACTGCTGCGCAACCACTTCCATGACGCTGGTGACTGGTGCGCCTACGCAAAAGGCGGCTCAACCGAAGTGATCGTGCGAGGCAACCTATTCTCCGACTGCGGCACCGGCGGCTTCACCGCCGGGCAGGGCACCGGGATGCAATTTATGAGCGCGCCCTTCACTCACTATGAAGCCAGTTCGGTGCTGGTTGAGGACAACAGCTTTCGCGACATCGAAGGCGCTGCCTTCGGCGTCAACGGCTCAGCCAACGTTCTAATCCGCCGCAACATTGCCACGCGAATCGGTTCACGCTCGCACGTGATTGAGGTCGGTTACGGCAGCCGCTCCTGCGACGGGCGGCCCGACGACAGCGGCCGCAGCCGCTGCAGCTCCTTCCTGCGCGCCGGCGGCTGGGGAACAACGGTCGTTGACGACGGTGACAACTTCATCCGGATTCCAAACCGCAACGTGCTGATCTACGACAACGTAATTGCCAACCCAGAAAGCAGCCCCAGCCAGTGGCAGGTTTTCTCGGTTGCGGGCGCGCGGCCCGGCCGCAGCGGTGGCGTGCCCAGTGGTCGCCGCGCCGACGACGGGCTGAGAATTGTTGGCAACTCAATCTTTGACGGCGGCGCTGATCATTCGCTCGGGCTCGGTGACGAAGGCTGCCGCAGCGGATCAAGCTGCGCGCCGCCAAAAGTAATCGCCGAGAACGAGATCAACGGCCGCATGCCAACCGTCACCCAGCGCAGCGACGGCTGGCTTGAGCTGAGCGGCTGGGCCGGCGCGCTGCCCGCACAGAGGCCTCCACCGCCGTCACTTGGCGGGCGGGTCAGCCCCGAGCCCCAGCTCTGGCGAAGCTGGCCGTAGTTCGCTACGCCAGCCGCTTGTTCGGAATCCAATTGCGGCGCGGCGGCGATCCATATCTGGTAGCGTGGCGCAAAATGATCGATCCTTGCCCGACAGCTTGGCGATCGACTGCGCCAGTCGTTTTAACGGCAGTCATGGGAGCCGCGGCAGCGCTACTGATCGGGGGCTACGCGCCGGCGATTGCCGCACCTGCCAGCTCGGCGGCAACGGCGCTGAACTGGAAAGCCTGCAGCGGATCATCGTTTAAGCGCTGGCGCGACACCGACGGCGCCAGCCTGACCGGCTTCGATTGCGCGGCGCTGACGCGGCCGCTTGAAGCCAACCGGCCCGACGGCAGGAAGGTGCGCCTCGCCGTAGCCCGGCTAAAAGCCAACGGCACCGCAGCTCAGTACAAAGGGACGCTGTTCATGAACCCCGGCGGCCCCGGCAACTCGGGGCTCTCGCTCTCGTCAATCATTGGCCTGCTGCCGCCAGAGATTCACGCCTCATTCGACTTTGTTACGTGGGACCCGCGCGGGATTGGCGCCTCAACGCCGCTAATCAGTGGCTCCGGCTGCAATATTCCCAAGCCGACGAGGCCGACGACCGGCTCCGTCAATTGGCAGCAAGTGCTCGAGCGGCGCGTGCGGCAGGTAACCGACTACAACGCGCGCTGCTATCGGGCTAATAGCCACGTGATCGAAAACTCTGGCACGCTCGCCAACGCCCGCGACCTCGATGCTCTGCGCCAGGCTGTTGGCGACGCAAAGTTGACCTATTGGGGAATCTCCTACGGCACCCTGCTCGGCTCAACCTACGCGCAGCTTTACCCAAAGAAGGTCCGTGCGCTCGTCTTTGACGGCAACATGGATCCACAGACAACGCTTTATGGAATCAACGCTGGCTCGGTAGCGCCCGACCATTCGATCGGCTTCTTCCTTGAGGCCAATCCGGCGCTAGCGCCGAAGTTCCGCGCTGTGATGAAGTCGCTTGACTCAAAAACACTGAAGCTGCCTGACGGCACTAACTACAGCCGCTGGGACGTGCTCGACGTACTCAACGATGACGTCCCGTTCTTTATTGACCCAGGCGGCGACTGGGTCGAAGCTGAGCAGGTGATCGAAAGCGCATACACGGCGCTGACCGGGTCGGGAACTGCGCGCCAGCAGGCACTGAAGGCGCTCACGAACAAGTCGCTGCAAAGCCCAAGCACCGGCACCGCCGGGAGCTACTGGTCGGCGGTCGTCTGCCAAGACTTAGCCGACCGGCCTAACGCAGCCGCGCGGCGCAGCGGCATTGCTTGGGCGGTCCAGCAAGGCCCGATCTACGGCGGCTCGCTTGGCGTTGATTACCTGTCAACCTGCGTCGGCTACGGCAAGGCCAAGCCCCACCCAGTACCGCGGCCAAAGAACTACGGGCCCGACGTGCCGGGAATCGTCGCCAACGCAACACGCGACGGCGAAACGCCGTACCAGTGGGCCGTCAACATGGCGCGCACCTACCGCAAGATGCGCATGCTGACGCTGGTCGGCGGCATCCACGGGACGTTCGGTCTAAGCGAGTCGGAGTGCGTGAACTCGGCGATTGCGGACTTCCTCGTCTCAGCGCAAACGCCAAGCATTGACCTGAGCTGCCCGTTCTCGCCGCCGCGCACGCTGCCGTAACCACGGCAGCCATCTGCCGCCCAGTCACGGCGCTGTGAAGGCTGCGCGGCATGACGCTTCACCCGAAGCGCAGGTTCGAATCCTGCCGGTGGCGCTTTCGCGCGGCGCTCAGCCAGCCGGACGGTCTGGCAATAGGCCGCAGCCGACGTTGAAGCCGGGGAAAGCATGGCCCGGCTTGTTAAGAGGCCACGGGTAGGGCTGAACGACCGGTGGTGAGGCGTAGACCTTGGCCGTGTTGTAGATAATCCCGCCCGACGAAGTGACGTCAGAGTCGGCGGCAAAGGCACTTTCGATCGCCGCGATCCCCTCAACGCTGCGCAAGCTCGGTAGGCCGCTGGCGACCTTCGACGGATCGAAGCGGTTGGTCAGCATTAGGCCGAGCTCACGGTTGTAATTCATTGAGCCGTAACCGAAGTTCTCCGACCCGATAAAACCGTCAGTGCCGTCGGCAACGATCGCCTTGGCGTGAATGTAGAGGCCCTGCTGACTATTGAGCAGCGTCACCTTCACCCCGTAAGCGGTGAGATAGTCAAACGACGCGCTGGGTACCGGTTGGCCGATCACGCACGGCACCTTGGCGTACTTGTCGCAGATCGCCGAGGCCATCACGACCTGCACGTCGACGCCGGCGCGCTTGGCGTCAACGAGCGCGTTCATCACGTCCGGGTCAGCCATCTCCTCGTTGTAGACGATCAAGCTCTTGCTGGCACTGGCGATCAGCGCCAAGGTGCGGGCGCGCGAGTTGCCCTGCGGCGCGGGCTGAAGGCCAGGGTTGATCGCATCACCGCCGTAAAAGGCAGCATTACCCATCGACGGATAGGTACTTCCGTCGGCGAGCAGCGTGCCGTTGGCCCAAGTGTCAGCCATCGTCGTGCCGAGCAGATCCTTGTAGACGAGGCTGCTGGCCCACGTGTCGCAGGCGGCGTCCGAGGCGTAGACGGTCGCAATCCGCTGCAGCATCGCTTGGTCCTTGACGAGGATCGTGAAATCGCGCGCCGACCAGTCGTCGTCGCAGCCAGCGGCGCCGCAGCCAGCCGAGGGGTTCGTCAGGTAAGCGGCGTTCTTGTAACTGCTGCCCCAGTTGTAGGAGCCGAGGTTGCCGGTTGAGACGAGCGCCAGTGACGCAGCGCTGACCAGCGGCTTTGATCCGTCGGCACTGAGCGCATCAATCAGGATCGTCTTCTGGTGGCTAATTTGGAAATTCTGCGAGGAGGAGCGGATCTCGAAGTTGCCGCCACTGCCGGTCCCACCCTGCGAAGAAGGAAGCGGATTGGCCTTAGCCCACGCCAGCGAGCTCTTGATCGCGAAGGTCGAATCAAAGCTGGTCTTAGCTACACAGGCCTGCTGGTCAGACGGACTGAGCGAAGCACAGCCCTTGTTTCCTGAGTTGAGAATCAGCCGCACGTCGACGCCGCGCTGGACGGCGTTCATCAGCGCGCCAGGCTTGCTCGCTTGGCCGACGATGTCCGGGCCGCCAAAGGTGTAACTGATCACGTCAACGCGGTTCTTCGCTTTCGCGATTGCGCTGACGATGTCAGGACCGTCGGCAGGAAGGGTGAGGGCGCCCTGCTCGCTGCTTGGCCAAACAGCGCCGGCGGTCGAAGTGTTAACAAGATCGGCGCCGCTGAGGTTGGTCGTGACGAGCTTCGCGCCAGCGAGGCTGCCGCCACTGAGGTTGGCGTCGGTGAAGTTGACGCCGCTGAGGTCGGCGCTGACAAGCATTGCGCCGGGAAGGTCGCAGGAGCTCATGTCTGCGCCAGGAGCGATCGACGAGAGACTGCAAGGGCGAAGTGAAAGGCCGGAGCTCTTGCCACTAAGCGCGCGGATCGCGACGCGGTTCTGCTCGTAGCGGGCGTCGCTATCGGAAGGTGTGTCGTATTGCTGCGTGGCGGTGACCGTGACGCGGCGCGAGCTGCGCAGGCGCTTAGCATTGGTGCGAACGGTGACCGTCTCAGTTGCGCTGCGCGGCGCGCTGCGGACCAGCGTTCCGAGCTGAGTGGTGTGCCCGTTTGCGGGGTGGGCCAGAACGCGGAGCCTGAAGCGATCGGCCTTCCCGGCGCGGGCAATCAGCGCACTGTCCCAGCGCAAGCGAACAACAACGTGGTCGCCAGCACTGTTGGCTTTGGCGGAAAGCATTTTGATCGGCGTGGTGGCGCTGGGCGCAGCCGCGTTCGCACTGGCAGCGGTGGGAAGAGCCGCGAGGCTCACCAAGGCAGCAATGACTCCGAAAATCTTGCGCGGCACGAACCTTCTCCTAACTGGATGCCACAGGAGCGCGGCAAATCGGATCGAAGATTACAGGAGCCTGTCGCGAGTCTGCGCCGCTAATGGCGGAAGTGCCTGCGGCCAGTAAAGACCATCGCCGCGCCGCGCTCGTTGGCGGCGGCGATCACTTCGTCATCGCGAATAGAGCCGCCGGGCTGGATCAGCGCCGAGGCCCCGCCCTCTAGCGCGCCAATCACGCCGTCGGCGAACGGGAAGAAAGCGTCGGAGGCGAGCACGATTCCACTGCGATCGGTAATCCAGTCGCGGCCGAGCGCGATCTTGACGGAATCAACGCGGCTCATCTGGCCGGCGCCGATCCCGAGCGTCGCCTGATCGCGTGCGGCGACGATCGCGTTTGATTTCACGTGGCGGCAGATCTGCCAGGCGAAGAGCAGGTCGCGCCACTCGTCATCACTGGGCATTCGGTCGCTCACGACCTGCAGCTTCGACCGCGCGATGCTGACGCTGTCTCGCTCCTGAACGAGCAGCCCGCCGGCAACCGGCCGCAGCTCTGGCCCAGCGGGCGCCGCGCCGTCACCGGCTGAGCGGAGGATCCGGACCTTCTCCTTCGCTGAGAGAACTTCAAGCGCGGCCGGCTCGTAAGCGGGCGCGATCAGCACTTCGATGAACTGCTCGGCCAGCGCCGCCGCGCTCTGCTCGTCAACGGGGCGGTTGAGCGCGATCACGCCGCCGTAAGCGCTGACCGGATCACCAGCAAATGCCTTGCGGTAAGCGTCTAAGAGATCGGCGCCGCGGGCTGCGCCGCAAGGATTGTTGTGCTTGACGATCACGCAGGCCGGTTGCTCAGGGCCAAGCTCAGCGAGAGTGGCGCGGGCGCCGTCAAGGTCGAGGATGTTGTTAAACGAGAGCGCTTTGCCGCTGAGCTGCTCGGCCGAGCCGAGGACTCCTTCGCCGCCGGCGCCGGACTGGCGGTAGTAAGCGGCCTGCTGGTGGGGGTTCTCGCCATACGGCAGTTCGCGTTCGCGCTCAAACGTCGCTGCCAGCGTCGCCGGCATCCCGCCGGCCCGCGCTGCAAACCAGTTGCTGATCGCGGCGTCGTAGCGGGCAATTAGCGCGAAAGCCTCGGCCGCGAGCTGCTCACGGGTGGCAAGCGAGAGCAGGCGGTCACTGCGCGCTAGCTCGTCAAGCAGCGGCCCGTACTGCGCAGGGTCGGTGACGACGGCCGCGTAGGCCGCGTTTTTCGCCGCCGCGCGAACCATCGCTGGTCCGCCAATGTCGATCTGCTCGATCACTTCGGCGTCGGTTACTCCCGCGGTGGCAACGGTCTGTTCAAACGGGTAAAGGTTTACGCAGACCAGATCAACGAACTCGATTTCGTGCTCGGCCGCCTGCTCCAAGTGCTCCGCGTTGTCGCGCGAGGCGAGCAGCCCGGCGTAGAGGCGCGGGTTCAGCGTCTTAACGCGCCCGTCCATGATCTCTGGAAAACCGGTGAGGTCGTCGATCGAGCGAACCTTGAGCCCCGCTTCGCGAAGCGCGGCCGCCGTCCCGCCGGTTGAAACCAGCTCAACAGCGAGCGCTGCGAGCCCCTGAGCGAATTCAACTACGCCGCTCTTGTCAGAAACCGATAAGAGCGCGCGGGCCACGGGCGCCGTGCCAGGCGCTCGCGCAGTGAAGTCTGAAAACTCAGCGTTGATGGGGCGAGGCTAGCGCAGCTCAGGGCTCGATGATCAGCCGCTGAGGGTTTGCAGGGTCTCTGCTGACTGCGCCGCTAACCATCAAGCGGACGCCTTCGGGCAGCAGTTCGTGCTCAATCTTCTGCAAGATCTGGTGAACCTCGGTCGGGTCGCTGTACCCGGGAAGCTCGACTGAGCGCTGCAGCAGGATCGGGCCACTATCGATTCCTTCATCAACAAGGTGAACGGTCACACCGAAAACCTTTACGCCGTAGTCAACTGCCTGCTCAACGGCGCGCGTTCCCGCAAAGGCCGGCAGCAGCGACGGGTGGACGTTGATGATGCGGTCGCGAAAACGGGCGATGAACGAATCATCCAGCAGCGCCATGTAGCCCGCCAGGACTACGAGCTCAACGTCGTTCTCATCAAGCCAGTCGGCGATCGCGTTGTCGCGCGCCGCGCGGCGCTCAAATTTGTCGACCTCGAAGCTGCGCGTGAGAATGTTCGCGGTCCGCGCGTGGCGCAACCCTGGCGCATCGTCATGGTCGGAAGCAACGGCAACAATTTCGGCGTCAAAGCCGTGAAGTTTCTCGATCAGCGCCTGCAGGTTTGTGCCGCGGCCGGAAAGCATCACTGCGATTCTCATCGTCTTACTGCTTGGCTGGCGGGCGACTGAAGTTTGGGGAAGCGCCCACCGGAGGAGACGATTAAGCCCTCGGCCAGCAACGCGTCGACGCGGCCAAGGACGTCGTTGGCGTGAAGGTCACCAAAGGCGCCGTAGTGCTCGAGCTCGTCATAGTGGTTTGACGCGATCACTTTCGAGCGACCGCCGCGCAGCACTTGAACTGCGCGCGTGCGCCCGAGCTGCGGGTGGGCGCTGGCGACGAGATCAATGATCGCTTGATCGAGCTCGCTTGAATCGGCAAGCGCGGCGCGCGGCGCGAGCGAGCGGCCAGCCGATGACGCGCCCTTCTTGTTTGCGCGGACCTCTACGGAGACGACGTCGGCGACCGATTCGGGATTACAAACGTCGCAGCAAGGAACCAGCAGTGGCGCAGCGTCGCGCTCGCGGTCGCCGAAGTGGGCCAGCACCGCGGCGCGGCGGCAGCTCGGCGTTTCAACGAAATGCCAGACCGAACGGTAGGCGGCCCAGCGCGCCTTCGTTGCCTGCTTGGCCGACGTTTGGCAGAGACTGCGGGCGCGGCCGTCGTAGGCGCCGTCGATGCGCCCAATCTGACGGTCGGTGGGGGCCGGCGAGGGGCTGAGGACTCCGGCCCGAGCGAGGTGGCCGATGATTGCGCGAACCTGGTCGGCGTTGCTGCCAAGCTCGCTTATCTCAGCGTCGTAGCGGCCATCTGGCGAGGAGCTAAAGATTCGTTTTGCAACGCGGTCGAGCTCAGCCTCGTCGACCTCGGAGCGCTCGATGAAAAAGACGTGCAGCCCTTTGTCTTTGTTCTGCGCCAGCAGCAAAGCGCGCGCCGGCGCGCCATCACGGCCGGCGCGGCCAGCCTCCTGATACCAAGCCTCAATCGACTGCGGCACGCTGACGTGGACAACGGTTCGCACATCAGCTTTGTCAACCCCCATGCCAAAGGCGTTGGTCGCGACGACCACGTCAACGCTGCCGTCCATGAAGCTGCGCTGAATCTTGGCGCGCTTATCACGGTCCAAGCCAGCGTGGTAGGCGACGACCTTGATGCCCAGATCGGAGGAAAGGTTGGCGGCCACCTCAGCTGTTTGCTTGCGCGTGCCGGCGTAAACGATTGCGGGGCGCGCCTCGGGCGCGGCCAGAGCGGCGGCGAGCTGCACGCGGGCATGGCTGGCCGATTTCGACGGTGCGACGGCAAAAGTCAAGTTGGGGCGATCGAAGCCAGTCGCGACGCTGACCGGCTCGTTCAAGCCAAGCCGCTCTTCGATGTCGCGCGCGACCTGCGGCGTGGCGGTCGCCGTCGAAGCGAAGATCGAATCGGCTCCAAGCCAGCGGGCAGCGTCGCCGAGGCGAAAGTAGTCAGGGCGAAAATCGTGGCCCCATTGCGACACGCAGTGCGCCTCATCAACGACGAAGCAGCCAATTTCAACCTCTTTGAGCGCCTCAAGAAAGCCCGGCGACGCGAAGCGCTCTGGCGCCACGTAAAGCAGCCGCAGCTCACCGCTGCGCGCGCGCTCTAAGACCTCGCGGTTGGTCGCCGCGTCCTGCTGGGCGTTGATCAAAGCGACCTTGTCGCCGACGCGCCGCTGCAGCGACTCAACCTGATCAAGCATCAGCGAGACGAGCGGCGAGACGACGATCGAAAGGTCACCTCGCAGTAGCGCCGGCAGCTGGTAGCAGAGCGACTTGCCGGCGCCTGTCGGCATCACGAGCAGGACGTCACTGCCAGCCAGCGCGCCGTCGACAGCCTCGCGCTGCCCTGGGCGAAAGTGATCGAAACCGAAAATCTCGGTTAGCGCTGAATGCGGATCGGTCATCGACGCTGTCAAGCCGATGATGGCGCCATTGGAAGCTGCGGCTCAAGCGCCAACTTCTTGCCTTCCTCGGCTACCGGAAGTGGGTAGTTGCCGGAGAAGCAAGCGTCGCAGTGGTTGGCAGGGGCGCCTTCAATCGCGCCGTAGACGCCTTCCAACGAAACATAGGCCAGCGAGTCGGCACCGAGGATCTCTGCGATCTCCTCAACCGTCTTGCCGTGGGCGATCATCTCTTCGCGCGTTGACATATCAACGCCGTAGTAACACGGGTTGCGGATCGGCGGCGCTGAAATCCGCAGATGGACCTCAAGTGCGCCCGCGTCACGCAACATTTGGACAATCTGGCGTGTCGTGTTACCGCGAACGATTGAATCGTCGACGACTACCAGCTTCTTGCCACCAACAATCTCCGGCAGCGGATTAAACTTCAGCCTCAATCCCTGTTTGCGCAGCTCCTGACCGGGCTGGATGAAGGTGCGGGCGACATAGCGGTTCTTGACGAACCCATCGTCCTGGGGCAAGCCACTTTCGCGCGCGTAGCCGCGGGCGGCAGCGTTGCCGGAGTCGGGGACGGCGATCACAAGGTCGGCGCTAGGGGCTGGATGCTCGCGCGCGAGCGCCTCACCCATTCGGCCGCGCGCGGCTTGCAGCACGGTGCCGTTCATTTTTGAGTCCGGGCGGGCGAAGTAGATGTATTCGAAGAGACAGAACGCTTCGCGCGCTCCTTCAATGACCATCCTTGTGCGCAGCCCGTCGGCGCCGATCGAGACCATCTCGCCCGGCAGCACGTCGCGCATGTAGGTCGCACCGATGATGTCAAGCGCGCAAGACTCGCTGGCAACGCAATAGTTGTCATCGATCTGGCCTAGCACCAGCGGGCGCACCCCGGCCGGGTCGCGGAACGCGACGACGCGCTCGTTTGTCATCACGACGGTCGAGAAGGCGCCTTGCAGCCGCGGCATGATCGCGCAGACAGATTCTTCGATCGTCGGGCTTGGATCATCGGCGATCAGCGCGGCGATGATCTCGGAGTCGGAGGTCGAACTGAACTCAACCCCCTGCGCGCGCAGCTCAGCGTGCAGCTCAACGGCGTTTGTGAGGTTGCCGTTGTGTGCCAGCGCTAGCTCGCGGCCGCTGCTGGTGGCGCTGCCGGTGCGATGAACCGGCTGCGAATTTTCCCAGCCGCTTGAGCCGGTCGTTGAGTAGCGAACGTGACCGATCGCGAGGTCGCCGTCGAGCGCGCGCAGATCGTGCTCCTTGAAAACCTGGCTCACAAGGCCGAGCGCTCGCTGCGTGATTATGAATCCGCCATCGTCGGCGGCAGCGATCCCGGCCGACTCCTGACCACGGTGCTGAAGCGCGAAGAGAGCGAAATAGGTCAGCCGGGCTACGTCTTTGCCGGGGGCGTATATGCCGAAGACGCCGCATTCATCGCGGGGTCCGTCGCGCTCATCGAAAGAGGGCTGCTCGGTCATGAATCCCGTCCGGTTGCCATACGGGGCAGAGTCTCTAAAGAGTACCACTGCCGGTCGCCAAGTTCGCCGCGTTTAAACGCTGTAATCATTGGAATACTGCCTCCAGCGCGCGATGGCGCTCGCGCAGCTCGCCGAGCGTCAGGTCAATCTTCTCGGAGCCAAGATCGATCTCCAAGCGGTCGCCGCCAACTTTGCCGATCACAGTCACGCTCGTTCGCTCCGCGAGCTGTGCCAGCGCGGCGGCGTGGCCGCAGCAGATGAAGCCGCCGGGCGCTTCGCCAAAGCAGGCCTGCCAGCTGTCGCCGGCGGGGTCAAGCTCGACCGCCGCGCCAATCGACCCGGCCAGCGCAGATTCGGCCAGCGCGGTTGCGATTCCACCTTCAGCGACGTCATGGGCAGAGTTGATCAGCCCTTCACGGACCGCGCCGCGGACGGCGTCCTGAACCTCAATGACCGATTCGATGTCAACTTCCTCGAGCTGATCGGGAAGTTGCTCGCCGCGCAGTTTTGAGAGCTCGCTGGCTGCGAGAGAAGGCTTGAACTGGCCGACCAGCGCGATCGCCTCACCCTCCTCGGTGAAACCAAGCCGGCCGGCGCGCGTTACGTCAGGTAGCAGGCCAACCATGCCGATCACCGGCGTTGGGTAGATCGGCCCTGACGCCCCTTCGTTGTAAAGCGAAACGTTGCCACCGACGATCGGCGCTTCGAGCGCCGTGCAGGCGTCCGCGATCGCGCGCACGGCCTCCGTTAGCTGCCAAGCGACGTGCGGCTTTTCGGGGTTGCCAAAGTTGAGATTGTTGGTTGTGCCGAGCGGGTGGGCGCCAACGCAGGCCAAGTTCGAGGCGCATTCGAGCACGACGCTGAGCGTGCCGCGGTAAGGGTCGGCGGCGACGCGGCGACCGTTACCGTCGATGCTGACGGCCAGAGCAGTGCCGTTCGCTAGCGCCAGCACCGCCGCGTCGGCCTGCTCCGGGCGGCGCACGGTGCGCGACTGAACAATCGGGTCGTACTGCTCAAATAGCGGGCGGCGCGAAGCGACGTTTGGTGAGCCGACCAGCGCGAGCAGCGTCTCGCCCAGGCTCTCTGCCCCGTCGAGCCGCGCGGCCGGCGGCGGGTAAATCGGCTGACTGGGCTGCTGCGGCGCAAGGTCGTAAATCGGGCAGTCATCGACGAGCGCTTCGACCGGCATCTGACCGACGAGTTCGTCGCCGGAGTAGATCCGCATCAGGCGCGTGTCCGTTACCTCGCCGATCGCCGCCGAGCTGACCTCCCATTTGTCACAGATCGCGCGCACCGCATCTACGTCGCTGGGTTCAATCACGCAGAGCATCCGCTCCTGCGATTCGCTGACCATGATCTCGAACGGTTCCATGTCGGCCTCACGCAAGGGCACCTTGCGCACGTCGATGTCGATTCCAACCTCGCCCTTTGAAGCCATCTCGCAGGCCGAGGAGGTGAGCCCGGCGGCGCCGAGATCCTGCAGTGAGACGATCAGCCCAAGTTCAAGCAGCTCAAGCGAGCACTCCATCAGCTTCTTCTCTTCAAACGGATCACCGACCTGAACGGTCGGGCGCTTGTCATCGTCGGCTTCGCCAAGTTCAGCTGACGCGAGCACCGAGGCGCCGCCGATCCCGTCGCGGCCAGTTGATGCGCCGTAGATCAGCACGACGTTGCCGACGCCGGCGGCGGCGCTGCGCATCAGTTGCTCGCGCGGGCCGAGCCCCAACGCCATCGCGTTGACAAGGCAGTTCTGCTCGTAAGGGCCTTCGAAGTAAACCTCGCCGCCAACCGTTGGCACGCCGATCGAGTTGCCGTAATGGCCGATCCCAGCGACGGCGTGCTCAAGCAGGTAGCGCGAGCGCTCACTCTCTTCGATCTCGCCAAATCGCAGCGAGTCGAGCACCGCGATCGGCCGCGCGCCGATCGCGAAGATGTCGCGCAGGATTCCGCCGACGCCGGTGGCTGCGCCTTGGAACGGTTCAACTGCGCTTGGGTGATTGTGCGACTCGACCTTGAAGGCGCAGATCAGCCCGTCGCCAACGTCAACTGCGCCTGCGTTCTCACCCGGACCCATCACAACGGCCGGCCCTTCGGTTGGCAGCGTCGCGAGCAGCTTCTTCGAATGCTTGTAGGCGCAGTGCTCGCTCCAAAGCAGTGAGTACATCGCCAGCTCGACCTGATTGGGAGCGCCGCCCTGCTTCTCGCAGACGAGCTCGTACTCAGCCTCGGTAAGGCCGAGCGCAATTGCCTCTTGCAGCTCGGGCAGCTGCTCAGACATGCGCGCCATCTACAGCGGAGCGCATCGATTCAAAGATTCGGAGGCCGTCGGTTGAGCCGGTAAGGGCGTCAACGGCGTGCTCGGGGTGGGGCATCAGTCCAAAGACGTTGCCGGCCGCGTTGCGAACGCCAGCAATGTCGCGCAGCGAACCGTTGAAATTCTGGCCTGGGAGGTAGCGGACCACTACCTGGCCGCCCTCTTCAAGCTCGCTAAGCGTCGCCTCGTCGGCGTAGAAGCGGCCCGAGCCGTGCTTGGCGGGAATGCTTAAAAGCTCCCCGGGCGGGCAGGCCGAAGTGAACTTTGTGCCGCCCTCCACGACCTCCAACTCAACTTGACGGAAGGTGAAACGGCGGTTGGCGTTTGGCAGTAATGCGCCCGGCAGCAGCCCGGCCTCGCAGAGCACTTGGAAGCCGTTGCAGATTCCAAGCACGAGGCCGCCGTCGCCAGCGAACTCGATAACCGATTCCATCACCGGCGAGAAGCGGGCGATCGCGCCGGCGCGCAGGTAGTCGCCGTAGGAGAAACCACCCGGAACGATTACGGCGTCAACGTCCTGGAGGTCGCGGTCGCCGTGCCAAAGCAGAACCGTCTCGCCAACCAGTGCGGCGGCGAGCTGCGCGTCAAGCTCGTCGCAGCTTCCAGGGAAGCGGAGGATTCCGGTCTTCACGCGGCGGGAGCGTCTTCGAGCAGTTCGATTTCAAAATCTTCAATTAGCGGATTTGCCAGCAGCTGCGCCGAGATCTGTTCAAGCTGCGCCGGATCTTTGATCTCAAGTTCAACGAGGCGGCCAATCCGCACCTCAGTTACGCCCTGGAAGCCGAGCGCCGGCAAAGCACGTTCAACAGCGACTCCCTGCGGGTCGAGGATTCCCTGCTTTGGCCTTACGAGAACCCGCGCGCGCATCAGATGCTTCCGCCGGTGCGCGCGAGCCAAGCGGAGAGCGGCTCGCCGGTGATCAGTTCGTAGGCCTCGGCGTAGCGGGCAGTCGTTCCTGCGACCACATCTTCCGCGAGCGCCGGCGCTGGCTCCGTCTTGTCCCAGCCGCTCGCGGTGGCCCAATCGCGCACAAACTGCTTGTCGAAGCTCGGCTGGCCGCGGCCCGTCTGGTAGCCCTCAAGCGGCCAGTAGCGCGAGGAGTCGGGCGTTAGAACCTCATCGCCAACGGTTAGCTCGCCGCTGGCGTCAAGCCCAAACTCAAACTTTGTGTCGGCCAGAATCATCCCCCGGCCGCGCGCATATTCGGCGGCAAAGCGGTAAAGCTCGATTGCCGCCTCGCGGACGCGCTCGGTTAGCTCGCTGTCACCGACGAGCTCGGCGGCCTGCTCAAAGTTGATCGCCTCGTCGTGGCCAACTTCAGCCTTTGTCGAAGGCGTGAAGAGCGGCTCAGGGAGCTGCTGGGACTCTTCGAGCCCCTCGGGCAGTTCGATCCCCGAAACTCGGCCGCTGCTTTGGTAATCACTCCAACCGGAGCCGGTGATGTAACCGCGAACAATGCACTCAATTGGCAGCATCTCGAGCCGCTTGGCGACCATCGCGCGGCCACGAACCTCGTCCGGCACGCCGTCTGTAACTGAGATCAGGTGGTTTGGGACGATCGCGGTGGTGCGCTCAAACCAGAAGTCTGAGAGGCCTGTCAGGACGGCACCCTTGCCGGGAATCGGCGTCGGGTGAATCACGTCGTAGGTTGAAATGCGGTCGGAAGCGACGATAAGAAGGTCGTCGCCGAGTTCGTAAACCTCGCGAACCTTTCCACTCGAAAGCAGGGGCAAATCAAGGGCATCTGACATAGCCCCGATGCTAATAGGCGGGGAGGCGGAAACGGGCAGCGAAAGACGCTATTTGCGGGCTCTAGTGAGAGCGATAATTAGACGCGGCTGTTCAGAGGCGGAGCGTTTGAGAAAGCTCGCCGGCGACTAGACGACGTCGCCGAGGCGAGCGACGATTGCCTGCGCGTGGGCGGTGTAGGCCGAGGAGTCGAATACCTCGTCGAGATCAATCTCAAGCCCGCGCGCTTCGAGCAGCCCGCGCAGCGGCGTCTGCTGATCCCAGGCTCGCTGGGCGTCCTCTTGGACAATTCGGTAGGCCTCGTCGCGGCTCATCCCGCTGGCAACCAGCGCCAGCAGCACCCGCTGCGAGAAGAGCGCGCCGCAGGTGATCTCTAGATTGGCGAGCATCCGCTCAGGGTCAACGACGAGACCCTCGACGAGGCCGATTGCGAGCTGCTGCATGTAATCGAGCAGGATCGTTGAGTCGGGGACGATGATCCGCTCAGCGCCGGAGTGGCTGATGTCGCGCTCGTGCCAGAGCGCGACGTTCTCTGTAGCTGCCTGAGCGTTGCCGCGCAGCACGCGGGCGAGGCCGGTGATCCGCTCGCTAGTGATTGGGTTGCGCTTGTGCGGCATCGCGCTAGAGCCTTTTTGCGCGCCGGAGCGAAACGGCTCTTGAACCTCGCGCACCTCGGTGCGCTGCAGGTGGCGGATCTCGGTTGCGAGCCGCTCGAGGCCGGCGCCGGCCAGCGCAATCGCCTGCAGCAGCTCGGCTAAGCGGTCGCGCGCAACGACCTGGGTTGAGATCGTCTCGGCCTTGAGGCCCAGGCGGGCAAGCACGCGCGCCTCAAAATCAGGGTCGGTCGCGGAATAGGTGCCGACCGCACCGCTGAGCGCGCCGACGGCGGCGCCATCAAAAGCGCGGCGCAGGCGGTCACGGTTGCGCGCCGCCTCGGCAGCGAAGCCAGCGATCTTCACGCCAAAGGTTGTCGGCTCGGCATGGACCCCGTGTGTGCGACCAACGCAGACCGTGTTTACGTGCGCGCGCGCGAGCGCGGCCAGCGCCTGAGTTAACTGCTCCGCTCCAGCCAGCACAATCGCACCGACCTCGCGCAGCTGGACCGCCAGCGCAGTGTCGAGCACGTCGCTTGAGGTGAGGCCGTAGTGAATCCAGCGGCCGGCTGGCTGGCCAGCGCTGGCGGAGAGAACGTCAACGAAGGCAGCGACGTCGTGATCGAGCAGCTTCTCGCGCTCAGCGACCTGCTCAGCGCTTGCCGTGGCAGCGCGAATCGCTTCAAGTTCAGCCTCAGTTGGCCCGTCGAGCTCCTCGCAGGCCGCCACTTCGACCAGGCGCCATGACTCAAAACGGGCGGCGTCGGTCCACAGCGCGCCGATCTCCTCGCGCGTGTAGCGATCGATCATGCGCGCAGAATTCGCAGCGCTAGGTGGCCAGCGTTCTTGGCGTTGTCGAGCCCGACGGAGGCGACCGGCACTCCGGGCGGCATCTGAACGACGGAGAGGATTGAATCGAGCCCGCCGGCGGCGCTGAGGCTGCTGGAGAGCGGCACGCCAATAACTGGGAGTTCTGTGTGCGCGGCGGCAACTCCGGGCAGCGCGGCCGAGAGGCCGGCGCCGGCGATGATCACCTTGATCCCTCGCGTGCGTGCGTTGGAGCAGTAGTCGGAGACCGTTCCGGGGTCGCGGTGGGCGGACATCACGCGGATCTCGTAGGAGACGCCAGCCTCCTGCAATATGGCGCCAGCCTTCTCCATCACCTCCATGTCCGACTTCGAGCCCATGATGATCCCGACGCTTGGTGAATCAACTTCAAGATCGGCAAATGCAGCTTCAGCCTCTACGACCTCTTCGGGTTGGTTGGCCATTCAGGTTGCCTCCTCAGCTCGTAGTGCGATGTCGGTGCGGGTCTGCTTACCGCTGAACTGAACTAATTCTACCCCAGCGTAAGCTGCGGCCCTGGCGGCCGCAGGCGTCTCGCCTAATGCAGTGATGTTCAGAACGCGGCCACCGGCGGTCACCAAAGCGCCGTCGCCGCCAGCGACCCCGGCGCAGGTCAGCTCGAGCGGATCGGTGATCTGCTCGAGCCCGCTGATCGCGTCGCCAAGCCGCGGCGAACCGGGATAGCCGGCGCTGGCGAGCACCACGGTCACGGCCCAGCGCGAATCCCACTCCAGTTCGCGCCCCGCCAGACCACCTGCGTTCGTCGCAGCGAGCAGCAGCTCGGCGAGGTCACTGCGCAGCCGCGGCAGTACGGCCTGAGTTTCCGGGTCACCGAAGCGCGTGTTGTATTCCAAAACCTTTGGCCCGTCGGCGGTCATCATCAGGCCGGCGTAAAGAACGCCGTGGAATGGCGTGCCAGCGGCAGCGAAGTAATCAACGATCGGTTGATGGACGATTGCTGAGAGCTCGTCCACGCGCGCGGCGTCAATCCCGGGAACCGGGCAGTAGGACCCCATCCCACCGGTGTTGGGTCCGAGGTCACCGTCGAAGATCCGCTTGTAATCCTGAGCTGGAGCCATTGGCACGGCGCGCTCGCCGTCGCAGAGCGCAAGCAGTGAGAGCTCTTCGCCTTCGAGGAACTCCTCAACGACTACTTGCCCTGCGCCGAAGCGGCGCTGAACGAGAAACTCTTCGAGCGCCGCGCGGGCCGCAGCTTCATCGGCGGCGATTACTACGCCTTTGCCGGCCGCAAGGCCGTCGAACTTGATCACGGCCGGATAGCCGAGCACGGCCGCTAGGCCATCTTCAACGCTTTCGACCGTCTTCCAGCCACCGGTCGGAACGCCAGCGGCCTCCATTACCTCTTTCGCGTAAGCCTTCGAACCTTCGAGCCGCGCGGCGGCGGCGACCGGGCCAAACGCAGCCACTCCGGCCGCGCTTAGCGCGTCGACGAGCCCGCCGACGAGCGGCGCTTCGGGGCCAACAACAACGAGGTCCAGCTCGCGTTCGTTAGCTAGCGCGACTATCTGATCAATCGCCTCGGCGGCAATCGGTAAGCACTCAGCGTCGACGGCGATTCCCGGATTCCCGGGCGCGCAGAGCAACTCAGTCACCAGCGGCGAGCGCAGCAGCGCGCGGATAATCGCGTGCTCCCTGCCTCCGCTGCCAACTACGAGGATCTTCACTTCAGAGCGCGTCGATGAACTCTTCAACCGGGAAGGCGACGAGAGTCTCGTAAATGGCAGTTCCGCGCGAGCCAAGCTCCAGCGAGATCCGAGCCATAGTGATGTCGTCAGGGGCCTCGACGACGTTGACGAAGTCGTAACGGCCGAGCGTCGACCACTGCGCTACAACGGTCGCGCCGAGCTGGTGGATTTCGGAGTTTACCTCCTTGATTCGCGTGGGATTGTTTTTCACCGTCGCGACCCCGTCCGGGGTCAATTTCGAAAGCATGATGTAAGTCGGCATGGTGCCTCCGTCGTCGTGTAGGACGGTTCTACCCGATTAGGCGCTAGGAGTGCTGACAGGCTGCGCCGTCAGAACTAGTTCGCCGTCGTTGTTATCGACGCTAACGAGATCGCCCTCGCTGAAGCTGCCGTCAAGAATCCCGACTGCGAGCGGGTCGATCAGCTTCTTTTGAATCACGCGCTTGAGCGGCCGCGCGCCGTAGGTTGGGTCGTAGCCGAGGTTGCCGATCAGCTCGATCGCCGCGTCGGTCAACTCAACGTGGAGGCCGCGGTCATTGACGCGGGCGACGAGCCGAGCGACTTGAATTGCGACGATCTCACCGATCTGCTCGCGGCTGAGCGCATCGAACTCAACGATGTCGTCGAGCCGGTTAATGAACTCGGGCTTGAAGGTCGACTTGACGGCGGCGTTGTAATCCCCAGTTCCGGAGCCGACGTTGGAGGTCATGATCAAAATCGTGTTCTTAAAGTCAACGGTGCGGCCCTGGCCGTCCGTGAGGCGCCCGTCGTCTAGTACCTGAAGCAGTGAGTTAAATACGTCCGGGTGGGCCTTCTCGAGCTCGTCGAGCAGCACGACGGAATAAGGGCGGCGGCGAACCGCTTCAGTTAGCTGGCCACCTTCTTCGTAGCCGACGTAGCCGGGGGGCGCGCCGATCAGCCGTGAGACGGAGTGCTTCTCCATGTACTCCGACATGTCAATTCGAATCATCGCTTCCTGGCTGTCGAACATCAGCTCGGCGAGCGCGCGGGCCAGCTCCGTCTTACCAACGCCAGTTGGGCCGAGGAAAAGGAATGAGCCGATCGGTCGATCTGGGTCCTGCAGCCCGGCGCGCGAGCGGCGCAGCGCGCTGGAAACTGCTTCGACCGCCTCGTCCTGACCGATCACGCGTTCGTGCAGGCGGTCTTCGAGGAAGACGAGCTTGTTTGCTTCGGTCTCTTCGATCCGCGTTACCGGAATGCCGGTCCAGCGGGCAACGATGTCGGCAACGTCCTCGCTGCCAACGTGCTCTTTGAAGAAGCGTGAACTCTGCGGCTGATCCTCGCTCTGGACGTCTTCTTCCATCTGCTGTTCAAGGTCTGGAATCTCGCCGTGACGGAGCTCAGCGGCGCGCTCGAGGTTGCCCTCGCGCGTTACGCGCTCAAGTTCACGGTGGGCTTCGTCGAGGCGGCGGCGAACATCGCTGACGCCGGCGACGCGATCCTTCTCGGTCTGCCATTCAGCCTTCATTCCCGCCGCCTTCTCCTGCAGCTCGGCCAGCTCGCGGTCGAGCACTTCAAGCCGCTCGGCGGTCGCCTTGTCGGACTCGCTCTCCTTCTCCAGCGAGGTGCGCTCGATCTGAAGCTGCAGCACGCGGCGTTCAACTTCGTCGATCTCCTCAGGCAATGAATCGATCTCGATTCGCACGCGCGAGGCGGCTTCGTCGATCAGGTCGATCGCTTTGTCGGGCAGGAAGCGGTCGGCGATGTAGCGGTCGGAAAGGGTGGCGGCGGCGATCAGCGCCGAGTCCTTAATTGCGACGTTGTGATGGACTTCGTAGCGCTCGCGCAGGCCGCGCAGGATCGCAATCGTGTCCTCTACCGAAGGCTCGTCGACTTGAACCGGCTGGAAGCGGCGCTCCAATGCTGGGTCCTTCTCGATGTGCTTGCGGTATTCGTCGAGCGTCGTGGCACCAACGGCACGAAGCTCGCCGCGTGCCAGCATCGGCTTGAGCAAGTTGGCGGCGTCAACGGCGCCTTCTGCGGCGCCGGCGCCGACGATTGTGTGCAGCTCGTCGATGAAGAGGATGATCTGCCCCTTCGCTTCGGTCACTTCTTTGAGAACTGACTTGAGGCGCTCCTCGAACTCGCCGCGGTACTTGGCGCCGGCGATCATGCCGCCGATGTCGAGCGCGATTAGCTTGCGGTCGCGCAGCGACTCGGGAATGTCACCAGAGACGATCCGCTGCGCGAGCCCTTCGACAATCGCCGTCTTGCCGACGCCGGGCTCGCCGATCAGGACCGGGTTGTTCTTGGTGCGGCGAGAGAGGACCTGAATTACGCGGCGGATCTCATCGTCGCGGCCGATCACAGGGTCGAGCTCGCCTTCGGCGGCGAGCGCCGTTAGGTCGATCCCGTACTTCTCTAGAGCTTGGTACTGGTCTTCAGCGTTCTGATCGGTCACGCGGTGCGGGCCGCGCACTTTGCTGATCGCCTCTTGAAGCACTTCAGGCGAAGCGCCGGCGGCGCGCAGCGCGTCACCGGCGCCGCCGTCCTGCGCGGCCAAAGCCAGCAGCAGGTGCTCGGTTGAGACGTACTCGTCGTTCATCTCGGCCATCAGCGCTTCGCCGCGCTGGAGCGCCTGCAGCAGCTCGCTGCCTGGTTGCGAAGCTTCGCCGCCCTCAGCGAGCGTCGGCAGCGCTTCGATTGCGCCGTTGTTTGCCCGTCGTACGGCGACGTCATCAGCGCCGGCGTTGCGCAGCACGGGCGTGACGATTCCACCCTCCTGCTCGAGCAGCGCGCTGAGCAAGTGTTCAGGCAGCGCCTGAGGGTTACGATTGCGTGCAGCGAGCGACAGGGCGGCCTGAAGCGCCTCTTGACTTTTGACGGTAAAACGGTCTGCGTTCATGTAGATCTAAGTCTACCAGACTTAGATCTTTTTGCAAGCCGAATTAGTGCTTTTGAGAGCGGCGGCGGAGATCGGCGGAGCGAACAAGATCGGTTGAGCTGCGGCGAGCCTGAACCAGTTCGCCGCGCAAAGTTCGCCGCACGGTCGCCAACTCTGCCTCCATCTCAGCGCGAACCTCGCTGCTCTGCTGTTCGAGCTCTTCGAGCCGCCTGCGCGTGGCGTCAAGCTGCTCCTCGAGCACCAGCACGCGCTCAACGCCGGCGAGGTTGAGGCCGAGGTCGGTCGTCATCTGCTGAATTCGGCGCAGCCGGTCAACGTCGGTCTGCGAATAGAGCCTCGTGCCCTTGGGCGAGCGCTGGGGCGAGATCAGCCCGCGCTGCTCATACATCCGCAAAGTCTGCGGATGCATCTCGGCCAGCTCGGCTGCGACCGAGATCATGAAAACGCCGCGGCCGGAGTCAACTGTGATCCGCGCTGTAGTTCTGCGCGCGGGCATCACTTGCCACCACTGCCGCTGAAGAGCCCCGCTCGTGGATCGCCGCCGTTCATCGTCTCTGAGAGCTTCGCGACCAGCTCGGACTGCTCATCGGTCAGCTTTGAGGGAACCTCGACGACAAATCGGTAGTGAATGTCGCCGCGCGTAGCCTTCTTGCCTGCGCCAAGCCGCGGCGGCCCTTCACCGCGAAGGCGCTGGACGCTACCGCTGCGCGTGCCGGGCGGAACGCGCAGAGTCTTGCGGCCATCGAGGGTCGGAACTTCGACCTCAGCGCCAAGCAGCTGTTCGGGCACTGTCAGCGGCACCTCAACCTCAACGTTGTCGCCTTTGCGGCGGAAGACCGCTGAAGGCGCAACGCGCGTGATGACGTAAAGATCGCCGTCCGGGCCGCCGTTGCTGCCCGGCTCGCCGCGGCCTCCAATCCGCACGCGCGAGCCCTCTTTGACGCCCGCCGGGATGTTGACTTTCAGCCGCTTCGTCTTCTCAACTTGGCCGCTACCGCCGCAGGTGCGGCAAGGGTCTTCGATGATCGTTCCACTGCCCTGGCAGCGGGCGCATGGCTGCGAAATCGAGAAAAGGCCCTGGCCTTGCGAATCAATTCCGCGGCCTTGACAGCTCGAGCAGACCTTCGGCGAGCTGCCGGCCGCGGCGCCGGTGCCGTGGCAGCTGCCGCAGGCGCCGGGAATCGAAAGCGTTACCGGCACCTGAATCCCAGCCAAGGACTGGTCGAAGCTGAGTCGCACCTCGGTTTCAAGGTCGCGGCCGCGCGCCGGCCGTGGGCGACCGGCGCGGCCGCCCTGCTGCTCGCTGCCAAAGAAGCTGGAGAAAATGTCACCAAAGCTCGAGGGGTCGAACGGAACTCCGCCCGGGCCGCCGCCGCCACCGCTGAACATGCCGCCGCTGTCGTACTGCTTGCGCTTCTCGGGGTCGCCAAGAATGTCGTAGGCGGCTGAAACCTGCTTGAAGCGCTCCTCGGCGGCCTCATTACCGGGGTTTTGGTCGGGGTGGTTTTCGCGCGCGAGCTTGCGGTAGGCCTTTTTGATGTCGGCAGCCGACGTCTTCTTGTCGACGCCGAGAACTTTGTAGAGATCAGGCTGAGCCATCGCTTCGGCCTTAAGCGGCTACGACGACCTTCGCCGCGCGCAGCACCTCGTCGCCGAGCAGGTAGCCGTGCTCATAAACTTCGATCACGGTTCCCGCCGCCTGCCCTTCAGCTGGTTGCTGGGCAACGGCTTCGTGCTGGTGCGGGTTGAAAGCTTCGCCAAGCGCGCTGTCGCGCGTAATGCCAGCGCGGCTGAAGGCCGCGAGCAGCTCTTGCTGAACCAACTGAATCCCAGCGATCAGCTCCGGGTTGGAGCTCTCGGGGTGGGCTTCGGCGGCTTTAATCGCACGATCGAGGTTGTCGAGCGCTGGCAACATTTCCCGCGCCAAGCGTGCAACGCCGCGCTGCTCAGCCTGAGCAGCGTCACGGCGAGCGCGCTTGCGCACGTTGTCGAGCTCAGCGACCGAGCGCATCCACTGATCCTTGTAATCGGGCTCAGCGGCCTCGGCTTCAGCTGCCACCTCTTCGCCAGCGATGGCGGCCTCCTCGCTCGTGACAGCTTCGCCTTCAATTACCTCGGCATCGGCCTGGGCCAGTTCAGCCTCCGACGGCGCCTCTTCAGGCACGGCCGGCTCCTGTCCGCTTTGCATTACTTCTCCTCTTCTACGACCTCGGCGTCAACGACCTCTTCTTCAGGCTCGTCGCCGTCAGCCGAAGGGGCTCCGTCGCCGCTTGCTGCGGACTCGGCAGCAGCTGCCTCGTACATCGCCTCTGAGACTTTGTGGAAGGCCGCCTGAAGTTCGTCGGCCTTGGCGTTGATCGCCGCGGCGTCGTCACTTTCGAGCAGCTCACGTAGCTCCTTGATCAGACCTTCGATTTCGCTCTTGGCGGCCTCGTCGACCTGCTCTTCCATCTCCTTGAGCTGACGCTCCGACTGGTAGGCGGCGTTCTCACCGTTGTTGCGGGCCTCGGCCAGCTCGCGGGCGATCCGGTCCTCCTCGGCGTGCGACTCGGCGTCGCCGACCATCTGCTTGATCTCGTCGTCGGAAAGGCCGCTGCCGGACTGGATCTCAATCTTCTGCTCCTTGCCGGTGCCTAGATCCTTCGCCGAAACGTTGACGATGCCGTTAGCGTCGATGTCAAAGGCAACCTCGACCTGAGGAATGCCGCGCGGCGCCGGTGGAATGCCGGTTAGCTGGAACTTTCCAAGCGACTTGTTGCCCGAAGCCATCTCGCGCTCGCCTTGGAGCACGTGAATCTCAACCGAAGGCTGGTTGTCCTCGGCGGTCGAGAAAACCTCTGACTTCTTGGTCGGAATCGTCGTGTTGCGCTCGATCAGCTTTGTCATCACGCCGCCCTTGGTTTCAATCCCGAGGGTCAGCGGTGTTACGTCGAGCAGCAGCACGTCTTTGACGTCGCCTGCGAGCACGCCGGCCTGAATACCGGCGCCGATCGCAACCACCTCATCAGGGTTGACGCCGCGGTGAGGGTCCTTGCCGGTCAGCTCCTTGACCTTCTCCTGAACGGCTGGCATCCGCGACATTCCTCCGACGAGGACGACGTGGTCAACGTCGCTGGCGCCCTTCTCCTTGGCGTCATCGAGCGCCTGGCGAACTGGCGCGACTACGCGCTCGACGAGGTCACCGGTGAGCTCTGAGAGCTTTGAGCGGGTGAGGCGCGTGTCGAGGTGCTTTGGCCCGTTAGCGTCGGCCGTGATGAAGGGCAGGTTGATCTGCGTCTCCTGCGCGGTCGAAAGTTCGATCTTGGCCTTCTCGGCAGCTTCGTAGAGCCGCTGCAGCGCCATTGGGTCGGCCTTCAGGTCGATCGCCTGCTCCTTCTTGAACTCTGAAGCGAGCCAATCGACGATCGCCTTGTCGAAGTTGTCGCCACCGAGATGGTTGTCGCCGGCGGTTGACTTGACTTCGAAGACGCCGTCGCCGATCTCAAGCACGGAGACGTCGAAAGTGCCGCCACCGAGGTCGAAGACGAGGATCGTCTGATCCTCTTCCTTATCGAGGCCATAAGCGAGCGACGCGGCGGTCGGCTCGTTGATGATCCGCTTGACGTCAAGCCCAGCGACCTTGCCGGCGTCCTTGGTTGCTTGGCGCTGGTCGTCGTTGAAGTAGGCGGGAACGGTTATCACTGCGCCGTCGACCGGCTCGCCAAGGTAAGCCTCAGCGTCGGCCTTGATCTTGCCGAGAATCATTGCGCTGATCTCCGGCGGGCTGTACTCATCGCCGGCCGCCTGAACACGGGCGTCACCGTTCGGGCCGGAGATCACCTTGTAGGGAACCATCGACTCTTCTTCTTTTACTTCAGCCTCCTTGCGACCCATGAAGCGCTTAATCGAGAAGACCGTGTTGGTCGGGTTGGTTACCGCTTGGCGTTTGGCGACGGTGCCGACGAGCCTTTCGCCGGAGTCTGTGAAAGCAACAACGGAAGGGGTCGTGCGACCGCCTTCAGAGTTCTCAATCACGGTCGGTTCGCCGCCTTCAAGAACCGACATGCACGAGTTGGTTGTACCGAGGTCAATGCCGATGATCTTGCCCATGTTCTTATCCTGCTCCTTGTTCTAATGCGGCCTTTTCGGCCCGCGTTTACTGGCCTGCTGCCTAAAGTTAAGGGCAGCTTGCCACAAAATCTTAGTGTTAGTCTAGCAGATCTTTGCGATCTGTCTAGTGGTCTTTTGATGAGTCCCGCGAAGGGCACATCCTGGCCAGCGCGCAGCCACCGCAGTCCGGCCGTCGGGCGTGGCAGGTACGACGGCCATGGCGCAGCAGATTCATGTGGAACTCAAGCGCGGCGCCATCAGGCGTGATTCGCGCCAGCTCATCATGAAGCTCCTCGAACGGGGCGCCGGGGCGCAGCAAGCCAAGCCGCGTTCCCACTCGCGAAACATGCGTATCGACCGGCACGTCAGGCAGGCCAAACGAGAAGCAGAGCACGCAGGCCGCCGTCTTGCGGCCAACACCGGGCAGCGCGCAGAGGTAGGCCTGCGACTCGGCCAACGGCGCCGTGCGGATCCAGTCCAGATCGAGTGGGTCGCCGATCGCTTCAAGGATGTCGTGAATCCGCTGCGACTTGACCTTCGAGATGCCGCCAGGGCGGATTGCCGCTTCAACCTCATCAACGGGCGCCGCGCGCACCTGCTCCCAGCTGGCAAAGCGTTTGCGCAGGCGAATGAAAGCAACGTCGCGATTGCGGTCATTGGTTGACTGCGAAAGCACCGTCAGGATTAGCTCGCCGAGCGGGTCGCCGTGAGGCTCGATCAGCGGCAGGCCGTAAATCTCGCGCAGACGCTGGCGAATCGCGGCGACGCGGCGAGCGGTCGGCGGCTTCCATTTTTTGCGCGCAATCGTCGGGATGCCGGTCGCCATCGGCTTGACGGTATCGTGCGGGGCGCAATGGTGAAGCTAAGCGAAGAGACCGAAATTATTGACGGCGAGCCAATCTTCTGGCGCAGCGGCCCAAGCCCGTCAACGCCTCCTCTATATCTGCACGGAGTTCCAACCAGCAGCGACGACTGGACCGAGTTCCTTGCTTTAACAGGCGGCTTTGCGCCCGACCTTCCGGGCTTCGGCCGCAGCAGCAAACGCGGCGGCCGCGACTACACCGTTGAAGGCTACGACCGCTTCATCGAATGGTTCTGTGAGCGGCAAGGGCTCGAGAAGGTTCAGCTTCTAGTTCACGACTGGGGTGCTGTAGGGCTTAGCTGGGCGCAGCGCTTCCCTGAAAAGGTCGAGCGGCTCGTGATCATCAACGCAGTGCCGCTGCTGCCCGGTTACCGCTGGCACCGCCTTGCTCGCGCGTGGCGCACGCGCGGGCTTGGGGAGCTGCTGATGGGCGCCAGCAACCGCCACGTTTTTAAGCAGCTCTCACGCGAGTCGAACTTCACGCCCGGCCCGCTCCCCGATCAGTTCATCCGCTCAGTTGATGACCACTTTGATCAGGGAACCCAGCGAGCAATCCTCGAGCTCTACCGCACCAGCCCGGAAGAAAAGCTCGCAACGCTCGGCGAAAATCTTCACCTAATCGAATGCCCCGCGCTAATCATTTGGGGTGACCATGACCGCTACATCCCAAGCCACTTCGCAGACGACTACGCGGCCGCGCTGGGCGGGCCGAGCGAAGTGGTGCACCTGCCAGACGCTGGCCACTGGCCTTGGTTTGACAGACCAGACGTGGTCGAACTGGTAGCGAATTTCTTCAACCAGCGATAAGCCACACAAGCCCAGCAGCCGATCAGCGCGGGTATGATCGGACGATGAGCACGGTGCTTGCCCGCGAGCGCGCTGCTACGCCAATCTGGATTTTGGCCGCGGCGCTCGCAGCCCTTTGGCTGCTGCTTGCCCCACCGACGCCGGACCTCGCCGCGCAAGTATTTAGGGCGACGCTCTATCGCAGCGAAGGCTTTTCGGTCTGGGATTCCTCCTGGTACGGCGGCCACAACCTGCCCGGTTACAGCCTGCTCTTTCCACCGCTAGCTGCACTGATCGGGCCGCGTTTGCTCGGCGCGATTGCGATCACCGCGTCGGCAGTTCTATTCGAGCGGCTGATGAGCGCACATTTCCCGCAGCGCGCCGCGCGTTGGGCGACGGTCTGGTTTGCTTTCGCGGCCCTCGGCGACCTGATGATCGGGCGCATTACCTTTGCGCTCGGCGTGACCTTCGGCCTTGCCTGCCTGCTGGCATTAGACCGGCGTCGGTCGGCGCTGGCAGTCATTGCAGCCGTCGCCTGCGCCGCCGCCAGCCCGGTCGCAGGCGCCTTCGTCGTGCTGGCCGCCGTTTCGCTAACGCTGGCCGAACGCTCGCGTGGGGCAGCCGCCGTTGGTGCAGCCGCCGCAACCACGGTGCTGGTGATGGCATTTGGCTTTCCTGAAGGTGGGATGCAGCCATACCCGCTGCGCAGCACGATCATCCCCGTGGCCGCGACGATCGCGATCGCGCTGCTGGCTGGCCCCCAGCGCCGCGCGCTCCAAATTGGCGCCTGGCTTTACGCGCCGGCCTGCATCCTCGCTTCGCTGATCCCCTCGCCGCTAGGCGAGAACGTCGCGCGGCTAGGAGTGCTCTGCGCTGGGCCGCTGCTGATAGCACTGATCTTGAGCCGCCCGAAACCAATTCAGCATCTTCGCGTCGTCGTTCTGATCGCTGCCGCGGTCGCCTGTTGGCAACTGCTTGGCCCACTGCGCGAAACAGCCAAGGGTGCGGTCGATCCCTCTACCGCCGCTGCCTATCACCAGCCAGTTATCGATTACTTCAAGACCAAGGGCGGCGGCCCATTCCGAGTTGAAGTGCCCTTCACGCGGGCCCATTGGGAAGCCGCCCACCTTGCGCCCCACGTCACGCTCGCGCGTGGCTGGTCGACGCAGCTTGACACCAAATATGGCGCCCTCTTCTACCGCAAAGATAAGCCGTTCAGCACGGCTGAATACCACCGCTGGCTCAGCCGCAACGCGGTTCGCTTCGTAGCCGTTGCTGACGCCGCGCCGGATCCAAGTAGTCGCCGCGAGCTGGCCGTTATCGCCTCACAGCCAAGCTGGCTCAAAGCGGTTTGGAGTAGCGCCCACTGGAAGGTCTATGAAGTTACAAACCACCAGCCGCTGCTAAGCGGGCCCGGCGAGCTCGTAAGCCTCGGGCCTGACAACTTCAAAATCCAGGCACAGCGCGCCGCGCCTATGATCGTGCGCGTGCGCTGGACAAGCTTTTTCAAAGTGACTGAAGGATCGGCCTGCCTGGCGCGCGTCAAAGGAGGCTGGACTGAGGTCACGCCGGTGCGACCGGGGCCAATTTCAATCGAAGCGCGTTTTGACGTGAAGCGGATGGCCGACCAGACCTCGTTCTGCTCATCGGCCGGCGATAACCAATGAGTAGCCGCGTTCCGGGAGAGCGGCGCGAAGCGATGCGTGACGCGCTGATTGAATCGCGCCTGACGCCAAACGCAATCTCGCTGACCGGGTTCTTGCTCTGCCTCGTTGCGGCCGGATTGATCTTCGCCGACATGATCGTGCTTGGCGGCATCGCCTACATCATCGGCTCGATCTGCGACATGCTCGACGGGCGCTATTCGCGAATGTCGGGCAAGGGCTCGCCATTTGGCGCCTTCCTTGACTCGACGCTTGACCGCGTTGAGGAGGGGGTCGTGTTGGCAGCCGTCGCTTACAACTTTGCCGAACAAGGCAAGGGCGTAGAGGCCGCGATCTGCGCCATCGCGATTCTCGCCTCAGTGATGGTCAGTTACACGCGCGCCCGGGCTGAAGCCCTAGGCGTTGACTGCAAGGTTGGAATCGGCAGCCGCGCCACGCGCGTCGTAATCCTCTCCGTGGGCCTGCTGTTTGTGAACGGGCTTGGCCTCGGCGACTTCTCACTACTGGCCCCGGCCGTGACGCTGCTGGCGGCAATCGGGATCATCACAACGCTCCAGCGCGTCTTCCACGTGCGTGGCAAGCTGACCAGCGCCGCGGCGCTGGCAGAAGATCAAAACGGGCTGTAACGATAAGGTTCCTGCGGGGTTACTCCCCAAGTCAGACCAACGAAAAGGATTCAAGTGAGCCCCAGCCCAGTACGAACAGCTTCGAAGAACGGCAGCTCAGCGAACGGCCGAGCGCGCTACCAGCGGGACAAGGTCCGCGTAGCAATCGTCGGCGTTGGCAACTGCGCCAGCGCCTTCGTGCAGGGCGTAGAGCACTACCGCAAGGCCGACCCAAACAAGGAAGTCCCGGGCCTGATGCACACCGATCTTGGCGGCTATCACGTCAGCGACATCGAATTCACCTGCGCCTTCGACATCAACCGCACGAAGGTCGGCAAGGACCTTGGCCAAGCGATCTGGGCGAACCCGAACAACACGATCAAGTTTTCCAAGGTCCCGTCCAAGCTCGGCGCCCCCGTCTACCGCGGAATGACGCTCGACGGGATCGGCAAGTACGCCAAAGAGAAGATCAAGAAAGCCCCAGGCGAGACTGCAGACATTGCAACCATTCTGCGCGAAACGCGGACCGACGTTGTCGTCTCCTATCTTCCCGTCGGCTCCGAAGACGCGACGCGCTGGTACGTCGAGCAGGTGCTCGAGGCGGGCTGCGGCTTTGTCAACTGCATCCCCGTCTTCATCGCAAGCTCTGACTACTGGGGCCGCAAGTTCAAGAAAGCTGGGCTGCCGATCATCGGCGACGACATCAAGAGCCAAGTTGGCGCGACGATCGTTCACCGCACACTCGCCCGGCTCTTCCACGAGCGCGGCGTCAAGATGATGCGCACGTCGCAGCTCAACGTCGGCGGCAACATGGACTTTTACAACATGCTTGAGCGCGAGCGGCTTGAGTCGAAGAAGATTTCGAAGACCCAGGCCGTTACCTCGATCATGGGCCACGAGCTACCGGCCGATGACGTGTACATCGGGCCGTCCGATTACGTGCCGTGGCTGACCGACCGCAAGTGGGCTCACATCCGCCTCGAAGGTCAAGCCTTCGGCGACGTTCCACTGAACGTTGAAATGAAGCTTGAGGTTTGGGACTCGCCGAACTCGGCCGGCATCGTGATCGACGCGGTGCGGCTCTGCAAGCTGGCCATGAACAATGGCATCGGCGGCCAACTCGACGGCCCCAGCTCTTACCTGATGAAGTCGCCGAAAAACCAGCGCCCGGATGAACAGGCGCGGCTCGACACCGAAAGCTTCATCAAGAAATACAGGCGCAAGGCGGCGACAAAGCCGAAGGCCAAAGCAAAGCCGAAGCGCGCCGCCACGAAGCGCTGAGCAGGTGGAGCAGAAGCTCTCGATCGCGCAGGTAAGCCCTTTTGCTTGGGAACTCCCGAGCGAAGTAAACGAGTTTGTCGGCAAAGTCAGTGATGAGCTAGCGCTGCGCGGCCACCGAGTTGTGATCGTCGCGCCTTCGAACTCGGCCGCCAAGGTGCGCGACGGGCGGCGGCTGATCCGCAGTAGCGAGGCAGACCTGCTTAGTGGCGCCAGCAACAAGCCACTGGTGATTGCCGTTGGGCAATCGGTAGAGGCAGCGGCGGGGCGGCGGCGGTTTGCCCTGCCGAGCGACGCAGCTCGGGCGCTCAGCACACTCTTTGAACAGACCCGATTCGACATCTGCCACGTTCACGAACCGTTCGCACCATCGATTGCGAGCGCAGCACTAAAGGCATCAAACTCACTCAACATCGGCACCTTCCAAGCGCCGACCGAGCGACTCCTAGCAACCCAAGTAACGCGCAGACTGGTTCGCACGCTCTTTGGCAGGCTCGACGCGCGCACCGCCAGCTACGCAACTACGGCGGCAATGATGGAGCGCCATTTCCCAGCCGAGTACGAGCTGATGGAGCCCGGCGCTCCAGCGCTCAAGCGCCAAGCCAGGGCGGGCGGCGCGAACACACCGCTGCGCATCGTTTTCATCGACGAGGAGGAGCGCTCAGCGCTTCGGATGCTGCTTCGCTCGCTGCGTTTGATTGAAAGCGACCGACCCTGGGAGCTGATTGTGAGCAGTAGTAGCGGACGCTCCTCAACGCCGCTGCGAGCCGAGATCGCTGCCTGCGTTAGCTACGTCAGTCCACGCGAGACTCCGACCGACGAGCTGCTGGCTGGAGCCGACATTGTCGTCGCTGCCTCCTCGGGAGCGCTGCCCCAGCCGGGGCTGCTGGCGCGCGCCGGCGCGGCAGGGGCGGCGGTAGTGGCGTCAAGGCTGGCGGTCTACGAGGAGGTCACCGGCGACGGCGAGCGGGGGCTGCTGTTCGCACCGCGCGATTTAACAACGCTGGCGGCGCAGATCTCACGGCTGCTTGACGATAACGCGCTACGCGAGCGGCTCAGTTCGGCCGCGACGCCGCGCAGCTGGCAGCAGGTCGCGGACGAAGTCGAGGCGACCTACTTCGCTGTCACCAATCGCCGCAAGCCAGTGGTTGGGAATGCCTCGCTGGCTCGCAAGCTCGCAGCACGGCCGCTGATCGACGTTGATCTGCACATGCACACCGACCACAGCCACGACTGCGCAACACCTGTCGAGTCGCTGCTGGAGACGGCGCGCGACCGCGGCCTCGGCGCGATCGCTGTGACAGAGCACAACGAGATCTCTGGCGCCGTCGCGGCGGCCGCGATCTGCGGGAGCTACGGCGTCAAGGTGATTCTTGGCGAGGAGGTAAAGACGGCGAGCCAAGGTGAGGTGATTGGCCTTTTCATCACGGAGAAGATTGAGCGAGGAATGACGCTCGCCGAGACCGTCGCTGAGATTAAGCGCCAGGGTGGCCTCGTCTATGTGCCGCACCCATTCGACCGCATGCACGCGATCCCGGACTACGAACATTTACTGCCAATTGTCGATCAGATCGACCTAATTGAGATCTACAATCCGCGCGTCGCGCTCGATACCTTCAACGAGGAGGCGGCCCGCTTTGCGGCGAAGTATCGAATCCCGGCGGCGGCTGGTTCTGACTCGCATGTAACTCAAGGGCTCGGCACCGCGCGGGTGCGAATGCGCGACTTCGATGGCCCCGAAGAGTTCCTTGAATCGCTGCGTGAAGCGGAGATTCATACGACGCGAACGAATTATGTATACGTCCAGGCGCTGAAGTTCATTCAAACCAAGGCGACGCCACAGAGCGCCCGCCGCGCCGCGCACAAGCGCAAGGGCAAGGCCAACTCGCCACGCAAGCACTGATGCAGTCAAAGGGAGAACCCAAGCGGCCGTCGAAACTGACTGAGCCGATGCCTGCAACCGAAGATGAGATCCGCGAGAAGTACCTCGAGCGAGCGATCCGCGAGATCAACTCACTCTCGCGCGACGTCCAAGGCTGCAGTCATTGCCCGCGCGGAAACTTGATGCCCGTGCTTGGCTCAGGCCACCCACAGGCTGACATTATGCTGGTCAAGTTTACGCCGACGGTCTCGGAGATCGAAGAAGGCGTCGCTTTTTATGGCCGCTCCGGCAACGCGATGCGCAAGTCGCTCAGCCGCCTGAATATTGATCCGCTGGCCGTTTACGGAACGCTCTTCGTCAAGTGCCCAGTTGGCGACCCTGCGCTGGCCGACCCGGCCTGCTTGGCTCGCGTCGCTGAGGAGGTTGCGATTATTCAACCGCGAATTATCGTTGTGATGGGCGAGCCAGCGCTGACGGCGCTCAACGAGTTGGAGCTGCCGCTGGCGAAGCTTGTGGATTGGAAGCCGGGCGAGATTCAGCCGCTGACGGACGCCTGCGACGTGCTCGTCACGCCAAATATCGACGACTCGCTTGACGCCGAAGATTCAAAGCGCGAATTCTGGGGCGCCTTCCGCTCGCTTGGCGGCTGGTGGGGTGACCTGCCCCCATACTGAGCTGATCTAGTTCGCTACGCCGCGCGATGGGAAACGTTCGCCACCGGGCACAAGCCAGAACTCATCAATCCGCTCGATCAGGCCCTCCTGCAGTTCGTAGAAGCCGGCGCAGACGAGCTTCGTGTCGGGGCGCTGAACGTGAGCGTGAACGGCGATGTCAAGACCACGACCGGTGATCACGCGCTGGATCACCGTCTTGTTGTCGGGGTTGTGGACGAAGTGAAGTAGCGAGAGGTACTCCTCGCGGCTCGGCTCGCGCCCCTGGTGGGGGAGCGAGATCCGCACGCCGGGGCGCACGAGCGCGGCCACAGCATCCCAATCGCCAATTTGGCGCGCGCGCCAGAACCGTTCGATCGCGTTGACGCTCATTCGTCGATCACCAAGACGATCTTGCCAAGTTTGCCGCCACTGGCAAAACTCTCGTACGCTGCGGCGGCTTGGTCGAGCGGAAAGGTTTCGTGAATCGGCACCGTAAAGGTGCCGTCATCGAAGCCACCGAGGACGTTCTTCTCAACTGCGCGGGCCGTAGCTGCTTTCTGCTCGAGCGGGCGCGCGCGCAGAGTCGAACCAGAAATTGTTGCGCGGCTTCCCATCAGCGCGAGCAGGTTCAGCTCGCTACGAAAGCCGGCGCCAACGCCAATCACAACGACTCGCGCTGAGCTAGCCAAAGCCGTAAAGTTGGCGTCCAAATTGGGGGCGCCAACGAGCTCTAGAAGCACGTCGTAAGGGCCCAGCGCCTCACTCTGATCGGGGCTACAGACGACGTCGGCGCCAAGCGCCTCGACCTCCTTGTGGCGCGATCCGTCGCGAACCGAAGCGGTCACGTGGGCGCCAGCAGCGTGCGCCAACTGAACGGCGGCGGTTCCAACGCCACCGGCGGCGCCGCTGATCAGGACGCGCTCACCGAGCTGAAGGTCGGCCTGAGTAAAGAGCGCGTCGTGGGCGGTGGTGAAGGTTTCGGGCAGTCCGCCAGCCTGTACCCAATCAATCGCCTCCGGAACCGGCATCAGCTGGCGCTCGTGAACGACGCAGAGTTCGGCCTGAGCGCCGCCGCCGACAATTGCCATAACGCGATCGCCATCATCGAAGCGCTCTGCACCGGGGCCACGGGCAACTACTACGCCAGCGAGCTCAAGGCCGGGAATGTCGATTGGCGAGCCCGGCGGCGGCGGGTAGGCGCCGCGGAGCTGCAGTTGGTCGGCGCCATTGAGGCCGGCGGCGCAAACTTTCACAAGAACCTCCCCGGCTCCGGGCAGCGGGTCGGGGTGCTCGGCGATCACGAGCTGCTTCTCCCTGATCGTTACGGCGAGCATCACGTCAGTCTAAGTCAGCTCGGGCGACTGGGGCGAGCGGCTTCAATCTCGTCATGTAGTCCTTGAGGGTCATGCGCATGCTGTTGGGGCAGTGTCACCGCATCATCATCGCCGCCGGATTTGCTGTGAAGCGCTTCGCGCGCCTGCTCGAGCGACATGCCGCTCGCGCGCAGCAAGTCGTTCGCGATCATCCGTACTTGACCGACAACGATGCTGACGGCGAGATTGCGCGTGTGATCAAGCGCCGATGAAGCCGCGGTGGCAGCGCGAAGGGCAGCTACGCGAGCGATCCCGCGCTCGTTCTCGTCGGTCACGGATGCCGCAACATGACTGGCCGCATCGGCAAGATCACGCAGACCGGCGATCACGGTTGGGGGGACGGTGCTGCCACGGCGCAGCGCAGCCGACGCGCCGCGCGCGAGCGAGACAACGCTCACCTGAACCCGCGTCACCTGCTCTACCGCGTAGGCATAGCGATCAACGGTGCCGAGCTGGCCGCGGCGGGCAACGGCCATTCGAGAGGTCTCGTCGCTAACGGCGGCCGCGGCGCGCAGTGGAGCGACGTCGTGCTCTAGATCCCGCGCAGCGTCAACGGCGCGGTCGGCCTGAGTCGAGCTTCCGCTCTCCAGCGCGTCGGCGATCTTGCGCAGGGCATCTGCGATCTCTTCTAGCGCTGGGTTGAGCGCGTTCTTCGCCAGCCGCGACGGGTTCAGCGGAAAGAGCACGAGCGTGAAGAGCAGAGCCACGCCAGCGCCAACGAGAATGTCGATCAGACGCGAAAAGCCGTGCGGGTCGGCCGGAATCGCGAGGATTGCTACTAACACTCCGCTTGCTGCCGCCTGATTGACGGCCAACTGGTCGCCGCCGGCAAAAACAACGACGCACATCACGATGAAGATCACCAGCCCAAGCTGCCATGCACCGACGCCCGTGTAGCGAACCATGAGGTCGGCAACGGCGATCCCTAGCGCCACGCCGAAGGCCAGCTGAAGCGCTCGCTTGACGGTGCGCCCGGCGGTGACGCCCATCACGAGCACGGCCGATATCGGGGCGAAGAACGGCTGCGGGTGGCCAACGAGGTAGCGCGCGATCAGGTACGACACCATCGCCGCGAGCGCCACCAGGGCCAGGCGTGGAGCAACCGCGCGCAGGTGATCGAACCGATCGCGCAGTGTGATCTTCTCGATCGCCATCTCAAGCATCGGCTCTAACCCTGCCTTTAGCGTCGCGCTCGCGCAACCCTCATGCCCGCTCGAACAGCGCTACGCACTCAATGTGCGGCGTTTGCGGAAACATGTCAACCGGACGGACGCGAACCAACTTGTAGCCAGCTTCAACGAGCTGCGCTGCGTTAGGCGCCAGCGTCGTCGGGTTGCAGGAGACGTAGATGATTCGCTTTGCGCCGGCCTGCGCGACGCGCGCGATCACCTTTGCTGAGAGGCCTGAGCGCGGCGGGTCGAGCACGATCAGGTCGGGGCGACCAAGCTCGTCAACGTCCTCTTTGAGCACTACTCGGACGTTGCCAGCGATGAAGCGTGCATTCGTGATCTCGTTGCTGCGCGCGTTGCGGCGCGCATCCTCGACCGCCCCTTCGACGATCTCTACACCGATCACTTCGCCCGCACGCGGCGCCAGCGTAAGCCCGATCGAGCCGATTCCGCAGCAAAGGTCGTAGACGCGCTCCCAGCCTTTGAGGTCGGCGTACTGAGCGACCGTTGCGTAGAGCTTCTCGGCCATCTCGGTATTGGTTTGGAAGAAGGCTTCGCTGCCAAGCGAGAAGCGCAGCCCAGAGCATTCCTCTTCGATTGCGCCAACGCCGTCGATCAAAATGTCGGTGCCGCCCTGCGTAGTTTCGCCGCTACCGGGGGCGACGGTGCGAATCACGCTGACAGCGCCGGCCTCGATCATCGCGTCGGCAAATCGGCGCTGATCGAAGTCACCTGGCGAGGTGACAATGCGAGCCTGAATCTGGCCGGTGCGGCGCCCCTCGCGGACGACGAGGTTGCGCAGCAGCCCTTCATGGGTGCGGCGGTCGTAGGCCTTGAGCCCCATCTGCTGGCAGACCTCCAGCGCCGCTTCGCGGACTCGGTTGCTGGCCACGGAGGCCAGCAGGCAGTCGTCCATCGGCAGAATCCGCGACCACGACCCGGGCGCGTGAAAGCCGCAGCAGAGCGTGCCGTCTTCCTCAACGCCGAACGAAAACTCGAGCTTGTTGCGATAGCGCCACTCTTCGACGGCGGGGATTATTGGTTCGAGCTCAAAGCCGTCGAGCTTGCCGATCCTTCGCAGTGCGTCGTCAACCTGCTCGCTCTTTACCTCAAGCTGGCGCTCGTAACTAAGCACCTGCCAGGAAGCTCCGGGATGGTCGGCGAGCGGCTCGATCCGATCGGGGCCGGGTTCCAGCATCTCCAGCGGCCGCGCCTCAGCGAAGGCGCGCTTGCGCTTGGTTACTTCGATTCGAACAAGGTCGCCTGGAACCGTGTCGCGGACAAAAATCACGTAACTGCGCTCTCCCACGGGCACGCGGGCGATTCCCTTGCCGCCATTGGCAAGCGCTTCGATACGAACTTCCAAGCGATCGCCGCGGTTGATCCGTGTGCGCTCTTGCTCTGCTGCCGGCTGCTCGGTCATTGAGCTGAGGATCGCAGCTTCGCTGCCGCTAGGCCGAGTCCAACAGCCACTCGAGCAGTGCTTTCTGCGCGTGGCGGCGGTTTTCGGCCTGGTCCCAAATCCGTTGGCGCTTGCCGTAAAGCAGCTCAGCGCTGATCTCCTCACCGGGGTGGGCTGGCAGACAGTGCAGTGCGATCGCCTCGTCGGCTGCAAGCGAAAGCAGCTCATCATCGAGCCGAAACGGGGCAAGCGAGCTGCGGCGCTGATCGGCCGTCTGCTCGTCACCCATCGACACCCAAACGTCGGTGTAGAGCGCGTCTGCACCCGCAACGGCTTCCTGCGGGTTGTTGCTGCGCTCGCCGCCACACTCGCGCTCAAGCTCGTAGCCCTGCGGCGAAGCGACGACAACTTTGAGCCCGGCCGTCGTGCCGAGAATCGCAAGCGAGCGGGCAACGTTGTTGCCGTCGCCAACGTAAGTGAGCGTCAGCTGGTCGAGCGGCCGGTCGGGGAAAGCCTCCTGCAGCGTCATAAGATCGGCCAGCGCCTGTGAGGGGTGGTGGAGCTCAGTGAGCATGTTGAAGACCGGCACCGAAGCTTCTGCAGCGAGTTCCTCGATCAGTGCGTCGGGGCCGGTGCGCAGGCCCACAGCGGCAGCCTGGCCGGAGAGAACGCGGGCCGTGTCAGCGATCGATTCGCCGCGAGTGAGCTGCATCTCACCGGGGCGCAGCACGACGGCGTGGCCGCCGAGCTCGGTGACGCCAACCTCATATGAAAGCCGCGTTCGCGTGCTTGGCTTCTCAAAGATCAAGGCGACGCTCTTGCCGGCCAGCGCATCGGATGAGTCGGGCGCAGCCTTCAGCTGATGGGCACGGGCCAGCAGTGCGAGCAGCTGCTCGCGATCAAGCTCTTCTCCGGTAAGAAAGTGGCGTGGCAAGCGCGTGACGATAGGGCCGAGGAGCCGTTTTCGGCGCGCTATTTGTTGCAGCGGAGTGTCTTTAAGCTGTCCGCGTCAGCGACGCTCGTCAAGCTCGTCGCCGCCGCCACGGCGAATGCCGAAGCCACGAACGGCGAGGATCGCCCGCTCTCCGAGCGACCCACGCCTGGGCAGCACGCCGAGCTGAACGGTCGCGTCATAAGCGTCGAAAAACGCGCGCACGCGCCAGAGCTTTTCGCGCGGCGGGTCGAGCTCGCAGTAGAGCACGGCATGAACGGTGACCATTTTGTTGGTAGCCGGTATTCCCGCCAGCGAGGCGCGATGCACGCCGCTGACTAGCACCGGCACGGCGACGTAGCGGCCGTCGCTTAGCCGCTCGCCGGCGCTCTCAACGCTTACGTCCGGGAAAGCCTGCCAAAGCTGCGCTGCGCGGTCGGCGAGCGCGTCTGGCCCGTAAAGCGGCTCTGGGCTGGACGGGTCGGTCCAGTGCAGGTCGGGTGCGCAAAGGTCGCGAAACGCCGCGCGGCGACGCTCTGTCCAAGCCTGCTGAAAGGCGTCTAGAAGGTCGTCCATCGCGCTTCAGCGTAGAGCGGCTGAGCCCAAACTGCTACGCAAGCCTGCCAGACTTACAGCCAATGGGACGGCGCAGTCGCAAACAGAGCCTGGCCGAGTCCGGCGAGCAGGCCGCACGAAAGCCGCGGCTCAGCGGCGCCGAGCGCGACGCGATTGCGCGCGCCGAACTAAACCCGCTCTCCCCCGGTGAGAAACCACTGGCGGTCAAGATCTCAGCCGGACTAGCTACCGCGCTGGCGGTCGCCAACGTCGCTTTCTACTTCGCCGGCGTTGAAGTTCAAGGCCAGAAGCCAGCGCTGATAGGCGTCTTACTGTTCGCTGCTGTGATGCTGCTGGCGGCCTGGGGAATGTGGAGCTTGCGCTACTGGGCGCTACTTGGTTTCCAAGCGCTACTGGCGATTACGCTGGTAATCGCAGGGCTCTCGCTGATGGTCGCCGGCAACGCAGCGGCAGTGATTCTTTGCGTCGTAATTCTGCTCGGTGGCGGCTGGCTGTTCTGGAAGCTGATCCGCGTGCTTGGCCGCGTCAAGGTTCCATCGCTACGCGGCGACTGAAACGCGCCACCCACGCTGGCGCCACTTTCATACACTCGCCTTATGGCTAAAGAAAGCTTCGACTGCATCATCATTGGCTCAGGGCCGGGGGGATACGTCGCAGCGATCCGCGCCGCGCAGCTCGGCATGAGCGTCGCCGTCGTTGAGCAGGACAAGATTGGCGGCCGCTGCCTTAACTACGCCTGCATTCCAGCTAAAGCGGTGCTCCGGTCGGCCGACGTTGTCACCGAGGTGCGCGAAGCTGGCGAGTTTGGGATTACCGTCGCTGAGCCAAGCGTCGACTTCAGCGCCGTTAGCGCGCGCCGCAAAGAAGTGATTGGCACGCTCGTCGGCGGCGTCGAGATGCTGATGAAGAAGAACAAGGTCGAGCTGATCACCGGGGCGGCAACCCTGACAGGCGCCAAAGCCGTCAGCGTCGATGGCCGTGAGATCGAGGCAACGAAGGCGATCATCCTCGCCACCGGGTCGGTCGCCCGCGCAGTTTCAGGCGTGAACTTCGGCGGCAGGGTAATCGGCACAGAAGAGGCTTGGGCGCTCGACACCCTGCCGAGCAAGATGGCCGTCCTCGGCTCCGGTCCATCGGGCTGCGAGATCGCCAGCGCCTACGCCCGCTTGGGAGTAGAGGTAGAGCTCTTCGAAGCTTTGGACCGCATACTGCCAAGCGAGGACAAAGACGTCTCGCGGGTCGTCGAGCGAAGTTTTGAAAAGCAAGGGATCAGCGTCCACACGTCAACGCTGATCAGCGAGATCAAGGATGGCAAGGACTCCGTTAGTTATGGCTACGGTGACGAGCAGGGCGAAGCCGAATGGCTTGTAATCGCCGCCGGCCGAGGCGCCGACATTGAAGCATTGGGGCTCGGAGCCGCCGGGTTGGATCTCGACGAGCACGGCCTGATCGCCGTTGACGGCCACCAGCACACAAGCGTCGAGGGCATCTACGCGATCGGCGACCTCGTCCACGGCCCTGCGCTAGCGCACAAGGCCAGCGAAGAGGGGATCATCGCCGCCGAAACAATCGCCGGCGAGAACCCAGCGCCACTCGATTACATCGATATCCCCCGCGCAACATTCTGCATGCCGAATGTTGCCAGCTTCGGCCTGACCGAAGAACAGGCCAAGGAGCAAGGCTTCGACGTAACGGTAGGCAAGGTTCCTTACGGCGCCGTCGGCGCAGGCACGCTCTACGGCGACCGCGGCGGGCTAGTCAAAATTATTGGCGACAAGAAGTACGGCGAGCTGCTCGGCGGCCACATCGTCGGCGCTAAGGCGACCGAACTAATCCAAGAACTTGTCAACACGAAACTGCTCGAAGGCGGATACCCAGAGGTGGCGCGCTTCATTCACGGCCACCCGACGATGAGCGAAGCAGTGCTGGAGGCGGCCCGCGCCGCCGACGGCTGGCTGATTCACGGCTAGGCGCAGATGGAGCAGCAGCCGGCCTTCTACTTCGACCTGGCCAGCCCTGAGTGCTACCTCTCGGCCGAGCGGATCATGACGCTGCTACCGCTCGCAGCCGAGTGGATCCCAATCCGTGGTTCGGCGCTTGAAGCGCTAACTGACGCGACCGCGCAACGCGAGCTTGTTGAAAGCCTCGCCGAAGAGCGCTCGCTGCAGCAACCGCGCTGGCCTTCGCCTCTCCCCTTCGACAGCGAGCAGGCGATGCTGGCGGCAACCTACGCGAAGCAGATCGGCCGCACCGTGCCGTTCGCGCTGGCGGCCTTTCGCCAAGCCTACGCCGGCGGCCGCGCGCTCGACAACGACGACAACATCGTGATCGCCGGTTCGGCCTGCGAAATGCACCCAGCGGCACTACTGAAAGGCTGCGAGCTGCGAACCGTGCGCGACGCGCTCGGTGCAGCAACAGAGTTGGCGCTGGAGCGCGGCGTGCGCGACCTACCGGCCGTATGGGTGCCAGGCGTTGATGACGGAGCAGACCTGCTCTTCCACGGTGACGGCCAGCTGGAAGCAGCTGCCGCCGCGCTGAGCGAACAGGTTGCGGCTCAATGAGTGCCTTTCGCAGCTACGACGTAATCGTCACGCGCACCGGCATTGCGCCGGGGCGGCTTGCCGCGACAGACCGCTACGACCACATTGAAATTGTTTCGGTCGAAGACCTTGAAGTGGTGCTCTTTTGGGATGTTCCGGCCCGCGCAACAGGCCGAATGGAAGCCTCGCTGCGCGACGACCTGCAGCGGCTCGAGGGCGACGAGTTCATCGCCCGCTGGAGCGCCGTCGAAAGCGATGACGACTACTAGGGTGGAAAGCGATGGCTGACAATCCACTCCCCGCGAACGAAACGGCGATCGACTGGCTTAGATCGATGACGCTTATCCGCCGCTTTGAGGAGCGCGCTGGAGAGCAGTACACGCGCGCGAAGATCGGCGGCTTCCTGCACCTCGCGATCGGCGAAGAGGCGACGATCGTTGGAGCCGTCGCCGCTTTGCGCCCGGACGATTACATGATTGCCACTTACCGCTCGCACGGGCAGGCGTTGGCCCGCGGCAGCGAACCCGGGCGCGTAATGGCTGAGCTCTTCGGCCGCGTCGACGGACTATGCCGCGGCCGCGGCGGATCAATGCACATGTTTGATCTAGAACGGCGCTTCATGGGCGGCTTTGGAATCGTCGGTGGCAACCTGCCGCTGGCGGCCGGCTTTGGCCTCACCAGCGATTACCTTGGCAACGATGACGCGGCGCTCTGCCAGTTCGGTGACGGGGCCACCAACCAGGGAACGTTCGGCGAGACGCTCAACATTGCGGCGCTCTGGAGCCTGCCTGTCGTTTTCATGGTGACCAACAATCAATTTGGGATGGGCACCTCGCTCGAGCGCCATTCCGCCCAAACGGATCTTCAGCGCAAAGGCGAAGGTTTCGGCGTTCCCGGCCTTGAGTGCGACGGAATGGATGTCGTCGACACCTGGGCTGTCACGACGGAGGCACTGCGAATTGCGCGTGAGCAGCGCCAGCCAGTTCTAGTTGAAGCGATCAACTACCGCTTTCGTGGCCATTCAATAGCCGACCCTGAGGATTACCGCAGCGCAGAGGAGGTCGGCGAGTGGAGTAAACGCGACCCGCTCGTGACCTTCGGCGACCGGCTTGTAGCGGAAGGCATCTTGGACACCAAGCAGCGGGAAACGATCGATCTAGAGGCGATCGAAGCAGTTGACGCAGCCGTTGCCTTCGCTGACGCCTCGCCGGAACCTGAGCCAAGCTCGCTTTACGACGACGTTTACGTGCTCACCGATCAAGTCCGCGGCTGGTACTCAGCCGACCATCGTGGCGCCGGCCTGCAGAAAGGTGAGAACCTTTCCTAATGGCTGAAATGCGCTATCGCGAGGCTCTCAACCAGGCGCTCGCCGAGGAGCTCGAGCGCGACCCAAACGTCTACCTGATGGGGCAGGACATCAGCGTCTTCGGCGGCGCCTTCAAAGTGACAGAAGGCCTGATGGATCGCTTCGGTGAGAAGCGAATCCGCGACACACCGATCTCCGAGAACACGATTGTTGGGCTTGGCGTCGGCTCCGCGATGACAGGGCTACGGCCGGTCGTCGAGCTGATGACGATCAACTTCTCGCTGCTAGCGCTGGACCAGATCATCAACCACGCTGCTCATGTCCGATATATGTTCGGCGGGCAGGTGAGCGTGCCGATCGTCGTGCGAATGCCGCAGGGCGCCGGCCACCAACTAGGACCAACCCACTCGCATAGCTTTGAAGCTCTCTACCTTCACGTTCCGGGACTGCTAGTTGCGACGCCAAGCACAGCCGCCGACGCGAAGGGTCTTCTGAAGACGGCAATCCGCGACGATAATCCCGTGATCTTCATCGAACACGAAACTCTCTACGGCCAGCGCGGTGAAGTCCCGGGCGACGCCGACTTTACGATTCCGTTCGGCCTCGCCGCGATCCGCCGCAAAGGAAGCGACGTGACGCTGATTGGAATCTCGCGGATGGCGCAGACCGCTGAGCGCGCCGCTGAGCAGCTCGCGGCCGAGCACGGTATTGAGGCCGAGGTTATTGACCCGCGCACGCTACGACCGCTCGACCTCGACACGATCCTCGAATCGGTAGCAAAGACGAACCGCTGCGTGATCGTCGAGGAGGGCTGGCCGCACGGCGGCGTCGGTGCCAACTTCGCGGCGCTGATCCAAGAGCAGGGTTTTGATGATCTTGATGCGCCGGTTGGCCGCGTCACCGGGGTCGACGCGCCGATGCCTTACGCGAAGAGCCTTGAGCAGATCTCATTTCCACACGAAGCGCAGGTAATCGAAGCGACGCTGGCGCTGTTCGGTGATCGAAAGCGAGCTTCGCGTGCCTGAGATCGTGATGCCAAGGCTCTCCGACTCAATGGAGGAAGGGACGATCGTGCGCTGGCTTAAACGCGACGGCGACGAAGTTGCGCGTGGCGAGGAGCTGGTCGAGATTGAGACCGACAAGGCGACTATGGCCTACGAGTCAGATACCGCGGGAACGCTTCAGATCACCTCGCAGGAGGGAGCAACGCTGCCGGTCGGCGCGAAGATCGCCGTGATCGGCGAAAGCGATTCAGGCCCGAGCGAGGCGACTGCCGCTGCGCCAGCCGCCGAAGGCGAAACTGCTCAGCCGCTAGTCGCGCCGGCGGAAATCGTCGAATCTGACCCGCCGCCCGCAGCTTCACCGCCGGCTAGCGGCGAGCGCGTCAAGGCCTCGCCGATTGCGCGACGGATCGCAGGCGAAAGTGGCGTCGACCTCAGCTCGGTATCTGGCAGTGGCCCGGGCGGGCGGATCGTCAAAGCCGACGTTGATGACGCAAGCGCCGCCGCCCAATCGACCACGAGCGGCGACGAAGCAAGCGGCCGTGGCTCGGTCACAACCACCGAACCGACCCGTGCGCAGGCCTTGATCGCGCGGCGGATGGCCGAGTCACGCGCCACCGTTCCGTCTTTCACGCTGCAGATCAGCGTTGACATGACTACAGCGACAACTCTGCGCGCTGAACTGAAAGCGAGCGCCACTGAAGGCCAGCTGGTGCCGACAATCAACGACTTCGTCGTCAAGGCCAGCGCGCTGGCGCTGAGCGAGCAGCCGCAGGCGAATGGGGCTTGGCGCGACGGCCACTTCGAGCACTACTCGCGCGTGAACATCGGCGTTGCCGTCGCAGGGGCCAGCACGCTAGTCGTGCCAACCGTCTTCGACGCCGCCGCAAAGACGCTGGCCGAAATCGCGGCTGAGACAGGCGCGCTCGCCGAGCGCGTGCGCAGCGGCACGATCACGCCACCGCAGACCAGCGGCGGCACTTTCACGATCAGCAACCTTGGAATGTTTGGCGTGCGTAGCTTCGACGCCGTGATCAACACGCCGCAGGCGGCGATCCTCGCCGTCGGCGCTGTTGAGCAGCGCCCGGCAGTCCACGACGGCGAAATCGAAGCGCGGATGCTGATGGACCTGACGCTGGCCTGCGATCACCGCATTCTTTACGGCGCCGACGGCGCGGCGCTGCTGGCGCGCATCAAAGCGCTGCTCGAAGCTCCGCTCTCGCTCGCCAGCTGAGAGTAGGCTGAAAACGGCAATGAGCGAACGCGCCAAGGAATGCTCGGTTGTACAGCTTGGGCGGCTTAATTATCGCGAAGCCAACGGGCTCCAAGAGCGAGTCCGCGACGCCCGCGAAGCGGAGCGGATCGGTGACACGCTGCTGCTGCTCGAACATAACCCCGTCTACACGCGCGGCCGTCGTAGCAGCGCTGACGAGCTTCCTCAGGACGCGGCCTGGTACGGCGAGCGTGGAATCGAAATCGTTGACGTCGACCGCGGCGGCCGCGTCACCTACCACGCGCCCGGGCAGCTCGTCGCCTACCCGATCGTCAAAACCGCCGACGTTGTCGCCCACGTCCGTTCGCTCGAGCGCGTGATCATCACCGCGCTGGCGTCGGTTGGCGTCGATGCCCGCGCACGAGTTGATGAAGGCTCCGATTTCACCGGCGTCTGGGTCGAGGAGCGAAAGATCGCTTCGATCGGCGTTCACCTGCGGCGCTCAATCACCACGCACGGCTTCGCAATAAACCTCGACATGGATCTAGAGCCCTGGCAATGGATCGTTCCTTGTGGATTGCAGGCGCCGATCACCTCGGTCGCCGCTGAAATCGGCGCAGAGGTTGACGCGGCAGCATTCGCAGCCGAGGTCAGCGCCGTATGGGCCACCGAGCTTGGCGCAGAGGCACGCGAGATAAGCAGCGAGCGGCTGCTGGCACTCATCGCAGCGACCGACACGCCGCTAGCCTAACTCTGTGGCCGACGAGCCGATGATCCGCGCACACCAGACCCGCTCTCGCTCCAACCCCGGCGGGATGGACGTAAGCGCCGTGCTCGGCGCCGACGTGCAGCCGATCCGCGCGCGTAAACCGCCGTGGTTCAAAGTGCCGCCGCCTGGTGGCGAGCGGTACCGCCAGCTGGCGGCGATGATCAAGCAGGAGAACCTCCATACCGTCTGCCAGGAAGCCGCCTGCCCGAACGTCGGCGAGTGCTGGGAGCGCGGAACGGCGACCTTCATGATTCTCGGCGACACCTGCACGCGGCGCTGCGGGTTCTGCAACGTGCAGACTGGCAAGCCAACTTGGAATGATCCACTTGAGCCACTGCGCGTGGCCCGCTCGATCGCGAAGATGGGATTGCGCCACGCCGTGATCACGAGCGTCGATCGCGACGACTTACCCGACTACGGCTCAGGAATATGGGCAGCGACGATTCGTCAGTGCCGCGCGCAGGCGCCGGACTGCAAGGTTGAGGTTCTGACGCCCGACTTCCGCGGCGAAGAGATGCCGCTGGCACGGGTCCTGGTCGAACGGCCAGACGTCTTCAACCACAACGTCGAGGTTGTGCCCCGGCTCTACTCGGTCGCGCGCCGCGGCTCACGTTGGCAGCGCTCGCTACGCGTGCTAAGCAACGCCCGCGCTATCGGTGGCGACGAGCTGGTTACTAAGTCGGGGCTGATGGTCGGGCTCGGCGAGACTCATGATGAGATCGTCGAAGCCTTCGCCGATCTGCGCGAAGCTGGCGTTCAGGTACTGACCGTCGGCCAGTACCTAAGGCCAACCGAGGAGCACCTGCCGGTCGTGCGTTATTGGCATCCGGATGAGTTCAAGGCGCTCGAAGTGGCCGCCTACGAGCTTGGCTTCGCACACATCGCTGCCGGGCCGCTCGTTCGCTCCAGCTATCACGCCGACGAGCACGTTCCTCAGCAGCGGCCAGGTGTGGGGCCACTTAGCGCCGCCGTCGGCGCTTAGCTCAAGTGAAGCGGAACAATGCGGGCTGCGCTACTAATTATCGCCTTCGTCTTCCTGCTCACCTTTTTCGCGATGACGCTGGTGGCGATCTCGAAGGACGGACTGACTGTCTTGGCAGTGCTCTCAATCGGGATCATCACGCTGATGGCGATCGGCATCTTTGGCGCGCTCGCCAGCGGGGCTGATCGCGACGAGTGACCCTTTCGTATTATCCTTTAGAGAAGACGTTGACCGACCAGTCAGTCAAAGGAGTAGTCCGTGGATCTCAATGACACACCAGAGCAGGCCGAGTACCGCAAAGAGGTACGAACTTGGCTCGACGCAAACAAAGCTGATGCCCCAATTCTTCAGGGCGAAGGCGCGCTTACCGACCCTGACGAAATTCTCATTGCCCACCGTGCGTGGCAAGGCAAGCTCGCTGAGGCCGGCCTAGCAGGAGCCACATGGCCCAAGGAGTACGGCGGCCAAGGCATCGGCCCGGTTGAGTCGGTCGTGATCAGCCAAGAGATGCAGCAGGCTGGGGTTCCCGGCATCCTCGACGTGATCGGCGTCGGCATGCTCGGACCGACGCTCATTGCCCACGGCAGCGAAGAGCAAAAGCAGCGCTACCTCGGGCCGATGCTCCATGCCGATGAAATCTGGTGCCAGATGTTCTCCGAGCCAGCAGCTGGCTCCGACCTTGCCGCCGTTCAGACGCGCGCAGTGCAGAACGACGATGGCACATGGACGCTGAATGGTCAGAAGGTTTGGACGACGAACGCACAGTTCGCCGCCCACGGACTGATCCTTGCCCGCACTAACCCCGACATCCCCAAGCACAAGGGAATGACGATGTTCATTGTGCCGATGGACGCTGAAGGAATCACCGTTCGCGGCCTGAGGCAAATCTCCGGCGAGGCCGAGTTCAACGAAGTTTTCTTCGATGACGTCGTAATCGACGCCGACTCGGTTGTCGGCGGCGAAGAGAACGGCTGGGGCGTTGGCCTGACGACGCTGATGTTCGAGCGCCTAGCGATTGGCCTTGGCTCATCGTCGTTTGGCTACCGCTCAACGCGCTTTGCCGAAGCAATCATGTCCGACCCCGTTGCCGCAAATGATCACGAGGTGCGCCATAACTTCGGCGATCTGGCAGCTGAGCTGGAGGCAATCCGATGGACCGGCTACCGCTCAATCAGCGCTCTACAGGACGGGCAGATTCCGGGGCCAGAGTTTGGCCTGGCGAAGGTCACAACGGTCAACTGCGCCGTTCGCGCCGGCGATCTGATCGCCGACATCGTCGGGCCAGAAGCACTCGACGAGGACAGCGAATGGGCTTACATGATCTCCTTCCTGCCGGGCCTAAAATCGGCCGGCGGTACTGAGGAGATTCTGCGCAACACGATCGGCGAGCGCGTCCTAGGACTGGCGCCAGAGCCGCGCCTTGACAAGGGCATTCCGTTCAGCGAACTGCGCGCCAAAGAGAAGGAAAGTGTGTCCGCATGAACCTCGGACTCTCAGATGAGCAGGAGTTCCTGCGCGACGCAGCGGCCGACGCATTCTCACGCGTGAAGACCGTTGAAGCCGCCCGCGAGGCGATCGAAGACGAATCAGCACTGCCCGACATGTGGCCAACAGCCGCTGAAGCCGGCTGGCTTGGGCTACTCGTCAGCGAAGAGAACGGCGGCGCCGGGCTTGGCGCCTACGACGCAATGTTGATCGCTCAGGAAGCCGGCAAGGTGCTGGCTGGCGTCCCGCTACTGGGCGCTCTGCCCGCCTCGATGCTGCTCGACCTTGGCGGTAGCGACAAGACTGAAGCGGTAGCGGCAGGCGAGCTGAAGGCCTCATGGCTACCGGCCTGCCCGCCAAGCTCAATTGAGCCGCGCTGGACGGTCGAGCCGGTCGAGGGAATGGCCCGCCCGGACGCTCCGGCAGCGACCGTTGACGGCGACACGGTGAGCTTCACTGGCACTGTTGGCTGGGCCCCAGACGCCGGTGAGGCAGACCTGCTCGTAGTGATCGGCGTTGACTCCAGCGGTGAGCCTATAGCGGCAGCAGTTGAAGCGAGCGCATCTGGCGTAACCGTGGACGCCGACTGGCGCTACGACGCGACCCGTCGCTTAGCTACGGTCACGCTCGCGGGCGCTAGTGGAACGAAGCTCGACCTTGATGCAGTGCAGATCGCGCGAGCTTGGTACCTCGTGCAGGCGCTGATCGCCGCTGAGTCCGTCGGCACGATGGAGACAGCGCTCGAGGTTTGCCTTGAGTACGCGAAGGAGCGCTACACGTTCGGCCGCGCAATCGGCTCCTACCAAGCGATCAAGCACGGGATCGTTGAGATTCTACGGCGGCTTGAAAACTCGAAATCGCTTTGTATTTATACCGGCTTCGCTTTCAGCGACAAACCCGATGAGATCGCTTACGCCGCCAGCTGCGCGCGCTCAGTTGCTGGCGCCGGGCTCGACTTCACGGCGCGCCAGCAGATCGCCGTTCACGGCGGAATTGGCGCAACCTGGGAGCACGATGCACCGCTAACCTTCCGCCGCGCGCAGCTCAACCGCCGCCTCGTCGGTGGTCACGGAATGTCAACCGACCGCGTTGCCGATGAGCTTCTAAATGGCCGCGGGCCGGTTGTAAGCGTCGGTTAAGGAAACCAGCGCGAGGCGAGCTCGGGCGGGTAGGGTCGGCTAATGGCTTACCCGCTGAGTCCATCAGAAGCTACAAGCCAGCGCCACGGGGAGGCGCTGGCCTCGCTGCCAACCGACGATGGCAGCGACGCAGCGAACGCCGCGCGTGGGCTAATTACCGCCGCGCCAAGCGACCTGCAGATCACTGGCGCAAAGGGTCGCGTGATCTGGAGCCTTAGCGATTATGGCTTTCTGGCTGAATCGGCCGAAGCGCCCGAAAGCGTCCATCCGGCGCTCTGGCGGCTGGCGCGGCTGAACATGAACGCTGGGCTTTTCGAGGTCGCCGAAGGCGTCTATCAAGTGCGCGGCTATGACATCTCGAACATGACGCTAATCGAGGGTGACGCGGGAGTGATCGTTGTTGACCCACTCGTGTCACCTGAGTGCGCTGCCGCGGGGCTGGCGCTCTACCGCGAGGCGCGCGGCCAACGGCAGGTAAGCGCGGTGCTGCACACGCACAGCCACGTTGATCACTTCGGCGGCATTCGTGGCGTAGTCGAAGCCGATCAAGAGCTGCCAATCTGGGCGCCACAGGGATTCACCGAGGCCGCCGTCAGCGAGAACGTGATCGCCGGGTCGGTGATGGTTCGCCGCGCCTCCTACATGTATGGCTCAAACCTTCCGCGCGGCCCGCGCGGGCAGCTAGATGTGGCGATCGGCAAAGGGGTATCAACCGGCAGCCCGTCGCTAATCGCCGTCACCAACGAGGTGA
>JBDNJF010000078.1:0-2738 GCA_041687955.1 Solirubrobacteraceae bacterium
GCTGGGGCGACGCCAAGACGATCGGCTCGATCATTATTGGCACACTGCTGATTATTGCCTTCGTCGCGCACGAGCTGCGGACCACCGACCCGCTGATCCGTGTGCGGATCTTTGGCGACAAGTCCTTCGCGTCGGAGAACGTCGTGCTGTTCATGATCAGCGCTGTCTTCATCCCGATGTTCTTCTTTGCCAGCATCTACGCGCAGGAGGCGTTCGGCAATAGCCCCTCGCAGGCAGGCGTTTACTTCCTGACCTTCTTCGCCGGCTTTGCGATCTCCTCGCAGGTCGGAGGGCGGATCCTTGATAAGAGTGGCGCCCGCAGGCCAGTTATTGCCGGCGCAGCAATCGCTGCGGCCGGTTTCTATCTCTGGGCCTCCGAGATGCCGAGCCTTAGTTACGACTCGCAGTGGTACTACATAATCCTTGCCGGTTACGGCTTGGGGCTGGTCGTCGTTGCGGCCAATACCGACGCGATCAACCGCGCGCCGGCCGCCAGTTACGGCGAAGCGACCGGCATCACGCAGACGGTCCGCAACTATGGCGCCAGCCTCGGCCTGGCAGTCCTCGGCACAGTCCTGATCACGCAGAACCGGGTGAACATCGAAGGCAAGCAGGCGGCTGAGATCGCCAAGGGGATCGCCCAGTCAACACAGACCGTCTTCTACATCATGGCCGGCATCATGGCCGCCACATTCGTCTTCGCGTTGATCTTCTTGCCGCGCGGCAAGCTCGAGCAGGTTGTCGCCGAAGGCGCTTACGACGGTCCGTCCGAAGCCGAAGCAGCCAGCTAGCCGCGTCTGCTGGGGGAAACCTGGAGGGCCTTACCGTCAGCTAAGGTCAGCCGATGACAACAAAGAAGGCTCGCGGCTGGATTTTCGCAGCGATGCTCTTCGCGGTCGGGATGACGTACATCGACATGACGATCGTGTCGATCGCAGTACCCGACATTCAGCAGGATCTGAAGCTCAGCGAGACCGGCGTGCAGTGGGTAATAAACGGTTACCTGCTTGCGCTATCGGCGACCTTCGCGCTTGGCGGCAGGATCGCCGACACGCTCGGCAAGCGGCGGATCGTCACAATCGGAATCATCATCTTTGCCGGCGCCTCGGCGCTCTGCGGCGCAACACCGAACGGCAGCATCGCGGAGCTGTGGATCATCACATTCCGCGTGCTTCAAGGGATCGGCGCTGCGTTGATGATCCCCTCCGCGCTGTCGCTGGTCATCGGCTCCTTCGAGCTTGACAAGCGCGGCCGCGCGCTGGCGATCTTCTTCGGCATCACTAGCGCGTTGACCGCAATTGGCCCGATCGCTGGCGGCTATCTGGTCCAGATCGACTGGCGCGCGATCTTCTGGATCAACATCCCGATCGCGATCATTGCGCTGATCCTGATCCTGATCGCCAAGCCGGATGACAGCCGCAACCCAGCGCCGGTCGATTACCGCGGAGCCGCACTAATCACGGGCGGCATGGCGTTCTCCGTGCTCGGCTTGCAGCAGGCCAGCGTGTGGGGCTGGGGCGACGCGAAGACGATCGGCTCGATCATTATTGGCACGCTACTAATCGTCGCCTTCGTCGCGCACGAGTTGCGGACCAGCGAACCGCTGATCCGTGTGCGGATCTTTGGCGACAAGGCTTTCGCGGCGGATAACGCCGTGCTATTAATGATCGGCCCTGTCTTCGTCCCGGTGTTCTTCTTTGCCAGCACCTACGCGCAGCTGTCTCTGGGTAACAGCGCCGTGCAGGCTGGCGTTTATGTACTGACTTTCTTCGTCGGCTTTGCGATCGCCTCGCAGGTCGGAGGGCGGATACTTGACAAGCGCGGCGCCCGCTCGGCGATTATTGCCGGCACGGCAATCGCTGCGGTTGGTTTTTACCTTTGGGGTTCCGAGCTGCCGGCCCTCAGTTACGACTCTCAGTGGTATTACATAATCCTTGCGGGCTCCGGCCTAGGGCTGATGCTCGGGCCTGCCAACACCGACGCTATCAACCGCGCGCCGGCCACCGATTCCGGCGAAGCGACCAGCATCACGCAGACAGTCCGCAACTACGACGGCAGCCTCGGCCTGGCAGTCCTCGGCACAATCTTGATTACGCAGAACCGGATGAATATCGAAGAGACGCTCGGCAAACTTGGTTTGCCGAAGGCGCAGACCGACGCGATCGCCGCGCAGCTTGCGAACGGCAACCGTCCGACCGGTTCGGGCGGCGCGCAGGCGGCTGAGATCTTAAAGGGGATCCAGCAGTCCTACGCCCAATCAACACAGACGGTCTTCTACATCATGGCTGGACTGATGGCCGCCGCATTCGTCTTCGCGTTGATCTTCGTGCCACGCGGAAAGCTCGAGAAGGTTGTCGCCGAAGGCGCTTACGACGGCCCGTCCGAAGCCGAAGCAGCCAGCTAGCGACGCGCGGAGGCAGTGTGTTAGGGTTTCGGCCAAATTCGACCGGAGGCTTCGATGGCTGAGGTACTGCCAATTGCTGGCACGCAGGCAACCGCGAAGATTCGCAACCCGCTTGGCGTTATCGGGCTAACGCTGATTACGCTCGGAATTTACTACTTCTTTTGGTACTACTTCGTCAACCGCGAGATGAAGGTCCTTGGCATCTCGCGCGGCAGCGACGAGTGCGGCAAGAGCCCCGGCACATCGGTGGTTGCGATCACATTGGGCGCGCTCATCATCGTGCCCGCCTTCGTCTCGCACTACAACACCTTTAAGCGCATGAACGCTGCCAGCC
>JBDNJF010000079.1:0-2534 GCA_041687955.1 Solirubrobacteraceae bacterium
CTACAGCCGGGGTGCTGAGACGTTGCTCGGTCGCGATGACCCATGTATCGACGAGCGGCGCCACGTCCTGAACCATCCTCGAGCTGTGGGCACGCTTGGAGCGGGCGCGCTCATCGAAGTCGTCACGAACCACTAACACGCTCACGCTGGTCACATTACGCCGCCTCACGCCGCCTCACGCGAGCACTTCGTGCCGGCGCCCTCGCCGAGCAGGTTGCTGATCGTTGTCAGTTCGTGCTGGATCTCTGTCTGGTCGACTTCAGCGTCGCGAACCTGCCTTGAGAGGATTGAGAGGCGCAGCGCAGCGCTCAGCAGCAGCGTGTCTGTCTGATCCGAGGTCGCGTCGCCGCTGGCCGCTGGCGCCGTGCCGACGTTGAAGCTCACACAGCCGCACTGCTGGCACTCGCCTGCTATCAGCTCGGTCGTCTCGTCGGCCGCGCAGTCCGCGAGCTCACCGAGCTCCTGCGCTCTGAGCTGACCGAGCAGCCACTTGGCGCCGTCTTCAAGCGCTTCCGCGCTGCTGACGCGAACAGCGATCCCCAGCTTCACGCCGTCACCGCTGTCGCCGTAGTCAAGCGCCATCAGGTACCCGTCATCGCCGTTATCTTCGAGCATCAGGTTTGCGCCGTTCTCCTTCGACTGCTCTTCCAGTGTTCCCAGGTTTGTCATCTCAGTTGCCTCCGTCGTTGGTCTGGTTAGGCGGGCGCAGACGACCGCTGCGCGTTGCTACCTGATTGATGTAGGTGACGGCGACAAGGTCACCGTTCGAGTTGCGATTGACGACGAAACCGCTGGCGTCGCCAAGGTCAACGAAGTGGTCGGCCACAGCGCGGTGATAAACCGATACCCGAGCCCAGTGCGGCAGGTCACGACAGGCGCGCGAGCCGTTCAGTCGTTCGCGCAGCAGTGCCAGCGCCTGCTGGCGCCCCAGCGGCGCGTTATCGGCTTCACGCTCCCACCAGCGGTCCAGTGCATGGTCGGTGAAGTGAACCCTCTTGCGCCTTATCTTCTGACTGAAGCTGGCCATCAGGCGTTGCTCGCTAGGCGCTCGGCGACCACGACCGTTGCCAGCGCTACTGCTGCTGCGATCACGCACTCGGCCGCTAAGCGACCGAGGAACGGCAATAAAATTACGGCAGGCATTTCATCTGTCTCCTTGTTGGGGGGAAGGTTCATCGTAGCAGCAGTGCTTTCCAGTTCGGTAAAGGGACGGTCGTTTAGACACATGGGTGGGCCAGCGGCGCGCTCGAAGCGGTATCCTCGGCAGATGATCCTTGAGTTTGTTGCCGGGTTGAAGCGGCCAGCGATTTACGACCTTCTCGGCGGCCTTCAAGGCGGGCTGGCTGTCGACGACGGGTCGTGGACTGATGAGGACCTACTGGAACACGTCGCGGCGGCACTGCGCGATTTGCTTGGTGCGCGTGAAGGAACGCTCACGGAGGTCCTCCGTGAACGCCTAGCGTTCGTGGCGACGACAACCAAGGCGACCGACCCTGAAAGTGCGCTCGACCTGACAACCGACCGTCAGCTCGCCTGGTCGTTGGGGGAGTGGCTACTCAACGAGGGCGAGGCCGTCGCGCACGGTTCCTCCTATGCGGACCCACAGGTTGCTGAAGCAATCGGGCGGCGCTTCCTGAGCTACGGCCGCGTGCACCGTCGTCGACGGGTCGAAGATATCCTGCGGCTCAACGATCTAGCCGCCGAGCTCCAGCGCACTGACAGGGAGCGCCAGCCGCTCGTCGACGACGTAATGGCAGGCAGGCCGCCGGTCGAAGACCCGGGTAACGAGAATGCGGATGCTGCCTATCTCCTTGGCCTGTGGCTTGGAGATTCACTATGCGACGCACGCGATGCGTTCATCAAGGACCCCGACCCGAAGCTCCAAATCGTCAGCATCGCCGCGCCAGCAGCGACAGACTTTCTGTCGGCTTGGCTGCTCTCCGTAGCGACGGTCGAACGCGCAGGCAGCGGAGCCCAGATCCGCGCCTCAAGCTCGCGGACGAGAGCCCAGTGGACGCGGGTCGCGCAAGCACTTTCCGCGCTCAGTTTGACCGTCTACGCCTACAGCAAAAAGGAGCCCCGCGCGCTCACCGGTGACGCTTAGCCCAGAGCGACCAGCGACAGCCTCAAGCTCTCACCGCACGATTGGCAGCTTTGGCGGGCCAGCCCAGCGGTGCGGCGCCCTAGCGACCCCGCGGGCACGCCTCTCGCCTCTTTTGCCGACCTGAACTCATAACGCTAGGAAGTGCCGTGCTTTATGAGCCGCCGGCCCTCGGACAAGGTGCGGTCCGCGCTCTGCCGCGACCGCGCTGCCTCGAGCTCGTCCCTCAGAGCTGCGCAAAGCTTCGCAACGAGCGCGGCCTGATCGGTGACAGCTGGCATCGGCGGTTGGTCACTCACAGTAAGCTTGATTACCGTAATCGCTGGCGGCCACTGCGGAAACTTCTATCCGGCGTTCGCTAGCTTGCTCCGTTCTCCGGCGGTAGCCCAGCCGCCACGCTAACCCTCACGCCGCTCCCGCCGCTCCCGCTCAG
>JBDNJF010000080.1:0-2589 GCA_041687955.1 Solirubrobacteraceae bacterium
GAATACATCGAAGAGCAGATCGAAGTGCCCGGCCTGCTGCGAGTTGACCCGCAGTCTGAGCGCGAGCAGCTCGCGCGGCTGGCTGCTTTCAAAGCGGACCGCGACCAGGAGCTCGTCGCCGCCAGGCTCGAAGAGCTGCGCGAGGTTGCTCGCGGCGAAGCGAACTTAATCCCGGCGATCCGCGCGGCACTGAAGGACCGCTGCTCGATGGGCGAAGTTTGTGGCGCGATGAAAGATGTATTCGACGGTTACAAGCCGGGCTCCTAGCGCCAAGCGCCTAGGATTAAGAAATGCTCGCGCTGCTCGTCTATGAATTCGTTCTTTGGATTTATCTTGCTGCGGTAGTGATCGCCTTCGGGGCGCCGTTCATCTACCCAATTATTTTGGCCCGCGTGACGAACGCCAACCCCGAAGCGCTGCCGGGGCTCTACAACGCGATGATCCACGCCGGTCGCACGCTGATCAGCGTCGCCTACGCGGTCATCCTCCTCGCCGGCGCCTACCTCGCAAGCGACGCTGGGCTGTGGAGTGAGTATTGGGTTTTGGGCTCGCTGGTTATTTTGGTTGTGCTCGTCGGCATTAGCCTTGGCCTCGCGCTGCCGACCGAGAAGAAGCTCAGCGCGATCGCTACAAAGGAACTGGCAGCGCGCGGTGGCGGCGAGCAGATGACCTTCTCGGCTGAATACGAGAAGGGCTACCGCAAGCTCAACCTTGTAGGCGTGATCTCGAACGTTTTGGTTTTGATCGCGCTCTTCTTGATGATCGCCCAGCCCGTTTAGCCGTTAGGCCAAGCGGGCGCCGCCTTGCAGCGCCCATTTTCGGCAGGAATGGCCTTTGTCGAATGGAAGAGATGACAACGATGTCAGCGCACAGTGCAGAGCGCAGGCTTGTTAAGTCTTCGCCGGAGCTTTGGGCCGAGGTCAGCGATCAAGAGTCGCTTGGCCGCCGTCTCGATGCCTTTGGCGAAATTCGCATAACCGGGACCGATCCCGAATCCACCGTCGCCTGGGAGGGCAACGCAGTTAGCGGCACGGTGGCAATCGCATCGGCCGGTTGGGGAACGAAGGTCACGCTGACGGTCGAAGCTGAGGATCGCCCCGTCGCCGCGCCCGCCCCCGCGCCACCAACGCCGGAGCCTGAACGGGCCGCCGCGGCCGAGCCGACCACGACGCCGGCGGTCGCCGCGGCCCCACTCGCGGCCCCAAGCAAGGACGAGCCGACGCCTGCGCCGAAGCCCAAGCGCGGCTTCTTCGCTCGCCTGTTCGACTTTGGCCCGGCGACCCCAGACCCCCAGCGTCAGGCTGCGCCTAGCGACGAACCAGCCCCGCGCCCGAAGCCTGAAGTAACGCCCGAGCCTGAGCCGATGCCCGAGCCGATGCCCGAGCCGATCGTCGTGCCCGAAGTTGAGCCGGCAATCAGCACCGAACTGCCTGAGGCAGCGCCACTGAGCGCCGAATCGATCGACGAGATTCTCGCCGGCGTGCTCGACGACCTTGGCGCCGCGCATCACCGCCCCTTCTCTCGTTCCTAGCTCGCGCAGCGGCCGCAGGCCCTGCCGCCCTGCCCAGCATCTAGACTGGGGCGCCTGATGGCGAGCGAACCCGTGGCTGAAGACTTGACCGCAAAACTGGCGCTGCTCGGCGAGATGCGCGAGCAGGCGATGCACTCCTCGCCCGAAGCCGAAGCCAAGCAGCACGACCGCGGCAAGTACACGGCGCGCGAGCGGATCGAAAAGCTGCTCGACGAAGGCTCGTTCCAAGAGCTCGACACCTTCATGCGCCACCGCACGTTCGACTTCAACATGCAGGAGAACCGCCCTTGGGGCGACGCTGTGGTAACCGGCCACGGCACGATCGACGGGCGCCGCGTCTGCGTTTTCAGCCAGGACTTCACCGTCTTTGGCGGCTCGCTCGGTGAGGTGATGGCCGAAAAGATGTGCAAGGTTATGGATCTGGCGGCGAAGATCGGCTGCCCGGTGATCGGCATCAATGATTCCGGCGGCGCGCGAATTCAGGAGGGCGTCGTGTCGCTCGGCGCTTACGGCGACGTCTTCGTTCGCAACGTGATGTGTTCGGGAGTGATTCCGCAGATCAGCTTGATCATGGGACCCTGCGCTGGCGGCGCCGTCTACTCCCCCGCGATTACCGATTTCATCCTGATGGTCAAAGAGAGCTCGCACATGTTCATCACCGGCCCTGATGTGATCAAAACCGTCACCGGCGAGGAGGTCGGCTTCGAAGAGCTTGGCGGAGCGATGACGCACAACAGCAAGTCGGGCGTAGCCCAGCTGGCGGCCGAAAGCGAGGACGCGCTACTTGAGGACACCCGCTACCTGCTCTCCTTCCTGCCGCAGAACAACCTTGAAACAGCGCCACGCGTCGCGCCGACCGACGACCCGCAGCGGATGGACGAGTCGCTCGACAGCATGGTCCCAGAGAATCCAAATAAGCCGTACGACATGCGTGAAGTCGTGAAGACGGTCGTCGACGATGGCGAATTCTTCGAGCTTCACGAGCACTGGGCGAAGAACATTATTTGCGGCTACGCGCGCCTTGATGGCTACTCGGTTGGGATCGTCGGCAACCAGCC
>JBDNJF010000010.1:0-4044 GCA_041687955.1 Solirubrobacteraceae bacterium
CAAATCACCAATCACGAAGGCTGCTTGCTGCGCCCATGTCAACGCTGTGTAAAGCATTTGGCGGGTCAGTAGATTCGGAAACACCCCGGACGCCTCCGCCAACCGCCCAAGGGGGTCAGAATTCAACCGGCGCCGACACTTCGTGCGAGGGTGTACTATTTGTGTATGCGATTTGTTCGCTGCTCTATTACGGCAGGTTGTCTTATTCTGCTCGTTTCGTTTGCGGCGCTGGTTTGGATACCCGCAGCAGCGCAGGCGGCTCTCAGCTCAGTTTCTGCTCGCAGCGCCGTGAGCTGCAGGACAACAAGTGGCTTTATTGAGAATCGCCAGCAGATCTCCTGTCGCTCCGCCCAGGCGGTTTGGAGCGGCTGTAGGACGCCATGATTGTCAGCCGCAAGATTTCCATTCAAGCCGCTACTGCTTTGCTGGCCGCGTTCGCGCTCGTATGCGGATTGGGAGCTGCCACAGACTCGGTAGCAGCAGCAGCCGACCCCTCCTACGCCTGGGCCATCAATGGTGGTGGGACGGATGCTGACGTCGCATTTGGCGTCTCCGCACTCCCGGATGGCTCGAGCATCATCACCGGGTCCTTCAGTGGCAGCGCGACCTTCGGAGCCACGACCCTCACAAGCACTGGGTTATTCGACACTCTCACCGCGAAAGCACACGCTGCTGGCAGCGAATCGGACTACATCGTCCTCTACAAAAGCGGCGCCAATCTGACACAGAAGGTTCAGTCCGAAGAGGCCCGCGGCAACGACGTTCAGGACGTCTTTCGCAGCGCCGTCAAAGGCTTTGTTGCACCGCTCGACGCAGCCGACGTGAGGCGCCTGCGCGCGCGCAGCGACGTTCTGCTGGTTGAGAAGGACAAGCCGGTGAGGGCGCTTAGCGCTGGCCCCCGCAGCGGCCTTGCCGCCTCCTGGGGCCTGGACCGGATCGACCAGCGGACGCTGCCGCTGAACAGCCAGATCTCGACCAGCCAGAACGGCTTTGGCGTCACCGCCTACATCATCGACACCGGCATCCGCCTAGATCACAGCGAGTTTGGCGGCCGCGCAACGGTCGGCTTCAACGCAACGGGCGATGGCAAGGGAACTTACGACTGCAATGGCCACGGCACGCACGTCGCCGGGACGGTAGGCGGCGCAACCTACGGCGTTGCGCCTGAGGTATCGCTGGTTGCGGTTCGCGTACTTAACTGCAGCGGCAGCGGCTCGACCTCGGGCGTTATCGGCGGCATCGACTGGGCAACGGCAAACCACGTTGCCGGCGTTCCGGCGGTCGCCAACATGAGCCTCGGCGGCGGCTACTCACCAGCGCTCAACACGGCAACGCAGAACGCGATCACCGACGGCATCAGCTTCGCCGTAGCCGCCGGAAACTCCGCGGAAGATGCCTGCTACTCATCGCCGGCCTCGACGCCGAACGCAATCACGGTCGCTGCGACTAGTTCAAATGACGCGCGCGCCTCCTATTCGAATTACGGCAGCTGCGTTGACATCTTCGCTCCCGGCAGCAGCATCAAATCGTCGTGGAACACCTCTGCTACAGCGACCAAGATAATCTCCGGCACGTCGATGGCCTCCCCCCACGTTGCCGGCGCTGCAGCATTGATCCTCTCCGCCAGCCCGTCAAGTACGCCAGCACAGGTCGCCACGGCAATGACAGCCGCGTCGACGGCCGGCGTCGTGACCGACCGCGGCCGGAGCTCAGTCAACCGACTGCTGTTCGCCGGCGCCGCGTCAACCGCTCCTGCTAACGACAACTTCGCTAATGCCGTGACGCTCAGCTCACTCGCGCCGGTGACCGGCACGACGGTCACCGCGACGCATGAAAGTGGGGAGCCCGACCACGCCTCCTGGATCGGGGTGGCGGGCTCCGCTGGTGCTGCGGCTTCGATCTGGTACAGCTGGACAGCGCCCGATGATGGCACGCTGGCACTTAACACTCGAGGCAGCAGCTACCCAACGCTGCTCGCCGTGTACAGCGGCAGCGCCGTCTCGGACTTGACGCTGCGCGCCTTCGACCGGGGTGTCTTCAGCCATGGCGGCAGTCGTTTCTGGAGCCGGGTCAGCTTCAGCGTTACCGCGGGAACCGTCTACCGGATCGCCGTCGATGGCTTCGATGGGGCGGTCGGCGCGACGAATCTGGCCGGTACCTTCACTGCCAGCACACCAACACCGACCCCGACACCTACGCCAGCGCCGACACTTCCTGCTAACGACAACTTCGCTAATGCCGTGACGCTGAGCTCACTCGCGCCGGTTACCGGCACGACGGTCGCGGCGACGCGTGAAAGTGAAGAGCCCTACCACTACGCCGCTGGTTCTTGGCATTCGATCTGGTACAACTGGACAGCGCCCGATGACGGCACGCTGACACTAAGCACCGAAGGCAGCGACATTGACACGGTACTCGCCGTGTACACTGGTAGCGCCGTCTCCAGCCGATATCTGGAGCGTCGCGCCGTCAGCTGGGATGCCGGCGGCTTCTCCTGGAGCCAGGTCAGCTTCCGCGTTACCGCGGGAACCGTCTACCGGATCGCCGTCGATGGCCAGGGCCAGGAGACCGGCGCGACGCGCTTGGCCGGCACGTTCACTACCGCTCCTGCTAACGACAACTTCGCTAATGCCGTGACGCTCAGCTCACTCGCGGCGGTGACCGGCACGACGTTTGCCGCAACGCATGAAAGTGGGGAGCCCGACCCATCCGGCGAAAGTGCTGAGGCTTCGATCTGGTACAATTGGAGAGCGCCAGATGACGGCACGCTGACACTTAGCACCGAAGGCAGCGACTTTGACACGGTACTTGCGGTGTACACCGGCAGCGCCGTCTCGGGCTTAACGCGGCGCGCCGCCAACTGGAGTCAGGTCAGTTTCAGCGTTACCGCGGGAACCGTCTACCGGATCGCCGTCGATGGCCACTTCGCCCGCGATGGCTACCGGAGGAGCACTGGTGCGACGCGCTTGGCCGGCACGTTCACTACCACTCCTGCTAACGACAACTTCGCTAATGCCGTGACGCTCAGCTCACTCGCGGCGGTGACCGGCACGACGGTCGCCGCAACGCATGAAAGTGGGGAGCCCAAACACGTCAGTCCTAATTGGCGGCCGGAGGGTTCGATCTGGTACAACTGGACCGCGTCAGCCGATGGCGGGCTGACACTTAGCACCGAAGGCAGCGACTTTGACACGCTGCTTGCGGTATACACCGGTAGCGCCGTCTCGGGCTTAACGCAGGTCGTCGCCAACGACGATGCCAGCGACGACCGCCGCTGGAGCCAGGTCAGTTTCCGCGTTACCGCGGGAACCGTCTACCGGATCGCCGTTGATGGCTACGGCGGGGAGACCGGCGCGACGAAGCTGGCCGGCAGCACCTTCACGCCAGTGCCGATACCTCCTGCTAACGACCCTGACCGTGACGATGACGGGATCCCTGACATGAGAGACAACTGCGATCCTTACGCACCGGACAGCGGAAAAGGAGACCGGCTGACACTTAGTTTAGTTGGAGTAGGGCGACTGTCAACCTACAACCCGAATCAGCAAGACACTGACAAAGACGGCATCGGAGATGCCTGCGACAAAACGCCAGGAACCTACGACGGAGGTGGCAGCGGTCCAGCGGTGAAGCGGAAAGCAACGAGAATCAAACTGACTGGCGCTCCAGTTGGCGGGATCTCCGTGAAACAGCGCAAACGAATTCTTGCGCGCGCCGATGCAAGCTCCGAACGGTTCATTGAAGGCCTCATTTCACCTAACGACGAACGTTCCGTCAAAGAACAAATCGTGACGGCAGTGATCACATTGCAGAAAGGCCGGAACCTGAAATGGAAAACTTTGAAGCTGAAAGATCAAGCAACCTGGTCTGAAGGCTACTTCAATTTCCGTATCACTAAGAAAGTGCTTCGCGGCGCTGAAATCAGATCGATCGTGCTGACCACAGTCGCCGGCACAAGCTACAAAGCAGGTCGTGTCAGCTTCCGCTGGAAGAACGGATGGTGAAGCACCACGGCACGTTGCGTGCCTGGCCGCTGCGCGCACC
>JBDNJF010000081.1:0-16253 GCA_041687955.1 Solirubrobacteraceae bacterium
ACGAGCGGCCTTGTACTGATCACCTCGACGCTGGCGCTGGCGGCTGGTTTGCTGCTCGCTGAGCCGCTCTCGCAGCTTCTGCTCGGTACCTCCGACGCGACGCTAATGTCGGCCGCGGTCTTCGGCATCTGGGCGTTCACAAACTTGGAGATGGCATACGCGCTGCTGCGCGTGAGCGATCGCCGCCGCGCATATTTGATCGCCTCATCTGTGAATGTGGTCTTGACCGTCTCGCTGACCGTCACGCTCGTCGTCTTCTTGGACGAGGGCGCTCGCGGCTATGTGCTCGGCAACTACGTTGCTTCGGCGGCAGTGCTCGTGGGGCTCTGGATTTTCGTGCTGCGCGAGCACGTCGGCGTTCCGCGTGGCCCGCTGCTCCTTGGCCCGCTACTTCGCTACGGCGCGCCAACGATCCCAGCCGATGCCGCCGTCTTCTTGCTCAACGTAATCGACCGCGCCTATCTGCTGCGCGCCGACAGTCCAACCGCGGCCGGCCTCTACTCAGTTGCCGTCAAGCTCGCGACCGCCGTGATCATCCTCGTGCGCGCCTTCCAGCTCGCCTGGCCGCCACTCGCCTACTCAATTACAGACGAGCAGCGCGCGCGCCAGGTTTACGCCCGCGTGACGACCGCCTACATGGTTGTCAGCTCGCTGCTGGTGGCGGCCTTCACGCTTCTTGGCGACTGGCTCGTGAGGCTGCTGACGGCGCCCAGCTTCTTCGCCGCCAACGACGCGCTTCCGTGGCTAGCACTTGGCTGGGCGCTCTACGGGCTCTACCTCGTCTTGGTCACTATCGCCGGTCGCGCGAAGGTCACTGTTCGCGCGCTTCCGGCTGCCGCCGCAGGACTTGTTGTCAACGTTGGTCTCTTGATCTGGCTGGTGCCGCCACTTGGAGTCGTCGGCGCCGCAATTTCGCTTTGTGTCGCTTACGTCGCGATGCTGGTCGTTCTCTTCTTGCTGACGCGCAAAGTCTTCACGGTCCCATTTGAGTGGCGCAAGATCGTTCCGCTGGTAGTGATCGTCACGGTGCTCAGCGTCGGCGGGAACCAGCTACTCGCGAGCGATGGAATTGGCGGGCTGCTGGAGCGCTCACTGGTGCTGGTAGCGATCGCCGGTGCGCTGATCGTGGCGCGAGTGGTGACGGTTGGCGAGCTGCAGACACTTCGCTACAGCCTGCGGCCCCCGCGGTTGTAATCAAGCGCCGCTTCGCGCAGCCCCTCGCCCTGGTCGGGATGGAGCGAAGCGCGCGCATGGGCGCGGTAACGCGCAGCGTTATGGCCAGGCAGTACGGTCGCTGCGATCGCGCGTAGCGAGTAGGTCCAGGCCGTTAGCCAGCGGACCACGGCGGCCGAGACCGGTGAGTGGTGCTTGCACATGTAACGGTCACGGTTGCGTGAGAGCTCGACAATTCGTTTTTCAGGAAGCGCACCAGTCGAAAGCTGCTCGTGGTGGATTGCTCTTGCGCTCGGAACGTAGAGCGTCGCCCAGCCTTCATCGGCGAGCCGTTTGCAGAAGTCCACTTCATCTGAGTAGACGAAGAACTGTGGGTCGAGCCAGCCAATCTGCCGCCCGGCCTCACGCCGCACCAGCAGCGCTGCACTCTGCGCCCAGTCGACCGGCTTTGTTTCCTCCCCGCTGCTTTGCACGGTCGTCCAATGGTGGACGAAGAGCGCGGAGGCCAACGCCGTCAGCGGCCCCGGGAACCTCCACGCGCTCGGCTGCACTTGGCCGTCGGGGCTCAACAACTTGGCGCCCGCTGCTGCTGCATTGGGGTTGCTTTCGAGCGCCGCATAAAGAGCCTGAGTGGCGCCTGGCTGGAGCTCAGTGTCCTCGTTGCAGAGCAGCGCGTAGCGGCCGCTCGCGCGTTCCAACAGCATCGAATCGTTTTCGGCTTTGCCTGCGCGCTGCTCAAGTACCACGAGGTCGTCGACCACCGGGTGGTCGCGCGCCGTTCCGGCTGAACCGTCGGTCGATGAGTTGTCGAGAACCAGCACTTCCGTAGTGATTTCGAGCGCCGCTTGCTCGCGCCCGATTGCGTCAAGCGCGCGCTGCAGCAGCTCCCGCTGCTGGGTGTTAACGACGCAATAACTGAGATCGACTTCGGCCACAACTCGTATTGTGCTGCTCAGTGCGTATTCATGTCGTCGACCCGCCGGCCTACACGCCGCCATACGACCGCGCGCTTTGCGCGGCGTTGGCACGCGCGGGCGCTGAGGTAACGCTCTGCAGCGGCCCGTTCAGCTACGGCGATGTAGCCGCGGCTGAGGGATATCGCGTTGACAAGTGCTTCGGCGCGATGCTGCGCGGCCAGCCTGGTTCGAAGCTCCGGTCCGCTTCGCGGGTTGTGGCTGAGCTTCCCGAGATGCTGCGCTACCGACGCACAGCCCAGCAGGCCGACGTCGTCCACTTCCAGTGGCTGCCGCTGCCGCTGATCAGCGCCTCGCTGCTTCCTGCCGATCGCCCGCTTGTCATCACAGCCCACGATGTGGTCCCGCGCGAGCCCCATCCAGGCCAGGTCGCCGGGCTGCGCCGCGCCTACTCGCGCGCCGACGCCGTTGTCGTTCACAGCGAGGACGGCAGTGAGCGGCTGCAGCGCGAGCTTGGGGTTCCCGCCGCTCGCTGCCAAGTAATTCCGCACGGCAGCTTCACTGACCTAGCCGAAATTGAGAACCGCGCGCCACTGCCGCCGCAGCTTGCTGCTGTTGAAGGGCCGATCGTTCTCTGCTTCGGCCTGATGCGCCCCTATAAGGGCCTTGACCTTGCAATCGATGCTTGGCGCGGAATTTCGGGGGCCGAGCTTTGGATCGTCGGCATGCCGCGGATGGATACCTCGGCGCTGAAGGCTGCCGCGCCAAGCAACGTTCGCTTCGTTGAGCGCTTCATCGACGAGCGCGAGATCCCCGCTTTTTTCGAGCGCGCCGATCTGGCGCTGCTGCCTTATCGCGAGATCGACCACTCCGGCGTCTGCTTCACGGCGCTCGCCTTCGGCACACCGATGTTGCTGAGCGACGTTGGCGGTTTTCCCGAGGTCGCCGCCGCCGGCGCGGCCGAGCTTTTTCCAAGCGGCGACGCTGAGGCGCTGCGCAGCTCACTCCAGCGGCTGCTGAGCGACGCTCGCGCGCGCGAAAAGCTAGCGCAGGGCGCGCTCGCCGCGGCGCGTGATCTCTACGACTGGGATCGAGTTGCCGCGCTCCACCTTGAGCTCTATTCGAGCTTAATCGGCGGTGGCTCACGGTGATCTTCGTGGAAGCGATCTTCTGGATCTCGATCGCGCTAATCGTCTTCGCCCAGCTCGGCTATCCGCTGCTGCTTGGCGTCTGGGCCAAGTTGAGCCGCCGCCGCGCCCAGCCGCCGCGGCCGATCACGCCCGGTGATGAGCCGTTTGTCACGCTCGTGATCGCCGCCCACCGCGAAGAATCGGTGATCGCCGCGCGCGTTGCCAACGCGCGCCAGCTCGATTGGCCGGCCGACAAGCTTGAAGTGATCGTCGCCTGCGACGGCTCTCCGGATGAGACTGCCGCACAGGCTCGCGGCGCCGGCGCCGACCTTGTGCTCGAGCTGGAGTGGGGTGGCAAGGTGCGCGCGCAGGACGCAGCGGTCGCCGCCGCCGATCCGCGCGCAAAGGTGGTCGCTTTCTCTGACGCAAACGCCAGCTGGCAGCCGGACGCGCTGCGCTTGCTGGTCGGCGAGCTCGAGCTGAGCGATGTCGGTTATGTCTGCGGCCAAGTTTGTTTTGTCGGCACCGATGGCGCCACCAACCAGGAGGGTCTCTACTGGCGCTTTGAGATGTGGCAGCGCGCTCGCGAATCGCAGCTGGCCTCCGTCACCGCAGGCAATGGTGCGATCTATGCCGTGCGGCGTGGCGACTACATCGAGGTTGATCCGGTGATGGGCCACGACCTCAGCTTCCCGTTTAACTTCGTCAAGCGCGGCCGCCGCGCGCTCTACGCCTCGAGCGCCCGCGCCAGCGAAAAGATGGTTCCAACGCTCGAAGGTGAGTTTGCACGCAAGCGCAGGATGATGAGTCACGCTTGGCCGATCGTGCTTCGTGGCGGCCTACTCTCACCGCGCGGTTACCCGCCGTCTTACGCGGTGATGATCTACTGCCATCGCGCGCTGCGTTACGCGGCGCCGGAGCTTCACCTTGTCGCCTTCGTAGCCAACTTGGTTCTGGTCGGTCAGGGAAGCGTCTATCTCGTAACTTTGGCGCTCCAACTGCTGCTGTTGCTGGCAGCGCTGCTGGCAGCCGTGATTCCACTGAAACCTTTGCTGATCGCCCGCTATTACGTCTTGACCACGGCCTCAATTGGCGCTGGCCTTTGGGACTACTTGCGCCACGGCACGCCGGCCGGTTGGGCGCCGCCGGAGGGAACGCGCTGATGCTGCGCCGCCTCTTTGACCTAGTTGTTGCCGTCTGCGCGCTAGTGGTCACTTCGCCGCTGCTACTGCTCGCGCTCGTCGCGGTGCCGCTTGAGTCGCGCGGATCGCCGATATACCGCCAGCGCCGCGTCGGCCTTGGCGGCAGCGAGTTCGAAGTGATCAAGCTGCGAACGATGGTCAGCGGCGCGGAGAGGCTCGGTGCCGGCCTCGCCGTTGCAAAGAACGATGAGCGGATCACGAGGCTCGGCGCGCTGCTGCGGCGCAGCTCGGTTGATGAGCTTCCGAACCTGATCAACGTGCTGCGCGGCGAGATGGCGATCATTGGGCCAAGACCGACCGTCGCCGCGCAGGCCGCTCAGTACACGCCGCGTCAGCGCGGCCGCCTCGCCGTTCGCCCCGGTATCACCGGCTGGGCGCAGGTCAACGGCCGCGCCGGGTTGCCCTGGGACGAGCGGATCGAACTTGACCTCTGGTACATCGAAAATCGTTCATGGAAGCTCGACCGCCAGATCCTGCGCCGCAGCTTCAGCACCGTCATTGGAGGCGACGACCTTTACCGCGAGGACGGCCCAGCTTGGACCGGGCCTGACGAGGATCACTGACGCCCACTGCGCGCTTGCGGTAGTTTTTCACAATAGGCGAAGCACGTTCGAAGGAGAAGCAAAATGGCTAAGCAAGAACGCAATCTCGTAGGCCAAATCGTTGCGATCACCGGTGGTGCCCGCGGGATTGGTAAAAGCACGGCGCAGACGCTCTCGCGCGCTGGCATGAAGGTCGCGATCGGCGACCTTGACGGCCCACTCGCCGCCCAGACAGCAGCTGAGATCGGCGCGGGCACGATCGGCCTTCAGCTCGACGTCACCGACTTCGATTCATTCTCAGCTTTCGTCGCCGCAGTCGACGAGCAGCTTGGCCCAATCGACGTGATCATCAACAATGCTGGAATCATGCAGCTTGGCCCATACCTCGATGAGGACATGGCGACGACTAAGCGGATGATTGACATCAACATTTATGGCGTCGATTACGGCTGCCGCTTGACGATCCCGTCGATGGTCACTCGCGGTCATGGCCACGTCGTCAACATCGCATCGGCGGCCGGCAAGGCCGGTTACGCCCACGGCGCCACCTACTGCGGCACGAAGCATTACGTCGTTGGGATGAGCGAGGCAATCCGTTCTGAGCTGCGCGGCACTGGCGTTGAAGTCTCCTGCGTGATGCCGGTCGCAGTGCAGACTGAGCTCGGCGGTGGTCTTGCCGAAACGCGCGCCGTCAAGCAGGCCCAGCCGCAGGACGTTGCCGACGAGATCCTCGCGGCGCTAAGGCAGCCGCGCTTTGACGTTTTCGTGCCGCGCTCTGTCGGCCCGCTCAACCAGGTTATGTCGGTAATGGGCCGCGGCCCACGCGAGGCTCTTGGCCGCGCGCTGAAGGCCGACAAAGTGCTTTCGACTGCCGATCACAGCGTCCGCAAGGATTATGAGTTGCGCGCAGCACGTTCGGCTCCGGCGATCAGCAGCGGCAACGATGAGAAGAAGAAGAGTAAGTCCGGCAAGTCCGACTGAGTGAATTCTTCACAGACTCGCAGCACACCGGTCGTCCCGCTAGTGGATACTTCGCAGCTATGAGCGACGAACTAGACCAGCAATCCGTTGACGCGATTCGCGCCCTCTCGATGGACGCGGTTCAGAAAGCCAACTCCGGCCACCCCGGGTTGCCGCTTGGCATGGCGCCAGTTGCCTACGTCCTGTTTCAGAAGATCATGCGCTTTGACCCAACCGACCCGCACTGGCCGGATCGCGACCGCTTTGTGCTTAGCGGCGGCCACGGGTCGATGCTGCTTTATTCGATGCTTCACCTCAGCGGCTACGGCGTCTCGATCGACGACATCAAGCAGTTCCGCCAGTGGGGGTCAATCACTCCTGGCCACCCTGAGCTAGATCCCGAACATCCAACTCCGGGCGTTGAGGTAACGACCGGCCCGCTGGGGCAAGGCTTCGCTAACGGAGTCGGGATGGCAATCGCTGAAAACTTCCTGCGCCATCGCTTCGGCGCCGAGGTTCAGGACCACCGCATCTTTGCAATTGTCACCGACGGTGATCTGATGGAAGGGATCTCTTCTGAGGCCGCTTCGCTGGCCGGGCACCTTAAGCTCGACCGGCTGGTCTACTGCTACGACGACAACGACATCTCGCTCGACGGCCCAACGTCGCTCAGCTACAAGGAGGACACGGCGAAGCGCTTCGAGTCTTACGGTTGGCACGTCGAGCACGTCGAGAACGTCAACGACCTCGACGAGGTAGAGCGCGCGATCGACCGCGCAATTCAGGAGAAGGACCGCCCTTCGCTGGTTCGAATCCGCTCGATCATCGGCTACCCGTCACCGAAGAAGCAGGGCACCAGCAGCGCGCACGGTTCGCCGCTTGGCGAGGATGAGGTCCGCGCCACCAAAGAGGTGATGGGCTGGGATCCTGACAAGCAATTCTACGTTCCCGATGACGTTGCGGCGCACATGGATCAAAAAGCCCGCGGCGCCGCCGAGAAGGCGGAGTGGAGCGCCCGTTTTGAAGCTTGGAAGCTCGCCAACCCGGAGCGCGTCGAAGAGTGGGATTGCGCTTGGGCCGGCAAGCCGATGCCAGGCTTTAACGAAACTCTGCCGCCTGTTTGGGGCGCCGAAAAAATGTCAACCCGCGTCGCTGGCGGCAAGGCGATGGAAGCCTTCGCCAGCCACGTGCCAACGATGGTTGGCGGCGCTGCCGACCTCAGTGGTTCGACGCGTACGATCTTCCCCGGCGGCGAGAGCGAGCACTACACCGAGACAGGCGTCGGCCGCAACGTCTACTTCGGCGTGCGCGAGCACGGCATGGGTGGCGCCGTCAACGGCATGGCCGCCCACGGCGGCATTGTCCGCCCCTACGGCTCGACCTTCTTCACCTTCTCTGACTACATGCGCGGTGCAATCCGCCTTGCTGCGCTCTCGGAGATGAACGTTGCCTACGTCTTCACTCACGATTCGGTGGCGCTCGGCGAAGACGGGCCAACGCACCAACCGGTCGAGCACTTGGCCGCGCTGCGCGCAATTCCAAAGCTCACGGTGATTCGCCCGGCCGACGCCGACGAGACGGCCGAGGCTTGGCGCTTCATCATCTCCGACTTAACTGGCCCAGCTGCGCTGATCCTCAGCCGCCAAGACACCCCGGTCTACGACCGCGGCGAGGGTGGCATGGCGCCAGCCTCAGGGCTCGATAAGGGCGCTTACGTGATGAGCGAGCCGGCTGAGGCCGCGCGCGCCGTCGTCGTTGGCACCGGCTGCGAGGTTTCGGTTGCCGTTGCCGCAGCTGAGCTGCTGGCCGCTGACGGAATCCCAACCCGCGTCGTTTCGATGCCAAGCTGGGAGCTTTTTGAAGCGCAGGGCGATCAGTACCAAGTTTCAGTAATTCCGCCTGACCTGCCTTCAGTGTCGGTTGAGGCTGGAATCTCAATGGGCTGGCAGAAGTGGGTTGATGATTCTGTCGCGATTGACCGCTTTGGCGCGTCGGCGCCGGGCGATGAGGTGCTCGAGAAACTCGGCATCACGCCCCAGGCAGTGGCCGAGCGAGTGAAAGCGTTGATCGGATGAAGCTCTACGTCTGTTACGGCGCTTGGACAACCAAGTTCTTTGCCCACAAGCACCCTTGCGGTGAGGCTCACCAAGCATTGCTTGATGCTGGCTATCAGCCTGAGGTAGTCAAGGTCTACGGCCTCGGCCCACTGCCGCTTGCGCTTCAGCCTAAGCGCCGCCAGGTCAAGGCGATCACCGGTCGCACGTGGGTACCAGCAATTGAGTTTGACGACGGAACCGGTTTCGACGAGTCGGCCAAGATCATCGAGTGGGCGAAGCAGAACCCTGCCGCCGCGGCCTGACGTAGTAGCTGCGGGGCGCTAGCCGCCAGCGACGTCGCGGCGGAGAAATACCGTCATCGCGATCGCCAGAGCGGGGAGTGCGTAGGCGGCGGAGACCCACGCGGCGCGGATGATTGGATCCCAGTCCGCCGGGGTGCGAAGCAGCCCTTGCCAGGAGTTGAACTGGGTGCTGAGCAGGTACGGCTGGAGACCATCGAGGCCAGGAATAATTACGACTAGCTGCAATAGCAGCGAGAACATCAAGGTGCCGACAACGGCCGCTGCGCTGTTGCGAAATACGGCGGAGAGTAGTAGCGCGATGCTCGAGATCGCGAGGATTGGCATTAGGTACACGCCGACGCTGCCTGCGACCAGCAGCAGGCCACGTTCAGGCGTCTCCAAAGTTCCCGAGAGCGTTGGGATCGGGTTGAAACCGGAGACGATAATTCCAGCGACCGTCGCTACAACGCCACTAATGATGATCGCGAGAATTGAGTAGCTGAAGGCCGCCAGCACCTTGCCAAAAAAGATCTGGCTGCGCTCAACCGACCGCGTGAGGATTGTCTTTAGCGTGCCGTTGTTGTCCTCGTTGGCGAAAATGTCGCCGGAGACGAGCGCAGCGATCAGCGGGTAAAACCAGATTGAGCCGAATAGCAGTGTCACCAGTGGGAATGCGAGGCCGGTGTCGTTGATATAGCGCCCGAACGGAACGTCGGCCGGTTCGCCGGGCTGAATCGCGACCGCGACGGCAAAGACGACTGGCACGAGAACGGCGGCGCCAAGGCCCAGATAGGTTCGCTTTTGCGCTCGTAACTTGCGCAGCTCCCAGCGGTAGACGGTCGCTGTTCCCGGGCGGCTCACGGGCCGCCCCCAGTTAGGTCGGCCGCCTCACCAAGCCGTTTCGCTTCGTCCGCAGCTTCGCCTTCGCCTTCAGTCAGCTCGAAGAAGAGATCCTCGAGCGTTGCCGCGCTAGGCGCCAGCTCAAGAATTAATGCGCCGGAGTCGGCCAGCGCGCGTGAAAGCTCACCGATCGCCGCTTCGTCGGCTGCGCGAAACTGAATTGCCGAGCCACCGGGGCGCACGACGTCGGTAATTCCGCTGCGATCGGCTAGAACGCGCATCGCAATCTCGTCGTCGCTCGTGCGCAGGCGAATTGTCAGGCCAGCTGCTGCGCGCAGCTTGTCGAGCTCACCTTCGTAGACGATTCTGCCACTTCGCACTATCGCCACGCGGTTGCATAGCTCTTCGACCTCGGCGAGCAGGTGGCTTGAAAGCATCACAGTCATGCCCTCGGAGGAAAGCCTCGCAATCAATGCGCGCATGTCTCGCATTCCCCCAGGGTCGAGGCCGGTTGCCGGCTCGTCGAGCAGCAGCAGCTTTGGCCGGCGGATCAGCGCCGCCGCGATGCCAAGCCGCTGGCGCATGCCGTGTGAGTAGCCTCCGACCTTGTCGCCGGCGCGGCCCGTCAGCTCAACTACGTCGAGCGCTTCAGCGATCCGCGACTTGGCGTCGTTGCCGTCTAGCGCAGCCACTAGGCGCAGGTTGGTCATCGCGTCGAGGTAGGGGTAGAAGCGCGGAGCTTCGACAAAGCCGGCCACGTCGGCGAGTGCATCAACCGACTTCTGTGGGTCGAGGCCGAATACGCGCGCCTCGCCAGCCGTCGGAGTGATCAATCCCAGCATCATCCTCAGCGAGGTCGTCTTGCCCGCACCATTGGGGCCCAGGTAGCCAAAGACGTCGCCTTCGTTGACGGTCAGTGAGACGTCGTCAACGGCGGTGATGTGACCGTAAGTTTTGGTCAGGCCGCGGAGCGCAACCGGCGCCTCTTGGTTCACGCTGGCTAGAGCCCGCGGGCGGCGGTGAGAGCGTCTTGTTGCGTGACCGAGCCGATAACGACATAGCGAACGCCGCCGCGCGTGAAGCTGACAAGCGATCCAAGTGGGGTGCCAAATACGGTCGCTTCGGCGCCAGCGACCTTCGCGGTTGGAATCTCAATCCCGTCACGCTTGGCCTGATAAGTCGCACCGAGCGAAGGTGCCTCATTTTTGCCGCTGGCGGCGCTTTCGATTACCGTAATCGCGGAGAGCCCTTCGCCGTATGTGATTGTGACGCTCTTCTTCGCGCCGCTGCCGACGAGCATCACTTCGCTCCGAGTTAGCCCCGCGAGCTCAGCCGGGGCGGACACTTCAAACGGCACGCCGGCGCGTGCTGCACTGAGTCCCTTGATTGGACGCTTTGGCTTATCCGAGCCAGCTGGCTGGCTCGCCGCGCCTAAGTCCTCAACTTTTGCCGAGGCTGGCGGCTGAATCGCAAAGACTGCCGGGTCGATCGCGCCGAAGCTAACTTCGGTCGCTTCAATCGCCAGGGTTGGGTCATTCTCGCCACGCGCGAAGATCGCAACGCGCAGTGGAGCGCCGTTCGCTGCGTCCCAAGTCACGTCGGCGCCGCCAATCAGGCCGCCTTGATCTTTCGGCTCAACGCGAGTGCTGTAGGCCGGATTACCAGCGACGTTGGTCGCAATTGCACCGGAGACGGTGGCTTCGGAGCCGAGCTGTTTGAGCATCCGGCGGACAGCAGCTACGCTCGGCGGCCACTCGTCCTTGGACTCACTATCAGCGCTTTTCTCTTCCGGCTCCATCGTCGTTCGGTAGACCGTGTTGGCGGCGGCGTGATAGAGCCACAGCTGGTCGCCGCGGGCAACGAGTTGAACATCGCCTCCCCCGGCTTCTGACTGAAGCTCTATACGGACGTCACCATCGTTGGAGGCCCAAAGGCGCCCGCTGCCGCCACCCATCAGCGGGTCAACACCTTCGACGATTCCAGCCGACTCGAGCATCTCGTTGGTAAAAGTCACGCGGGCAGATATACCGTCGATCTCTTGGCCATCAAGCGAGGATGCAATTGCCTCTGCCAGAGGCTTCGCTGGTGGTCGGTCGTCGCCACCATCTGCGCCGGTTGCAGCGACTGCACCAAGCGCAGCGATAAGACCGATCGAAGCGCCAAGCGCTAGCAGCGACTTACTCGATGTACTTCGGACGAAAGACAGCATGTTCTTGGTAAGGATAGCGGCGACTCTAAGCAGTTGGTAAGCGTCGCTAGGCCCGCATTAGAGCTTGCGCCAAGCGGCTGCCTGTTGATCCACGAGGCCAAGCAGGTTTCCGAGCACGATGTTTACGTCAACGATGTGCAGTCCCCACGTTGGGCCTAGCGGCGCCCCGAAGCGGACGCGCTTGTCGCTCGCGCCAGCAATGTCCTTGGCTTGAAGCCAACTCGCCCCCCCTGCGCTCAAGCATTTAGTTCTGTAGAGGTCGTTCATCGCAACCCATGGGGTAGGGGCCAACGGAGCGCCGCCAAAGGCAAGCTGTGAAGTTGGGATCAAAACCTGCGCCTTGCCGGTCGTGCCGCGCCTGAGGCCGGCGGGGTTGACGCAGAGAACTTCCTCGCCGGGTTTCGCAGTGCGACCAAACCTCGTGTCGCTCGGTGGCTGCTGCGCGAACGTGTTGTAAGCGACAACGCAGGCGGTTTGGTTGCTCTTGCGGCAGGCTGGGATCGTCTTGAAGCTGCCGCCAACATCCTTGCCCGCCGCGACGGTGACGCCGCCTCCGATCAAGAGCGCCGAGACAAGCTTGCGCCGCACGGCAGGCTTAGGATCGATCTCGGCTGCAGTTAGGCGCGTCAAAACTCCTGTTCCCTGCGAGTGACCGATTAACACGACGCCGCGGCCCTTGTTGTACTTGGCGAGGTATTCGTTCCAGGCCGCTTTGACGTCGTTGTAACCGATCTCTCGGTCCACAGTTCCAGTCGCTTGACCAAACAGCGCCGCTAGCGTGAGCTGCCTGTAGATCGGAGCGTAGACGCGGCACTTCGAGCTGAACCGTGACGCCTGCGCCAAAGCGACGCCGGTTTCCGCTGGCGTGATCTCAAGGTTCGCATTGGCGGTCATCTGCTGGCTGACGGTTGGGTAGACGTAGAAGCAGTCGATCGGCTGCTTCGCCTGTGCTTTCGGCGGCTCAGCCACTTTCGCGCCGTTGGGCCTCAACAGCGTCGTCTTAGCCGAGCTGGTGCAAGGGTTCGAAGCCAACCCTGGCTTACAGAGCCAGACGGTTGCAGCCGTGTCTTGTGCGCTGGCAGTCGCGGCGCCGATCGAGCCAGCAATTAGGGCTGCGGTCAGAAAGGTCAGGAATAGGCGAACGCGCATCGTTAGATCTTATTTCAACTCGGCGACTGGCGCGCCGCTTTCGCTCAAGCTGCAATGGAATGGAGCCAGTCGGGATCGAACCGACGACCTCCGCCTTGCAAAGGCGGCGCTCTCCCAGCTGAGCTATGGCCCCTCGGAGTCAAAGTTTAGGGCGCGCGGCCCAAGACTGGCGCAGGGGTCCGCTCGGTAGGAGTAGATTTCTCCTAGATGACAGCTGCTTGGAGCAAAGTTTCAACTGCGCGGATTGCCTCGGCCGCAGCGGTAGCGGCCGTGCTGCTGGCGCTGCCCGCTGTTAGCGCCGCTCAGCAGCCCGCTGGAGGCGGAATGCCCAAGGGCTTCCTTTGGGGCACGGCGATAGCTGGTTTCCAGTCCGAAATGGGCCGTGGCCGCGACACCGACCCGACTAGCGACTGGTGGTCGTGGGTTCACGACAAGGGCAATATTGCCAGTGGCATAGTAAGTGGAGAGATGCCAGAGAATGGCCCCGGCTTCTGGTCGAAGTACGCCGCAGACGTCAAGCTTGCTCGCGCTGGCCTGGGGGCGAACCTTTTTCGCATGGGGCTCGAGTGGAGCCGACTCTTCCCTAAGGAGCCGACGGGGCTGCCAGCGGGCGCGGCCACGAGCCTAGAGATGCTGCGCGCGCTTGATCGCCAGGCCGACCCGAAGGCCGTCAGGCGCTACCGCGAAATCTTGAAGTCGATCCGCGCTAGCAAGATGTCGCCATTCGTCACGCTCAACCACTTCACGCTTCCCGGCTGGATTCATGATCCGCTTGCCGTCCGCAGCGCGTTCGCTGGCCGCGATCCGAATGGCGAGCTGCCACCGCTGCAGCGCGCCGGCTGGCTAAGCGATTCAACCGTTAACCAATTCGAGCGCTATTCGGCTTGGGCTGCATGGCGCTTTGGCAAGCTTGTTGATCGTTGGGCGCCAATCAACGAACCGATGGTTGTCGTAACGAACGGCTACGCGAACATTCCCGGCGTTGTCGAGGGCAACTTCCCGCCCGGCGTATACAGCTTCACTGCTGCTACGACAGCGATTTCCAAGCTCGAGGCCGCTAACGCAGCAGCTTATGTGGCGGTCAAGAAGCTTGATCCAGCTTCGAAGGTCGGTTTGGTGCAGAACATGATCGCTTTCACGCCGACTAATCCGGCCAACCCGGCCGATGTTGCAGCGACTGAACACGCCGATTATCTTTTCAACAGAATTTTCGTAAACGCGGCAGTGCGCGGTGATTTTGACGGCAACGCCGATGGAGTAATTGGCGACGGGGAGCGCGCGATTCACGGCCGCCGCGCCGACTTCGTGGGCCTTAACTACTACTTCCGTGGCCGCGTCACCGCGCTTGGCGCTCCAATTACGCCGCGGATTCCAGTGCTCGACTTCCTGCCCTCAACCTCTTACCGCTGGCAGCGCGCTCCGAACGCAGCTCCGTGCCCGACTATCTGCAGCGATTTTGGTTCCGAGATCTTTCCTGCCGGTTTCCGCCAGGTGCTGAAGACTGCAGGCAGTTACAAGCTGCCGGTGATCGTCACCGAGAGCGGAGTAGCCGACGCCAAGGACCGGTTGCGCCCCGCATATCTGCGCGATCACTTCCGCCAGATGCGCGCGTCGATTGTCGCGAAGGAAGCAAATGTCGTTGGCTGGATCGGCTGGTCGCTGACCGATAACTTCGAGTGGGTTTCCGGTTACGAGCCAAAGTTTGGCCTCTACTCGTTTAACTCCAAGACGCTCGCGCGCACGCCGCGCAGCGCCAGCGTGAAGCTCGTCAAGCGAGCGATGACGACGAACCGCGTTCCCTAGGCGCCAGGGTTAAAAGTCGAAGTCGCGCGGCGGCTTGCGCTCAAACCAGAGCCGGTCGTGCTCTGGCGTCTCTTCGAGGAAGTCGGGAGTTGCTTCGAGCTCGTCGCGCGCCTCTTCGGCGCCTTCGTCCGCTTCTACCTCAGCTTCGGCATCGACCAGCTCAGCTTCGGGCGTGGCAATCGGTGCTGGCTCGGGCTCGGCGATCGGAGCGGCCTTGACCGCGGACTCAACTTCAGCCGCAGTAAATTGTTCGGTCGGCTGGCTCGTGGGCGCGTCCGGCTCGGCCACCTCTTCGACGATTAGCGCCTCGGCTACGAGGCTCTCGGGCTCGGTCTTAGTGATTTCGTCAGCGTCGACCTCCTCGGCCGCGGCGTCGTCCCTGGCCGCGGCGCCTTCTTCGAGCTGCGCAGCTTCCGCTTCTACCTCGTCGCCGGCAACGCCACCAAGCGCTTCGGTCTCGAGCTGCGCGATCTCTGATGGATCGGCGCCTTGGCGTCGTTTTAGATCCAGATGTTCACGGATCGCTTCATCAAGCATTCCCATTCGGCAAGCCTAGCGGAGAGAAAGCAACCTGGTAGCCCGTCGCGCTTAGGCCCGGCTAGACTCGCATTTGCGGGGCTATAGCTCAGTTGGGAGAGCGCCTGGATCGCACCCAGGAGGCCGCCGGTTCGAGTCCGGCTAGCTCCACTGCCTGATCTGTCGTCAGATCGGCGCGGTGATTGGCAATTCGCGCTAACTTCTCTGCGGCGTTTAAAACGATGCCGACAAAGATGGCTCACGCTCACAAAACAGTTACCAGCCCCAAGCCGCCGGCGGAAGTATTCGCTTATTTAGCGGATTTTTCGACCACGGCCGAGTGGGACCCAGGCATCTCAGCGGCGCGGCGGCTTGACGACGGGCCGCTCGGTGTTGGCAATCGTGTTGAGCTCGACGCGGGCTTTTTCGGTCGCACGATCACGTTGATCTACGAAACCACTCTTTACGAGGCGCCGCACCGATTCATCGTGCGCGGCGAGAGTTCATCCGTCGTCAGCGTTGACGAGATAACCGTCGAGGCCGACGGCGACGGTTCGCTCGTCACCTATGACGCCGAGCTAACTTTGAAGGGCGCGCTGAAGTTGTTTGATCCAGCGCTAGCGCTGGGCTTTGACAAAGTCGCCGATAAGGCGATCGCCGGGCTGCGAGAAGCACTCTCCGCTTGACGCTTTAGCATCTGAGCGGTGACGCGAACAACACTTCTGATCGTCCTGCTCGTGATTATCGGCGCTGGCGTAGCGGCCGCCGCGCTGGTCTCCAGCGGCGGCGGTGATGGGTCCGATAGCGTCAGCCTTAGCGAGACGATTGACGCTGCTACCAGTGCGGCTCCGGCGCCACCGGCGACAGCCACGGCAACTTCGATGAGCGGCGCGCAGCAGTCGAGCAGCGCGCAGGTCGAGGCGACTGTGACCAGTTACGTTCAGGCCGCTGAAGAAGGCGACGCGACAACGCTTTGTGGCTTGCAAGCGAGCACCAGCGCGGGCGCCAGCGGCGCGGCGGCGGCGCAAGCCTGCGCCTCGAAGCTTGGCATTACGCTGACAGATCTACCGGGCTTGACGCAGATGAAGCTCACCGACGTCAAGGTAAGCGGCAACAAAGCAACAGCTCAGCTGCTGCGGATAGGGCAGGTTACGCTCGTACAGGTCGGTGGCAGCTGGAAGGTGAGCGGCTTCTCGCCCGCTCGTACTAAGCGTAACGGTGGCGCTGAGGCTCCTTCGGGAGCCAACGTCGGCGGTGCTGCGGCCGACTAGCTGCGTGGCGTGACGATCGGAAAGTCGTGCGGCGGATCGTCGAGAAGCCCAAGGAAGCCGGCTAGCGCCATCGGGTCGCCGTCAACGCTGATCGCGCCTGAGCTAAACGCTTCGATCGCGTCGATCTCCTGCAGAATCAGTGAATCGAGCGTCGTGCGCGTGGTCGTTACGGTGGCTCCAGCATCCTGATCGAGCCTGCCTGCGAC
>JBDNJF010000011.1:0-15745 GCA_041687955.1 Solirubrobacteraceae bacterium
GAGAGCCCTCCATCGGACTCGAACCGATGACCCCTTCCTTACCATGGAAGTGCTCTACCAACTGAGCTAGGAGGGCGCTGGCTCGGAGGATAGCCTGCGACAGCCGCCGCCCACGCCGCGCTAGCTGGCAGGTAATCGCGCACATGTGCTGAAGGTTTAGCTTCGCGCCCACACCGCCTGCTCCGCTACCGTATCTAGACGTCAATGAACGCCCTTCGCGCCCCCCATTCCACGCGTGCTGCGCTCGCTACTGCGCTGGCGGTGATCTCTGGCGCAGCACTGCTGCCAGCGACGGCTGGCGCTGCGCTGAAAAAGGAAACGTGGCTGAGCGGCGTCACGATCACCGAGTATTTCCCCGCGCCGGAAGCTTGGTTCGTGGGTGAGCGCGTTTACACGCCGGGGCTCTCGCGCAGAAGCCGCGTCGACTGGCTCTATTCGGCCCGTGGCCTGTCAATGGAGGGGGACGGGATCGGCACCAACGGCAAGCGTTACCACATCAACAACCTCGGCTCGAGCGGTTGGATCACCTCCAGTGGCAAGAATGCGAGCTTCGGCGTAGGTGGCGTCTTCGCTCCATTTTGGCGCGGCGAGGGCTACTGGCGGTCGAAGAGCGGTCGCGTGACCTTCCCGCTGGAAACCGGTGGCTGGTACAACGGCGCCGGGACCCGTTACGTCAAGCCGACCGGAATTAGCTTCGCGGCAGGGCCTTCTCTTGACCTCAGCTACTACCGCAGCGTGGCCGTTGACCTAAGCCTCATTCCGCGCGGCAGCCTCGTCTACATCGCCGCTTACAAGTCGAAGAACAAGGACGGCTGGTTCCGCGCCGATGACACCGGCGGGGCGATCGATGGTCGCCACATCGACGTTTACCGCCCACCACCCAGCCGCTCATCAGACTCGGGGAATTACATGACCGGCAAGCGGATCTTTGTCGTTCCAAAGAACCGGATTTCGGCCTACCTTAAGGCCAATCCGGCAGCTTCACGAAGCGCTCGCCGTTAGCTCTCGGTCTTACTTAACGAGGCTTATTCGCTCCGCGTAACCGAGCAGGTCGGTCAGCGTGACGAACTTGTAGCCGCGCCGCTTGAGCGTGCGGACGATTGGCGCCAGCGCGGCGAGCGTCTGCGAGCGTGGGCCGCCACCGTCATGGGAGAGGATGATCGCGCCGCCATTGGTTTGGCCTACGACCGAGCTGACAATCGCATCGGTGCCCGGAGTGCGCCAGTCGAGCGGATCGACGCTCCAGAGAACCGAGGTCATTCCTTGCGCATTGACTCGGCTAACAAGGTCGGCACCGGTTGAACCGTAAGGCGGGCGAAAGAGGCACGGCGTGAAGCCGGTAGCGCGGCGAATCGCTGCGCTTGTGTCGCGCAGCTGCGAGCTAGCGGCCGGCCCGCCAGCGCCCATGTCGGCATGGTTCCACGAGTGGTTGGCGACCATGTTTCCGTCACGCATCATTGACCGCACCAGCGAGGCGTTAGCCGACACTTGCTGGCCAATCAGGAAGAACGTCGCCGGCACGCCGAGCTTGCGCAGCTCGCGCAGGAAGGCAGACGTGTAGGTCGATGGCCCGTCGTCGTAAGTGAGCGCAATCCGTTTGCCCGACGGGCCGCGGCTAACCTGCCCAGCGCCGCTGCGCTTGCAGCCGGTGGTCACAACGTCCCAGACGCGCGCTCGGTAGCCACCAACGCGCGGCAGGCGATGTTCACATGGCAGCTTCAAAAGCGAAGCTGAAACGATCTTTGCGCCCGACCAAGTGACCTTCGGGAGCTTTGCCTGCTGAGCGCTGCAACCGGCGGCGGTCGCGTTGACGTAAACGTCCGCAAGGCCAACGTCAAGATTCGCGGCAGCCGGCTCAAAACGCAGCCGCAGCTCCGTTTCGCGCGGCTGGCTGACGCTTCCCTCGACGAGCTTGCCACGAGAAACAATTCTCCACTTGCCGTCTGATCGCGTAACGCAGACGGCGCGCACTGCTGGCGAAACCCGATCAAAAACAGTGCAGATCTGGCCGCCCTTCTCTTCGGCAAGCAGTTGCGGCGTGATCGCCTCGGTCGACCGGTAGAGGATCTCCAGCTCACGATCGCGCTGGCCGAATGAAGTGCTGATTAAATCAAGCGCTCCGCCCTCCGGCTTTACCGAGTGCGACTCCCCGCCCCGCGTTGTGGCCGCGCTTGCGCTGGCTGCTGAGCAGAGCGTTAAGGCTAGGCAGACCGCTGCTACCAGCGCGCGCACTTAGCCTGCCTTGACGCTCACAAGGTCGACGTCGAAGACGAGCGCTGCGTTGGCAGGAATTGTGGGAGGCGAGCCGGCGGCGCCGTAAGCCAGCTCGGCAGGGATGATCAGGCTGCGGCGACCGCCAACCTTCATGCCTTCAACGCCCTGATCCCATCCAGCGATTACGCCGCCGCTGCCAAGATCAAACGTAAACGGCTTGCCACCCTTCCAGGAGCTGTCGAACTCTTTGCCGTTTGCGAACAGCACGCCGACGTACTGAACGGTCACGCTGTCGCCGCTATTTGCCTCGTCACCCGTACCGACGATCAGATCCTGGACGATTAGGACCTTCGGCGCCGCGCCGCTCCGGCGAGGGATTACGGGCTTAACTTTGATGTCGCCTTCACCGGGGCCAGGGGTTACTTTGACGGCCTTGATCGCTGGCGTAGTCGCGTCGGTTATCGTCGGCGGATTAGCCTGCGCGTCGGCGGCCTGCTCGGCTGCCTTGTCAGCGTCGCTCTGCGAAGAACCGCAGGCTACGAGCAGCGGCAGCGCTGCGCAGAGAAGCAGGGCGAGGGGAAGGCGAGTTTTGATCATCATGGGTTGATAGCAGTTGCGCCGCCGGTTAGACGCAATTAGCCCGGCAGACAAGCGCCACCTAAGGCGCTCAGTCAATTACTAGGCCGAGCGTGATGCGCGTCACGCGGCCGCTCTTGGAGATCGAAAAGTCGGTCACGACGAATCCGGCGCTGCGCTTGCCGATGTAGCAGTGGCGATAACCAAGCTCCGTGACGCAGCGCTCACCCGTGAGCTTTGATTTAAGCGCTTTTTCACTTGAACCGACGCCAATTCCGCCACTGGTGCGCTCCTTGCGGCTGGTGGTCGACAAATTGACGACTGTCGCACTCGAAGCTGTGCCGCGGAACGTAACTTCGACCAAACCGAATTTCATTTGCCGCGTCTTGCCCATCAGCGGGTGATTGACGATCTTGTTGCTATCGGGTTTGCCGACTACGCCACGGACCTGGCTGGCGACCATGCCGATCTTCAGCCCGCCCAGCGACTTCTGGGGAATCAGGCTTTGGACTCGAGCTGAGGCAGCGCTGGCAGCGAGCGCCATCGCGCAAGCAGCGATTAAGAGAACAAAAAGTTGCTTGCGCAAAGCGAGCATTGCTGAATCATTACGATCGCGCCCGACCGATGCGCCAGTTACCCGTCCGCGCCGCCCCAGGGGTACTGGCCTAGCGCGTGAAGATGTGAACTAGCTGCAGCTCAGTGCGCTCCGGGCTGCCCGAGATAAGCGGCGTGACCTTGGAGTTGAAGTCGGCGAATACCTCTTCACTGTTGACAGCCTCAGCCTGATCGGGCGTATCGAACAGACCAATGCCGCGGACGAGCCCGCTTGCCGGGTCGCCGACGACGAGAACCTGCTTCAGGCCCTCGTGGCTGTCCTTCATAAATTCAGCAAACTCTGAGTAGACCTCAAGCAGGTGGTCGTACTGGCCGGGGTTGGCGTGCATTGTGAACTCGATCACTGTGCTCATCTGTTGGTTCTCCGATGGAAGTTGGTTAGTTAACAGCGCTGATCGTACAAAAGCCTCGCTAGCGGCGTGGCTGGGCCATGCGCTCCGCACCGGCGGGCAGAATTGAGCAATGCGCATCTACCCCGAAGTTTCCGCACTCCGCACCCGTGCCGTCATCGCCGATCTGCTGCTGCTGGCGCTGCTCGTCGTTTTCGCTTGGCTGGGAATGAAGGTCAATAACACCGTTGACGACATCGCCAGCCTTGGCCGCGGCGTTCAGGACGCTGGCAACTCGGTTCGTGACGGGTTCACCCAGGCCGGCGCCACACTGGGCAACGTGCCCCTTGTCGGCGGTGACCTCAGTGGCGCGCTGCGGGATGCGGGCCAGGCGACCGGTGGCAATGCGGTCGAGGCAGGCCGCCAAGGCGAGCTCGCGATCGAAGCGATGGCGCAACTACTGGGCTGGCTAACTTTCCTGATTCCCTCGACGCTGCTGTTGATCGCCGCGCTGCCGAGGAGAATTCGCAAGATTCGCCAGCTCAACGTCGCCGCGCAGGTGCTTAACGCTCAAAACGAAGAGCAGCGTCGCTTGCTGGCGATGCGCGCCGCCTTCTCGCTCCCATTCGGCACCCTGCTCGGTTATACGCGCGACCCCTTTGGCGACCTTCAGCGCGGCCACTATGAGGCACTTCTAAGGGCCGTTTACGAGGACTGCGGTTTGCGAGCGCCGTCGGGCAATTTAATGGCGGGAGCAGGATTCGAACCTGCGTAGGCAGAGCCAACGGGTTTACAGCCCGTCTCCTTTAACCACTCGGACATCCCGCCGAGCACAGCGCTCGGAAGTCTAGAGCTCAGGCGCTGTCGCGCAGTCGCTGGGCCTCCGGCAGCGACTCGAGCTTCTTCAGTGTGTAGTTCTCGATCTGGCGGATACGCTCGCGCGTGACATTGAAGGCGCGGCCGACCTCCTCCAAAGTTCGAGGCTTGCCGCCACCGATCCCGAAGCGCATGATGATCACATCGCGCTCACGCGCCGGAAGCGTTCCAAGCGCGCGGTAGATGCTTTCACGCCGCAGCAAATCGGAGGCTAGGTCGAACGGCGAAACTAGGCCTTCATCTTCGACGAAATCGCCGAGCTGCGAATCCTCTTCGTCGCCGACCGGCTTCTCAAGTGAGATCGGCTGCTGGCTAAGGCGCAGAATCTCGCGCACGTCTTCAGTGCTGCATTCGAGCTCCTGCGCGATCTCCTCCGGCGTTGGCTCGCGGCCGAGCGACTGAACCAGCTGGCGCTCAACGTGAACGACCTTGTTCAGCTTCTCAACCATGTGCACGGGGATCCGAATTGTGCGGCCCTTGTCAGCGATGGCACGCGTAACGGCCTGGCGGATCCACCAAGTGGCATAGGTTGAGAACTTGTAGCCGCGGCGGTAGTCGAACTTTTCAACCGCGCGAATCAAACCAAGCGACCCCTCTTGAATCAGGTCGAGGAAAGTAAGCCCACGGCCGATGTAGCCCTTGGCGATTGAAACGACGAGCCGCAGGTTGGCTTCCACCATGTGCTGCTTGGCGTTCATGTCGCCACGCTCAATCCGCTTTGCGAGCGAAACCTCCTCAACGGCGCTGAGCAGCGGAACGCGGCCGATCGAACGTAGATAAAGGCGTAGTGAATCTAGGCTCGGCTCGACAGTCAGGTCGATCTCATCGTTCTTGCTGCCTGATGCCCGCTTGCCGCGCTTGGGCGCACCTTCCGTCAGCGGCGGCCCGGAACCGTCATCGCCTTCAGCCAAAAGATTGATCCCCATCTCTTTCAGATGGCCGTGAAGTTCCTGCACTTGCTCCTTTGAAACCTCAACCTCTTCGAAGCACTTCGTGATCTGCGCGACGGTCAAGAAGCCCTTCTCCTGCCCGGTCATGATCAGTGGCTTTAGCTCAGCCAGCTCCCAAACTGGAGCTTCATCAGCGAGCAATCCTGCGCTCTTCGCTGCCTGCATATTCTCCACGGCTCCTCAGATAAGAAATTGTTGAAGCCACCCCTCCAGATGACTCCCACTGCCCACGTAACTCGCCTACTGAAACGTAATAAAAGCCGATTGAACGATTTGAACCCCTCGCGCGTAATCAGAACAAGTCTGGAGCGAAAAGTCTAAGCCGTGGTCGACAATGTGATTAATAGCACAAGCGAGACCGAAGCTGGGCTAACCTCCTTCCAACCCCGAATGAGGCAGGTCCTCGATGGAACTTCCAGCGCTAAGCAATTCGCCCGACGTCCAGAACTACAAGCCTGAGATTCACATCTCGCTTTCGCGCGTTGGCGTGACCGGCGTTGAGAAAGTGATCCGCATCGGCGAGCCCGGGGCGGAGCAGTCCTATCACGCTCAGCTGGAGTGCTTCGTCGACCTTGGCCCCAAGCAAAAGGGGGCGCACATGTCGCGCTTCGAGGAGGTCGTCAATGAAGCGATCGGAGAGTTCGCGGTCGGCGGAACGGCGCTTCGCGCTGAACAGCTAGCGCAGAAGATCGCCGAGAGCGTCCGAGAGCGTCAAGGCGCGCTCCGCGCCGAGGTAACGATCATGGCCCGCTACCCAGAGCACAAGCCGGCGCCGGTTTCCGCAATTACGACGCAGGAGATCTATACGCTTCACGGCGCGGCAATTTCCAGCGAGGCTGGAACGCGCCGGCTCGTCGGCGTTACCGCGCAAGGAATGACGGCCTGCCCTTGCGCCCAAGAGCTAGTCGCCGCAACGGCCCGCGACCGCTTGAGCGCGCAAGGCTTTGAAGACGACGAGATCGAGCAGATCATCGCCGCCGTTCCGATTGCCACACACAACCAACGCGGCCTAGGCACGCTCTACCTTGGCTCGGTCGAGGGCAGCCAGCTCGACGTTGAGGCGGCCGACCTACTGAAGATCGTTGAAGGCTCGATGTCGAGCGAGATTTATGAGCTGATGAAGCGCTCCGATGAAGGCGCGGTGGTTGAGAAGGCCCACAGTCGGCCGCGTTTCGTCGAGGACTGCGTTCGCGAATCGATTCAGGGCGTGATCGAGCGCTTCAGCGCGCTTGACGACGCGACCTTCGTCTCGGCCCGCCAAGAGAACCTCGAAACGATCCATCAGCACAACGTGACGGCGGAGCGCTTCGGCCTACTCGGCGAGCTGCGCCGTGAAATCGCCACCGACGGACACTTGATGCATCACACCTCGATGCGCGAGTGGCTTGACGCTGGCGGCCGCTAACCGCGGGCGCGCTGAGCGCAGCGAAGCAGCAGGCCGTTGTCGGGAACTTCGACGCTGACTAGTGGCAGCAAGCCGGGCGCACTGAAGACCTTCTGCCCTGCGTCGGCGCCCGCCAGCGAGGCCGAATCTGAGTTCCACAGGGCGAGCATCGCGTAACTCTTTGCTGGCCCTTCGAATAGAACGCCGCGAGTCTTGCCCCAGTCCCAGCGCTCGGCGACCTTCGGCCCGCCGGCGGCGACGTCGGCGCGCACAGCGCTGAGAGCGTCCTGGGAGCGTGCCTGTGCCAGGCCGACCTTTTTGACGCAGGCCGCGATTTCGTTTGGAACCGGGTCACGGTTTCCCAGCACGACGTAGGCCGCGACCGCAAATGAGGCCACGACGCAAACGGCAAGCAAAGCGAAAGCCCACTTCATTGTGGCGAGCCCTCACGTGGCTGCGCGCGGCGAAGTTCGGCCTCACGCACAAGGCGCCGCATGCCGAAGAAGTAGTCAACACCGCTGACGACGGTAATCGCGACCATCACGTAAACGAGCAAGTCAATCCACGAAGGAGTGGGAACAAGCAAAATCAGCAGGAAGATCGTCAGCACCTGAACGCCAGTCTTCGTCTTCCCCCACCAGTTAGCGGCTATCACGACGCCCTCCGAGCGGGCAGAAATCCGCGCGACGGTGACAGCGAATTCGCGCGCCACGATCACCATCGCCACCCAGGCAGCGAGCCGCCCGAGCGAGACCAGCGAAAGCAGCGCAGCGATGATCAATAGCTTGTCGGCGACGGGGTCCATCAGCTTGCCGAAGGTTGTTATCTGCTCGCGCGTGCGCGCCAGCCACCCGTCGAGCGCGTCGGTGACTGAAGCAGCAGCGAAAACGACGGCGGCGAGCACGTCGCTTGTTTGGCCACCGTGCGAAAGCAGCGCAACTACAAGCACCGGCACGAGCAGAATCCGCAGCACGGTAAGCAGGTTTGGAAGGTTGAGCGTGAACACAGCCCCGTCAGTATTGCGCGACCGTGCGGCGGCGCCGCAGCCTGGCGCCCTAAGCCTCAATCGCCGCTTCGGCCGGCAGCGGCCGCGCGCTGCGGGTTACGCCGACGCTTGCAATCACGACCAGCGCGATTGCAAACATTTGAAGCAACGTTGGCTGCTGGCTGAGCACGATGAAGCCAGCGAGGACAGCGACCGCTGGTTCGATGCTCATTAGTGTGCCGAATACCCGCGCTGGCATTCGCCTCAGTGCATCCAGCTCGAAGCTGTACGGAATCAAGGAGCTGAGCAAGCCGATCACAGCGCCCAGCAGCAAAATGTGCGGCGTTACAAGCGTCGAGCCACCGGCGGCGACGCCCGGAACGAAGACAATTGCGGTGCCAATCATCATCGCCACGGTTAGCCCGTCACGGTCGGGGAACACTTCGCCAGCGCGCTGCGCTACCAGAATGTAGACGCCCCAGAAGAAGGCCGCCAGCAGCGCCAGCAGCACGCCGGCTAGCTCAAGGCCCCCTCCCCCGTTCCAAGGCTGCGCAATCAACACCACCCCGGCCGCCGCAAGCGCAACCCAAATCACGTCGGTCAGCTTGCGCGAAAAGATTGCCGCAACCGAAATCGGTCCGAGGAATTCGATCGTTGTTGCGATCCCAATCGGCAGAATGTCGATCGCGAGATAGAAGGCCAGATTCATCGCCGCGAGGATGACGCCGAAGAGAATCGCCATCCTGACCTGGGTTGCCGACCACTTTGAAACCTTTGGCCGGCTCAACAGGAACAGGAAGAGCGCCGCGAACGCCAGTCGCAGCAGCGTCGAACCGGCTACGCCAACCTCATCAAAGATCGTGACTGAGATCGCCGCTCCAAACTGAACCGAAATGATTGATCCCAGCACCAACCCCAGCGGCGGCACACGGCCTAAGCGCCCCCCCTCTGGTGGGCTCGGCGGGCCTAGATCTGTGGCTTGCGTAGTCGGCACGTTTGCGTTCCGGTCAGGCGGCTCCCCGGGAACAATGCCCTAGGGTCAGTAGATGCCGCTGATCCCGACCGTAATCGAGACGACCTCACGCGGGGAGCGCGAGTACGACCTTTACTCGCGGATGCTGAGCGACCGAATCATCTTTCTCGGGCAGCCGATCGGCGATCAGATCGCCAACCTTGTTGTCGCGCAGCTGCTGCACCTCGAGTCGGAAGACCCTGATAAGGACATCTCGATCTACATCAACTCGCCTGGCGGTTCAATTTACGCGGGGATGGCGATCTACGACACGATGCAGTTCATCAAGCCCGACGTGTCAACAATCTGCTGCGGCGTGGCAATGTCGATGGGCTCGCTACTGCTAACCGCCGGCGCGCCCGATAAGCGGCTGGCTTTGCCAAATAGCCGGATCCTGATCCATCAGCCGTCGTCCGGCTTTGAAGGGCAGTCCTCGGACATTGAGATCCACATGAATGAGATCCTTAAAACTCGTGCCAACATCGACGATCTCTATGCACATCACACTGGCCGCTCAGTCGAAGATGTCCACGCCGACATGGAACGTGACCGCTTTTTCACTGCCGAACAAGCGGTCGAGTACGGCCTGATTGACCGCGTAATCACCTCGCACTAAAGGCCGCTTGGCTTGGCGCTGCGGCGCTGAAGCGCAACTACTTTTAGCTTTGCTCGCCCAGCTGGTCGTCGTCGGCGGCCATCAGTAGGTCGGTGATACCGCTAGCCGCGTCACTTTCTTTGGCGAGAAACGTGCCGATCTCGCTGATCGTGCTCATCAGCGGCGAGGGGAAGATCACGGTCGTATTCTTATCGACTGAAATGTCGACCAGAGTCTGAAGATTACGCAGCTGCAGCGCCAGCGGGTGGGCCATCATCACGTCGGCGGCGCGGGCCAGTTCGCCCGCGGCGAGCGCCTCGCCCTCAGCGGCGATGATTTTGGCGCGCTTCTCGCGCTCCGCCTCTGCTTGGCGGGCCATCGCGCGCTTCATCGTTTCGGGCAGCTGAATGTCCTTCAGCTCGACCAGCGTTACCTTCACCCCCCAGAGCTCGGTTGCGCGATCGAGGATCTCGGCGATGTTGGCGTTTAACCCGGCGGTTTCGGTCAATGTCTCGTCGAGCGTGTGCTGGCCGACGACGTTGCGCAGCGTCGTCTGCGCGATCTGGCCGATCGCTGATACGACGTCCTCAATCTCGACGACAGAATCGATCGCGTCGACAACTTGGTAGTAGGCGACGGCCGAGATGTCGACCGAAACGTTGTCGCGCGTGATGATTCCTTGGCTTTGAATCGGCAAGGTGATGATCCGCAACGAGATCTTGTCGAGCCGGTCGACAATCGGAATTATGATGACGAGTCCCGGCTCGAACGGTGTGGCTCGTACCTTGCCAAAGCGGAAGCGCACGCCGCGCTCGTACTGGTCGATTACGCGAATCGACGCCGCTGCCAGCAGCAGGATGACCACAACAACAAGAACGATTATGAGGATTCCAGTACTCATTTTTTAGCTCGTATGTTTGGCGCGGGGCGATTGTCAGCCGCTGCGCCGTGCCCGCCCGTAAAATCGGATTGCCTCATAAGAACCGAGTATAACCCGCAAATGCCAGCGGATACGGCCGCCTCAGCAGTTGGCGTTAGAGCGCGCTAAGCGCTGCGCGAACGGCGGCGTCACGGCTGCGCGCGTCATCATCGACCCAGTCCCAAACGACGCCATCCTCGACCACGAAGGTCGGCCGCCGGTGGCTGGTCAGGCGCTCAACGCTTAGCTCAACTCCGATCACACCCTCGGCCCCAGGCAGCGGGTCGGCGACAACGCGCGCCGTGCCGTGGGCTGTAAAGGCGATGTCGCCGGCTGCAAGGATGGTCAAAGCAACCTGCGGCTCGGCGCGTAGCCGCTCCAGTGAGCCGCGACGGGCGCCGAGCGCGAGCACGATCCGCTGATCACCGCCGCGCAGCGCAGCGCTGACCGGAATTGCATATGGCCCGTCGGCGCCAATCGTCGCGAGCATGCAGACCGTGCCAGCTGTCCAGTTGGGTAGCTCGATTGCCAGTTCCACGCCAAATAAAGTAGTAAATTGATCGCATGGGAAAAATCAAACGCGGCTGGGCGTTGTCAAAGCAGAGCTGGGCTGTCGTTAAATCCGACAAGTCGCTGCTCGCCTTTCCGATCATCTCGGTCTTCGCGGCGATCATCACGATGATCATCTTCTTCGGTGGCGGCGCCGGAATCGCCGTGGCGGTTGACTCCCCTTGGGCGGCGCTGCCGCTCGTAGTCATCGGCGCCTACTTATTGACCGTTGTCGGCGTCTTCGCCTCCGTCGCGCTCGCTTCGTGCGCAACCGAAGCGCTCGAAGGGCGACAGACGACGGTTGGCCAAGGCATTGGAGCTGCGCGCGGGCGGATCAAGCTGATTCTCGCTTGGGCCGCGGTGGCGCTGTTCGTCGGGCTCCTGATCTCAGCGATTCAGAGCGCCCTACAGCAGGTTGCTGGCGGCGTTGCCAGCGCGATTGTCGGTGGGCTTGCGGGCTTCGCTTGGGCGGTTGCGACCTTCTTTGTGATTCCGATCATTGCGCTCGACGGGCTCGGGCCAAAAGAGGCGCTGAAAACGTCGGCTCACGTCGTCAAGGAGCGCTGGGGCGAGGGGGTCGTTGGTTCCAGCGCGATCGGCCTAATCACTTTCTTCGTCGCGATCTTACCGGCGATCGTGGTGATGTTTCTTGGCTACTTCGTGCTCGGCTCATCTGCCATTGGCGGCGGTGTGCTGATCGCTATCGGCGTTTTCGGCTTCGTAATCGCACTGCTTTTCCAGACGACGATCATGGCCGTCTTCCGCGTGGCGCTTTACCGCTACGCGACCGAAGGCGAGGTCATCGGCGGCTTCGACCGCGAGGGTTTGGAGTCAGCATTTGTCGCGAAGAAGGGGCGCCGCGGCGCGCTGGGCGGCGCCTGAGATTGACTGCGATTCGTGACGATTTAGCGAAGGCGCGTCAACGCTGCAGCAATGCTGCGACGATGTAAGAGCGATGATCGCGTTGCTTAGCTCAATCTTCTTGTTCGCGCGGGCCGGTGGTGGCTCCTCGGGCTTCGGTGGCGGTGGCGGATTTAGTGGTGGTGGAGGCGGCGGCGGCTTCGGTGGAGGTGGCGGCTTCGGTGGAGGTGGCGTCGGCTACGGCGGCGCAGCAAGCGCCGGGTCGATTCTCGCGCTCTTCCTCGTCTTCGGCGTGATCGCGCTGATCATCCTGCTGAGCATGTTCCGCTCCTTCATGACGGTGCGCACGATGCGCCAGCGGCGGATTGAACGCGACGCTCGCGTGCGGACCGCGTCGGCCGAAGCGGCGGCCGACGACGCAGCCTTCGACGCCGACGCGGTCACGGCCGGCACGGCGGCGCTTTTTGGAGCGATTCAGCACGCCTGGGATCAGCGTGACGACCGCGCGCTGCAAACGATGGTCGGCGATGACCTATTGGTTGAGTGGCGCCTGCGGATGCAGGATTTCTCATCCCGCGGCTGGCACAACCGAGTGCGCGTACTGCGCGGCCCGGAGGTGCTGTACGTCGGCATCGACAATAAAGCCGCCGACGCCGACGACCGCGCGATCGTCCACATTGAGGCGACGCTCGAAGATTTCGTCGAGACCGACGATGGAATGCGGATTATGCGCAGTGATGACGATGATTCGGTCGTCACACTGAGCGAATACTGGACGCTGGCAAAGCGCGACGGCGGCTGGATTCTGCTCTCGATTGAGCAGGATCGCGAAGGCGCGCATCACCTTGACGCCCCGATCATCGCCTCGCCTTGGGCCGATGACGTTGGATTGCGCGACGCCGCGATTGTTGAGGCGGCAGTCGCCGACAAGGCACTCGAAGGAACCTCGACCGCAGATCTTGTCGACGTCAGCCTCGCAGCCGATGCACGCACGCAGGCGATGGACCTTTCACTAGTTGACGGCCGCTTCGCCCCGGACGTGCTGGCAGCCGCGGCGCGGCGCGCAGTGGCGGCTTGGGCTGAGGCCGTTGATGGCCCTGACGCTGCGCTCGAGGCGATCGCTAGCCCCGAGGCGATTGAGCAACTGCTCTACCCGTCGACCAACGGCCACAACGCACGCCTCGTGGTGCGCGGGCCGCAGATCGAATCGATCACGATTGAGCGTCTGGCCGCCGAACCGGCGCCAGCGCGGATGAGCGTGGCGCTCAAGGTCCGTGGCCGCAGGTACCTCGAGGATCGCGATACTGCCGCCGTCTTGACCGGCGCGAAGGATCGCGAGATTAAGTTCAGCGAAAGTTGGACGCTGGCGCTAGATGGCTCCGATCAAGTGCCTTGGCGCCTCGTTGACGCAACGCCCGCTGGCTAGCTGGCCGCGGCGCCCTGTAACTTTTTAGAACGTAATTGATCGCAGAAAGGTTGACAGCAGATGCCCCTTTCCAAACGCTTAGCCGCTGAGTGCATCGGTACCTTTGGCTTTTTTCTAACCGGCTTCATGGGGATCGTTGCCCTGACGACGCAGGGCATCACGGCGATCCAATCGGTCGGCATCGCCGTTGGATTTGGTTTTGGCCTGGCCCTGATGATCTTCGCTTTTGGCCACATTTCAGGGGGCCATTTCAACCCTGCCGTGACGCTCGGATTGGCGAGCGCGCGAAAGCACCCGGTCGGAGAGATTCTCCCCTACTGGGCAGCTCAACTGGTCGGCGGGCTGCTGGCCGCGGTGCTGGTGCTGGTGCTCTACACGCAAACGATTGTTGGCAAAACGGTTACCGCGCCAGGCAACAACGTCAGTGACGGCAAGGCGTTCATCCTTGAAGCGGTCTTCACGATGCTGTTCGTGCTCGTCATCGCCACCGTCGCGACCGATGACCGTGCGCCGTGGAAGGGCGTCTTCGCTCCGTTTGCGATCGGCCTCTTCATCTTTACTGCTGCGACCGTCGCCGGGCCGATCACCGGTGGTTCATTCAACCCGGCTCGCTCGCTAGCGCCCGCGATCGCTGCCGGCGACTTCAGCCACATTTGGATCTATCTGCTGGCTCCGCTGCTTGGTGGCGTGATCGGTGGCCTGATCCACCTTTATTTCGCGGGTCAGCATTCAGCGGCAAGCGGCGAGGAATTTGACGACCTTGATCGCGCAGCGACTGCTGACTGACTGTCCGCGCCCCGCCCCGCGCCGAGATAACCCGGCTGCCATTCACTGCGGTGCGACCCTCTGAGCAAGCAACCGCGTCGCCCGCGTAAGCTTGTGGCATGCCACCAAAGAAGCTGATTGACGGCGACAAAGAGGTCGGAGAAGGCGGAGCGTCATGGGCCGACGGACCTCCGCACGACGGATTCGCTGAGACTCGACGGGTCTGCCCCGTTCAATGGACGGCGGCAATGGAGGACTTCCCAGAAGAGGGTGGCTTCTGGTCACTCACGCGAGCCGATGACGTGCGCGAAGCATCGCTCAATTGGGAGAACTTGTCATCTGAACGTGGCGGCGTGATTTTGGTCGACTCGGTGCTGCCGCCGGAAATTCAGTCGGGAATGTTCATCGCGATGGACCCGCCGCGCCACGACCGGATCAAAGCAATCTTCCAAAAGGGATTTACGCCCAAGAGGATCGGCGAGCACGAAGAGGAGATCCGCGCGATCGTCACCAGCGCCTTCGACCGTCTCGGCGACAGAACCGAGTTTGACCTTGTTGAGGAAGTTGCCCAGCCGGTCGTCGCGCGCGTCATCTGCCGCTTCATGGGGTTGCCTGAGGAAGACGACATGCTCTGGGCCGGCCTGATGAACGGGATTCTTGCTTCAAGCGACCCGGAAGTAAATCCCGAGGGCGTGGCGAGCGTGATGGAGCGCGACGTGCCGGAGGTCTTTGAACGGGTTCAGGCGTTGATCGCTGAGCGCCGCGAGAACCCGACTGAGGACCTAACCAGCCTGCTGATAGAAGCTGAAGTTGATGGCGAGCGGCTCGAGGAGCACGAGATCATAATGGGCTTTTTCCTGCTGATGGCGGCCGGAAACGACTCAACCAAAGCGACCTACTGCTCCGCGATGCACGCGCTTATAGAGCACCCCGAACAGCGCGCAAAGCTGCTGGCGGACCCGGCGCTCGTGCCATCGGCAGTTGAGGAATCGCTGAGGATGTTTCCGGCCTTCGCTCACTTCCGGCGGACCGCCACTGAGGACGTCGAAATCGGCGGCAGAACCATTGAGCGGGGCGACCGCGTTGCGCTGTGGTACATCTCCTCCAACCGCGACGAATCGGTTTACGAGCAGCCTGATCGCTTCGATGTTGAACGCAACCCTCAGCACCAGGCCTTCGGCGCTGGAGGGCGCCACTTCTGCTTGGGCGCGGCGCTGGCTCGACTCGAGCTGCGCCTCTTGATTGAGGAGACGCTCAAGCGCTACCCGCAGCTTGAGTTAGCCGGCAAGGTCAGCTGGGTTCAATCAGGCTTCGTAAACCAGATCAGAACACTCCCCGTGCGCGTTAGTTAGCTAACCGGGCCGCTTCGCTAGCGGCCTGCGCGGGCGCTGTTCCTGCGCGCTTGCTGGATCTTGAGCTTCTGCTCGGTGCGTGCTCGTGCAACTGCTCGCGCGCGTGCCTTAGTAGTCAGCGTGGCGACCGACGCGCCGGTAAGTGCCACTTCGCTAACGCTGATCGCGCTTGGCTCGCCGCTACCGGAGGCGCAGAATCCAAACGCGGCGACGCTCGCGCCTGGCGCGACCGATGCGGCCCAGCTTGGCGCAGTGACGGTGACTAAGTTGCCACTGCGCGTTGCGCTGCCGCTCCAACTGTCCGTGATCTTGACGCTCGACGGCAGCGTGAAGGTCA
>JBDNJF010000082.1:0-28921 GCA_041687955.1 Solirubrobacteraceae bacterium
ATGATCAAACTTCCACCGGCGCGATCGAACGAGAAGCGCCACGGGTTGCGCAGGCCATATGAGTAAATCTCACGCTTAGCCCCGGCGCGACCGACGAACGGATTCGACGACGGAACTGCATAGGTCTTTGAGCCCGAACGGCGCGGATCAATTCGCAGGATCTTTCCGAGCAACGAGCCAAGATTTTGCGCGTTGCCGATCGTTCCGTGCTGATCGCCTGAACCGCCGCCGTCACCTGTGCCGATGTAGAGCAGAGCGTCAGGACCAAAGGCCAGCTGGCCGCCGTTGTGGTTGCCTTCAGGGTCGTCCATCACGAGCACACTGCGGTACGAGGAGGAGCTCGCACGGTCGCTGGTAGCGCGCCTGAACTCAGCTACCTCCTGCTTGCCGTCGAGGCGCGTGAAGTAAACGTAAAAGCGGCCGCTCCCCGCGTAGTCAGGCGAGAAGGCCAGCCCGAGCAGGCCCTGCTCTCCGCCGGCGGTAACGCGCGAGCTGACGTCAAGGAAGGGCCTACTGAGCCTCTTTCCATCGCGCACGACGCTGATCCGGCCACCCTGCTCTACGACCATCACGCGGCGCTGATCCTTCGACGGCGCGGTCACATAGAGCGGCGTAGCAAACCGGCCAACGCTGACTAGTTTGAAGCCGCTGGCGGCAGGCTTGGCCGCAGATGGCTGCGCGTCAGCAGGCAGATCGCGAGCGACAGAGGAGCCGCATGCACCAAGCGAAATGGCGCTGACTAACGCGGATATCAGGGCTATAGGCATCAGTTGATGATCGCAGCGAATGCTTTAAACGGCGCCGATTGGGCGCCTGCGCGCTCCCGCCCGAGGGCGATCACGCTAAGGCTTCGGAGCGGTCTTCTCCCAGTCGCTGACGGCGCCGCCCTTGTTCCACATCTCTTGAATCTCTTCCAGCGAGCGCCCACGCGTCTCAGGCACATAACGCCAGACAAAGATGAAGCCGAGCACACACATCGCTGCAAAGAGGAAGAAGGTTGCCGCCTCGCCAATGCCGCTGGTCAAGGTTAGGAAGAACTCAGCGACAAGGAACGCTGCCCCCCAGTTGGCGGCAGTCGCAAATGAGACTGCCTTCCCGCGCACCCTGCCTGGGTAGATTTCGGAGATGATCGTCCAGACAACCGGCCCGAGCGAGAAGGCAAAAGAGGCGATGAAGACGACGAGCCCGACCATCGTGATGATGCCGACGATTGATGTTCCGGCGCCGGTGTCTGAAGTTGACTGGGTAGCGAAGCCAAGCGCCACTGCGCAGAGCGAGACGAACATTCCGATCAACCCCATGAAGAGCAGCGGCCGCCGACCAAAGCGGTCGATATAGGCAACCGCAATAAAGGTCGCGAGCACGTTTGTGACGCCAACGCAGTACAGCGTCGCTTTTGTTTGCGCTCCGGTGCTGACGAGTCCAGCACTCTCAAAAATCGTATTGGCGTAATAAATGATCGCATTGATGCCAGTGATCTGCTGGAAGATGGCAAGGCCGACGCCAACGATTAGTGCTTTGCGCACGCGCGGGCTGAACACTTCGCTCCAGCTCGCTTCGCCTTCGGCCGCTTCAGCTGAAACCTGCGCCTCGACGTCACTAAGCTCCGAGTCGACGTCGGCTGGTTCGGTCACTTTGGCGAGCGATTTGCGCGCATCGGCCGTGCGCCCCACCTTCGCGAACCAGCGCGCCGATTCCGGAACAATCATTACGCCGATGATCAGCAGGACGCCGGGAACTGCGGCCAGCAGAAACATCGTCCGCCACTCGGCGGAGTCGGCGATATCACTGACGAGATAGGCAAGGAAGATGCCGAAAGTAATCGCCAGCTGGTAGGTCGAGACGATCCGCCCACGGATTCGCTGCGGCGCCATTTCAGCCGCGTAAAGCGGCGCTATCACTGAGGCGAAACCGATACCAAAGCCAGTGATCACGCGGCCAAGGACGAGTATCTCGACGCCCGGAGTGATCGCCTGGATGACCGCGCCAGCAATGAAAAGTAGCCCGGCGGCGAGCAGGATTGGACGGCGGCCGAAGCGGTCGGCGGCCGTACCGGCAACGAGCGCTGCTAAGAGCGCGCCAAGTGTGACCCAAGAGGTGATGATCTGCTTGGCGGTGTCGCCAACCTTGAAGCTGTCGCCTACGCCCTTCAGCGCGCCAGCAATAACGCCTTGGTCATAGCCAAACAGCAGCCCCGCGAAGAAAGTCACGAGCGCGATCATCAAAACCCACTTGAAGACCGCCCTGCTGCGCGGCTGATCTATCTGCGCTGCACTCTGCTCAGTTGACACTTGCTCTCCCCCGTTGACGTCTCGCCACAAACCTAAACCCGCTGGCGGTCAATAACAACCACTGGCCAAGGGAAACGGCGTCTAGTGGCGCGCGAGCCCGGCATCAGCGAGCACTAAAGCTAGGTCATCGATCCGGTCTTGGCCCCAGAACTGCTCCTCGTCGAAGACGAACACTGGCACGCCCCAGTGGCCGATCTCAACCAGTTGCTGAGTGTTCGCCTCAACTCGCTCCGCGAGCTCCGGGTCGCTCAGCGCGGCGTGGCAGCCATCCCAGTCCAGCCCCGCTGCGTCGCAAATCTGGCGCAGCCCTTCGTCGGTCGCCGGGTCGGTTGCCTCTCCCCAAATCGCTCGTGAGGCAGTCAAAACGAACTCGCGCGCTCGGCCTAGATCGATCGCATATTCGGAGACGGCGAGTGTCCGCGTAGCGCCTTCGCCAAGCGGATCGTGGATCCGTCCAAACGGCATTCCCAGACGATCGGCCTCACGCTTCACATCACGCATCGTGTGCATCCTCTTCGCGGTAGGCACCGATTCGCCCCGCATCATCATTGGGATTACGCCGCGGAAGTGCAGATCAATCTCAAAGTCGTCGGCGAGGGCGAAGCCTCGCGGCCCTGAGAGGTACGAATAGGGGCTGCGGAACGAATAGAAGTAATCGACGCGTGGCGCGCTCATCACTTCACCACCCAGCCAAGCTCGTCGAGCCAATCGGCGATCTGCGCCGAGCGGTCCTGAGCGAAGAACCAGCGCCCGCCGATCCAAGCCGCTGGGGTCTCGTAAGGGCCGCGGTTAGTCATCTGCTTTTCGTTCGCGCGAACTGCTGCAATATCAGCGACTGGAGCCGAGCCGAAACATTCGCGCCAGAGCTGCTCGTAGCGTCCTTGATTAATCGGTCCGTCGCTCTCAAACCAGAGCCTGCGGCAGGCTTCAGCGCAGAAGCGCGTCAGTGCAGCTCCACGAGGCGCGGCGGCGACCCAGGAAGCGAGAAAGGCTGTCTGCTGCGGGTCGATCGGTTCGCTACGCGAGAGCGTCAGCCCAATCCGCCGTCCAAGCCGGCGGCCGTCTGTGATCGCGTACACGCGCTTGCGCTCCAGCGCCGGGTCGTCTTCGATTCCGCGCTCGATGACGGGGAGCAGATCGAAGATCACTTTGCGTCCCTCGAGCCGGCGCTTTAAGTCAAGCACGGCGAACGCGCTGGCTGGGTCGTCGAAGCCGAAATAAAGCTCAAGGCGGCCGGAGCGCCCACTCACGCGGCGCGCGGCCGCGGCGGCCCGCGCAGGCGCGGTGACGGTCGAAGCGGCAACGATAAGTCGAGGCCCAATCTCGCGCTCAGCGCGGTCGCGCAGCTTGCTCATAAAAGCAACCTAGCGGTGCAGGCCCGGAATGGCACGCTAGTATCTGTAGTGCGTTCAGCGTCCTGCTGGACGGAGTTCAGCTTTCTTGGGTCCCGCCACCTACGGCGGTTCGGGTCAGTTGTTCTCTCCCGAATCGCCCCGTTCCACTTCCGGTCCGGGCACACCAAGGAGTTTTTAGATGTCTACGCAGTCCTTCGCCGATCTCGGCGTATCCAGCGCGGTGTCGCACGCTTTAAAGGAGCGCGGCTTCACTGCGCCTTTCGCAATTCAAACAAAGGTCATCGGCGACGTGCTAGCAGGCAAAGACGTGCTTGCCAAGTCGCCAACCGGCTCAGGCAAGACGCTCGCCTTTATGGTGCCGCTGATCGATTTGATCAGCGCTGAGGATCCGCGACCATCGGCGCTAATCCTTGCGCCCACGCGCGAGTTGGCAACGCAGATCGTCGACGAGACCTATCCAATCGCTCACGCCCGCGCACTAAAAGTGACGGCCGTTTACGGTGGCGTCGGCCTTGAGAAGCAGGCCCGCACGGCAGCAAAGTCGCACATCGTCGTTGCGACGCCCGGCCGACTGGAAGATCTGCTGCGCCGCCGCGCGTTCAACCTCGAGAACATCAAGGTGCTGGTTCTGGATGAGGCCGACCGGATGCTCGACATGGGGTTCCGCCCGGCCGTTGACCGCGTCGTCGCGCTCTGCCCGAAGGACCGCCAAACGCTCTTCTTCTCAGCCACGCTTGACGGCGAAGCGGGCAAGATCGCGATGCAGTACACGACCGACGCCGCCCGCCACGAGCACGTCCCACCGCCTCAAAAAGCTCCTGACATCGAACATCGCTTTGTCAAGGTCACCAACGACACCCGCGTCTCCAGCCTCGTCAGCGAGCTCGGCGGAGGACGCGATCTGAACCTCGTCTTTGTCCGCACCAAGCGCGGCGCCGACCGCCTTGTTAAGCGTCTGGCCGGCGAGAACGTGCAGGCGGCCGCGATGCACGGGAACAAGAGCCAGCGTCAACGCGAGCGGGCGCTCGCAGACTTCGAAAAAGGCAAGGTCACAACGCTCGTCGCAACCGATGTCGCCGCCCGCGGCATTCACGTTGACGGGATCTCAAAAGTGATCAACTTCGACCCGCCTGGGCAGACCGAGGATTACATTCATCGGACCGGCCGAACGGGCCGCGCAGGTGAGCGTGGCGTAGCCGTGAGTCTCGTCTCTCAAGATCAGATTGGCGAGATGAAGAAGATGGCTCGCCAGCTCAACCTCAGCGATCAGCTGCAGAGCGCAATTGGTTCAAGTTCTCACCAGAGCCACCGCGGCGGAAAGCCGCGCAGCAACGGAAAGCCGCGCAGCAACGGAAGCCATCAGAACGGCGCCAAAGCGAAGAGCGGACGCCCGCCAAATAAGAACCGTGGATCCGACGAAGGCTCGAGCAGCGGCAGTCCCAGGCAAGTTGCCAGCGCGCGCCCGCGCTAAGCGCCCCGGGCCAATCAGTGCGCGCCTCTAGCCCGCAAGCCTGATCTAATCGGCAAGCGATGGCCCAGACGACTGAAAAGCCGCAGCTCGCCTGGAAATTAGTGCTGCTCACAACGCTCGCGATGGGCCTTGGTGGTGGGCTTGCCGCGGCCGCTGGCTACGGGCCGGGCGCACTCGCCGCAGCGATTGCTGCCCTCGTGGTCGCAATAAGCGCACTGCTCAGCCAGCAAGAAATCCCCTGGAAGGCGGCGCTAATTGCGAGCGCTGGCACATTCACAATGCTGCTGCTCGTCGACGTAACCGCGGGTGACCCGATCGCCTCCGCTGCGGCGATGGGCACGGTGGCGTTCTTCGGAGCAATTGTTGCTGCGGGCGGGTCGGCCTTCGCTGCTGGCGGGTCGTTGATCTCGATGGCATATTTCCTACCTGCGGCAACCAGCAGCACGCACGGTCTCAGCATCAGCCAAGCCGTCGCACTTGGCCTGATCGGCGTTGCGGCTGGCCTGATCGTGACGGCGCTCGTGGTCGTGACCCGAGCCCTTCGAGCGAGCCCCCAGGCTGCGCCAGCGCAGAAGCAGCCACCGGAAGCGGCAGCAGAGCCGCCGATCGCAGCGATCCGCGGCGCATTAGTGCAGCGCGACAACACCTTCCGTTACGCCCTTCGACGCGCAGTGGCGCTCGGCATCGCAATGGGAATCTTCCAGATCAACTCCAACCACAATGTCTTCTGGATCATGCTGACAATGTTCATTGTGCTCGAACCCGACCGCTCGTCGAGTTGGCAGAAGGCTCTCCAGCGAAGCGGCGGCGTGATACTCGGCGCGTTTGCGATTAGCGCCCTGTCCGAGGTTCTACCGGTCAACGTGATGGTCGGCCTCTCGGCCGTCGTTCTGGTAATCGGACTGCTTTATTACCAGCGCAATTACGCGATTTACGCAGCTGGAATCTCGTTTACGGTGATCACAATGTTCGGCGCCAAGAACGCCGACTTCACGGGTTGGGCCGTAACCCGCGTGACCGACACAGTCATCGGCGCGCTGATAGCGCTGGCGGTCGGCTATCTATTTCTCCCTGACAGCGACAGGCACCAGCACGTCGTCTAAGGCGGCGAGCAGCGAGAGAGCCGCAACTCTGCGCGGCTCTCAGCAGCAAGAAAATCGGGGCGAGAGGATTTGAACCTCCGACCTCACCGACCCGAACGGTGCGCGCTACCAGGCTGCGCCACGCCCCGATGACGGCCGATTATAGGCGTCAACAGTCATCAGCGACCCGCCCACCACCGGCGCCGAAGCACTCAACGAGGATCGGCGCTAGCAGACGCTCGACGCGCGACGGCCATCAAACCTGTGCGACAGCCAGCGGGCGATCGTCGTAGCCGCCAGAGTCAGGCTCTGTTCGTGATAGGCAGCCGGATCGGTGCCGGTGTTGACGACCCAATCGGTGGCGACCGAGACGCGCGCACGGCAGAACCGCTTGACCGTCGCAACGTTGGTTGCCGGCAGTACGACGGGATCCTTATCGCCTTGCGTAATCAGCACCGGTATTGAGCGCGGCGGTGACGGCGGCACGGCCAGTTTGCCTTGACGCAGCCAGGCGGCGTTCGTCATCGGGTTGCCGGTGAATAAGGTCTTTCCCTGCTCAACTAATGTCAGCGCAGCGATTGCGCTGGCTGTGCTGCAAAGCTGAGCGAGGCTCTTATACGCGGCCTTGCCAGCCGGGCTGAGGACTGGTGCGACCGACAGCCCGGGAGCATAAGCTGGCCACGCGGTGGCGATCTCAGAACCGATCAACCATCCCAGCAGCGGCCAGAATGCGGTTCCCTGCTGGGCGTTTATCAAACCTGGGACGTCAGCCGCTGGCGAAGCGCCAACAACGCCGCGAAGGTGCATGCCGCGCGCCAAAGCTCGCGCCTGCGGCGCCCATAACGACGAGCTGCCGCCCTGTGAATGACCTACCACGGTGTAGTCGCTGCCGGCGCTCACGCCGGCGCGGCGAGCGGCTACAACCGATGTGATCACATCGGTGGCTTGGTACGGGCCGACAAGGTACGGACCGGTGCCACGTGTGCCGAGCCCGGCGTAATCGGTGGCAACAAGCACCCAGCCGCGACGAACAATCGACAGCATCCACTGACTATTGCTGTTTACCGGCCCAGACGAAGGGAATGGATCGGCCGACGGGGCGCAAGCGTCGCCCATCCCAACAGTGCCGTGTGCCCAAGCGACGATCTTGCGGCCCGAGCGCGGCGCCTTGCCAGTCGGCTCCAGCAGCATTCCACTGGAGACCACAGGGCTGCCGCCGCGCAGCGTCGTATAACGGATCCGCCAGCCGCGGATACCCGTTGTTCCTGTCGGCAGAGCAAGCGCAGTCTTGCTCAGTAGATCACCGGCGCGGTGGCCTTTGGCCGATTCGAAGCTGCTGGCCAGACCGGCATGAGCGCTCGGCGCAGCTCCGATCAGCGCGGCCACGGTAATGCCCAGAAAGATTGCTAACTGACCTGGCGAGAAGCGCTCAATGAACATTTCGTGAACGTATACGACTTCGTGCAGATCTGCGCCGTTACGCCCTCACGCTGCTCCGCGGCGCGCCGCGGCGCGGCGCTCAGGCGTTGCCAGCCAGCGCGGTGTAAAAGCGAACCGCCAGGCCGGTGATCAGTGTTTGCAGTGCCACCGCCTCGTCCACTTTCTGCTTCTTCGCCCAGCGCGCAAGGCCATCCGCTTCGATCTCAACGCTCTGCGCTAGCACGTCTTCAACTAGCTCGGGGTGCGTATCGCAGAAGTAAGCGCCGATTGAGTAGAGCTGCGAATCACTGATCGAATCGATTAATTCTTCCTTGGCCACGACTGGCACTCTACCCTGCTGGAATGGCTGACTTGGAAGCGATCGTGAACTTTTGTGACGAACTGCTGGACGCGCAATCGTTTGATGACTACTGCCCAAACGGGCTTCAAGTACCGGGGCGCGAAGAGGTGTCGACGATTGTCAGCGGCGTTTCGGCGAGCCTTGATCTGATTGAGCGCGCCGCCGAGCTGAACGCCGACCTGATCCTCGCCCACCACGGCCTGATCTGGGGGCGCACACCAAGCGTGATCGACCGCGCCGCACGGCGCAGGCTGGAGCTGCTGTTCAACAACAACTGCTCACTGCTCGCCTATCACCTGCCGCTCGACGGCCACTCTGAGATTGGCAACAACGCGCTGATCGCCGCCGCGATCGGCTGTCAACGCCAGCAGCCGTTTGGTCAGCTCGGCCACCAAACGATCGGTGCGGCTGGCTACTTCTCCGACGGTGGCATAAGCATCGGTGAACTAACCGCGCGCACGGCGGCGGCCTGCAGCGATCGTGAGCCGCTCGTCTTTGACGGCGGCCCCGAGCGGATCAAGAACGTCGCGATCGTCTCTGGCGCCGGCTGCTCCTATCTCGACGACGCGATCAAAGCCGGCTTTGACGCCTTCATCACCGGCGAACCCGCTGAGCGCGTGATGAACGAATCACGCGAGGGTGGAATCCACTTTATTGCCGCCGGCCATTACGCGACTGAAACGCTCGGCGTCCGCAGGCTTGGCGATCTGATCGCTGAACGCTTTGGCGCAAGCCACCAGTTCATCGACGTTGCAAATCCAATCTGACACACAAACGCTGGCACGAAGGCCGCAATTTGCGTAGTATCAAGATCGCACTTTTTACCCACTAGGAGAGAGAGTCATGGAAGCCAGCTCGACGCCAACAACAGGTTCACAGACAATCGCCGACATGCTGCCGCTCGCGGCAGCCAAGTACGCAGATCGGCCAGCCGTGCGCCACAAGGTTGGCGACGAGTGGCTCGACGTCAGCTTCAGTGAAGTCGGCGAGATCGTCTCTGAGATCGGTCGCGGGCTGATCGACCTTGGCCTCGAGCCTGGCGAGCGAGTCGCGGTCCTCTGCGGCACCCGGCCAGAGTGGGTTTACAGCTCGTTTGGGATTAGCGCCGCTGGCGGTGTCGTTGTGCCGATCTACCCGACCAACTCGCCCAAGGAATGCGAGTGGGTGGCTGGCGACTCTGAGTCAACTGTGATCGTCGTCGAAGACGCAGAGCAGTACGCGAAAATCGCCGAGGTTCGCGACCGGCTACCAAAGCTGAAAACAATCATCGCGATTGAGCACAGTGACGGAACGCCAGAGGCCATCTCGCTCGACGAGATTCGCGAGCGCGGCCGCGGCCGCGACGAGCAGGAGCTGGTTGCGCGCTACGAGGCCGTCGAGCCAGACGACCCCTACACCTTCATTTACACCTCTGGCACGACCGGCCCGCCGAAGGGCTGCGTGCTCTCGCAGGCCAACTACCGAGCCGTGCTTGACATGACTAGCGAGCGCGGACTTTTCGGCAACGGTGACGACGTCGTTTACCTCTTCCTGCCGCTCGCTCACGCCTTCGCGATCCTCGTAGCGCTTGGCGCAGCCGACACCGGCACTGCGGTCGCATACTGGACAGGCGACACAACGAAGATCATCGCCGACATCGGCGAAGTGAAGCCAACCTTCCTGCCCTCGGTGCCGCGAATTTTCGAGAAGCTCTACACGATGGTCGCCGGTAACGTTGACCCTGAGATGCTGGCCAAGGCAACCGAGGTTGGCGTGCAAGTTCGCGACCTTGAGATCACCGGCCAGCCGGTGCCCGAAGAGCTGCAGGCAGCCTTCGATCAATTCGACGAGAAGCTGTTCGTGAACGTGCGCGCCGCTTTCGGCGGTCAGCTGCGCGAAGCAGTCACAGGCGCCGCGCCGATCGCACAGCAGATCCTCGAGTTTTTCTACGCCGCCGGCGTTCCGGTAATGGAGGGCTACGGCATGACCGAAACGGCGACCGTCGCGACTACCTCCACTCCCGAGAACCACCGCTTCGGCTCGGTCGGCCGCGCGCTGCCGGGAGTTGAAATCAAAATCGCCGAAGAGGACGGCGAGATCCTGCTCAAGGGGCCGAACATCTTCGGCGGCTACTGGAAGAACGACGACGCCAGCTTCGGCGCCGTAGTTGACGGCTGGCTTCACACCGGTGACGTGGGCAGGGTTGATGAGGACGATTACCTTTTCATTACCGGCCGCAAGAAGGACATCATCATCACCGCTGGGGGTAAGAACCTCACTCCAGCCAACCTTGAAAACGACCTGAAGCAGACTCGTTTCGTAAGTCAGGCCGTGATGCACGGCGACCGACGCGCTTACCCGGTGATGCTGATCACACTCGACGAGGAGCAAATAATCCCGTGGGCAGCGGAGCAGGGGATCGAGAACGCCACCGTCGCAGAGCTGGCCACAAACGCCGAAGTAATCGAGATTATTCAAGCCGAGCTAGACCGAGCTAACGACCACTACGCGCCGGTTGAACAGGTCAAGAAATTCTTCATCCTCGAACACGACCTGACGCAAGAGACTGGCGAACTGACGCCAACAATGAAGGTCAAGCGCAACGTCGTTGAAGAGAAATACGGCGATCGCTTCGACGCGCTTTACGAGGGCTAGGCGGCGCAAATCGCGGCGCTCGCGGAGCCCGCGTCGTACCCTTAGAGCTATGCGCAGCGACCCAAGCGACACCGGCGGGCTTTTTGTAGGCCGCCGCCCTGGCACCCAGCCAGTGCATTACCGCAGTGAGCCAGTTCTCGGCAACCCGCGCCAGCGGCGACGCGACGCGCTGTTAGGTCACTGCGTACTCGCGCTTATGGTGCTGATCAACCTCACCTTCTGGGGCCCGGTCGAGGCAGGTTGGCTTTGGATTGTCTCGCATATTCCAATTCTCGTTGACCACATATTCTTCGCGACGATTGCTGCCTTCTTTGGCATTCTGCTGACGCTGCTCGCTGGGCTGGCGGTGTGTAAACAGCTCGACGGAATCTGGATTTTGATGCGGCGCGCCTCGGGAGTTGACCAGCGCGACGGCGTGATCGGCCGCGTCTTCGCTTACACCGCGATGGTGGGAGTGACGCTGTTCGGTATTTGGCTCGTGTTTGGCGGCGGGCTCGCGAATAGTGGGACCGCGCCCGGCGCGCCGTAATGGGGCTGCTCGACCATTACAAGCAGTTCGAAGAGATGGACCCCAAGGACGTCAGCGCGCGGCTTAAAAGCGAAGCTGACGAGCGTCGCCGTAAAGCACTAGCGACGGTTGACAAGCTCGACCTTTCGGCGACGACATGGCCGGAGTACCCCCCCTCCTCAGTCGTCGGTGCGATCACCTTTGTGGCTCAGCGTGGGCTCCACAACTACATGGAACCGGCCGGGGAGCTTCGGGCCGAGATTGCCCACCGCCATGGCCTGCCGGCTGAGAGAATCGTGATCGGCGATGGTGCCTCGCAGCTGCTCGTCAGCGCGACCCAGAACCTGATTGGGCCCGGCGACGAGCTGATCACGCCCTGGCCCTCCTACCAGCTCTATCCGGTGATGGCTCGCGAGGCAGGCGGCGAGGTAGTGACGGTCGCAGGCCACTCAGTCAAAGCAATTCTTGCTGCGGTGACGAAGAAGACGCGGATCGTAGCTATCTGCAATCCGAATGATCCGAGCGGTGAGCTGATTAGCGTGAACGAACTCTCAGGCCTGCTTGAGGCGCTGCCCGAGCGGGTCGCAGTACTACTCGATGAGGCTCTACGCGATTTCGTCACAGCAGAGCCACTCGATGCCACAATCGGCCTGTGCGAGCGCCACCCCCGGCTACTGATCTTCCGTAGCTTCTCGAAAGCTTGGGGCTTGGCAGGGCTGCGCTGTGGGTACGCGCTCGGTGGGCCGGGAAGCGAAGCCCTCTTGAGCGCAATCGGGCCGCCGCTAGGAATCGGTGAGTTAACCCAGGCTGGTGTGCTCGAGGCACTTCGCCACGCCAGCGGAGTCGTCGAACGCAGGGCCGCCACGGTGGCCGAGCAGCGGGCGCGGCTCCGCAGCGAGCTGGCGGGGCTGCCGCTTGAGCTTGGGCCGCCGAGCGAGGCGAACCTACTCTGGCTTGCGGCCGAAGGGATCGATGGCGCTGAACTCTCAGGGCGGCTTGCGCAGTCTGGCGTGATCGTCCGCGCCGGCGGCACGCTCGGCGACCCGCAGCGGATCCGCGTAGCGATTCAAGACAGTGCGGCGAGCGACCGCCTGCTGCGCGCGCTAAACGTGGCGCTCTAGCTGCGGCTTGCGGCGCTGCGAGGTGCGGGCTTAGCGACCGTCGGCATCGCAAGCTCATCGATCGGCTCGTCGGCCGACTGGCGCAGCAGCGTGCTCGTCGTCTGCTCGAGAATACGGCGCCAAGCACGCGTCTTCTCCTGCTCGCGCGTGACATGCCTGACGACCTTCTGCACGCGCGCGGCCGAGATCTCAATCCCATGACGGCCGAAGATCTCCTTGTACTCCTCGTAGTGCTCAGCAAGCTTCACGGTCACCGACTGGAATCCATGACGGGCGATTTCGATCCGCTTGCTGAAGTCCATGATTGAGGTTTGAAACATCAACATGTCGTCGGCCTCAGGTTCGATCAGAACGATGTCAACGTCGGGGTATTTCTGCTCCCACCGAGCAACGATTTCGTGCAGGCGCTGATAAGCCATCAGCTTGAAGGTCTGGTAGCCAATCTGGGCGATCCCCATGTCGCTGACGTGGCTTGCGCGCTCACCGAGGCCGTTGGGCTGATCTGCCTCTGGATCGATGATCAGCGGCACGACCGGGTTGATGACGACGATCATCGTGGCGCCCGCCGCGACTGCGATGTCAACGTTTGTCGTCGAGATGATTCCGCCGTCGACGAGTTCGCGGTCGCGCACCTTGACCGGCTTGAAGACCATAGGCAACGCAGCTGAAGCGCGCACTGCGCGTGAGATCGGCACGTCATCCCAGCCCTCTTCGCCGAAAACGATTCGCTCGCAGCTATCGAGATCAGTTGCCGTCAGGTATAGCTCGCAGCCAAGCGCACGAATGTCATCGGTGCGCTCTGGATCACTGAGCACCTTCTTGAGGTATCGCTCCAGCCCTGCACCACTGTAAATACCCGACGGGAGGTCTTCGCTCAAACCAAGCAACAGGTCCATAACTGAGATCTGACGCCAGCGCGGCGCAAGGTCGCGAGCCAGGCGCCCAAGGCGGAGCGGAAGCAGGGCGCCGGTGCGGGCATATTCGAGCAGGTTGGGCCGCAACATTGTGCCAAGGCTGATGTCTTGGAAGGAGCTGGTTTTGTGCCCGTTGACGACGCGCATCATCTCTTCAGGAGTGACTCCATTTGCCGCCAGCGCGGCGACGAAAGCGCCAGCGCTAGTACCGACATAGATGTCGAACTCATTTGCGTTGCGGTTCACTGCGAGCAGGTCAAGCGCGCGCAGCGCACCGATCTCATAGACGGCACCTGTCATCCCGCCGCCACCGAGCACTAAGGCCGTCTTCTCTGGTCGCTTTTTGCTGCTGCCGCGTGGTGGCTTGCGGTTCGCTTTCGAGAGCTTTGTGACGTCGGCCATTGGCTTCCATTCTAGGGTTTCGAAGCGCTGGAAGTGCTGACGCTGGCGGCGCAGGCCAACCTGCGCACGCAGTCCTGCCCGCGCGCTACCGTTGCATCTGTGACGTGGATCAAGCGCCTCGCGCTACTCTGCGCAGCTTCTGCTGCCGCCGCTTGCGCCAGCCCGGCAACATCAGCGCTAGCGCTCTCGAAGGCCGAAGTTCAGCAGCGGATTGCCTCAGCGCTGCTGAAGTCTGGATCAAGCAGCGGCGCGCTTGTGGCCGACCTGACCGCAGACGAGCCTATCTACGCGGCCCGCGCCGACCTGGCGCGCGTGCCAGCATCGGTCGAAAAGCTCTACACAACTGCGACAGCACTGGGCCGTTTCGGTTCGCAGGCCCGACTGAGCACCGAACTTTTTTCCAGCGGCAGCTTGGACGAAAACGGTCTTCTGAGCGGCGACCTGATCCTTCGCGGTGGCGGCGACCCAAGCTTCAGCAGTGAAGACATTGACTCACTGGGCCGCTCGGTCCAGAGGGCTGGCATCGAGGCGATCTCTGGTGGCGTGGTTGGTGATCAGTCGCGCTTCGATCTGCGCCGCGGCGGGCCAGCGAGCGGTTGGAGCGTCGATGGCTACATCGGTGGTTCTCTCGGCGCGCTCGTGCTCAACCGCGGCTCCGGCGATTACGCCAATCCGGGGCTGGCGGCCGCTAGTGCTCTCTCGAAGGAGCTGAGCAGCCTCAAGATCACGCGCCGCAAAAAGGCGCGTACCGGCCTCACGCCTGGCGGATCAAAGCGAGTTGCGCTGCTGCGCTCGCCGACCGTGCGCGACTTAATCAGGGTCACAAATAGCGCCTCCGACAATTTCTATGCCGAGATGCTCGTGAAGAACCTTGGCGCCCGTTTTGGTACCTCTGGATCAACGCCGGCCGGCGTGGCGGTAATGCGAAGCTTCCTCAAGCGGTTTGGGATACGACCCCAGATCAGCGACGGGTCCGGCCTCTCGCGCGCGAACCGCACATCACCGCGCGAAGTCGTCGCGCTGCTTTCCGCAATGCACAGCGGCGCCCAGCGCGTGGCTTTTGAGGACTCACTCGCAGTTGCCGGTCGCAGCGGCACGCTCGCTGGGCGGATGAACGGCAGCGCAGCCGCCGGGAATTGCCGCGGCAAAACAGGAACCCTAAGCGACGTCAGTGGCCTCTCGGGACTCTGCGTGACGAAGAACGGGCACATCGTCGCGTTTTCGATCCTAATGAACAGCGTTTCGCCCCAGCGCGCGCGCAGCCTTCAGGACAGCGCCGTTAGAGCGATTGCCAACTACAGCCGCTAGGACGCAGCTCAGTCTGCGACGAGTAGCGTTAGCAGCGCCGCCTCGTCGAGCACATTGACCTTGAGCCGCTCGGCCTTCTCGAGCTTCGATCCGGCGGCCTCCCCGGCGACAAGGTAATCGGTCTTCTTGGAAACCGACGTCGTGACGCGGCCACCAGCGGCGAGAATCTTTTCGCTCGCCTGCTCGCGCGTGAGCGTCGGTAGCGTTCCGGTGAGGACAAAGGTCTTGTCGGCAAGGTGACCCTCTCCCGGTGGCGGCCCCTCCTGCTCAAACTGAAGACCCGCGGCCCGGAGTTCGGCGATCAATAAACGCATTTGCTCGTCAGCGAGCTGGGTGGCGATCAGCTCACCGACGATTGGCCCGACGCCGGGCGTCTGCGCAATCTCGTCAGCGTTGGCGGCGAGCAGCGCGTCAATCGTGCGCAGGCGCTGAGCGAGGCTGCGGCCAGTCACCTCTCCCACGCCTTCGATTCCGAGCGCGAAGAGAACGCTGGCGAATGCGCGCGACTTAGATCCGTCGAGCGAATCGATGATTCCCTGAGCTGAAAGTTCGCCCATCCCATCGAGTCCGGCCAACTGTTCGACCGTCAGCGAATAGAGGTCACCGGCGTTCTCAATCAGGCCCTTCTCGAGCAGCATCACGACGAGCTTCTCTCCTAGCCCGTCAACGTCCATCGCACCGCGCGAGACGAAGTGGGTCAGTAACGCTTCGCGCCGGCCCTCGCAGTCGCGATTCGGGCACTTGGTGAAGACAGAGCTACCGAGCTTGACGGTCGCTGTCCCGCAGATTGGGCACTTTTTTGGTGCGCGGACCGCGGCGCTCCGGCCTTTGCGCTCGGCGGCATGTGGCGCGGGCGAAACAACCTGCGGGATCACATCGCCGGCCCGCAGGATGATCACCTCGTCACCGGGGCGCACGTCCTTGCGGATCAGATCTTCTTCGTTGTGCAGCGTTGCGTGCTGGACTACGACGCCACCAACTTCGACCGCCTCGAGCACGGCGAACGGATGAAGGTCACCAAATTTTCCAACGCTCCACTTGATCTCAAGCAGCTGCGTTAACTTCGTCGTCGGCGGGAACTTCCAAGCGACCGCCCAGCGCGGGTCGCGGCCAACAACCCCCAGCCGGCGCTGCTGCTCGGCGTCATCCAGCTTGATCACAACGCCGTCAATTTCGAAGCTGAGCGAGCCGCGACGTCGCTCCCACTCAAGGCAGCGCTCGATTGCTTCCTGCTCACTACCGAGCCGCTCGATCTCCCCGTTGACCGGGAACCCGCGCTCGCGCAGCCATTCGAGCGTCTCCCACTGCGAACCAAAAGTGATTCCCTCGCAGGCGCCAACGCCGTAGGCCCAGAGCGAGAGCGGCCGCTCGGCGGCGAGCCGAGGGTCTAGCTGGCGGAGCGTCCCTGCGGCCGCGTTACGCGGGTTCATGAAGGTTGCCTTGCCGTCGCTGGCGCGGCGCTCGTTGAGGCTCTGGAAGCCCTCCAGCGACATGTAAACCTCGCCGCGGATCTCAATCATCGACGGCGCATCGTCGATGCTCAGCGGAATTGCCCCGATCGTGCGCAGATTGTGCGTAACGTCCTCGCCCACTTCACCGTTGCCGCGCGTTGCGCCACGCTCGAGCAGGCCGTCGCGATAGACGATTGAGATTGCCAGCCCGTCGACCTTCGGTTCGCAGACATATTCGAAGGCAGCGTCTTCGATCCCCTCACGGGCGAGATGGTTGCGCATCCTCAGCACCCAAGCATTGAACTCCTCTGGGCTGCGGGCGTTTGCCAGCGAAAACATTGCCTGCGGATGGGTCACCTTCTCGAGCGCGCTAACCGGCTCGGCGCCGACGCGCCCAGTTGGCGAGTCGGCCGTCACCAGGTTGGGGTGCTCGCGCTCGATCTCGCGAAGCTCGTCGAGCAGGGCGTCGTACTGATCGTCACCGATCAAGGGATCGTCCTGAACGTAGTAGCGCTCGTTATGTTCGCGCAGCTCGGCGCGCAGCTGCTCGGCTCGGTCGGCGGCGGCGCTCACTGCGGCTCGAAAGAGTCAGCTTCGAGCAGCTGGCTCAGGTCGCGGGCACCGAGCGCCTCGATCCCGGGCTCGTAGGTCAGGTCAAAGTGGAGTGGCGTGACGGCGATCAGCCCTGCCGCCACCGCGGCGAGGTCGGTTCCTGGCTCATCTTTGAAGCCATGGTCCTCACCGTAGATCGAAAAGCGCCGGCGCCCCGGCTTGCCCTGCTCTTGGAGCCTCAGCTCATCACGGTAGATCCGTTTGCCAAGCCGCGTTATTTCGACCCCGCTTGGGCTATTTCCAGGAACATTAACGTTGATTAGCGTGCCCTGGGGCAGCGGCGTGTGGCCCAAGTGCTGCGCCAGTCGCGCCACAAACTCGGCGCCAGGGCCGAAGTTGAAGTGGCGCCCCCAGCGGAAGTCCATCTCGCGACTCGTCGACTGCTGTGAAACGGCAATCGCTGGAACCCCGAGCAAAACCCCTTCGAGCGCCGCGGCGACCGTACCGGAGTAAGTCACGTCGTCGCCGAGATTGGCGCCGTGGTTGATTCCTGAGACGATCAGCTCGGGGTAGAAGCCCTCTACGAGGCCGAGTGTCGCGAAGCGCACGCAGTCGACTGGAGTTCCTTCCGTTGCGTAGCCAACGCTGCCATCCTCGAACGGGATCTCCTCAATCCAAAGCGGCTTGTGCGTCGTAATCTTGCGCGCGAAAGCGGAGCGATTACCGTCAGGGGCGATCGTCACCAGCTCAATGCCTCGAACCGCTGCTAGCGCCGCGCGCAGCGTCTGCAGCCCGTCGGCTTCGATTCCGTCGTCGTTGGTGAGAAGAACCTTCATTGCGCGCCGGAAACGAGCATAGAGCGCGGTGCTGGCGCCGCAACCGCTGGAGAGAGCGGGGCCGACTCAGACCAGTTCGAGATAGACCATCTCGGTCGAATCGCTGCGCCGCGGGCCAAGCTTGAGGATTCGCGTGTAGCCACCTGGGCGCTCCGTGTAACGAGGAGCAACCTCAGTGAAAAGCTTGTGCACCGCGGTCGCGTCCTGCCCTAGCGCCGAGAGTGCTTGACGGCGAGCGTGAAGGTCTCCACGCTTGGCCAGCGTAATCAGCTGTTCTACTTCTGGTTTGACTGCCTTGGCCTTCGCTTCGGTCGTCTTGATCCGCTCGTGCTCAATGATCTCCTTGCAGAGATTGCGCATCATCGCCTTGCGATGGGAAGGGCTACGGCTTAGCTTGTGGCGAGTTTTCTGGTGGCGCATGGTTTGGGTCCTCAGTCGTCGCGAAGCGCTAGACCGCGCGCGGCGAGTGTTTCAATTACCTCGTCGATCGACTTCTTGCCAAAGTTCGGGATCGCGTTCAGCTCAGCTTCAGACTTCGACAGCAAATCGCCAATCGTCTGGATACCAGCGCGCTTGAGGCAGTTGTATGAACGCACGCCCAGCTCCAGCTCCTCGATCAAGATGTCGTCGAGTGGACCGCCAGCAACGAGCGGCGCGGCGCCTGGGATCGCTCCGACACCCGGCGTGTCTAGCTGACTTATAGGGCCCGCGCGGAGCTCTTCGATCCGATCCTCGTCGGTAAAGATTGCTAGCTGCGAGATCAGAATTTCCGACGCCTCGCGCAGAGCTGTCTGCGGATCGAGTGAGCCGTCGGTCTCGATGTCGAGCGTCAGTTTGTCGAAGTCAGTGCGCTGACCAACACGAGCCTGCTCGACGGCGTAAGCGACGCGCTGAACCGGCGAGAAGAGCGAGTCAATTGGGATAACGCCGATCGGCTGATCGTCGGTCTTGTTGTCCTCAGCAACTCGATAGCCACGGCCGCGGCCGATCGTCAGATAAAGCTCAAGCTTCGTCTTCGCTTCAAGCGTCGCGATGTGTAGCTTCGGGTTGAGGATCTCAACGCCGGCAGGAAGGTCGATGTCCTTCGCCGTAATCTCCCCTGGACCGGTGACCACGAGCGGTGCCTCAACCTCGGTCGCGTCGGAGTGCATGCGGCAGACGATCCCCTTCAAATTGAGAATAATGTCGGTGACGTCTTCGGTCACGCCCTCAATCGACGAGAACTCGTGGCGCACACCCTCAATGCGGACGCTTGTGACGGCAGCGCCAGAGAGCGAGCTAAGCAGCACGCGCCGCAGCGAGTTGCCGAAGGTGTAGCCGAAGCCACGGTCGAGCGGTTCAATTACGAACGAGCCGCTGTTCTCGTCGCTGGTGTCACTGCTAATGCGAGGAATCTGAAAGTCGAGCATCTTGGCGATTTATCCTGTGGTTGTAATCGGTGCGGCACCTAAACTTCAGGCGACCGCCGGGCGCGCCGCCCCCCGTTTAGGAGGCAAACGCAAAACGGTGCTGCTACTTCGAATACAGCTCGACGATGAGCTGTTCCTGCACCGGCGTCGTTATCTCACGACGCTCGGGGGCACGCAGAATCTTTGCTGTCAACGACTCGTGGTCGGCCTGAAGCCAGGCCGGTACCTGCGCCGTCAATTCCGTAGCCTCGCGAACGACCGGCTCAGCCGGGCTGCCGCTCTTGAGCGCGATGATGTCGCCCTCGTGGACCTGGAAACTTGGGATGTCAACGCGGCGGCCATTGACCGTCCAGTGGCCGTGGCGGACCATCTGGCGGGCTTGGCGGCGTGAGCCGGCGTAGCCGAGGCGGACGATCACGTTGTCGAGGCGGCGCTCGAGCATCTGCAGCAGGTTCTCGCCGGTGATGCCGTCTTGGCGGCTGGCACGGTCGTAATAGAGGCGGAACTGCGTCTCAAGTACGCCGTAGTAGCGACGCGCCTTCTGCTTTTCACGCAGCTGCACGCGATATTCACTTTGCTTCTGGCGGCCGCGACCGTGATCGCCTGGTGGATATGCGCGGCGCTCGAATGAACACTTGTCCGTCAAGCAGCGCTCACCCTTGAGGAAGAGCTTCTCACCCTCGCGGCGGCACTGCTTGCACTGAGGTGAAGTATCGCGCGCCATTGGTCAGCAGGCCCCTATACGCGGCGGCGCTTGCGCGGCCGGCATCCGTTGTGGGCTTGCGGGGTTACGTCGCGCACGCTGATCACTTCGAGCCCTGCAGCCTGGAGTGAGCGGATTGCCGTCTCGCGGCCGGAGCCTGAGCCCTTGACGTAGACGTCGACCTTCTGAAGCCCTTGTTCCATCCCCTTGCGCGCGGCTGAGTCCGCCGTTACTTGGGCAGCAAACGGAGTTGATTTGCGCGAGCCCTTGAAACCGGCACCGCCGGCCGACTCCCAAGCGATCACGTTGCCTTGAAGGTCGGTCAACGAAACGATCGTGTTGTTGAACGATGTCTTGATGTGAGCCTGACCGACAGGGATGTTCTTCTTGACCTTGCGGCGGCCACGGGCTGGGCGTTTTGGAGCGGGCACTTAGTTCCTCATGTCTTAGTCGCGGCTTTCTTTCCTGCGACTTGCATCCGCTTGGGGCCTTTGCGGGTGCGGGCGTTGGTCTTGGTCTTCTGCCCGCGAACGGGAAGGCCGCGGCGGTGACGGATGCCGCGGTAGCAACCGATCTCGCCGAGCCGCTTGATGTTCTGTGAGCGCTCGCGGCGAAGGTCGCCCTCGACGAGGATGTCGCCGTCGACCGCGGTGCGCAGCTTCGCGACCTCGTCCTCAGTCAGGTCGCGGACATAAGTGTCTGGGTTGATTCCAGCCTCTTTGAGCATCGTCAGAGAGGTCGAGCGGCCTACCCCGTAAATGTAGGTGAGGCCGATTTCAACGCGCTTGTTCAGTGGAATGTTGATGCCTGCAATGCGAGCCATTAGATATTCATCCTTGACGCTGCTTGTGACGCGGATTTGGGCATATGACAAACACAACGCCTTTGCGCCGAATCACGTTGCATTTTTCGCACATCGGCTTGACCGACGGTCGTACCTTCATAATTCCTTTTTCGTCGATGGGCCGGAAAGGGGCTCTGGCGACCGCAGGGGCGCGCCGCTACCACTCGCGGACAAACACGCTCCCTCGCAGGAACGCACACGAGTGCATAAGGTAGCAAAACACGCGATTTTTTTGCTCTGCGCCTGATCAATTTGCCGCCCCAAGCAACAAATGCCAAGGAGTGAGGATCTTTGGACCATCTGCGGTGACCGCGACCGTGAACTCGAAATGGGCTGAAAGTGAGCCATCTACAGTGAAAATTGACCACCCGTCAGGCGCAATGCGCACCGCGTGAGCGCCCGCGGTGATCATCGGCTCAATCGCCAGAACCATACCCTCCTCGAGCTTTGGGCCACGCCCTGCAGGGCCAAAGTTGGGGATCTGCGGCTCCTCATGCATTGCGCGGCCGACGCCGTGGCCGACAAGGGTGCGGATCACACCGAAGCCGTCTGCCTCAGCACAGCTCTGCACCGCATGGGAGATGTCGCCGATCCGCCCGCCTGTCTGAGCCTGCTCGACAGCCGCAAATAGCGATGCTTCGGTTATTGCGATCAGCGACTCAGCCTCGACCGTGACCTCGCCAACCGCGAAGGTGACCGCGGCGTCGGCGACCCAACCGTCGAGCGTGACTCCTATGTCAACCGAAAGAATGTCACCAGCCTGGAGCGTGTAGGCGCCGGGGATGCCGTGAACGACCATCGAGTTTGGAGAAGCACAGATCGATCCGGTAAAGCCGTTGTAGCCCTTGAACGACGGCTCCGCTCCTTGCGAGCGGATGAACCGCTCAACCGTCTCGTCGAGCTCTGCAGTTGTTACGCCCGGCGCAATCTTGCCTGCAACCAGCTGCATAGCGCGGGCATGGATCTCGCCAGCGGCCGCGATCTGCTCAATCTCGTCAGGAGTCTTCTTGATTATCACAGTGCTGTCTGAACCGCTCAGATCGTATCTTCGAGCTTCAACGTGGCGATCGTCGCGCGAATGCGATTGAAGACCTCCGAGGGCGCGGCCGACCCGTCGAAGCGCTGCAGCAGGCCGAGCTGGTCGTAATAGTCGGCCAGTGGCGCGGTTTGCTCGTGGTAGACATCGAGCCGGTTTCTGACTGTCTCGGGCTGGTCGTCTTCGCGCTGCACTAGCTCTGTGCCATCAACGTCGTCTACGCCGTCGACCTTTGGTGGGTCGAAATCAACGTGGTAGACGCGGCCCGAGGCAGGGTTGACGCGGCGGCCTGAGATGCGAGTGACGATCTCCTCATCGGAGACCTCGATCATCAGCACCGCGGTCAGCTGACGACCAAGCTTCTCGAGCTCGCTGCCTAGCGCCTCAGCCTGCGGAATCGTGCGCGGGAAGCCGTCAAGCAGGAAACCATCGCGAGCATTGGGCCGACCGACGGCTTCAAGCAGAACGCCGATGATTACCTCGTCGGGAACGAGGTTACCGGCGTCCATGTAGCTGGCAGCGAGCTCGCCCAGCTCTGTCTGCTCGGCGACCGCTTGGCGCAAAATATCGCCGGTCGCGATGTGCGCTAACTCAAACTCCGTCCTGAGCTGTTCAGCCTGCGTGCCCTTGCCGGCGCCAGGCGGGCCCAGCAGAATCAGGTTCAGCTCAGCCATCGCTACTTGAGGAAACCTTCGTAATTGCGCATCATCAGTTGGGCTTCAAGCTGCTTCATCGTGTCGAGCGCGACACCTACGACGATCAGCAGCGAGGTCCCGCCGAAAAAGAAGTTAGCTGCCGTCTGGTTAATCAGGATTGTTGGAAGCGCTGCGACCGCGGCCAAGTAGAGCGCTCCGGGGAATGTCAGCCGAGCGAGAATGCGGTCAAGGAACTCGGCCGTCGGCCGACCGGGTCTGACGCCAGGAATGAAGCCGCCGTACTTCTTTAGGTTCTCGGCCTGATCGACCGGATTGAATGTAATCGCGGTGTAGAAGTAGGTGAAAGCGATGATGAAAAGTGTCTCACCAACTAGATATGCCGGCCCTGAGGGGCTGAAAAAGTTCGCTAAGTCTTGTGCCCAGGGCGTTCCGATCAACTGGCCAACGGTTGGCGGGAAAGCCATGATCGAAGCGGCGAAGATGACCGGGATTACGCCGGCCATGTTGACGCGCAGAGGCAGGTAGGTCTGGCCGCCACCGCTCATTCGCCGGCCGATCACACGCTTGGCGTACTGCACGGGGATTCGCCGCTGCCCTTCCTGAATGAATACGACCGCCGCGGTCACTGCGAGCGCGAGGAACGGCATCATCACCTTGAAAATTGGGTCCGGGCTAGTCCACCACGCCTCAATGCCACCGGGCAAGCCGGAGACGATTGAAGCGAAGATCATCAACGAGATTCCGTTGCCGATCCCACGCTGAGTGATCAGCTCGCCCATCCACATGACAACAACGCAGCCCGCCGTGAGCGCCAGCACGATCAGGAAGAGCGTGCCAGCGTTAAAGTTGGTGATCACTGGCAGGCCGGCCGAAGCCTCCTGACTTTTGAACAGGAAGACGTACCCGATTGACTGCGCGAAGGCCAACCCGACTGTCAGGTATCGGGTGTATTGCGTGATCTTGACCTGCCCTACCTCGCCCTCCTTTGAGAGCTTCTCCAGTGAAGGCAGAACAACGGTCAGTAGCTGCAGGATGATCGAAGCCGTGATGTACGGCATGATCCCGAGCGCGAAGATCGCCATCCGCGATAGACCGCCGCCGCTAAAAGTGTTGAGCAGGTTGAGGATCCCGCCGCCGCCAAACTGGTTTTGGATCTCTTCGATCGCTTGGGCGTCAACGCCCGGGACGGGCAGGTAAGCGCCGAGCCGGTACAGCGCGAGCAGCAGCGCCGTAAACGCAAGTTTCTTGCGAATCTCACTGACCGTGAAGGCGCTGATAATCGTCCCAATCATGGCGCTGGGGTGCTGGGTGCCTCACTTCCGACCATCACGCAGGTGCCTCCGGCAGCTTCGATCGCTGCGCGCGCCGAAGCGCTGAAGCCATGGGCGTGAACGGTCAGCGGCTTGCTGATCTCGCCCTTGGCGAGCACCTTGACTGGGACGTTTTTGCGCGAAGCCAAACCGTTGGCAACTAGCGCTTCGACCGTTACGTCGGCGCCGGAATCAAAGCGAGCTTCAAGATCTCTCAAATTGACGGCCTGTGTGTGCGTACGGAAAGGTTCGAAGGGCATCGACTTCTTCATATTCGGGCCGCGCAGCTTGCGCATCCGAACCTGAATTGGCATCTGGCCGCCCTCGAAGCGGGCGCGGTCCTTGGAACCCGAACGTGAGCCATAGCCCTTGTGTCCGCGGCCCGACGTCTTGCCGTGGCCGGAACCGTGGCCGCGCCCGACGCGGCGGCGCGCCTTACGACTACCCGGGGCTGGTGAAAGACTGTGCAGGCCGAAGCGTTCGTTCTCTGAGCTCTCCTCAGCGGCGGCTTTCTTGACAGCGGCCGCTGCAGGCTTAGCGGAAGCCGCGGTCTTGGCGGCAGGCTTCTTCGCAGCGGCAGGCTTCTTCACTGCCGCAGGCTTCGTCGCTGCCGCGGGCTTCTTCGCGGCCGCAGGCTTCGTCGCTGCCGCGGGCTTCTTCGCGGCGGCAGGCTTCTTCGCCGCAGCGGGCTTCTTCGCGGCAGGCTTCTTTGGCTCAGGGCTCATCAGGAGTCCTCTCCATCAACGCGTATGAGGTGGCGTACCGTGTGGAGCATTCCGCGCGTCGGCGGGTTGTCGGCTACGTCAACGCTTTGGCCGATCCCGCGCAAGCCAAGTGAACGCAATGTCGCCAGCTGCGAAGCCTGACTGCCGTTGCTGGAGCGGATCTGAGTTACGCGAAGCTCACTCATGCTGGCGGCTCCTCGGCAGCTTCGCCCGGCTCGGCAGCTTCGGCCGCTTCTGATACTTCAACGGCCTCGGTTGCTTGCGCTTCTACGACCACTTCAGCGACCTCGGCTGCTTCGGCGGCCTCCGCACCTGCGACGGCCTCAACGGCCGAGACAGGCTCAACCGCTACTGCGACAGAGCCCTCGTCTTCGGCGGTTTGCGGCGCGGTGGCAGGCGCAAGGCCAAGCACTTCGTTGATCGAGAGTCCACGCAGCTCGGCGACTTCGGCAGGCGTGCGCAGGCTGCGTAGCCCTTCAACGGTTGCCTTGACGAGGTTGATTGGGTTCTGCGAACCAAGGCTCTTGGAAAGAATGTCGTGAATGCCGGCCAGCTCGAGCACCGCGCGCACGCCGCCACCGGCGATCACGCCGGTACCTGGCGATGCTGGCTTCATGAAAACCCGCCCGGCGCCGAAAATGCCGGTTGTCTGGTGCGGAATCGTTGCGCCGTAACGAGGCACGCGGAAGAGATTCTTCTTCGCCTGTTCAACGCCCTTTTGAATGGCCATCGGAACCTCATTGGCCTTGCCGTAGCCGACTCCAACAACGTCTTTTTCATCACCGACAACAACGAGTGCCGTGAACGAGAAGCGGCGACCGCCCTTGACGACCTTCGCAACGCGATTGATCTCAACGACGCGCTCTTGAAGGTCAAGCCCTGAGGCGCTGACTGTCCGGTCAATTTTCATGGTTTAGCTCAATTCCTTGCTCATACGCTCAGTCCACCCTCGCGCAGACCTTCGGCGAAAGCTTTTACTCGGCCGTGGTAGCGGTAACCACCGCGGTCGAAGACAACGGTTGATGCGCCTGCAGCTTTGGCCCTTTCGGCGAGCAGCCGACCGAGCTTCTCGGCCTGCTCCATCGGCGCAATCGAACGCATCTGCGGCTCCGACCAGCTAACGGCAGCCAGCGTTTGACCCCTCGAATCGTCGATCAGCTGAGCGCTGATGCCACGATTGGAGCGAAAGACTGAAACGCGCGGGCGATCCGCCGTGCCGATGACCTTGGCGCGAACGCGGCGCTGGCGACGAAGGCGGCCAGTTGCACGGGTAACTTTGCTCATGCGCGCTTACCAACCTTGCGAATCACGTACTCGCCCTCGTAACGGATTCCCTTGCCCTTGTAGGGCTCAGGCGGACGGCTCTTGCGGATCTTCGCCGCGGTTTCGCCGACGAGCTGCTTCGAAATCCCTTTGACAATCACGCTTGTTGGCAGCGGCACGTCGAAGCTAATTCCGTCGGGTGCTGGAATCTCGACCGGGTGCGAGTAACCAAGCGCCAACGTTAGGTCGGAACCCTTCAGCGCGGCGCGGTAGCCGACGCCCTGAATCTCAAGCGTCTTCTGGAATCCATCCGTGACGCCTTCAACCATGTTGGCAACGAGCGAGCGCGTGAGGCCGTGCAGCGAGCGGTGCTCACCGCGATCGGTTGGTCGCGTTACGAGCAGCTCCTCACCTTCCTGGACGACAGTTATGTCACGTGGGATCCGTTCGCTGAGCTCACCTTTTGGACCCTTTACGGTCACCAACTCAGGCTCGATCTGAATCTCGACGCCGCTAGGAATGGGGATTGGTTTTCTTCCGATTCGCGACATAGGGTTACCAGACGAAAGCCACAACCTCGCCACCGACGCCCGCTGCGCGAGCCTCGTGGCCGGTCATCACTCCGCTTGAGGTGGAGACGATTGTTGTTCCCATTCCGCCTTGAACCTTCGGAATACTGTCGTGGTCGACGTAATAGCGCTGGCCTGGGCGCGAGGCGCGCTTGAGGCCGGTGATCGCGCTGCGCCGATCATCGGCGTACTTCAGCTCGACGGCGAGCACGTCGCCTGGGTGCGCTGCGTCGTGCTCGCGCATCTCGTAGCCCACGATGTAGCCCTGCTCCTTGAGAATCCGGGCCATCTCGCGCTTGAGCTTCGATGCCGGAATCTCTACGACGTCGTGCTGGGCAACGATGCCGTTGCGCACGCGGGTGAGGAAATCGGCGATTGGATCTGTCATTGACATTGCTTGACCGTCTCCCCTACCAGCTGCTCTTCGTCATTCCGGGGATGTAGCCGTTGTGAGCCAACTCACGCAGGCAGATGCGGCATACGCCGAACTTGCGATAAACAGCGCGCGAGCGACCGCAGCGACTGCAGCGGCTATATCCGCGGGTTGGGTACTTGGGTGTGCGCGCCTGCTTGACGCGCTGGGAAGTCTTGGCCATTACTGATCGGTCTCCTCGGCGGGTTCGGCGGCAGCCTCTTCAGCGGCCTCGTTAGTGGCTCCTTCTTCTGCCCCTTCGGCGGCCTCGTCATCGGCGCCAGCTTCGTCAGCGTCACCGCTATCGCCTTCGTCAGGCTCCTCGGCTGGTTGATCGCTCTCCTGCTCGGCCTTTGCAGCCTCTAGGGCAGTCTTGGCTTCCGCGGCAGCTTCGGCCTTCTTCGCCTCTTCTGCAGCTACCTCTTCAGGGTTTGGCTTGTTGACGAAAGGCATTCCGAAAAGTGAAAGCAGTGCGAAGCCCTCATCGTCGGTCGCGGCGCTGGTCGTGATCGCGATGTCGAGGCCGCGAATCTGATCGACGGCGTCGTAGTCAATCTCGGGGAAGATGATTTGCTCGCGAATGCCGATCGTGTAGTTACCGCGGCCATCGAAGTTGGCTGGCAGGCCGCGGAAGTCGCGAATACGCGGGATCGCAATTGACATCAAGCGGTCGAGGAATTCGTAGGCACGGTCGCCGCGCAGGGTCACGGCGAGACCAACCGGCATTCCCTCACGCAATTTGAAGTTAGCGATCGATTTGCGGGCGAGGCGCACGTTCGGGGCTTGGCCGGTGATCTGCGCCAACTGCCCAGCGGCAGCCTCGAGCATCTTTGAGTCCTGCTTGGCTTCGCCGACGCCCATGTTGACCGTAATCTTTTCGACCTTTGGCGCCTCCATCACGCTCGTGTAGCCGAACCGTTCAACGAGCGCAGGGCGAACCTCCTCGAAATAACGGGTCTTAAGGCGGACGGGTGTCTTAGTGGCTGGCATTGGGCTTTAACTTCAGTCGAGCTTCGTGCTTGAACGCTTCGTGACGCGACTACGGACGCCACCTTCTCGGCTCACGCCGACGCGGGTCGGGCGACTGTCCTTCGGGTCCACGAGCATCACATTACTTACGTGAATGGGACCCTCTTTTTCGATCACGCCGCCGGCCGCTGATTCACTGTCGGCACTGGCCGTCGGCGAAGGCTTCTGGTGGCGCTTAATGATGTTGAGGCCCTCAACGTAGACCCGTTCCTTCTTCGGGTCAACGCGGATGACGCGACCGGTCTTTCCACGGTCCTTACCACTGACAATGGCGACTTGGTCGTCGCGACGAATTCGCATGCCCATGCTAGAGCACCTCCGGAGCAAGCGAGATGATCTTCATGAAGTTGCGGTCGCGAAGCTCGCGGGCAACCGGCCCAAAGATGCGAGTTCCGAGCGGGTTGTTTGCTTCGTCAATGATCACTGCTGCGTTCTCGTCAAAGGCAATGTAAGTGCCGTCGTCGCGGCCGAACTGCTTGCGCGTGCGCACAACAACTGCCTTGACGACCTCGCCCTTCTTTACCGAGCCGTTCGGGATCGCCTGCTTGACGGTCGCCGTAATGACGTCGCCAACGTGGGCGTAACGACGGCTCGAGCCGCCCTGCACGCGGATGCAAAGGATTTCGCGGGCGCCAGTGTTGTCCGCCACGCGTAGGCGCGATTCGGTTTGAATCATTTCGCACGCTCCAAGATCTCAACTAGGCGCCAACGCTTTGTTGCCGACATCGGCCGGCTGGCGATTACGCGGACAAAATCACCTTCGCGCGCATCGCTGGTTTCATCGTGGGCGTGGAGCGACTTTGTTGAGCGCACGATCTTCTGGTATTTCGGATGGCGCTTGGCGATGTCAACGCGAACGGTGATCGTTTTTGCAGCCTTCGTCGAGGTCACGATTCCTTGACGCACCTGAACCGATGCTGGCTCGCGCTCGGGTGGCGGGGTGCCTTCGCGGTTGGCGGTCGCGGCACGCTTTTCGCGCTCTTGGCCACGGCGACGGCTGCGAGCGACGGCCTTTGCTCGGCGCACTTCGACTCGCTCGGCTTGACGCTCGTCAGCGCTGCGGGCAGGCTTCACTTCGCTGCTGTGGGCTGAACGCTTTGCCTTGCGGATCGCCTTCGGACCGACGGGATCGGCGGCGACTGGGGCTGCGTCCTCTTCAGCGGCCCCGTCAGTTGGCTGATCTGAAGCTTCATCGGCAGGGGCGTCGTCGGCCGGAGCTTCGTCAGCGGCAGGCTCCTCAGCAGGTGCGTCCTCAGCAGG
>JBDNJF010000083.1:0-3240 GCA_041687955.1 Solirubrobacteraceae bacterium
ATGTTGCCCGGGACGGCCAGTGCGAAAAGATCGGCCGCGTGCTGGGTGTCGTCGAAGACATAGGAGGTTGTCTGGTAGATCGGGACGGCGCGCGAGTTGGTCGTCGGATCTGGCTCCTGACCTCCGTGGAGGGCAATTGTTTCGGGGCGCTGAGTTGACTCTGACATTTTCTAAAGCTCCTTATTGCGGACGAGGAGTAAAATAGCGTAAATCCGACTGGAATAGAACCTTATTGCCATAGGCCTTCCCTAGTGGTTCCATTGTGCCTGATTTGCGGCCTCTGCGCGTGGTCGGTCGCTAGGCTCGCCAATGATGACTATTCCAATCGTACTGAACAACCTTCTCACCGCTCACGGGCCATCCGGCTACGAGACGACGCCAGCGGCCGTCTGGCGCGAGGCGGCGGGTGAATTCGCAACCTCGGTTGAAGCCGACGTGATGGGCAGCTCAGTTGCACGCGTCGCCGCGACCGGCGACGGCCCCTCGCTGGCGATCGTCGGTCACATCGATGAGATTGGACTGATCGTGACGCACATCGAGGACTCCGGCTTTCTTCGCTTCACCGGTGTCGGTGGCTGGGATGCGCAGGTGCTAGTTGGCCAGCGCGTCGCAGTTGCGACCCGCGACGGTGTCGTCCCCGGCGTAGTTGGCAAGAAGCCAATCCACCTGCTCGACGCCGACGACCGCAAGAAGGTGCCGGAGATGAAAGCGATGCACATTGATATCGGCGCCATTGACGGCGACGCCGCGCGCGAGCTTGTTCGCGTCGGCGACGTCGCCGTCATCGCTGGCGACCCTGTCGAGCTGCAGAGCGGACGCGTCGCTTCGCGCTCGATGGATAACCGCCTTGGCTGCTTTGTCGCTTACGAAGCAGCGCGGCTCGTCGCCGAGGCCGGCGGCGCGGCCGGCGAAGTGATCGCCGTTGCTGCCGTTCAGGAAGAGACCGGCTTTGGCGGCTCAACGACGATCGCCCACTCGCTTGAGCCAGGGCTCGCGATCGCTGTCGACGTGACCCACGCGACCGACGCGCCAGGGATCGATGAGAATCAGTTAGGCAAGCACCACTTCGGCAGCGGCCCGGTTATTGAGCGCGGCACGAGCCTGCACCCGCTGATCGCAGAGCTGCTGATCGAAGCGGCAGAAGCAGAGAAGATCCCCTACACGCTGGCCGCGTCAGGCCGCCACACCGGCACCGATGCCGACGGAATCTACCGCTCACGTGGCGGCGTTCCAACGGGGCTCGTTTCGGTGCCGCTGCGCTACATGCACTCGCCGGTCGAAGTGGTTCAGCTCGATGACGTCGAGAACACAGCGAAGCTGCTTGCGGCCTTCGCGCTGCGGCTGCCTGCCGACGTGTCGTTTGAGCGCTAAGCACCCAGTTGTTGCTGCTCTTTGACATCGACGGGACGCTGCTGGTGAGGGGTGCCGATGCCCACGCCGCCGCAGTCGTTGCTGCTCTCTGCGAAGTTTGGCAGGTCGAGCCGCCGCAGAGCGCGCACGGCGTTGAGGCGGCGGGGCGCACCGATCAAGCGATCGCGCGCGACATTCTTGCGCTTGCCGGAGTTCCAGCTGAGCAGTTCGCCGCCCGCAGCGACGATTTCATCGTCGCTGCCGCCAGCCACTACGAGCGGCTTGTCCCGGATGACCTCAGCGACCGCTTGGCCCCGCACGCATCGGACGTACTCGCACAGTTCGCAGCGAACGAGCGCTACCGCTGCTCGCTCGTGACCGGCAACATTCAGCAGGTTGCGCGGCTAAAGCTTGGCGCAGCGGGGATCCTCTACCCATTCGCCGAGGGGCAGGGCGGCTTTGGCTCCGATTCAGATGATCGCGATGACCTTCCACCGATCGCGCGAATGCGCGCCGGCCAGGCCTGGAACGGCGGCGAGGCTTGGCCCGCCGAGCGGACCGTCGTGATCGGTGACACCCCCCGCGACATTGCTTGCGCCCGCGCCGACGGCGCGCTCGTGGTCGCTGTCGCTACCGGCCCGTTCGGGGCCGATCAGTTGACCGATGCCGACGTCGTGCTCGAAGACCTGCGCGAGCTTGACGCTGCGCTTCAGTCGCTTAGCTAAAGCGACCAGTAGGCGTCGGCGCCGACGTCGCGGCGCTCAGCAACCTCGGCAAGGGCAGTAGCGGCCTGGTCATGCTCGCTCCCCATCACTACCGCCACTTCGCGAGTTGAAAGCGGCTCCGCGGCCCACTCCAGAACTTCGCTGACGGCCTCAGGCGCGGCGCGGCGCGGCGCGTCCGGCGCGAGGTTGGCTAGCGCTACGTCGTAAGCAGGCCATGGCTGGAAGCCGGGAATCGCGATCGGGTCGCCGCCATCAACGCGGATCTCGTAGGAAGGGCAGGTGTAGCGGCGGCCGCCTTCCCAGTCGGCGAGGCGCTCGTCGAGCACAAGTGCCGCGGGCAGCGGGTGGCGCGCTCGGTCCATGTCCGATGCCAGCGCCTCCAGCGTCTGCTCTTCGAGCGACCACTGCTCTAAATCGTGGGCGTCTATTTCAGCGTCGGCGGCAGCGGCGGCAATCGTCGCTGGCTCGTCGATTAGCTCACCGGCGAAGCCGCGCACCTGAATCGCGCGCAGCAGCGTCTGCTGATGGCCGGGCGAATTGAGCCGCGCCGCGACTACCGCGCGGCAGGCCGGAATCGTCGCTGTGAGTCGTTCGCGCTCACTGGAGTCAATCGGCATTCCGTGAGCGCTCGCAATCTGCTCCGCGCCGGCCGCCATCAGCGCGGTAGTAAAACCCTTCGCCTCATAGACTGCGGGATCCTCGGCGAGGCCAACCATCACTAGCTCCCAAGCTGCGTGATCGCCGTAAAGCCACTCGATCTTGCGCCGGAATGGCTCAGCCGAGAAGGCCCACGGGCAGCCCGGGTCGGTGAATAGTGAGATCTCGATCATCTGCGCATCAGTCTCTCGTTAGACGCTTGTAGCTGATTCGGTGCGGCCGGTCGGCCTCATCGCCAAGCAGCTCGTGGCGGTGCTCTTCGTAGGCCTCAAAGTTGCCTTCGAACCAGGTCACCTGCGAGTCACCCTCGAAGGCGAGCACGTGCGTTGCGACGCGATCAAGGAACCAGCGATCGTGCGAGATCACTACGGCGCAGCCGGCAAAACTAAGTAGAGCCTCTTCGAGCGCGCGCAGAGTGTCCACGTCAAGGTCGTTGGTCGGCTCGTCGAGCAGCAGCAGGTTTCCGCCACTCTTGAGCACCTTCGCAAGGTGGAGGCGGTTGCGCTCA
>JBDNJF010000084.1:0-18389 GCA_041687955.1 Solirubrobacteraceae bacterium
GAGTCCTACACCTCGCTGGCTCGCCGCCAAGGCCACAAGGTAGAAACCCGCAACCTCTCAGTTGCCCAGCGGCGCGCCCCCGGGTTCGTCGTCGAGGCTCTCAACCTGAGCAATAATGCTGACGCGCTTTGCGTCGAGCGGACGCTGCTCGTTGACAAGATTCCGGCAGCCTTCATGCGCGACTGGATCCATCCCTCGGTTCCGCTCCCGTCGCTCGAAAAGCTCCAGCGGGCCCTCAGCGAGGGCCAGATGATGCTCGACATCGTGATCGGCGCTGGCGTTCCTGTCGCCTTTGCTCGAACGGCGATTCGGCCGCGTCTGCTTGAGCCCGATGAGGAGTTCGGCGCCGCGCTTGGCGTGAAGCGGACAACAGGGGCCTTGGAGATGACCGAAACCATCCACATCAACGATGGCGACGCGATCCAATACTCGATCGACGTCTTCCCGCCTGGCGCGATTGACCTCCACGTGCTGCGCGGCGTCGGCGACCGCGAACTACTCCCCGTCAGCGGGCGCGGCCCAGCCTAACGCGCCAGATGGCTTCCAAAACGCTAGTAATCTGCGACGTTGGCCCGCGCGACGGGCTCCAGAATGCCGAGCCAACTCTGAGCGCCGAGCGTAGGGCTGACTACGTAAACCGGCTCTCCGCGACTGGTCTGGCCCGGATTGAGGCTGTTAGCTTTGTCAACCCAAAGCGCGTGCCGCAGATGGCGGGCGCCGAGGAGGTGATGGCCTTGATAGCGCGCGCTCCGGAAGTCGTGATTGCAGGGCTGGCGCTGAACGAACGTGGCTACGACCGCGCAATCGGCTGCGGCGTTGATCTTGTGCAGTACGTAGTTCCCCTAAGCGAAACGTTCGCTGAAAAAAACCAGGGCACAACCGTTGACGCAGCCGCCCAACTTGGCATTGAGCTAGCGGCGCGCGCAAAGAGCGACGGGATCGGATACGCGGTCACACTTTCGGTCGCCTTCGGCTGCCCGTACGAGGGCGAGATCACTGCCAGCCGCGTACTCGCCGCGGCAGAGCACCTAGCTGCCGGCGGCGTAGAGGAGATCATGCTCGCCGATACGATTGGAGTGGGCGTGCCTACCCAGGTGCGAGAGCTAGTGACCGAAACGCTTGGCCTAGGCCTGACCGTCGGAGTTCACTTCCACAACACGCGCAACACGGGCTACGCGAATGCAGTCGCAGCTATCGAAAGTGGCGCGACAATCATCGACGCTTCAACCGGCGGTCTCGGCGGCTGCCCTTTCACGCCCAACGCGACCGGGAATATCGCAACCGAAGACCTTGTCTACCTGCTTGAAGGAATGGGAACCGAGACTGGGGTTAGCCTTGAAGGGCTCTTTGACGTTTCGCGCTGGCTCTCCGAACAGATTGGAGCTGAGCTGCCTGGACTGACTTACAAAGCTGGTGGCTTCGCTCCAATCGCCTCATAGCCGTAGCTCAGGCGCCGAGCTTGCCAGCGAGGCTGAAGACAACGAAGAGCAGCACTGCCGCCCCGACCACGCGGCGAGCGTTATTTACGCCGTCGGTCAGCTCCCACCAAGCGAAGCAGCTAAGCGCAACGTAGAAGACTGCTGAGGCAGCGTCGTGAGCCGAGCCGCTCGTAAAGAAGCCCACAATCCAAGCCGCTATCGCGGTAAGCAAAGGAGCGTTTGGAAACTGCGCGATCGGTGCATCGGGCGGCCACCCGCGCTGACCGCGATCCCAAAGCTTGCGTAGCGAGGTGTCACTCATTGCATCACCGTATCGAGCCGTGAGGCGGGGACTGCGGGACAGGGATTCGAACCCCAATTTCCTGGACCAGAACCAGGCGTGCTGCCATTACACCATCCCGCAATGCGTGACTAAGTATAAGCGCTAAATGCGCTACTTTGCTGCGTCGAAGAGCGCAGTTACCTGCGATTCGAGGCCCGGATCGAGGCATACGAGCACTTCGTCGCCAGCGTCAATAACGGTGTCGGCCTTCGGTACAAAGCCGCTGCCGTCGCGGAGCACTGAAATGACAATGCTCCCCTCCGGCAGCGCAAGCTGCTGTACCTCAAGCCCGGCGGCGGTGCATCCCTCGCAAACAACCACCTCAATTACCTCGAGCTGCTCGTCAGGAAGATCAAGCAGGTGCACTAGGCCATAGTCGGGAACCTCGTGCTCGATCAGCCTCAAGATCAGGTCGGTCGCGGAGAATGCCGGGCGGATGTCCAGCAACTCAAAGTACTGCCGGTTACGCGGGTTATTCACGCGCGAGATGAACCGATCAACTTGGTACTTATCTCGGGCGATTTGGCAGATCAAGATGTTGTCTTCGTCATCGCCGGTAACCGCGACCACCAAATCAGCGCGCTGGATGCCAGCGCGCTCTAGCACCCAAAGCTCAGTTCCGTCGCCGTACTGGACGACAAAACCAAGCTCGGCGTCCATCCGCAGGTAACGATCGCGGCGCGACTCAACCAGCGTGACCTCCGTGCCCTTTGCGAGAAGCTCGCGCGTAAGGTTGAGGCCGACCTTGCCACCGCCGATGACAACGGCGTACATCAGGCCTCATCGCCGGGCGTGGCAAGCGCCTGCTCGAACATCTGGACCGCGTAACTCGTGGGACAAATTGTCTCCAACCCTTGCGCCTTGTACCACTCAGCTCGTGCTGGGTCCATCACACGGACCAGCACCCGCGGCACGTTAAACATCTTCTGCGCGATCTGAGCGATCGTTAGGTTCGTGTTGTCGCCGTTGGTTGCGGCAATAAAGACATCGGCACTCTCGATACCGGCTTCAACGAGCGCGTCGCGCTCGATCGCCTGGCCAATCGTGAAGCGCCCACCTGCCCCCTCCCAAGTTGATTCCTGTCCTTCGTCCAGGCGCTCATGTGAGAGCGGGTCACCGTCGAGCACGGAAACCTCGTGACCAGCGGCGAGTAGATTCCGTGCGACGATTGAGCCGACGCGGCCGGAGCCGACAATGAGGACAAATGGCATCGCTTGGAATCCTAGCGTTCGAGTTCTTCAGGCTCTGGCTCGTTCCCTGCGCCTGCAGACACGGCCTTATCGCCGGATGACGGCGCAGTGACGATCACCGGGCAAGGCGCGTTCGCGAGCACATAGCGCGCCGTCGCGCCGATCACTAAGTCACCTGAGTAGGCGCCGCCAAGGAGCGCTCCACCACTTATTCCGGTCGGCTCTTCTGCGGCTAGGACGATCGCCTGAACGCCACGACGCTGAGCCTCAGCAATGATTGTCTGGCCGGCCCGACGGCCGCGCGCGCGGGCTGTATCTACCTTCACGTTGTCGTACTCCTCACCAACCGCCTTCGCGCGCGCCAGCGCGGCGCGAGCGCGGCGCGACTCCTCCTCCGGCAGCCGTGCATCGATTGGTAAGGACATCGGCACTACCGTGACCCAGAGCGCCTCTATTCGCGACTCACCGTCAAAGCCATCCTCCTCGCTCGCCTCGGCGGCAAGCCGACCGGCCGTCTGCATGATGTCGTCGTCAAGCACGCTGCTGGTGATGGGGACAAGAATTGACTCGTACTCGACCTCGGTTGCCTCACCACGCAATGCCTCACGCGGAACCGTTACGCGCTTAGTCAGTGTCTTGCCGCTCGAGAGCCGATAGACGAGATAAAGCAGCAGGCCGCCCGCCATCCATCCGAATCCAACCCAGCGCGCTGACGGGTGGGTCCAGACGACGCTGAGCCAAATCAGGGCGCTCAGCACCATTCCAGCAACGGCCGGAAGCGGAATGCTCTTCCCACCGAGGCGAAGATTGAAAGGCACGGCGTACGGGCGTGGACGGTCCGGTTCAGTTATTCGCAGACGAATAATCGACGCATGAGCGATCGTCAACCCGAGCAAGGCGCCAAACGCATAGACGTTGAGCAGGAGTGAAAGATCTCCAGTGACGGCAAGGGAAACCGCGACGATAGTGGCGATGACAATCAAAACCCACGGCGTAAAGCGGGTCGAATGGAGGCGCCCAAGTGCGCTTGGAATCTGCCGGTGAGTCGAGAGTGAATATGCAAGCCGAGAAAGACCGAGCATCGTTGAGTTGGCAGCGGCGATGAGGGTTACCACGGCGATCGCCGCGATTACGAAGCGACTTCCCTGCGCAAGCCATTGCTGGTCGAAGCCCGCGGCGACACCGAGCAGTGGCGCGTCCTTGTAAGTCGACGAGAGCCGGGTTTGACCGTTGATCACCGGCTGTGCACTAACTGCGACGACAGCAATACCGGTGTAAACGATGATTACCGTCAGTGAGGAGCTGGTGACGAGCCGCCTGAGCCCCGCGCGCCCTACCCGGACCTCGCCCGAAAGGCCAGAAGCTGACTCCAGCCCGGTCGACACAACGGTCGCAATCCCCAGCGCCACGATCACATTTTGAAGAGTTGGACTAGTGCCAAAGTCGATCGATGAAGTGAGTGTCGCTGGCTCGAAAAGGAAGATCAGCCCTAGCCCAATCAACGCTAGCTGAAGCACAATATCTGCAACAACAAGAATCGCGATTCGCCGCGAGCGCGTGCTCGAAAAGCCGCGAATGTTGCGTACGGCGACGTAAAGCAAAATCCCGATTATGAGCACGCCTTCGACTGCTCCTTCGCCGAGCCGCGCCCAGAAGGCCTGCAAGTAGCTGGTCGCCGACAATGCAGCGGCGGCTAGCAGGATCACGTAGTCGAGCAGAATCGCCCAGCCAGCGACGAAGCTCCAGAACTCGTTAAAGGCGAAGCGCGCAAAAACGGTCGAGCCGCCCCGTTCTTGGTACAGCGACGAGCCTTCGACGTAAGTCATCGCGGCGAGGACAAACATTAAGCCACCAGCGAGGAAAACGACCGGCGTAAGACCGAGCGCGTAGCCAGCGACAACGCCTAGGCAGATATAGATCGCGCTCGCGATCACCGTGTAAATGACGCTGAAGAGCATTGGCGAGCCGAGCTCGCGGCTGAAGGTCTGCTTCGCTGGCAGCTGCGGTAGTTGGCTCATTTTGGCCCCCGCGTCGCTACCCAAAGGCGTCCGCAGCCAGCGGCAACGAAAAGGATGCCCATGATTACCCCAATCGCAAAGATGCCACCACCTAGACTGAGCGTCCGAACGACGAGGCCAGCGCCAATGATGATCATCAGCGCCGAAAAAATTGTCGTCGTTGAGGCGTGGACGTTGCGGCCCGAGCGTGGGCTCATAGCGGCACCTGCTCCGCTGTGGCTTCGTCGGAGCGACTAAGCGCGCGGCGCATCGGCTCGCTTTGGATGATTACGCGGCACGGCCGCTCACGAAGAACCGTTTCGATTGCCTTGTCGAAAAGATTGCCACTTTGGTGGCGAGGCAATGAAAGCACGATCGCTCGAGCTCGCAGATCGATTGCCTCCTGAACAATCATCCCGCCCGCCTGCCCAGCACGGACCTTAATCCAGCGCCCAGTAACCAGCCGCCCACCCTGAAGCCGTGCCTGTTCGATGATTGCCTGAGCGCGCTCCTCCTGCGCGGGCATCTGCGCATTGATTGGGATCGAGGATGGAACTGGAATCGGTACAAGGATATGGATACCCCGGCGCCTGCGGGCTGCGAGCCGCACCGCTGTGGCAACCGCGCTCGGTGCGTAGGTCGGTGGTTCAAGCGCTACGAGAACCGATTCGTAAGCCGCCTCCCCTGCCGTTACCTGCGGCTTGATTGCAACCGAAACAGTCTCCGTCAGGTTGAGACCTTGGCTTCGCCGATAGAGCACGTAGAAGACGCAGCCGAACGCCAACCAGCCGAAGCCGGCGATCGCGACGTCAAGATGAAGAACGGTGACGACAATGAAAGCGAGGCCGGTACCAATTGCTCCCAGTACCGCGGAAACGGGGATGTTGACGCCGCCCATCATGATGTTCATCGGACCGAGGTGCGGTCGTGGGAAATTTGGGTAACGAAAGCGCAACTTGATGACCGAAACATGCGCAATTGTGAAACTGAGCATCGCGCCGAACGCGTAAAGGTTGCCAAGGAAATCGGCCTGGCCGGTCGTGATGGCGAGGCAAGCGACGCCACTAAAGATGATGATTCCGATCCACGGCGTGCCAAACCGTGGGTGAAGTTCGCGCAACCTGTTAGGTAGTTGCCGGTGGACGCCCATCGAGTACACCAGTCGCGAAACGCCGATGATTCCAGCATTAGTGGCGACGAAGAGAATCGTCGCTGCCAGCAGGCCGACGTATATTTCAGCCGCACCTTGGAAAAGCCCAAGATCAATTTGCTTGACGACGCCAAGCACAGGGTCGCCGGCATATCCGCCGTTCTCGCTCGAAACGCCGAGCAGCGTTTGGTAGCTGCCGTCGGGCTGCTTGACGACTGGTAGGGCTGAAAGTGCGACCGCTGGTAGCGCGGCGTAAATAGCGAAAACGGCGATCACTACTCGGTTGATCGCCTTCGGGATCGTGACCGCCTCGTCTTTGGCCTCTTCGGCCATGTTGGAGATCGTCTCAATCCCGGTGTAGGCGATCATTGCGATCGGAATCGCAATCAGGAAATCCTTCCAGGTTGGTGCGACCCCCCATTCGATGTTGTTGATCAACACGTCGGGCGAGAAAACGAGAATGCCGCCAATCAAGACCAGCAGCAGCTGCGTGGCGAAATCGATTACCGCGAGCGTCACATTGACACCGGCCGATTCCTTCGCACCGAAAACGTTAATCGCTGCCAGAACAATCACGACGCCGATTCCGAAGATGATGTCGCCGGGAGCGGTTCGCAGTGGCTCCCAGAAGAGCCCGCCGATGTAATGCGGCACGAAGAAAGCCGAAATCGCAATCGTGATCGTGTAGTTGAGCATCTGGCCCCAGCCAGCGACAAAAGACCAAAACTCATTGAAGGCGCGGCGTGCAAAGCTCGATGAGCCGCCAGCCTCCGGGTACATCGCCGTCGCTTCGGCGTAAGTGCTTGCGGTAAGAAAGAAGATGAAACCAGCGATGACGAAGACGATCGGCGTGAGGCCAAGGGCAAAGGAGGCAACGAGGCCGAGCGCGTAATAGATCGACGAACCAACGTTGCCGTAGGCGGTAGCGAAGAGCGCGTTGACCCCCAGTACTCGCTGGAGACCTTGGAGGCGGCGCCGTGCCATTTAGCTCAAACAGTCATTCATCGTCGGGCACCCCAGTTTATTGCCGCCAGCCGAATGAGCAGGCGATGAGAGCATTCTCGCAGGGGCTCAGAGCGAGGCGGCGACGGCGGTCAGAGCATCGTCTAGCGCTGCCGATGCCCGCTGCAAATCCTGCTCTGTCGTAACTAGCGACGGCGAGATAGCGACGCCATCACCAAGCGGGCGTACCAGCACGCCGCGCTGCCTGGCGGCAGCGAAGGTCCGCAGCGGCAGGTCAGGATGATCCGCCAGCAGCTCTGGCTTGAATGAGATTGCGCCCAGCGCGCCAATCCCGCTTCGAGCCTGGTCAACAACGTCGGCAGACTCAAGCGGCTCCAGCGCCGCTCCGATCTCATCTTCAAGCTGACGGCCGCGCTCGAAAAGCCCTTCGTTTTCGAGAATGTCGAGGTTGGCCAAAGCCGCAGCGCAACAGGTCGGGTGGCCAGAGTAAGTTTGGCCGTGACGAAACCAAAGCCCATCACCCTCCCAAAATGGCGCGGCGACCCTACCGCTGATGACGACGCCGCCGAGCGGCAGATATCCGCTCGTAATGCCCTTGGCGAAAACGAGCATGTCGGGGCGCAGATCGAAACGGTCCACTCCCCACATAGTCCCCAGGCGACCAAATGCGGCGATCACGCAATCGGCGATGAAAAGCGCGCCGTGCTTCGTGCAAAGAGCGGCCAGGCCATGAAGGTAGCCGGGCGGCACGCGGTGAACGCCGCCGGCGCCGATCACAGGTTCAGCAAAGACCGCCGCAACCTTCTCTGGGCCAACGCGCTCAAACTCAGCTTCAAGAGCCTCGAGTGAATCCCACGCCACGCTTGAAACGGCCGGGTCGACGGGCCCCATCCCAACCTGATTTACTGCGATTCCGCCAATGCTCGTGCCGATGCCGTGCGTGCCGTGGTAGCCCTGAGTGCGGCCGATGATGTGAACTCGCTCCGGCTGGCCGGTGGCAGCAAAGTAGCGGCGGGCGAGCTTCGCCGCTGTTTCGATCGCGTCACCACCACCGAGCCCGAAGAAGATCTTTGCGTCGTCAATTATTGGCTCGGCGCTTGCCGCCAGCCGATCGGCCAACTCCAATACTGGCTTGTTGGCAAAGCCGCCGAAGGTTTGGTAGGTCGCAAGCGTGTCCATCTGTGCGCGCGCAGCATCGGCGATTTCGTGGCGGCCGTGGCCAACGTTTACGCACCAAAGACTCGCGGTGCCGTCGAAGTATTTATTCCCGTCGGCGTCCCAGACGTACGAGCCCTCGCCGCGTTCGATGACGAATTCATGGCCCCGAACCTGAGCCATGTCGGCAAATGGATGCCAGAAGTGCGTGTCGCTCGTCAAGGCGTGCGGGCGCCAGTCGCTAAGTAATGATCGGAATGATCAAAATCGCGACGATGTTCGCAACCTTGATCATTGGGTTGATCGCCGGCCCAGCGGTGTCCTTAAAGGGATCGCCAACCGTGTCGCCGGTGACTGAAGCGGCGTGTGCGTCTGAGCCCTTACCACCAAAGGCTCCATCCTCAATCAACTTTTTCGCGTTGTCCCAGGCGCCACCACCGGCGGTCATCATCACGGCAAAGAAGAAGCCGACGACGATCACGCCGATTAGCAAGCCACCGAGCGCGGCGACGGAGATCAGTCCAACAATCGTTGTTATTACGATCGGAATAAGCGAAGGCACGATCATCTCGCGCTGCGCCGACGCAGTAACGATGCTGACGCAGGTGCCGTAATCGGGCTGCTCAGTGCCATCCATGATTCCTGGCTTCTCGCGGAACTGGCGGCGAACTTCTTCGACGACCATGCCGCCAGCGCGGCCAACAGCTTCCATTGACAGCGCCGCGAAAAGAGTCACCATCATGCCGCCGATCAGCAGCCCCATCAGAATCGCTGGATCGTCGATCGGGAAGGACGTGACGACGCCCTCTGCGGCTAGCTCAGCCTTAAAGCCAGCGAACAGGACGATCGCTGCGAGTACGGCTGAGCCGATTGCATAACCCTTCGTGACGGCCTTAGTCGTGTTGCCGACTGCGTCGAGCGGATCGGTCACATTGCGGACCTCTTCCGGCATGTCGGCCATCTCTGCGATACCACCAGCGTTGTCGGTGATTGGACCAAAGGCGTCGAGCGCGACGATTAGTCCAGTCAGTGATAGCTGCCCCATGACGGCAACACCAATGCCATAGATGCCCTGCACGCCGCCACCGGCGAGCTTCCATGAGCAAAGCACGCCGAGCACCAGCACCAAGGCCGGAAGCGCTGTCGCTTGAAGACCCTGAGCGAGGCCCGAGATGATGTTGGTTGCGTGGCCGGTCTCAGAAGCTTCGGCCGTCTTGCGGACCGGGCGGAAGCGGGTCGAGGTGTAGTAATCGGTGATCACGAACAGCAACGCGGTGACGACAATGCCAACCAGTGCACAGAGGTAAAGATTGATGACGCTAGGAGCTGCAATCGAACCAGCGGCGCTCTTAAACGTGATGCCATCCATCATCCAAGCTGTAATTGGGTAGAAAGCGATCGCGGCGATGATGCCCGAGACTGCGAGCCCTTGATAAAGAGCGCGCTCGACATTGCCCTTCTCGCTGCGGACGGCGAAAGTGCCGATGATCGAAGCGATGATCGCGACGGCGCCAAGCACGAGCGGGTAGAGCGCCACGGTCGTCTGCTCGTTGAAGGTGAGAACACCTAACAGCATCACGGCGACTGCCGTTACGGCGTAAGTCTCGAAGAGGTCGGCTGCCATGCCAGCGCAGTCGCCAACATTGTCGCCAACATTGTCTGCAATGACGGCCGGGTTACGAGGGTCATCCTCAGGGATTCCGGCCTCAACCTTGCCAACAAGGTCGGCGCCGACGTCGGCGGCCTTCGTGAAGATGCCGCCGCCCAGACGAGCGAAGACGGAGATCAACGAGCCACCGAAACCAAGGCCGATCAAGGCGTCCACGGCCTCCTTGGGTGTTTGGTCAAACGACGATGTCAGCAGGCCGTAGTAACCCGCTACGCCCAACAGCGCGAGGCCGACAACAAGCATGCCGGTGATTGCGCCACCGCGAAATGCGACCTTCAGCGCCGGGCCGATACCGCCCCGAGCTGACTCCGCTACGCGGGCGTTGGACCGAACCGAAACATTCATACCGATGTAGCCAGCAGCGCCGGAGAGAATGCCACCAATCGCAAAACCGATCGCCACATAAATGTCTTGAATGAACAGCAGTGCGATAAAGAGCACGACGCCAACGCCCGCGATCACCAGGTATTGGCGGTTGAGATATGCGCGCGCGCCTTCCTGAACTGCGGCCGAAATGCGCTGCATCTCCGCGTTGCCGGGCGAAAGCGCGAGCAGCTGCGTCGTAGTTACGACGCCGTAAGCAACTGCGATGAGGGCACAGACAACGGCAACGATGACCCCATGGTCGGTAAGAAATGCAGACACGGTGGTTGAATCCTTTTGAAGTGATTGATTTAACTGTGGCCGAGACAGCCGCAGGCGCTTTGCGTTAAGGCTATTTGCAGGCCCAGCGCTGATTAGCTAGGCGATCCTACTGGTATCAGCTCGGGCAGCGCTCTGCGGTAGTTATGGACCAGGCGTCCAGAGGCCGCCGCCCGGCTTGGCGTCAGGCTTCTGCGCGCCGTCAGGGCCATCACCGACCGGCCCAGAGCTGCCCTCTGGGCTACCATCGGCGCCCTCTGGAGCAAGCTGCTCGCCAGTTAGTTTCGTGAACGCCACCTGAAGCTGCGCAAGTGCGTCCTTGATTGACGCGGCGTTCTCTCCCAGTGCTGGCTCAATCAGCGGCATTAGGCGACGAATCCCCTCAATTGCGATTCCCACCTGAACTGGATCGGTCTCATCTTCGGTGCCAGGCAGCAGCCCTGCCTTTCGCGCGCCGAGGTTCAGTAACGAAACAACGGTCTGCGCAACCAGGTCTTCGACGCGGAGTGATTTGAGCTCAGCCTCGTAGGCCGCGCGCATCTCTTCCTCGGTTGGAGGAGTTTGGCCTTCTTCCGGCGTCGCGGCAGGAGCTTCGGTGGTGATCTCGTCCTCGGGCTGGTCTGGTGTTGCGGTTTCGTCGGTCACGGCGTTGATACCTCCGGATGGCTTTTTGGCTCGTCGGCCTCGAATGATTGACGCGTCCGCGCCACTGTAGAAGCGTAGACGTCGGCAATGCTCTGCCCTTCGGCGAAGGCTATTGCCTGACGCTCGGCGCCGTTGAGCGCCGGAAACTGCGGATCGAGACTCAGCTCCCCGCAAACGGGCGCTGTCCACTCTAATAGTCGGTCAAAAGCCGCCCGCGCGGGCAAACAGATGCCGCGCTGAAGATCGATTAGCTCACCGGCCGCACCCCAACGAATTGCGCGCCAAAGATTTTCCTCAATCAGGCGCGGTGGGGGGTCAGAGACCGGTTTGCCTTCATCGTCATCACGCGCGCACTGCAGCACGCAGGCCACGATCAGCTCGGTGAGCGCGTTTGACTCTTCGGCCGTTGACTGGGCGTCGCAGATCCGCACTTCGACAGTGCCAAAGCTCAAATGTGGTCGCACCGACCACCAGACCTGGGTGTCCTCTTCGATTGAACCGGTGTCGAGCAGCAGCTGAAGATAGTCGCGGTAGTTGGCCCAGGAGCCGTAAGCGTCTGGTACTCCGCAGCGCGGAAAGGACTTCGTAAAGCTTTGCGTCCGGACCGTGGCCAGGCCGCTGTCGAGCCCTTCGAAGAAGATCGAGTTGGCGCTTAGCGCGAGTAGCGCCGGTAGCAACGGGCGGAGCCTGTCACAGACGCGTACGGCGCGGTCGGCGTCGCGGATGCCGACGTGGACGTGGAGCGAAAAGGTGTTGTTGCGCCGAGCTACATATTGGAGCCCGTCAACAACGCGACCGTAATGCTCGGACTGAACGTTGAGCTGCTCGCGGTAATCAGCCCATGGGTGAACGCCGGTCGAACCGAGCGCAAGCCGCTCACCGGTAGCTAGCGCAAAAAGCCGCCAGCGCATCTGCTGCTGGCGTGCCAAGGCGTCTCTAACATCGCTCCCTGCACCGGAGCGGATCTCAATTTCGGAGAGAATGAGCTCCGAGGAGATTGACGCGGCCAGGTCGGCGTCGGTCTCACCTGCCTTTTGACTGAGCTGCTCGAAGCGCGGGACAAGGTCGAGGCTTGTGGGATCAAGAATCGCGAATTCTTCCTCAATCCCAACTGTGCCGTCGGTTGCCTGCGCGAACGCGTCGCGAGCCTTCTCGAGATTAATCAGGCTCATGAGAGATAGAAGTAAAGCGCGTGCAGCAGGTCGGCCGCTGGGTTCGAGGTGTGAACCGTCACCTCAGCCGGCACGTCGAGCAGCGATTCCGAGTAGTTGAAAATAATCCGCACTCCGGCAGCGACGAGCGTGTCAGCCAGCACTTGCGCGGCCTCTCCTGGAACGGCCAGCACTGCGACGAGTACGTCCTGCTCTTCAATCACACGCTTGGCATCTTCTATCGGGCGGACCGCCTGGCCACCAACGTTCATCCCAACTTTTTTCGGATCGGCATCGAACACCGCAATTACGTTGAAGCCGTGGTCAGCGAAGATTCCGGACGAGCCGATCGCCTTGCCCAGATGACCGGCGCCAAAGAGCGCGATGTTCTGCTGGCTGCCAGCTTGGAGAATCTGGCGAATCTCGTCAGCCAGCGCGTCAACGTTGTAGCCGACGCCGCGCTTGCCGAACTTGCCAAACCCGGAGAGGTCTCGGCGGATCTGCGTGCTGTTGACCCGCGTGTAATCGGAGAGCTCCTGCGATGAGAGCGTTGCGCGGCCAGTCTTCTGGGCTTGGGTCAAAACTTGGAGGTAGCGGGAGAGTCGCGCTGCGACACCGAGCGAAAGCTGCGTTGGCCCAGCCTCAGCGGGGACTGGGCCGATCGGAGCGTCTTCAATTTTGCTGCTTGTCATCGCCGCGATGCTACCGCGCCGAGGCGGCCAGCAGGCGACTTTTTAAGTCCGCCATGTTGATCTCGAAGTCGTAGAGCTCCTCGCCGCCCAGGGCGATCACCGGGATTCGCTCAAGGTAGAGGCTGTGGAGCTCGTCGCTCGATTCGATGTCGATTTGCTCGAGCTCAAAGTGATGCTGACGCTGTAGCGCGGTTAGCTGCGCCTGAGCTATCGCGCACAGGTGGCAGCCATCACGTTGGTAAATGGTGATCTTTGGCTTCACCTGCGCGCTCCACTTGGATAGGCGTCTAGCGCGAGCGCAGCTGCAGCGGAACAATCGGGAAGAAAACGAGCGGCGCTAGCAATCATTGCTGCGTTATCGGTGCAAAGGTTTCGGGCCGGAATGTGAGTCGTGGCGCCGAGCTCGCTGACTCGTTCTCGCAGCGGCCCGTTTGCGGCAACGCCGCCGCCGATCGCGGCTCGATCGATGCCACTGAGTTCGAGAGCGCGAGTTAGCCGGTCAACTAGCGCATCAACGATCGCCTGCTGGTACGACGCAGCTAGGTTGGCTCGCTGGCGCTTCGCCTCGTCTTCACCTAGATCACGGATCGCGTAGAGCAGCGCGGTCTTTACACCAGCGAACGAGAAATCGAGCCCTTTGACGTTCCGCGCGGTCGGGAAATCGAATGCCGATGAGTCGCCGGTGGCGGCGAGCTTCTCAAGCGCAGGGCCGCCAGGGAACGGCAGGCCCAGCATCCGCGCCCCCTTGTCGAAGGCCTCGCCGGCGGCGTCATCGAGTGTTTCGCCGAGCAGCGAGTAGGAGCTGTGGTCGTCTACTCGCGCCAGCAGTGTGTGACCGCCGCTTGCGATCAGGCAGACAAACGGTGGCTCGAACGGATCAGGAGAAATGAAGTTGGCTGCAACGTGGCCCTGCAGATGATCGACGGCGACGAGCCCAATGCCCCGCGCGGCGACTATTGCCTTCGCGTGCCCGACGCCGACCAGAAGCGCACCGATTAAGCCCGGCCCCTGCGTGACGGCGACGCGCTTAATCGCCTCAAGCGTCAGGTTTGCCTGATCCAAGGCCGTCTCGATCGTCGGCGTCAGCAGTGTCAGGTGGTGGCGCGCCGCGATCTCAGGCACGACGCCGCCGTAGCGGTCGTGAATCCCCTGTGAGGAAATGATGTTCGAGAGGATTGAGCCGTCGGCAGCAAGCACTGCGGCGCAACTGTCGTCACAGCTGCTCTCGATAGCGAGGATTGCGCCACTCATGGCGCGGCGATCGGACTTGCGCCAGCTGCTGGCACATCGTCGAGCGCGCCACGCAGCGTAGATTCTGTGCGCCACATGATCACGGCGTCTTCACCATTGTCTTGGTAGTAGCGCGGCCTCGTCCCGGCGGCGAGAAAGCCAAAGCGACCGTAGAGCGCAATTGCCCCCACGTTGGTTGGCCGCACCTCGAGAGTTATCTGCGCGCCCTCGTCGACTCGCGCCAATATTTCGCTAACCAACGCAGTCGCGATGCCCTGACGCTGAAGCTCAGGATCCACCGAGACGTTCATGATGTGCCAGACCTGATCGAAACGCGAACAGATCGTGTAACCGACTAGTTGACCGTCGCGCTGAGCGGCGAGGCAGATTCCTTCGGGTTTACTTAGTTCGAGCACAAACATCGCCAGCGACCACGGGGTAGGAAAGGCACGCCGCTCGATCGCAATCACGTTTGGCAGGTCGGCGAAAACGAGGCGGCGGATTTCGGGGGTTAACTCAATCATTAGCTACGGTTCGCGCTTCAAGCGCAATCTCGGCGTCGGGCCGACGAACGTACTGCGGAATCAGCGACGCGCCGTCGGTTGGCTCGGCGCTTGCGGCAAGCTGACAGAGCGTGCCGCCAGCAAGACTGTGCAGCGCCGAATCGCTGTCCGGCACGCTGATCGCAGCCGATTCGAGCGATTGGCGAAAGATTAGCGCGCCCTCCCCAATCGCAATGACCGGCGCTTCGCCTGCAGCCAATAGTGCAGCGAGCTGCGTCGGAGCGCAGGCCTGGGCTTCGACTGTCTGGCTTCCATCCGGCTCCCAGCAGGCGACGTAAGCCTCACCCCTGCGCGCGTCAGCGACCGCAGCAATACGGCTCTGGGGGTACTGCCGGCGCGCCGCCAGTGCGAGCGCCTCTAGCGACGAGAGCGCTGCCAGCTCGACGCCGACCGCCTGCGTCAATCCCTGCGCCGTGGCGGCGCCGATTCGCAGACCGGTGAACGTGCCGGGGCCGACGCCAACGCCAACGCGGCTCAGCTGGGCCCAGCTGAGGCCGCCGGCCGTCAGTGCCTCCTCGCAGAGCTCAAGCAGCCGCTCAGCATGGCGCGGTCGCTCGCCGTCCTGCGGCCTATCGGCCAGTTCAGCGCAGAGCACGCCGTCGACGGTGAGGCCGACAACCGTCGCCGCAGTCGACGTGTCGAACGCCAGGATCGCGTTGACGGTCACTGGATACCGCTGCGCTCGATTAATACTTCGCGCTGGCTTTCGCCGGCGTGTCGCAGCTCGACCCGGACCGCAGCAGGGACCGTGGCGAGTCGGCCAACCGAGGCAGCCGACTGCTGCGGCCACTCGATGAAGCAGATCCGGTCGTTGGCAATCTCGTCGTCGAACAGTCCGGCCTCTATGTCGGCGCTCTGCTCAAGCCGCTGGCAATCGAGGTGAGAGATCGCGACGGGCCCCCCTTCATAGCGGTTGACGATCGTGTAACTGGGGCTCGTCACCGGCCCATTGAAACCGAGTGCGCGGCAGGCGCCACGGATGAATGTTGTCTTGCCTGCGCCGACCTCACCGCAAACGTGAACGACATCACCGGCTTGCAGGCCTGCTGCGAGCGCCACGGCCAATGCTTCGGTCTGGTCGACCGAGCTGCTGAGAGTTGCTTTAGCTGCGCTCATCGGCGATGCCGCCAAGCACGCGACTGACGTGCTTCACGGGGATAGCAACCATCTGGCCAATGCCATTCAAGCTCGGAATGTCGAAACCCGGGTCGACAGCTGGCGCTGGCTTCTTCTTCGCTTTTGGTTTGCTTTTTTTAACGACTGGGGCGGCGGCTTGGGGCTCGGTTGTACCCGGCGTCGGCGCGGCAGTCGATGATCCTCCGGAGTTGCCGGATGAGCCGCTGGAGCCGCTGCCTTTGTCGGACGACTCCGACCCACCTGATCCGTTCAGCCCGGCAAGCGGATCAACGTACTGATCATCACCGGCGCTCTGCGCAAGCGCCGCCGACGGCACCGCAAGCGCGACAAGGAGTGCGCCAAGCGCGAGCGGCTTCGATCGGTCCATCCTTTCATTCTACGACAGCAACCGCCCGTTGGCGGCAGTCATTGCGTCAGCGACAGGCCGCTCCGCTAGCGTCAGCGGCGTGAGCGAGCATTCAGAAGCCCCGCAGCCGGAGCAAACACGGCGCGAGCGGGCGAAGGGCTCGCACACCGTCCGCGCCGCCGGCGTCGCCTCAACCCAGATGGTCGCCAACGTCCTCGCGCTGATGACAACAGTTGCCTTGGCACGCGCGCTTGGAACGGCCGACTACGGCGAACTGGCGCGGATGGTCTCGGTCGTGGCGATCCTGATCGTGCCAGCCTCGGCGTTGCAGGCGGCTGCGGCGCGCGACATGACACTCGGCAAACTTGGCAGCGGCGGCGACGCCGCAGCAACGCTGCAGGGTTGGCTCTACCGCGTTCTGATCATCTCGGCAGTCGTCCTCGTGATCTGCATTCTGCTGCGTAACCAGCTTGCCGGCCTACTGCAGGTCTCGCAGCCGTGGGCGGCGGCTTTGGTTATTCCATCCGGTTTCTTTTGGACTGGGTTGGCGCTGCAGCGCGGCCTGCTACTGGGCGTCGGCGGCTACCGCCCGGTCGGGATCAGCCTGATCGGTGAGCAGACCTTCCGCTTGATCTTCGGACTGACCGCGGCGCTGCTGGGTGCGGATGTGGGGCTGATCTTCTTCTGCTCAGTACCGCTCGCGACATTGCCGGCGATCATCGTCACTGGTGTGCTAACAAAGCGTCGGCTCGGACCGCCCGACCACGAGCCTAGGCGCGGTGGCCTGCGGGAGCTGGCGCTGCGCAACCCGGTACCAGTGGCCGCGTTGACGCTTTTTGCGGTGCTACAAAACGCCGACGTGATCGCAGTTGGCCACTTCTTCAACACGACGATCTCCGGTGCCTACGCGCAGGCCGCCGTCGCCGCGAAGGGAGTTGTCTGGGTTGCGATCGGCCTTGGCCTGTACCTGCTGCCGGAGGCCGCTCGTGAGGCTTCTCGGGGAGTTGACGCTCGCCATCTACTGACGCGGACGAGCGGCTTATTACTGCTAATCGCAGTTCCTATCCTGGCCCTGTTCACAATCTTCCCTGCAGAGGTCCTGACCTTGATCTTCGGCGACCAAGCGAAGCTCGCGGCGCCGGCGCTGCCGTGGTTGGCAGCGGCAATGACATCCCTCAGCATCTCGTACTTGGCGCTGCAGTTCATGCTTGCGCTTGGCCGACGTGCATTCCTTTTCGCGCTGGCGATCGGGGCCGTTGCCGTGCCGGCGACGGTGGCTCTGCGCGACACATCACTGAAGTCTGTGGCGATCGGCCTGCTGGTGCTTGATGCAGTTCTGGCAGCGTCGATGCTGGCGCTGTCGCTGGCCGCCCGCGGAAGCTCGCCCCACGGCCTCACCGAGCAGGACGCCGAAGGCTTCGCCTTGGCTGAGGCCTCCGCCGCCGCCGAAGCGGCAATCCCTTAAGCGTCGGCGGAACGCCGCGCACGGCGGGCGCTGGCCGCTGCGGCCCAGCGGCGGCCGAGCGCGATCCCCGGCGCCTCAATCAGCCGATAGCTGATTGCGGCAGCCGCCACCGAGGCCGCGAACGCGGCGAGCGCCACGACCTCCCAGCCGAGCTGGTGCAGCCAGCCGATTTCGTTGAACTTGAGAATGAAGGCGAGGTGGTAGAGGTAGAAGGAGTATGAGATCAAGCCGAGCAACATCAGCGGCCGCCAGCCAAGGACTCGCCGCGTGCGGCCACCAAGCGCCGCGCCAAAGATCGCCGGCGCCAACACACAAACGCCGATCAGCCCCTTCACGGTGTGACGGAAGAGGCCGGCGTCGGCCCAGCTTGCTCCGAGTCCAAGCGAACCGATCTTCAAGCCGAGCAGCGAGTAGAGGAAGAGCCCTGCCAGAACCCAGATCCAAGGTTTTGCTTCGAGCGTCCGTAACAGTCGTGGCTTTGTCGCACCGGCGCCGACCGCAGCGCTGACGACGGCCAGCCCCATCCCCAGGGCGAACTGGTCGGCAAACGCCGGCAGGGAAATCTGCGCGATCAGGTAACCGCGGTCGCCTGGTACGAACAGCGGCGAGATCACCAGCTGCCAAAGAAACGAC
>JBDNJF010000012.1:0-96089 GCA_041687955.1 Solirubrobacteraceae bacterium
AGCTGATTGGTGGAAATCATTGAGCGGCGAGGTTAGCGCGCGCCGTGACGCACGAACGCAGTAAACCCAGCATTGCGATTGACCTGCGGAAAGCGCAAGCAGATGCGCCACTAGGGATTACCGCATAAAATTCCCAGCCGGGCGGATTATTGCCTAGCGGCCTGTTTCGAAATTATTCGTGAACCGAACCGTCCGGCATGGTTGCGCCTGTCAGGACCGCGCCGCGCAGGTTCGCGTCAACCATGTACGCGCCAGTCAGGTTGGCTTTGGCCAAGTTTGCCGCGCGAAGGTTGGCATCGATCAGCCAAGCGCACTTGAGGTCCGCGCGCGTCAGGTTCGCGCGCGTCAGGTTTGCACCGCGCAAATTCGCCCCGGTCAGATTCGCACCGATCAGATTCGCATCGCTTAGTTTCGCGCGGCGCAGGTTTGCGCCGGTTAGCTCGGCATTAGTCAGGTTCGCGCCGGGCTTGATCGTGTAATTCTGCTCGCGACCCACTTTTGCAACATTAACGCGCTGGCCAACAAGCCTTCGTGCCGCGTGGTCGCGTAACCTGCGCCGGTGGCACTGCTGACTGTGTTCCTACTTGCCAGCGCAACTGCGCTGGCCACCGGCCTCGGTGCGCTGCCGGTTGCTTGGCTGGGCCCAGAGCGGACGGCACTCTGGCGACCACTGCTTTGGGGGATCGCCGCAGGCGTTATGACTGCCGCCTCAATCGGGCTTGTAATCGAACCAATCAACAACCGAGAGTGGGTGCCGCTGATCGTTGGCGGCGTGATTGGTGTTGGCTTCTTGCTGATCGGCCAGCGCGCAATGGCTGGCCGCGAGATGCGCGTCGGCGAACTCAGCGGCGTCCACGTGCGCCGCTCTGCTCTCGTCTTCGCAGTGCTGTTCGTCCACAGCCTGCCGGAAGGCTTTGCGCTCGGCTCTTCATGGTCGGCCGACAACGCGCTTGGACTTTTCGTCTTCATCGCGATCGCGCTCCAAAACATTCCCGAAGGCACGGCGACGGCGATTCCAATGGCTCAGGCTGGCTTTAGCGCCTCGCAGCAGTTCTGGGCCGCCGTCGGTACGAGCCTGCCGCAACCGATCGGTGCGGTTATTGCATTTGTGCTCGTTGAGCAGATCACCGCGCTGCTTCCTTGGTCGCTTGGCTTCGCCGCCGGAGCGATGTTGGCGCTCGTAGTGCTAGAGCTACTCCCCGATGCGATTGGCCCTCGTGAAAACCGGCCGCTCGCGGCGGCGGGAATCACAATTTCGATGATCTGTATGGCTGGGCTTGCGCTACTTCTGGGCGCCTAGTAGGGCGCGCCGACGGCATTTGCCCAAGCCCCATCGACGTGCAGTTCGCCGTCGCTGTCGGTACCGAGAACGACGACGGTTGCAGGGTTTCGATTCCCGTTCGCTGGGTCGATTGTGACCGAGCCGGTCACGCCGTTCCAGTCCTTCACCGCGTTTAGACACTTCGTTAGCGCAGTAGATCCATCAACCTGCGCCGTTGTTGAGCCGTCGGCGTTCGGTGTGTTGTCGAAGCCTCCCGCTTCCTTGACGCAGCTAGCGAGCAGATTCACGGAGTCGTACACGTACGAGCTCCATGTGCCCGGGCCCTCGCCAAATTCTTTCTGGTAGGCGGCGTCGAACGAGCTGCCGCTAGGGAAGTCGCCCGGCGAAGGCACGCCAACGACAGGGCAATTCTGCGCTGCCGCTTCGCCGGCAGTTGTCACGAAACCCGGGTCCGCCGAGGCGTAATCGGCGAGGCACTTCACTTGCGACGAGCTGGCGTCCATCGCCTTCGCAATCAACCCGCCTTCAGGGAAGTAGACAACCGAGTAGATCGCGTCAGGTTTCGTGGCCTCGAGTTTGGTGACGGTGCTGGTGTAGTTTGACGCTCCCGGCTTGACCGCCTCATAGGCGGTGATCGTGACGCCGGCCGCTTCGAGCGACTTCTTCATCTGCGCACCGACCGTTGCCGTGTAGCCGGGCGTTGGGTCGTAAGCGATCGCAACCGACTTCGCGCCAAGCCAGTCGGTTAGCGCCGTAGTTGCGACCGGGGCGATCTGATAATCCATCGGTTGCAGCGTGTAGCCAAGACCGTTGGTTGCGCTGTCAGAGGTAAGGCGAATCGGCGTTAAGCCGACCGCCTCATAGAGTGGCAGAGTCTCGATGCCAACGCCAGAATTGTAGGGGCCAACGACGCCGTCGAGACCAGCTTTAATCGCCGCGTTTGCGGCGCTGACGCCGGTGTCAGGGTCGGCGGCGTCATCAATCGGCACGATTTCGATCTGCTTGCCGAGCAGGCCGCCGCTTGCGTTGAGCTTCTCGGCCGCTAGTTTTGCGCCGTTGAGCATCCCTTCGCCGGTTACCTTCTGATCACCCGACAAAGGCCCTTCCATGCCGATCCGGATGTTTTTGCTGGCGGTCGTGGCAGCCGAGGTGGTGTCAGAGCTGCTGGAGCCGCCGCAGGCCGCCAGAAGAGCAGTTGCCAGTAGGGCGAGGACGAGGGAAGGAATCGTTTTCATGACCGGGTGTATACCAGACTCAGGCACGAGCTAATCGTTCGGCCGATCGTCGCGCGATTGGCGTAGGCTTATTCAGATCAATCGGCTTACAAAGGAGCAAGACCAGATGGAAACTGCGCGTTACGGCACAATTATCGACAGAGTTATCCCTCATTTCGGGACGCGCAGCACAGAGCTCGTCCGCGATCTCGTGCTGATTTTGTGCGGCACCGGGCTCGTTGCCGGACTAGCGCAGATCTCGATCCCCTGGTACCCAGTGCCGTTCACCGGACAGACGCTCGCCGTACTACTCGTGGGCGGCGTGCTCGGCTCTCGCAAAGGCGCGCTAGCTTTGGCATTTTACTTCATCATCGGCGCGCTTGGCGCCCCAATATTTTCAGATCAATCAGGTGGCTGGGACATCATTAGCGGCGCGACCGGTGGTTACATTCTGGGCTTCATAGTCGCCGCGGCCGTCGTTGGCTGGCTCGCTGAGCGTGGCGCTGACCGCCGCGTGGTGGCGATGATCGGCGCGCTGCTGCTTGGCAACATCCTGATCTACGCATTCGGCGTGCCGTGGCTGGCCAGTTGGGACCCGGCAGGCGACGGAGTTGCGTTCGGGTGGGCGCAAGCCTACAAAACCGGTGTGCAGCCCTTCATTCTTGGCGACCTCGTGAAGCTAGCGTTCGCTGCCGCGCTGCTACCTGCAGGATGGGCGCTACTCCAGAAAAGCGGAGTCGGCCACAAGAACGAGGAGGACGGCCCGAAGGCTGGCCTGCTCTAACGCTGGACAGCGCCCGCGGCGCGAGCGGAGCGCAGATTAAACGGGGATCTCTTACCTACAGCGCGCCGGCGTCGAGAGTTTGATTGACGAGCAGATCGGCGTGCTCGTTCTGTTCGCGGCGTACGCAGCGAATCGACCAGCTCTCGAACCGACCGAGCAGGTCGATCGCCTCGGCGTAAAGCGGCTTCATTTCGGCATGCTTGACTTTGTACTTACCGCCTAGCTGATAAGCGATCAGCTCGGAGTCGTTCACTAGCTCAACCTCCGTTGCACCCAGTTCGAGCGCGAGCGCCGCGCCGAGCAGGACGGCGCGATATTCGGCGACGTTATTGGTCGCTGTGCCGATCATCTCCCCGCGCTCGCCAACAACCTCGCCGTCGGCGTCGGAGGCGACGGCACCGGCAGCTGCTGGGCCTGGGTTGCCGCGCGAACCGCCGTCTACGTGAACCGTCAGCTTCACTGAGCTTCAACCGCCGTATGGAGCATGCCCAGCGAATCAGCGACAGCGTTTGGGGTGCGATCTTGGTCCATCAGCTCGTCAAGTTCGCTGCCTTGATCAATTAGTCGTGCGCCGGCGGCCTCGTCGGCTAGATCAATTTCGTATCCGTACCAGGAGAGCTCCCATGCGATTACGACCGAGACGACGCTGCCTTCCCGCGCTGAGGGTCGAACGCTCACTAGTGGTGCTCCGAGGGTCCGTGCCAGCGACGCGATTGTGCGCGGATGCTCACCGACGTTGAATACTTCGATCGCGCGCGCGCCCTTCATGTCGGCGTGCGTCGGAACGGCCCGCACATAGCGTTCGTTGGAGGCCAGCGACTCCGTCGGCGGAAGGTCAAATTCTGACCACTGGACGGCTTCGACTTGCTCCGCTGGCATCTCGCTCGGGTCCGCGGTGGCCTCACCAGAACGCTCGACCAATCCCTCAGCCTCGGGTGGCACGAGCAGCTCGCCAGGGTCTATCTCTTGGCGACGAATAATTCGGCCCCGGGGCGAGCGTGACGCCGTGCGCCGAATCCACCCGATCCGACCGCTGGCTGGAGCCGTGTCGCCAGATTCTCGAATCCAGCCAAGCTGCGTCGCTCGCTGCATACACAGTTCGCAGACGATCTTGCGCTGACCCCCATGAAGAAAGGCGCTGGAGACTTCGCCGCGCAACAAATTGCGCTCACAGACGTCGCAGAATATCGGGGCTTGCGTGGTTGAGACCTTGCGTACGATCACGGCTCTTAACGGTAGCGGAGCACTCGCCACTGCCCGCAGCATCGTTCTCAGGCGCGTGGGTGGCTAGCGCCATACGCTTTGCGCAGCCGGGCTGACTCCACACGCGTGTAGATCTGTGTGCTCGAAAGGTTCTGATGGCCCAGTAGCTCTTGGATCGCGCGCAGGTCGGCGCCGCCGTCAAGCAGGTGAGTCGCGAATGAATGGCGCAGCGCGTGAGGGTTAACGCGTCCCGGCAGCTCAGCAAGGCGTGCCCAGAGGCGCAGCCGGCGCCGAACATCTGAACTCTGCAGCCGCAGCCCTGATTTCGAGAGGAATAGCGCCGCTTCGGCACGGTCGTTTAGCAGCGCGGGCCGCGAGCGCTCAAGGTAGAGAACTATTGCAGCGCGCGCATACTCGCCGATTGGCACAAAACGCGTCTTCGATCCCTTTCCTTCAACGCGGATCTGCTCGCCATCCAAGTCGAGAGAATCAACGTCGACGCTGACTAATTCTTCGGCGCGCAACCCAGACCCATATGCCAGCTCGATCAGCGCACGGTCACGCGCTTCGAGCGCGGTGCCGGTTGGAATTCGCTCGATCAGGGCGGTCAGCTCCGCCGGGCGTAGTACGCGGGGAAGGCTAGACCTCAGTTTCGGAGCAGCGACCAGCTCCGCCGGATTCTGCTCTACGACCCCGTGTTCGCGAAGCGTCCGGAAGCAGGCGCGTAACGCCGCTAGTTTGCGCGCCACCGTTGAGGGCGCCATCTCACTCTCGCTGCAGTATGCGGCGAAGCGCCTCACTTGGCGCACGTCGACGTCGGTTGGCTCAAGTTGCACGCGCATCGCCCACTGGGCGAACTGGACGAGGTCGGCCCGATAAGCACGCCTGGTGCGCTCAGCGCTGCCGCGGCGGACAAGGTCGTCGGCGACAAGCTTTAACGCCGCGCTCCACTCGCCCGTCAGGCCCGGGTTCGTATCCTCGTTGGTTGTGGCGATCTTCTTCATCGATACTGAAACTGGTCAGGTGGCAACCGCCGCAGGGCTAGAAGCTGACGGCGTCTGCTCGCGGGAGGAGCAACCACCGCGGCCTTGGCACAATATCCAAGGATCTAGCGACGCAACGACGATGTGGTATTCCGTCATGCGTCGCCGTGAGCGGGATATTTTTCTTGGTTCGCTCGTCTTTCGCCATAGTGATCATCGACGCCTGCTCGCCGAGCAAGGCTGGGAAGATATTCCCATTGAGGAGATCCGCGGTGGCCCCGAGGCGCGTGGCGGGCCACGCCTTTAGGCAATAAATACCGGTGTTCCAAGCTCAACGCGGTCGTAAAGGTCGATCACGTCCGGGACCGCCATCCGCACGCAGCCACGCGATGCGGCCGAGCCTAGTGACGATGGCTCCGATGTACCGTGAATTCCGGCACCGGCGGTGATGCCCATCCAGCGCGCCCGCAGGGGATTATTCGGCCCAGGTGGAACCACCGTGCCCGCTAGATCGCCGGCCCACTCACTGTTGGGTACGTACCAGGTCGGATTAACCTGTTTGCTCTGAATTGAGTACAGCCCAGCAGGAGTCTCAAGACCAGCTTGGCCGACGGCAATTGGGTAGCTTTTGACTGGCTTTAAATCCTTAAAAAGTGTCAGGCGGAAGTTTGAACGGTCAACGGTGATTACTTCCGGATATTTGCTCGCTAGCTGCTTCGTCGTCACCTTCGGCTTCAGCTTACGAACCGCGACGGCGACTGAATGGTTGGCGCCGGGAACGGAAAGCGCCCTCGTCACATCAGCCTTTAGTCGGCCCATTTTGGTTGCGACGCCACTTTTCGATGGAACCGGCCCAACCGCCGAGACGGTAAAAGCGAGCGCTGCGTCAACCGCAGGCCGATCGACCGCCTTACCGACGCGGGAAGTAAAGCGCTCCACTGCCGCCGCTGAGTAAAAGATCTCTGGCTCTACAGAAGCGTCGAGCGCGCTACCACTTATTTTCCGGTAGGCGCGAACGAGGAAAGTTTCATCATTTGTCCTCGCCAGTGCGGCCTGCACACTCCCGTCGATGTCGACCGCGACCTTCGACTGCCCAGGGCCCAGCCGCCAACTTCTCTTACCGCGACTCACGATCACTGGCGCTTCCAGCTCGCCGAGTAGGTCTTGGCGCAGCTTACCTTCAGCCTCCCCGGCGGTCATTCCACCGACGTTGACGTTGCCAACGGTGACACCAGGCGCGATAGCGCGCGATGTTGCGTTGTCGTATGCATAGGCTCCGCCAATCAGCAGCAAAAATGCACCGACCGTAATGAGTGGAATTAAATATTTACGTGGCATCGAAACTCACCCAAAGATAGACCGTACAGCCGACCGAGCGCGCAGGCCACCATTCAGGCCTTTTTCGCCACCCAGCACGCTGAACCTGCCCCCCGGCTCACTTTCCCGCTGAAAGCAGCGGTTCGAGCAGACGCCCAAGCTCAGTCCAGTCTTCGGCGCTGGTAATTTGGCTCGACGCGCAAACTTCGGCGTTCCATGGGTGCAGCAGCGTCGCGCCGCGGATTCCCTCACCTAGGGCGCTACTGAGGTTGACCGGGCTGTCGTCAACGAGCAAGTCAATCTCCAGTTCGCGGCAGCGCGTGATCTTGTCGTAAGAGCAGTAGAGCTCGTCATACTTGAGTCCGATTGCATCAAGCCAACGCTCTGTTGGTGCCGCGGCAGCGACATCGCGGTGGCTGGTGATGTGGATGAAGTGCCCCTCCTGCGACCAGCGGTTGACGACCTCGACGGCACCGGGGTACGGCTCAGCCGCGCTGATCCACTCCTCACTGTGGGTTTCAGCAATTGTCTCAGCCAGCTGTTCCTGTTCGAGCTCACCTATTCCCCACGTGTGTTGCTGGTCATAGGGAAGGACGACGCCGTAGCGCAGACGAACTACCTCGGCTAGCTGCTCCCAGTAGTGGTGGAGCGTTGAGTCGATGTCGATCGCGATCCGCATCGGCGCAGGTCAGCGTGGACTTTCAACGAGCGTCACGGCACCTTCGGAGGCGCTGCCCACCTGGTCGGCGTACTTCGCCAGCACGCCCGTGAGATCCGGGTTGGCCGGCGGAATGTAAGCCGCCACGCGCTCGTCGATTTCGGCGACGGTCAGGTCGACGTCAAGCGTGCGCTTGTCGACATCGATGGTAATTGTGTCTCCATCGCGAAGCGCGGCAATCGGTCCACCGCGGAAAGCTTCGGGTGCCACGTGGCCAGCCATAAAACCGTAAGTGGCGCCGGAGAAGCGCCCATCGGTGAGCAGCGCAACGTGCTCGCCCAGCCCGGCGCCGTTGATCGCCGCAGTGACGGCAAGCATCTCGCGCATCCCAGGGCCACCGGCCGGTCCCTCGTTGCGAATAATTACAACGTCGCCTTTTTCGATCTTGCCGTCGGTGACGGCCTCCATCGCTAGCTCTTCACTCTCGAAGACGCGCGCAGGCCCTTCGTGGTGACGGCGCTCGTGGCCGACTAATTTGACGACGCAACCCTCAGGAGCAATATTGCCGCGCAGAATTGCGAGCCCACCGGAGGCCTTTATTGGATCGCTCAGTGGACGAACGACCATCTGACCTTCAGTTTCAGTCGCCCTAGCGGCCTCCTCGCCGATTGACCGGCCTGTGACAGTGGGGGCGTCTTCGTGCAGTAGCCCTGCCTCCAGCAGACGATTGGCGACCAGTGGAACGCCGCCCGCTGCGTAAAGATCAACTGCGACGTACTTGCCACCGGGCTTTAGGTCACAAAGCAGCGGCGTTGCCTCGCTGATCCTGTCAAAGTCGTCAATGTCCAGTTCAACCTTTGCTTCGCGCGCCAGCGCGAGCAGGTGCAAGACCGCATTAGTCGAGCCGCCGCTCGCTGCTACGCCGGCGATGGCGTTCTCGATCGACTTGCGCGTAATGATTTCGCTCGGCATAACGCCTCGGCGCAGCACGTCCATAACGAGTTCGCCGACTGCGAAGGCGACATCGGCTTTAGTCTCATCTTGAGCCGGAACCATCGCTGAGCCCATTGGCGAAATGCCCATGATCTCGTAGGCCATCGCCATCGTGTTGGCGGTGAACTGGCCGCCGCAGGCCCCAGCACCGGGGCTTGCCACACCTTCTAGTTCGTGGAGCTCCTCATCACTCATCTTGCCAGCGGCGTGCGCGCCAACCGCTTCGAAGACATCCTGAATTGTTACGTCATGGCCTTGGAAACGGCCGGGAGGGATTGAGCCGCCGTAGAGCATCAGCGAAGGGACGTTCAGCCGCGCGATCGCCATTACCGTGCCAGGGATCGTTTTGTCACAGCCGGAGAGCGCGACGACGCCGTCGAAGAGATGGCCGCGGCCCACTAGTTCGATCGAGTCAGCGATAATTTCACGTGATACGAGCGACGTTTTCATTCCCGGCGTGCCCATCGTTATTCCGTCCGATATTGCAATCGTGTTCAGCTCCATCGGCGTGCCGCCCGCAGCGCGAATCCCTTCCTTGACCTTGGCTGCCAGCGCGCGCAGGTGGAAGTTGCAGGGCATCGTCTCAATCCATGTCGAGGCGACACCAATGATCGGCTTAGCGAGCGCCTCGTCGTCGTAGCCAATGCCCTTCAGGTAAGCGCGCGCAGGCGCGCGCGCTGGCCCCTCGGTCAGCGCTGCGCTGCGGTGCTTCATGTTGAACGTCCCAGTGTCGGTCATCTCAGGAGGGATTATGCCAGCCTCACTAACTCGTGGCCTCGCAGCTGGCTTGCGTCAGCCGCAGATCACAGTCGCAGATAGCTGCCATCGCGGCGGCGTTCCAGCACGCCAAGCAGCTCCAACTCAGTCAGTGGGCCGACGACCTCAGCGGCGCTACCGCAATATTCAGCGACGCTCGCGGCCGTCGTGAAGCCAGCATCGACCGCGGCGATGACGGCCCGCTGGTCGTCGCTCAACGAAAGCGCCAACGGCAACGGCTCGCGCGGTGCGCCTGCTCCACCCGCTGACTCAACTCCGAATGCATCGTCGAGGATGTCGCGTGCGTCGCGGATCAGGTGGGCGCCGTCACGCAGGAGCGCATTGGTGCCGGCGCTGTGCCACGAACCGGGATCACCTGGCACAGCTCCGACGACGCGTCCGAGATCGGCAGCAATCTCAGCCGTGATCAGCGAGCCCGAGCGATCTGCGGCTTCCACGACGACAACCATCTGTGCAAGCGCCGCGATGATTCGGTTGCGGGCCGGAAATGCCCAGCGGTACGGAGCGGTTCCGGGGGGCAGCTCAGAGACAACGACGGCCCGCTGCGCCAACTCCGCGTGGAGCTGCCTGCGCCGCGCCGGATAAGCCCGCTCGGGGCCACAAGCGAGAACCGCGATTGTGCGCGCGTCGGCGGCAAGCGCCCCTTCGTGAGCAGCGCTGTCGATACCCAGCGCCATGCCGCTGATTACGCTGACGCCGCAGACTGAAAGCGTACGGCCAAGCTCGCGAGCCAGCGCGAGGCCGTCGGCAGAAGCGCGCCGCGCACCAACCAAGGCAATTGTTGGAGAGTCTGAGATCAACTGCTCAAAGCGCTCGAGCTGGCCGAAAACGTGAATAACGGCCGGCGGATCGGGCAGTTGAGCCAGAGCGAGAGGGAAGCATGCGTTGTGGCGACATATTGCCAGCGTCGATGCGGAGCGCCACACGCGCCGTGTGGCGCTGGCGTCAAGGCGAGACCACTCAGCCGTAATTATCCCCTTCTCACGACCAGAGAGGGCAGCTATTAGCTTCTCGTCACTAAGCGCGAGTACGCCGCGTATCGCGGGCCGGTTGCCGCGGATCTGATCGAGGTGACCGGAGAGCCGCCCAACCAGCCAGCTGCGCCGCGTACAGCGATCGCAGGCTTCACTCATCGTGAACCGAGCCGCTCTGTTTCGTGGCGATAGCCGAGCGCCTGCGCCAAGGCTTCGATGCCGATCACGCCACCGCCCTCAAGGTCTGCAATCGTCCGCGCCACTCGTAGTGCGCGGTCGCGGCCACGAGCGCTAAGCCCGCCACTGTCGTAAGCGCTCGCGAGCGCACGCGCCGCCGCCGGCCCGCATTCGACAGCCGAAATCATGTCGCGCGCGACGAGCTGCGCGTTCGCGCAGCCGCCGCGCGCGAGCTGCAGCTCGCGCGCTGCAGCGACCCGTCTGGCGACCGACTCACTAGTTGTTAGCGCGGCGGATTCGAGCGCGGCCGAGGATGGTCGCTCTACCCCTACTACCAAGTCAACTCGGTCAAGCAACGGGCCGGAGAGCCGCTGACGGTGGCGCGCCAGCTCGGGCTCGCTGCAGCGGCAGGCTTTACCACCGCGGCCGCAGAGGCAGGGATTAGTCGCCGCGACCAGCGCAAAGCGCGTCGGGAAGCGCGCCACCTTCTGACCGCGCACGATCGTCACCTCCCCATCCTCGAGCGGCTGACGAAGCGCCTCCAGAGCTCGGCGATCGAACTCCGAAATCTCGTCAAGGAAGAGCACACCGCGATGCGCGAGCGTCGCTTCGCCGGGAAGCGGAACGGCCCCACCACCGACAAGGCCGGCAGCCGAGATCGTGTGGTGTGGTGCGCGAAAGGGACGCTGGTCGGCGAGCGTGCCATCACCACCAAGCCCGGTGATGCTTCTGATCCGCGTGACCTCGAGAGCCTCACTGCGACTGAGCGGCGGCAGAATACCGGGTAGACGACGAGCGATCATCGTCTTGCCGGTTCCGGGCGGGCCGCTTAAAAGCAGGTTGTGACCCCCGGCGGCGGCAACCGTGACTGCGTCGATGGCGGCGCGATGGCCTCGCACGTCAGCAAGATCAGGCGCGTTGGGTAGCGCCGCTCTCACTAGCTGTTGAGGTCGCTTCGCGCTGAAGTCCGACTCGCCAGCCAGCACCGCCGCGAGGTCACTGAGCACCGCCAGCGCACCAACACGGATCGAATCGACGAGCCTCGCCTCGGCTGCAGAGGCGACGGGCACAACCAACGCTGTTAGCCCGGCCTGCTTCGCACCTTCAGCAACTGCCAAGGCCCCGCGGCAGGGCCGTAGCTCACCGCCGAGCGATAGCTCACCGAAAAGCGCGGTTGTTGCCAAGGCATCAAGCTTGATCTGGCCGCTGGCGGCGAGGATCGCGCAGGCGATCGCGAGATCAAAGCCAGGTCCCACCTTGCGCAGGTGCGCCGGCGCAAGATTGACGGTCAAGCGCCGCATTGGGAACTCGAAGCCGCAGTTTACGAGCGCCGCGCGGACACGCTCGCGAGCCTCTGCGACTGCTCGGTCGGCCAGTCCAACAATCGTGAAGCTAGGCAGTCCGCGACGCAGGTCAGCTTCGACCCTTACAGCGCGCGGCTCCAACCCTTCGAGCGCGAATGTCATGACCTCGGTGACCATTGGCGCTCACGTTACGGGCGTAATTGAGCGCGGTGGCGATCGCTATGTTCCAGCTTCAACGCGAACCTCAGCTGCCTTCGCCAGATGCAACGAAGGCGAAACTATTACTCGACAGATGGCCCGTAGAGCGGGCACGATCTCGCCCATAGCCTCGTCCTCATCCGTTCAACCACTCCTGATCCTCGTCATGTCCTCGGCCGCGCCGGCGAACGGTTAGCCCTCGAGCACCTAGAGCGCCTTGGATACCACCTCGTCGCCCGCAACCATCGAACCCGTTTTGGCGAAATCGACCTGATCGTGCGCAGCGGTGCAACACTCGTATTCATCGAAGTTAAAACGCGCCGTTCGTCCCGCAGCTGCGCACCGTGGGATTCGCTGGACGAACGCAAGCGCCGTCAGGTCCGGCGCCTAGCCAGCGCTTTTCTAAGCGAGCAGCCACAACACCCGCGCCCGCAGGAACTGCGCTTCGATGCAATCGGGATCCTGCTCGACAGCCAGGGCCGAATGCTGCGCCTCGATCACATCGAAAACGCCTTCTGATTGCTAAAGCGCGAGTTGCTGGTAGGCGCTCGACTGAAACGACATGCGATGCAGCGGCGAGACACCGTGCTCGAGAATCGCCTCGCGGTGCGCTGGAGTCGAGTAACCAAAATGGCTGTCGAAGCCCCACTCAGGCAGCTGCTCTCCCGCTCGCGTCATTAATCGATCGCGCGTCACCTTGGCGACGATCGACGCCGCGGCGATTGCCGCGCTGAGGCCATCGCCGCCAATCACGGCGCGCTGCTCGTAATCGAAGGCCGGTACCTCGAAACCGTCGATCAAGCAGACGCAGCCAGGGCGAGCGACGCGGATTAGCGATTCCCTCAACGCCGCGAGATTTGTTTTGTGCAGCCCGCGCTCATCGATCCCACGAGCGCTGCGCGAAACAACGACAACGCGCCGCGCGGTCTCCACCACAACCGTCAATAAGGCCTCGCGCGCCGCATGATCATGCTGCTTCGAGTCGTTCAGCTTGCCGAGCGCGCGGACCTCAGCCACTCCAATCGCTTCGAGATCGAGCAAAACAGCCGCCGCCACCAGAGGGCCTGCAAGGCAGCCGCGCCCCGCCTCATCGGCGCCGGCAATCCAGCGTGCCCCAACGGCTCGATCGTGGGCAATCAAACGCGCGCCAGTCGAGCCGCTGCCCGCGCGCTTTCGCTTGGAGCGCTTGGGGCTGGCAGCGCTAGAAGATGTTGATTCGGTCCGGCGGCCAGTAGGTGGCGAAGGCCGGTCCGATGATCCACTCGGTTGGGACGGGTCCCCAGAACCTGCTGTCGTCGGACTCGCCACGGTTGTCACCCATCATGAACCAGTGTCCGGGCGGAATCTTGATCGCCTTCGGCAGTGTGCAGGCCGCGCCAGCGTCATTGGCGCAGGTGTCGCTGATAAATGGCTCGCTGGTTGGCTTGCCGTTGAGAATAACTCGTCCCTTAATGATTGAGATCGTGTCGCCAGGGCCCGCAACAATCCGCTTAATGAAATTGATCTCGGACCGTTGTGGCGTCGGCGTGTTGCAGGCCGCGCCTTGCTCGGGCCTCTGAGCGCACTGATCGAGCGGCATCTCTTCCGATCCAACCGGCGGGTTGAAGACGGTGACATCGCCGACTGTCGGATCTCCAAATCGCGTAGTCAAGCGATTAACGAGCACGCGCTGGCCAACCTCGAGCGTCGGCACCATCGACTCGCTGGGGATCCGATATGGCTTCACTGCGAAGGCTTGGATCAGTAGCGCCAGTCCCAGCGCAACCGCGACGATCACGATCAACTCAAGGATCGAGCTCGCTGCCGACTTTTCCTGCTTGGCTGCGCTCACGCTGCGTCGCCGGCGGGTTCTTCGCTGCCGTCGGCCGGCTGCTCTGAATCACCCTCGGCTGCTGGCGCTGCATCGCTGGTCTCCTCTTCAGGCTGACCGTCAGGCGCAGCGTCGACAATCTCTTCGCTGGCGACCTCTTCAGATCCACCGTCTTCGGCTTCGACAACACCAGAAGCAACCTGCTCGGTTGAGTCGCTCTCGGGCGTCTGCTCGTCGCCCTCAAGGGCCTCGGCGGCGAGCTCGGGCTGATGCACAAGCCCCGGGGCGATGTCGTCCTCAGGGCCGTAGTAGTCGCGCTCGCGAACGCGAGCACCCTTGCCGACGCGATCACGCAGGTAATAAAGCTTTGCGCGGCGCACTTCGCCACGGGCGGCTACGTCGATCTTTTCGATCTTCGGCGAGTGGACTGGGAAGGTTCGCTCGACGCCAACACCGAAGGACTGCTTGCGGACCGTAAATGTTTCGCGTGCACCACTGCCTTGACGAGCGATCACGACGCCTTCAAAGACCTGCGTACGACGGCGTTCACCCTCAATCACTTGGAAGTGAACTTTGATCCGATCGCCTGGGGCGAAGTCGGGCACGCGTCGCAATTGGGCGCGTTCAAGATTTTCGATTACTGTGCTCATAGTGAGGGCGCTCGCGAAGCTGCGGCCATGAAATCCGCGGACGCATTAGCGTCGCGACCGAGGCGAGGTGATTTAGGATAGCGGAGCGTCGTGCGAAGCGGCCCCGCGCTCGCGGCTCCTTGCCCTGCGCCATTGGCGGATCTCCTCGTGATGGCCCGAAAGCAAGACATCGGGAACTCCCCAACCGCGGAAGTCTGCGGGGCGGGTGTAATGCGGATACTCAGGGTCGCCGCCGAGCGCTGCGCTGAAAGATTCTTCGACCGCGGAGTCGGCGTCACCGAGAGCACCAGGCTGTTTGCGCAAAATCGCGTCGCAGACGACCATCGCCGCCAGCTCGCCGCCAGCGATCACATAACGACCGATCGAAATCGCGTCGCTACAAAAGTGCTGCACAATTCTCTCGTCGAAGCCTTCGTAACGACCGCAAAGCAAAGTCACGGCTGGCTCGGACGCCAGCTCATTGACGAGCTGCTCGTCGAGCACGCGGCCGCCCGGCGTGAGCGCAATCACGCGCCGCTCGCGCGGCAACTCGACCGGATCGACGGCGTAAAACCCGCGCAGCGCAGCCTCCATCACGTCGACGCGCAGAACCATTCCAGCACCGCCGCCGAATGGCGTGTCATCTACCTGACCGCCGCTAAGTGGCGTGTGCTCGCGCAGATCGAGCGCGCGCAGCTCGCTGCCGTTGGCAACTGCATTGGCTACGTGGCGCTGCTCAGCGAACCATTCGAACCACTGCGGGAAAAGCGTTACGACGTCGAGCTGCATCGGTCAAGCACCGCCGACGAATGCGAGATCTACGTCGATTCTGCGCTGATCGACGTCGACCGAGCGAATCGCATCACTCACCATCGGAACCAGCAGCTCGGTGCCATCGAGGCGCTTGACCTCAAGAACCTCGCAGGACGGCAGCACCAGAAGCTTTGACACTTCACCGATAGGCGTGGAGCCATCAATTACGCTGCAGCCTTCGAGCTCTTCTGCCCACCATTCCCGCTCGCCAAGAGGGGGAGCGTCGGCGAGCAAGCAGAACAGCGCCTGCCCGCGAATCGCTTCGACTGCCTCCGGCGTCGATATGCCGGCAAGTCTGAGTATCGGCTTCTGATCAGTGCCGGCGCGCCGTTCGATCGCGAACTGATCCTGCTGAACGAGGACGCTGACACCGACCTCCAGCAAGATGGCGCGGGCGCGCGTGACGTAGAAACTTCCGTCTAGGCCATGCGGGCGGCCTATCCGCCCGGCCTGCAACCAGCGTTCTGCCTCAGCGGCCACGTCAGTCGACGATGTCGACAATTACGCGGCGTTCTTCGCGCACGGCAGCAGCTTTCAAGACGGCGCGCAGGGCGTTTGCCGTGCGACCACCCCGGCCAATCACCTTGCCGTAATCGTCCTCGCCGACGACTAATTCCAGCACGACCGTGCCGTCGTCGTCATCAAACTGTTCGACCACAACGGCGGCTGGGTCATCGACCAACGAGCGGGCCAGAAACTCGAGCAGTTCGCGCATTGACTCAGCTTAGACTGGGATTCCCTGCGTGTGCAGCAGCTTGCGGACCTGTGAAGTCGGCTGCGCGCCCTTGTCGAGCCAGAGCTTGATTCGGTCTTCATCGAGCGTGATAGTTGACGGATTGGTCTGGGCGTTGTACTGACCGACAACCTCGATGAAGCGACCGTCACGCGGTGAGCGCTGGTCGGCGACAACAACGCGCCAAATAGGATTTTTCTTGCCGCCCACTCGCGTGAGCCTTAGTCGTACAGCCACAGGTTCCTCTCGAAGTTCACAAACTGCCAGTAGCAGAGAGTAGCGGGGGGCGCAATCGGCGGCGCGTCCGTCACGCTGCGCTTTCTACGGCGCCGCGTCGACTAGTGCTGTTGCGCCGCGCACAGCAACCACCTCGACTGCGTCACCGGGCGCGAAGGTCTGCTCGTCATTGATGGCTCGTGCGGTCCAAACTTCACCGTCGATCTCAATCACTCCGGTCGCCTCATCGTTTACAACGCGCTCCTCAACGATGCCGTGCTGACCGATCACAAAGTCATGCTCGGCGCCACCGACAGCGAAATCGAGTCGGGCTCGGCGCAGAAGCGGCCGTAAGCCGATCAACGTAATCGCCGCGACGACAATCGCGATCAGCACAACCAGAACAAGCTGGGCACCGATCAACGTGCCTAGCGCCATCACGACCGCGGCGGCGACCAGTGGGGCAAGAAAGAGGCTCTCCGTGACGATCTCAACGAGCGCCAGAGCGGCAGCGACCAGGAGCCAGATCACGGGAGTTGACATCAAAGAAAGCTTACTGGCTCGGACCTTTGTGCATCAATTAGCGAACGCAGATCAGGCTGCGCGCACGGCGGTATCGTCGACTTCGCTGGGCAGCTCGCGGCTGATCACCTTCGAGACGCCGTCGCCTCCCATCGACACGCCGTACAGGCAATCGGCCGCCTCCATTGTCCGCTGCTGGTGGGTCACGACGATGAACTGAGCACGGTCACGGTAGAGCCGCAGAAGTTCGAGAAAACGAGTGATGTTGAGATCGTCGAGCGCCGCCTCGACCTCATCGAGGATGTAGAACGGGCAGGGCTTGGCAAGGAATACTGCGAACAGGAAGGCAATCGCAGTCATCGACTTTTCGCCGCCCGAAAGCAATGTCAGGCGCTTCATTGACTTGCCTGCTGGTGTGATCTCGATCTCTACTCCGAGGTCATCTTCCGGCTCGCCGCTCTCGCGCTGCGCTTCGGCGTTAGCTTCGTCCTCTGCCGCCTCGAGCCGAGCGGCCTCGTCTTCAGCTCCGCCACCGAGCACGGCTTTGGGCGCTTGTTCCTCGCGCACCAGCCGCAGCCGACCGCGACCACCCGGGAAGCAATGGGCTGCCAACTCCTCGAAGTTCTTCGCCGCCGCCTCAAAGGTCTCTTCAAAGCTTTCGCGGATCTGACGATCGGTGTCGCGAATTAGGGTTCGCAGCTCGCGCATCGCCGTCTCCAAGTCGGTGCGCTGGTGCTCGAGCGTCTCGACGTGTTCGAGCGCCTCTTCATATTGAGCCTTGGCTAGCGGGTTGACCGCCCCAATCTGGTCGCGGCGCCGCTCCAGACGCACGATCCGTTGTTCGAGCGCCGCGATTGCCTCGCCGTCAAGCGGCTCGCTCGAGGCTTCCGCTTCGAGCCCCAAAAGCCCCGCTAACCGCTCCAGTTCAGCCTCGGTTTCAGCGTGCTGATCGCGAGCCTGCTGCGCCGTCACCTCGGCCGCGGTGACAGCCTCACCGGCCTCGCGCAGAGCACCCTGCAGCTCGGCGCCCGATTGAGCGAATGCGCGCAGTTCATCGGTCACACCAGCGTTGCCGAGCCGGTCGGCATCGAGATCAGCCTCAAAGGCTGATACTCGCTCGCTGACCGCTACGTGAGCCTCCAGCAAAGCCTGCTCGAAGGCGTTGTAGCTGGGGACCAAACAAACCTCATAAGCGATCGCGAGTTCTATGCTGGCGACCGACTCCTTGCGTTGCTCGCGCGCCTGCGCGGCCTGCTCTGCAACGCGCCGCTCGGCTGCCAGTTCGCCCTCCAGTTGAGCGCGGGCAACCGCTCCGACGCCCTGCTCTGGGGCCTGCCGCCGTTGCTCGATGATCCATTCCGCGCGGCGCAAGCGTTCGGTCGCCGCGGCTACGCCACGCTCGCCCGTGCGGGAGCCTTCGTCGGCGATTGCAAGGGCCCGCTCGGCCGCACTGGAGGCCTCAACCACGGTGGCTAGAGCCGCGGCCGCCGCGCTGGCGGAATCTGCCGCGCCTCGGGCCTCTGCGGCGAGCTGTTCGCGACGTTGGCGCTCGGCCAGAACCTGTTCACCGCTGCCGTTAGCGCCTTGGCGTAGCTCTCCGCTCGTGCCATTCCAGACGCGACCTTCAGGCGTCACAGCGACGGCAGCGAAATCGCTTGGCAAGTCGGCGAATGAATCAACCAGCCAGGCGCCCGCCAACAGCCTGCGTCCAAGCGCTGCGTTGGCGCCGCCACTGACGCAGTCCGCCAGCGGGCATGCTCCGGACGGCGCTGGGCCGGCAGACGGGCTCGAAGTGACGGCGCTTGCTATCAGCGCTGAGCCGCCCTCAGCCCCTAGTCGGCCGAGCAGTTGCTGGCCGCTGACGAGGTCGTCGACGATCGCAGCCCGCAAGCGAGCCCCAAGGACCGCCGCGACTGCGGTCACGCATTCAGCTTCGATTTCAAGGCTACTGGCCAAGGAGTCCCTCCCCTCTGGCGCGGTCGCGTGGTCGCGAAGAAAATCATCGAGGCGGCCGAGCTCAGCACTCAGTCGGTCAACTAGGCGCGTTGCTTCCTCGGCGGCCTGCTCGCTGGCGCGCAGCTCTGTGCGGGCGCCTTTGGCGGCCGCTTCGGCCAGCTCTTTCTGAGCGCTTAGCTGGGCTGCCCCCGCGGCGGCAGCGTCGCTCTCGGCGACGGCCGCATCTCGCTCAACGAGCAGCGTTGCGAGCTCGGAGTCGAGCTGAGCGATCCGCTCCAGCTCAAGCTCCGCCAATTCGGCTTCCAGCGCTGCAACCCTTTCACCTCCGCTTTGGTCAGCCGAGTCGGCGGCGACCTGAGGCCGCAACCGCCCAAGCAGAGCCTCGCGCTGCTCCAAGCGATCGGCCAGCGCAAGCGCGCTCTCGCGCGCGCGCTCAATCCTCATCTCAATCTTGCCGGCTGCACTGCGCGCGAGCTCCCCCCTGCGCGCGATTGCTTCGCGCCGTTCACTTCGTTCCGCCAGCTGCTTTTCAGCCTGCTCGCGCTGCAGGTCAACTTGCCCGAGCTTCTCTTGCAGCGCGTCACGAGCCGCCCTAGAAGCGGTTGCCGTTTTTTCTGAGCTTGCCAGCGCGCTGCGCCCAGCCCGCGATGCGTCTCGAACCAACTCCCAGTGAGCTTCCGTCGTTTGCCGGTCCACGCGGGCCAGCAGCTCCGCCGCTTCAGCTTGGCGCTTGAGCGGGCGCAGTTGCGAGCGCGCTTCGCGCTCGATGTCGAGGCAGCGATCAAGGTTCTCCTGCGCGCGGTCCAGCTTTAGCTGCGCGCGGCGGCGGCGCTTGCGATGCTTGCCAAGCCCGGCCGCCTCCTCGATTAAGAGGCGACGCTCGCGCGGCTTCGAGGTGACGATCGATTCAACACGCCCCTGCGACACGATCGAATGCATCTCCTTGCCAAGGCCTGTGTCGGAGAGAACTTCAAGCACGTCAACAAGCCGGCATCGGGCGCCGTTGAGGCGGTACTCGCCTTCGCCATTGCGGTCAAGGCGACGTAGAATCGATATCTCGCCCAGCGGCATGTCAATCGCCCCGTCAGAGTTATCGATCGTTAGCTCAACCTCAGCCGAGGAGCGAGCTTTCACGCCGTGGCCACCGCCAAAGATCACGTCTTGCATTTTCTGGCCGCGAACGGCGAGCGGCGACTGTTCGCCCATCGCCCAGAGCACTGCGTCGGTGATATTTGACTTGCCTGAACCGTTCGGCCCCACAACTACCGAAACGCCGGGAGCAAACTCGAGCACGGTTCGCTCGGGGAACGACTTGAAGCCTTTCAGGCTGATTGCTTTCAGGTGCACGTCAATCGCCCGCCTCGATCGGCCCAAGCGCGGCCCGTGCCGCTTCCTGCTCTGCTGCCTTTTTCGTCCGCCCCGCACCCGTGCCTACAACCGCGCCGCCGACGCTGGCCGTGACCGCGAAGCTGCGCTCGTGCGGAGGCCCATCCTCGCTGACAATCTCGTATTCGACAAATTGGCCTTGGGCAGCTAGCTGCTCCTGCAGCGCGGATTTGAAATCGATCGGATGCTCCAGCGCCAACGCCAACTCCGGTGCGAAGCACTCGACCACCGCGGCGGCAGTAGTGCCGTAGCCCTGATCGAGGTAGCAAGCACCGATGATCGCCTCGACGATCGAAGAGAGGACGCGTTCGCTTACGAGCGTGTCCGCGAGCGGCACCCCCTGCGGCGCTGCCGCCGCCAAGCGGCCAGGAACATCCAAGCGGACCGCCACTTCGCGGCAGGCCGCCCCAGAAATCGTCTGCGCCCTGATTTTCGTGAGGCGCCCAGCGCCGAAGCGCTCGGCTTCGAGCAGGGGATACAGGTGCGCTGTTATCGCTAGCCCTAACACGCTGTCGCCAAGGAACGCCAGCCGCTCGTAAGAGTCGCTGCTGCGCTCGCCCCACGAGGCGTGCGTGAAAACCTGCCGGTAAAGGTCGGCCGGCAGTTCGTCGAGGAGTGAAGTGAGGGTTTGCAGGGCTCAGGAGCTGTCGCTGGTGTGGGCGAGGACAAAGTCGATTGATTGACCGACGGTGAGGATCTCTGCAGCCTGTTCGTCGGACATCCTCGTGCCGTACGTATCTTCGAACTCCTGAACCAGCGTGTAGAGGTCGAGCGAATCGGCCTCAAGGTCTTCTTTGAAGCGCGTATCGGCGTTGATTGTTGCGGGGTCGACGTCAAGCTCGTCGGCGAGGTGCTGGCGAATTAATTCGAGGACATCGTCACGAGTCACAGGCGAAAATCTAGCCACGCCCTCGGACGGGCTACCACCCCCAGCTCTGGCTCAACGGCGCAGCGCGCCGCCGGCCTCCAACATTGCTTCGGTACGCCCGACGAGATCGCCATTTACGGCGCGAGCAGCCAGCAGAATCGCCTGCGAGAAGCCGTACCGCGTAAAACGGCCGTGTGAGACGACAGCCAGTTGCCTGAGGCCGAGCATGTAGGCGCCGCCCGGGCCCTCCGGGTCGATCGCGTCGCGGAAGTCGCGCAGCGCCGGGCGCAACAGCGCGCCACCTAGCTTCGCGCGCACTGAGCTGGTCGCAGCGCCGCGAACACCGTCGACCACGGCCTGCGATACCCCCTCCATCACCTTTAGCGCAATGTTGCCAGTGAAGCCATCGGTGACGATTACGTCGGCAATACCTGCGGCCAGATCGTTGCCTTCGATGTTGCCTACGAAATCGAAACTTGAGTGAAGTCCGGCTGAAAGCAACTGACCGGCTTCGATCACGACTGCCGTTCCACGCGTCGATTCGCTGCCGTTCGAGAGCAGCGCTACGCGAGGGCGCTGCTGGCCCAGCACGGTCGCAGCTAGCGCAGCGCCCATGAAGGCGAACTGGACCAGGTGCTCGCTGCGGACCTCCACGTTGGCACCGACGTCGAGCAGCGTGACCGGACTGCCCGGAATTGGCACCGGCGTAGCCAATCCGGGACGGTAGATCCCCCGTGCGCGTTTGATTTCGAATAGCCCGGCGGCCAACGTGGCGCCGGTCGCGCCAGCGCTCACCAGTGCGTCAGCTTCACCCTCAGCTACGGCGCGAGCGGCCTGAACGATCGACGCCTCAGGGGTTGAGCGCGCCGCGCGAACCGGGTCGGCCTCCTTCGCGATCGAAATCGGTGCATCAACCACTTCGACTCCGTCGCCTACCTCACCGATCTGCTCGGCCGGTCCGTACAGACGCACCATTACGCCAAGCTCGGCGGCAATCGCAGCGCCAGCTGCTACCTCAGCCGGTCCAAGATCAGCTCCGTTCGCGTCGACCGCGACGGTGACGCCCATCAGGAGTTACTGGTCGGCGTTGGCCGGGGCGACAACGGAACGGCCGCCGTAAGTGCCGCAGTTCGTGCAAACACGGTGCGCCAGGCGCGGCGCGCCGCACTCTGGGCAGGCGCCACCGGTCGGCGCGGCAATCCCGTGCTGGGCGCGGCGCTTTGCCGTACGGCTGTGTGATTGATGTTGCTTAGGGACGGCCATTCGATGCTCAAAGATAGCGAACCGGCGGCACGAGCCTTGATTAGTCGAACTTCAGCTCGTCCAGCTTCGACCAGCGCGGGTCCTTACCCGGCTCGTGCTCGTGGCCGGGATCGGCGTTCAAGTCGATGCCACAAGTTGGGCAGAGCCCAAGGCACTGCGGCCTGCAGATCACTTGGGTTGGCAGCGCGAGGGCGAGCGAGTCGTGGGCCCAGCGATCGAGGCTCAGTAACGATCCGCTGATATACGGGCTGTCTAGTTCCTCGCCGCCATCAGCCTGATCTACTTCGCGCACCTCAACCGTTATCTCCCGCTCGGCCGGCCCGAGGCAGCGCATGCAGGTTCCTCGCATCGTCGTTGCGAAGGCCAATTTCAGCGCCCAACCGTCGCCGTTCATCCGCGTCACATTGACGACCACAGGGCACGGTTGCGGCTGTGGCCGGTAGGGCTCTCCAGCGAACTCAAATTCGCCAAGCTCAGCCTCGAGCTCAAGCCGCTTGCCGTCGCCCGCGCTAAGACCGAGGATTGACAGATCGAAACTCTCCGAATCGCTCGCCATCGGCTGCAGATTAGAGCTTTGTGCGAGTAAAGCTGCGTCAGTCGCGACTTAGCTCGCGGCGCAAAACTTTGCCTGTTGCGTTTCGCGGAAGCTCGTCGATGAACAAAACTTCTCGAGGAACCTTGTACCGCGCCAGCGAATCACGAACTAGCTCCTGGAGCTCGGCCTCACCGGGCCCGCTCTCGCCGCTGACGACGACGAAGGCCCTTAGCCGCTGACCCCACTCTGAATCAACCACTCCGATGACAGCGGCTTCAGTGACCCCCGGGTGATCGGCGAGCAGGTCCTCGACTTCACGCGGAAACACGTTCTCACCACCGGAGATGATCATCTCATCGTCGCGGCCATCGATGAAAAGGCGGCCGGCAGAATCGAAGTGGCCTACATCCCCAGTCGACATCAGACCGTCAATCTGCTGCTTGGTTTGACCGCCGGTATAGCCCTCGAAGCCGAGCCCATTACCGACGAAAATGCGCCCGGTCGTCCGACGCTGGGTGACCGGCTTGTCCTGCTGATCGAAGAGCCGCACGACCGTTCCTCGCGGCGGCCGGCCCGCAGTCCCCGGCGCCGCGCGCAGGTCGGCTGGCCCCGCGACCGTCGCCCAAGCGACCTCGGTTGACCCGTACAAGTTGTAAAGAACTTCACCGAAGCGATCCATCGCGCGCAGCGCGAGATCGCCGGGCAACGCGCTGCCGCTGGCGGCGATCACTTTCAATCTCGAGAGGTCAATGCCAGCCAATGCGCCAGCTGGGAGGTCGACCATCCGCTGCAGCATCACCGGCACGACCACTAGCGCGCTGGCGGCGTGGCGCGCGGCTGCAATCAGAGACTGCTCTGGGTTGAAACCGCGCTGCAAGACAATCGTCGAGCCAAGCATCAACGCTAGCGAGAAGTGAGCCATTCCCCAGGAGTGAAAGAGTGGCGGCGCGATCAGCGTTACTTCGCGTGCCCGCAGCGGGATCGCGTCAAGTAGTGAGGCGGCCGGCGCGAGCGAGCTCGGCTGCTCACGCTGAGCGCCCTTTGGCTTTCCGGTCGTGCCACTCGTGAGAATGATGATCCGTCCCGGCGACGGTGGCGGGTCGAGCGCATTGCTCGACTGGCCAGTGCGGGCCTGTTCAAGAGTCCGCTGTGGCGCGCTACCGGCGCGATCGGCCCAGGCAACGAACGCCATGCGGCCCTCGCTCGCGCCCGCGACGATCTCGCTGAACTCCTCGTCGTAAACGACTCCTACAGGCTGCTCCTGCTCGCACACCTCGCTCACCTGCGGCGCGGCGAACATCGTGTTGAGGAAGATCAGGTTGGCGCCGATTCTGTCGGCAGCAATCGTTATCTCAACGAAGTAACGATGGTTGCGGCAAAGAACGGCGATTCCATCGCCTGCGCCAATTCCAGCGGCCACTAAGCCGCGCGCCAACTGGTTGGCGCGGCGATCGAGCTGTGCATAAGTCAATGAGCCTTGATCGTCGATCAGTGCCGTGGCGTTGGGGCGGCGGATGGCAGCGCTCGCATAGCCGCCAGCGATCGACGTACCCCAGCGGCGCAGCACGTCGACCGACTTCAGTAGCAAGAAGGGATTTTCCGGCCGTACCATTCCGGCGCGGGCAAATGTGCGGGCAACAAACGCTACCTCTTCGATCCGTTCGCGCATCACGATCAGCGTAGCGAGCGCGCCGCTACGCGACGGTCAGGCTGCGAGCCGAGTTGTGATCTGTCAGAAGCTGGGCGTACGGTGCAACTTAGATGTCAGTGGAACCGATCACTCCAAACACGACCGAACAGGTAAGACTGCTCGAAGACCAGCTTCTAATTGACGGCCTGACTGTCGATGACGAAGCAACAATCTCGCTCGCACGCGAACGTGAGGCAGCCGGCGAGAGCCTCGATCAGCTCGTCAGCCAAGCGATTGAGATCGGCGCGCGAATTCTCCAGCGCGAGCAGACGGCGTCCGACACAGAGTTCGTTAAAGCCGAGTTTGAGCGCCAAGCGCACGAGGTTGAGGCCCAGTTCAACGAAAGCGCGCAGAAAGTCAGCGACACATTCAAAAAGCAAATTGACGCGACTTTTGATGCCGACGCGGGCCTGCTGCCGGCGCTGCTAGATCGACACTTCGGCGAGAACTCCAATAGCGCCGTCCAAAATCAGGTGAAGGCGCTCGTTGAAGAGATGCTACGCGCACATCGTGAAGCGCTGACTAAACAGTTCACGGCCGACGACGAGAGCAACCCGCTGATCCAGTTTCAAAAGCTGACAACCGAGATCATCAAGCAGGCCTCCGAGCAGCAAGCCAAGCAGCTGCTAGAAATGAATCGCTCGATCACCGAGATGCAGAAGGCGATCGCCGGCTCGGAGGCTGAAGCGCAAGGCGCCGAGAAACTCGCTGAGGCCGAGGCGCGCGGAGCGGCCAAGGGTCGCAGCTATGAGGAACAGGTCAGCGACGCGATCGCGACAATCGCGCAGGGTCGCGGAGACAGCGCAGAGGCGGTCGGAGAGAAGACCGAGCGAGGCGGCAAGAAGGGTGACGTCGTCGTCGAGATCGAGGCCCAGAGCGGCCCGGCCCGCGGGCGCATTGCCTTTGAAGCAAAGAATTCGCGGCTCAGCCGAACCGAGGCAATCGAGACGCTCGACGCAGCGCGCGCGCAGCGCAGCGCTGGCTACGGCGTTCTCGTCGTTCCAAGCAGCGCTCAAGCGCCGGCAAAGTTCAGCCCGCTAGAGGAGCTGCACGGCAACAAGATTGTCGTGACCTTCGATCCCGACACTGATTCCACGCTGGTGCTGGAGACCGGTTACCTGCTGGCGCGGGCGCGGATCCTAATGGCCAGCCCTGAAGGCGAGCAGATCGATGGAGCCGCGGTTAGGCAGGCAGCCGACCGCGCGCTAGACCTGCTGAAGAAGGTATCCGGGATAAAGGGATCGCTAACCACCGCCAGCAACCAGATTCTCGCTAGCTCAAAGAGCGTTGACGAGCTAGCCAACTCGGTCCGCGAGCAGCTCGATGAGATCACCGCGCTAACTAACCCTGCAGTAGGTGAAGAGGACTAACTGAAGGTCAGCGGCTGCCGTTGGCGTCGTCATCTTCAGCGCCGGCGAGGCGGTCGCGCCCGCGCTGCACGGCGGAGATGAACTTCGAAAGATTAGTTTCGAGCGTGCCGAGAATCTCGTCGGCGTAATCCTCTGCCCCGAGGCGAATCTCGCGCTCGCGGACCTTCGCCTCTTCCAAGATGTCCTCGGCGCCGCGCTCGGCCTCGCGAGTGACAGCTTCACTGGCTATCAGTTGTGTCTGCTTCTCGTGACCTTCCTTAATCACGCGCTCTGCCTCGCGCTTCGCTTCGGCGAGCATCTCCTGACGCTCCTTGACAATCCAGCGGGCCTGTTTGATCTCTTCAGGGATCGTGGCACGCATCTGGTCGAGGATGTCGTAGATCTCCTCTTTGTCCACGCGAACCTGGTCGGTCAGCGGCACCGGCTTGGCATTGTGGACCAGGTCATCAAGTTTGTCGATTAGTACGAGAACGTCCATAGCAACGTGCCTTTCGCTAGCGAGCCAGCTCTTCCTTCAGTCGAGCTGCAACTTTTGGTGTGACCAACTCATCAATAGTTCCGCCAAAGATCGCCAACTCCTTGATGCCACTGGAACTGATGAAGCTGAATTGCGGGCTGGCCATCATGTAGAGCGACTCTATATCGGGAGCCTGCTGGCGGTTTAGCTGGTTCATTTCGGTCTCATATTCGAAGTCGGAGATCGCGCGAAGGCCTTTGACGATCGTCTTCGCCCCAATCTCGCGGGCGAAGTCGACGATCAGTGTGTCAAATGGAGCAGCACGAACATTTGACAGCCCTGCCGTCGCATCGGCGATAAAGGCAATCCGCTCGTCCAGGCTGAATAGCGTCGACCCTTTGCGCACCGGATGATTGACAACGGCGACAACGACCTCGTCGAAGACTTCGGCGGCGCGCGCGATCACGTCGACGTGCCCACGAGTGATCGGGTCGTAGGAGCCTGGGCAGACGGCAATCTTCTTTGTGTCGCTCATGGTTTGTGAATTCGTATCAGGGTGTCGCCGTAGCGGCGTTCATCGATCATCGGAAGGTCAAGTTCAAATGGCTGACGCCGGTCGCTTTCGGTCACAACTCTCGCATCTGGAGCAAGAATTGTCTCGATCAGCATCGCAGCGTCGTCACCAAGCATCGCAGGCTGGCGGTATGGGGGATCCAGGAAGATTAGATCGTACGCATCAGAGGCCTGCACTGCGTGCTCAAGCGCTCGTCGCGCGGTGCTGCACACGAGGCGCGCCTGAGGCTCTAAAAGGCCGAGCGCCTGAAGATTCGTCGCGATCACCTTCGCCGCGCCGCGATCGCGTTCGACCAAAACTGCGCTTGCCGCGCCACGCGACAGGGCCTCAATAGCGAGCGCACCTGACCCGGAGAAAAGATCGAGCACTACGGCTCCATCGATCGGGCCGAGCGCCGCGAAAAGTGACTCGCGAACGCGGTCGCTCGTCGGCCGCGTAACTGCGCTGCTGGGTGACGCCAGCCTGCGCCCGCCAAGACGTCCGGCAACTACGCGCATCAGGCCGGAATCGTCGCCGTCAGCAACGAACCCTTCGCCCGCTCCATAGCTTCGCGCAGCGGCACGTGCTCAGCGAGCACAAGCTCCGGGTCGGCCTCAAGAATCTCGCGCGCACTCAGCCGAGCCCGCTCCAGTAATTCGCCGTCCTGAGGCATAATCGCGAAGCGGAAGGCCGCCATCCCTGATTGACGGGTACCGGTTAGCTCGCCCTCTCCGCGCAGCTGAAGGTCGACCTCGGCCAGTTTGAACCCGTCGTTCCAAGCTGCAAAGGCCGTCAGGCGTTCAGATTCTTTCGGCCCAAAACAGATGCAGATAGAGGCGTGTTCGCCGCGGCCGATTCGCCCGCGCAGCTGGTGAAGCTGCGAGAGGCCGAAGCGCTCGGCGTTCTCGATCAGCATCACTGTCGCGTTGGGAACGTCGACACCAACCTCGATCACGGTCGTCGCTACCAGCACGTCGACCTCGCCAGCCCTGAAGCTGCGCATCACCTCTGCTTTTTGCGCCGAAGGCATTTGGCCGTAAATCAGAGCAACGCTGAAGTCGCTGAACTGATCGGCGCTAAGCCGTTCGTACTCGGCGCTTGCCGCGCGCGCCGCCAGCGCCTCAGACTCTTCGACAAGCGGGCAGACGACATAGGCTTGGCGCCCTGCACGCAGCTCCTCGTGAATCCGTTCGTAGGCGCGCGCGCGATCGCGCTCACCTGAGGCCAGATGCGTGGCGATCGGCTCACGCCCTTTTGGAAGCTCACGCAGCTCGGTCACATCAAGGTCGCCGTAGCCGAGCAGGGCGAGTGTTCGTGGAATCGGCGTCGCAGTCATGTGCAGCACGTGCGGCGCCGCGCGGCCAGCAGGACCAGCGGCCTTCGCGTCGAGCGCGCTGCGCTGACGCACGCCGAAGCGGTGCTGCTCGTCGACAACGACAACGGCGAGCCGATCGAAGAGAACGTCGTCTTCGATCAGGGCGTGCGTGCCGACAACAATCGATAACTCGCCGGAGTCGAGCTTTCCGAGCATGTCACGCCGGCGCGCAGCCGGAGTCGACCCGGTCAGTAGCGCGATCGGCACGCTCTGCCCTGGCATCAGCGCCTGAAGCGTGGCGAAGTGCTGGTTGGCGAGCGTCTCAGTGGGCGCCATAAGCGCAGCTTGCTGACCATTCTCGACTGCGCGAAGCATCGCCGCCAAGGCGACGACCGTTTTGCCCGAACCTACCTCCCCCATAAGCAAGCGCTGCATCGGATAGCCACGCGCTATGTCGCCGAGCACCACCGCCACGGCGCGCTGCTGATCGCCGGTCAGCTCGAAGGGCAGCTGCTGCTCGAGCCATTGATCGACCACGCTGAGGCCACCGTCAGCGCCGCCGGATAGCAGCACTGGCGCCGTTATTTCATCCGCGCGGCGCGCGCGGCGGCGCAGCAGGTCGAGTTGAACGTAGAGCAGCTCATCAAAGGCAAGCCGCTGGCGCGCCGGCTCAAGCTCGCCCGAGTGGCCAGCAAGAAGTGCTGAGGGCAGGTCAGGGAGTCGGTGGCGGGCGCGTAAGCGGCCAGGGAGTGGGTCCGGGGCAAGCCTTGCTGCGCCAAGGTGCTCGCGCACGACGGCAAGGATCTGCGTCGATGAGAGCCCCTCGGCAGCCGGATAGTGAGCCACCTCATCACCGGCGCCGATCTCGTCAGCGGTCGGGGCGTGCGAGCTGACGCGAAAGCGATTGCGGGCTTCATAGCTGCCGTGCAGCACAAGCCGCGTGCCAGCTGGGTACTTCCTCACCAGCCAGGGTTGGTTGAAAAAGGTGGCCTGAAGCGGTCCGGTTTCGTCAAAGACCAGCGCCTCGACCAGCGGTCGCATCCCCCGTCGGCGCACAGGCCGCGAGCTGATCGAGCGAACTTCGACGACAACCGTTGCCTGCTCGCCCGCTACTAGCGCTGCGACAGTGCGGGCTTCGCGACGGTCACGGGGCAGGTGTTCGAGCAGCGCCCCCACCGTGGTCAGACCGAGCTGCTCGGCCGCGTCGCCGGCTTTGCGCCCGCCAAACTTGGGACGCTCCGCAAGCGCCTTTGCCGAAGGCCAGCGCAGCGGAGCGCCGATTAGCTGCTCGTGATCCAACGGCGCGCCGTCGCCTATCGCGCGAAGGCTCATATCCACCGCCCAATCGTCAACTATTCAGCGGACAACAGCCACCAGCGACTTAGTTGGCCGCCTTCGTGATGCTCCAGTTCAATTTTGCCTGAGACCAGCTGCTTGACCCCGCCAGCGTCGATTGGCGCTCCTGCACCCGCAATCACTGTGAGCAGTTCACTGTCTGAACTAAGTGTTTCGATCACGGTCCTCAAGGTCGCAGCGGGCTCGCCCCAAGCGATCAGCTCATCCCCGACGTAACCGATTGCTTCTCCCTCATCAAATCGCCCCTCCCGATCGGCGCGCGCGGCGCGAGCGACGCTGCCGCTGCGGACCTGCTCCAACATCTTGTCGAGCTCCGCGACGTTTTCGGCGGCCGAGAGGTCGGGGCGCGCGACTACAAGCGCAGCCAGCCCCGCCTGCATCTCGTTCGATTGCGCAACGTGAACCACGCGCTCGGACATTTCTGCTGCCGCCTGAGCAGCCATAAATACGTTGCGGCTATTTGGCAGCACGACCACCTCGTCGGCGGGAACGCTGTGAATGCCAGCGAGGATCTCGTAGGTAGATGGGTTGAGCGTCTCGCCGCCGTCAAGCACGTGAGCTCCCAGCGACCGATAAAGCTGAGCCACCCCTTCACCGGCAATGATTGCCAATGTGCCGCAGCGGGCATGGGCTGATGCCTCGCCGGTCAGGCGTTGGTTTCGATCGGCGACCTGAGCCGACATGTCGGCAACATCGAGCCGCGAGACCTCTCCAACCTCTGCGAAGAGCGCGGTTGCAGCCTCGGGCTCGTCGGTATGGACGTGGACGCGCAGCGTTACTTGGTCCCCAACGACGAGGACGGAGTCGCCTAGCTGCTCGAGCTGGGAGATGTAGTCGGCCGAATCATCGAGCTTCGAAGCGGCGCCAGCGGTGACGGCGAAGTTAGTGCAGAAGCGGAAGGTCGAGGACTCGTGCTGAGGCTTGCTGGAACGGGCTGGAGCGACGTGGTGTTCGACCGCAAGCCCTTGCTCCCCCCGAAGTGTCGTGACGCAGCCAGCAAAAAGTACGACGACGCCGTAGCCGCCCGAATCAACAACGCCGGCAGCTTTCAACACTGGCAGCAGCTCGGGGCCACGGCGGACCGATGCCTCGCCAGCAACCACGGCAATCTCGAGTAGGTCGGCAATTCTCAGATTTTGCTCTTCGGGGGTTGCATCGGGCGGCATCGGCTCAAGCCCTTCCAGCGCAGCGGTCACGGCTCTCGCCATGTCAGCCATCACGGTCAAGATTGTCCCTTCAGCGGGCTCTCGGACAGAGGCGTAAGCGCGCTCAGCGGCGCGCTGCATCGCGACTGCTATCAGCACGGGGTCGACCAGAACACCCGGCCGTGAGATCAGCTCCTCGGCGGCGCCGCGAATTAGCTGAGAGAGAATGACGCCGCTATTGCCGCGCGCGCTGAGCAGCGCCGCGCGCGCGACGAGATCGACAATCTCTTCGCGGCCAATCTCATCGAGCGAACGCTCGCCGGACTCTTCCGCGAGCCGGTCGAGTTCTGTAAGACAGCCTTGAACGGTCAAGACCATGTTGTCGCCGGTGTCGCCGTCGGCGACTGGGAAGACATTGAGGTCGTTGATCTCAGAGCGCCGCTCCTCGAGCGCGACAAGCGCGCCGCTGAGGATTGTGCGGAAGCGCAGCAGACTTGAGCTTGAGTTCGATTGCGGCATTGCGCCGCAGAGCCTAAAGGGCTTTCTGGATCTTGTCGGCCTTGAGGCAGCGCGTGCAGACGTATTCGCGGCGCGGTGCACCGTCGACCACTATCCGCACCTTCTGCAAATTGGGGTTAAAACGACGGCGCGTAGCGACCATCGAGTGACTTCGGCTATTGCCGAATGCCGGTCCTTTATTGCAGCTAAAACATACCTTGGCCATTGCGCTGCGCAGTGTAGCGGTCAGCTAGCCGGTCCAGAAGCGCGCTGGGGCGCTGCGCGCCGGTGGGGGGCGCGGCGCCGAGCGCTGAAAGCATCAGCGATGGTGCCCGGGCCACGCAGGCGCACGGCGCTAGGCTGCGCGTTTGCGAGCGGAATCCCGCCACCGCCCGGGCCGCGCGTCGGCCGGTCATCTGGGCCGCCGCCGGGGCCGTCATCGCTGCCCCAACCGTCGCTTAAATTTTGCTGATTAGAGCCGAGATGGATCAACATTGCGATCAGGATTGCAGCCGCGCCGACGTGAGCGAACCCCGAAATCAGTAGGGCGATTGCCTGTCCGTTCATGCGTCCGAAGCTTAGCGCCGCTGGCAGCCACGCGCCACTGACCCACGCTAATCAGAGGCGAGCTGCGAACGGACCCGCCGCAACGCCAATAACGCATTGGCAGCGTTGCGGCCAGCGTCGCGGACTCCGCCACCAGAGCGCTCAAGCGCCTGATCGACCGTGTCGACGGTCAGCACGCCAAATGAACACGGCACGCCGGTAGCCAGAGCCACGTCCTGAATTCCACGCGCTGCTTCCGCGCAAACGTAGTCGTAGTGGTCGGTCTCGCCACGGATCACGGCGCCGAGGCAGGCAACTCCCGCAAAGCGGCCCGACTCAGCGCAAAGCTTCGCCGCGGCGGGCAGCTCGAAGGCTCCCGGCACTTCGAAGCAGTCAGCCGCGTCGCAGCCAGCCTCAGCAAACGCGGCCTGCGCGCTCGCGGTCAGACGCTCAGCCAATGCGGGATAAAACTGAGCGCAGACAATCGCGTAGAGATCACTCACCGCTGGCTTCCTTCGTGGCTCTGTCCTGCTCGCGCTCGGCGTGAATCATCTCCGCGTCGAGGTTGAGCCCCTGGTGATGGAGCGTATGGCCCATCCGCCGCCGCTTGGTCTCGAGGTAATCCTCGTTGTGAGCGTTCGAAGCAGGTTCTATCGGCAGTTGCTCACTGATCGAAAGGCCATAACCCTCGAGCCCATGGATTTTCTTCGGATTGTTGGTCAGGATTCGGATCGAGCTGAGGCCTAGGTCGACGAGGATCTGGGCGCCAATGCCGTAGTCGCGAAGATCAGCAGGAAGGCCAAGTTTGAGGTTGGCATCGACGGTGTCGTAGCCCTCCTCCTGAAGTTTGTAAGCCTTCAGCTTGTTCAGTAAGCCGATACCCCTCCCCTCCTGCGCGAGATACAGCAGCACTCCCTGCTGCTCGCTTTCAATCACCGCGAGCGCGGCAGCAAGCTGGTCGCCGCAATCGCAGCGCAGCGAATGGAAAACGTCGCCGGTCAAACACTCGGAGTGGACGCGAACGATTACGTCCTGCTTGCCGTCGACCTCGCCCTTGACCAGCGCGACGTGATGCTTGTCATCAACTAGGGAGCGATAGCCGACCACCGTGAAGTCGCCAAAAGCAGTCGGCATTGTTGTCGATACGACGCGCTCAACGAGCTTCTCATTCATGCGCCGGTAGGCAATTAGGTCGGCGATTGTCAGCATCTTCAGCTGATGCAGCTCGCAGTAGGCCTTAAGATCATCGATGCGCGCCATCGAGCCGTCGTCGTTCATGATTTCGCAGATCACGCCAGCCGGCGTGCAGCCAGCGAGCCTGGCTAGGTCAACGCCCGCTTCGGTGTGGCCGGTGCGCTCGAGCACACCGCCGGGCTTCGCCTTGAGCGGGTTGACGTGCCCGCCCTTGACGATTGCTTCGGGACCGTTGGCCGGGTCGCTGGCAACGCGGATCGTCTGCGCTCGGTCGGCAGCGCTGATACCGGTCGTGACGCCTTCGCGAGCTTCGATTGTGACCGTGAACGGGGTCTCGTACGGAGTCTCATTCTTCGCCGTCATCAGCTCAAGGTCAAGCTCAGCGCAGCGCTCAGGCGTAAGCGCGAGGCAGATCCAACCGCGAGCATTCTTGGCCATGAAGTTGATTGCTTCCGGCGTAACGTGCTGAGCGGCCATCAGCAGGTCGCCTTCGTTCTCGCGGTCTTCATCGTCGACGACGACGATCATTTTGCCGGCGGCAATGTCGACTAGCGCTGCGTCAACGGTTGCGAAGCGGAAATCGGTCTCAGCGGAATTTGTCATCGGGATCTCGGGAGCAGCCGCTCAACATACTTGGCAAGGATGTCGACCTCGATATTGACTGTACGCCCCAATGCGCAATCGCCGAGGTTGGTCCGCTCGGTAGTTTCGGGAATCAGCCAAACATCGAAGCCATCATTATCGACGCGCGCGACGGTCAGCGAGACGCCGTCGAGAGCGATTGAGCCCTTTTCAGCGACGTAGCGGAGCAGCGCAGTTGGCACGCTGAGCGTAATGACACGTGCAATTCCGTCGCTGCGCACTTCGGTAACCTCACCAACGCCGTCAATGTGGCCTTGGACGATGTGGCCACCAAGGTGGCCGTTGGCACGGACAGGAAGCTCAAGGTTGAGCGGCGACCCAAGGACGGCCTGACCTAGCGAGCTGCGAGTGAGCGTCTCGTTCATCGCGTCGGCGGAGAAGCTCTCGGCGCCAACTTCAGTGGCCGTAAGGCAGACGCCGTTGACCGCGACCGAGTCACCCTCGCGAAGCTGGGAAGCGAGCACGCTGCGGATTGTCAGTCGTGCTCCCAGCTCATTGCTCTCGAGCTCGCTGAGCTCTCCAAGATCCTCAATTAGCCCTGTGAACATCCTCACCACTCTCGCAATCGGGCCGTCAGCAAGATGTCGTCTGCCACCTGCTCGGCTGTCAGCGAAAGAGCGCGGGTCGCGTCAGCGATCGCCGTTGCCCCCATTCCCTCAACCGGATCGCGCGCGGTCGAGCCACCGAGCACCAGCGGCGCGACAAAGAGCCGAACTTCGTCGATCTCGCCGGCATCGAAAAAAGCCCCGGCCAAGTGTGGCCCACCCTCGAGCATGATCGCCGTCACCGGCGGATCTAGATTGCCAAGCTGAGTCAACGCATCGCTGATCCTCAGTGGCTCGTTTTCACCACTGACGACGATCACCTCAGCGCCGGCCGATTCGAGCGCTTCGACGGCGCTGCGGGGAGCGGCGCGCGTGACGATCACGATCAGCTCCAACTCTGGGGCTCCTGCGACGAGCTGCGAATCAAGCGGCAGTCGGCAGTCAGAATCGAAAACAATTCGGCGCGGCTGAGTCTCAGCCTCTTGAGCGCGAACGGTGAGCTGCGGGTCATCAGCGATTGCCGTTCCGATTCCAACTGCGACCGCGTCGACCTCGGCTCGCCAAAGATGAACCAGTTCCCTGCTACTGGCGTCAGAGATCCACTGCGAATCCCCCTCGCGCGTTGCCACCTTGCCGTCAATGCTCATCGCTGACTTAAAAAGCACCCACGGCTTTCCGCTGCGCGCGTGCTTGCGGAAGGCTTGGTTCTCGAGCCGCGCTATTGCTGCAAGCTCGCCGCTGGCAACTTCAACCTCAACGCCCTCGTCGCGAAGGATTCCCAGCCCGCGGCCACTTGACTTTTCGGTTGGGTCATCGCTGGCGACAACGACGCGGCTAATCCCGGCGGCGGTGATCGCGTCGGTGCAAGGCGGCTGCTGGCCCTGATGGCAGCAGGGCTCAAGTGACACGTAAATCGTTGCTCCGGTCAGGTCAATCGCGCCGCAGTCAACTATCGCGTTGACTTCAGCATGCGCCTGGCCATACCGCTCGTGCCAGCCCTCGCCGAGTACCTCTCCGTCGCGCGCGATCACCGCTCCTACCTGAGGGTTGGGGCTGACGCTGCCGATGCCATTACGGCCAAGCTCAATAGCTCGCGTGAGCAGCTCCAAATCGCGCGTTGAGACGGAACTTTCCATTAGTCAGTGAGGATAGGACCACGGAGGCGCGCTCAGCGACAGCGGGCGTACACCGAATAGAGCTCATTGGAGGCGACAGGCCGGTAGCCCTCCGGCGGGAGATTTCGCAACGTGTCTTCGGCGGTGGGATTTTCAGGATCGAGACCGCCGCGCAGCAGAACTGCGCGACCAGCAGCCAGCACGACTATTCCGGACTTCACCTTTGCCGCTTGTGGCAGGTCGCTGCGCGCGATCACTTGATCGCTCGGCAGATCCATTATCCAGCGCACCCCAGGTACGAGGCGATGGTTGCTGGTCAATACCGGCCCGCATTTCGCAGCGGCACGCACGTCCGGGCGGTCCAACAATGAGGCAAGTGCTTGCGATGAGTCGCCGCGGAAACGCAGCTCCGAAACGAGTACTCCTACGTTGACGCGCAGGACCGTCCAAACAATTAGCGCGACCACCCCAAGCGCTGACGCTATTGCCCAGCACGTCCGCACGCGGCCGGGGACGATAACCGTAAAACCCGAGACCAAGAAAGCCGCGAAAATCATCAACATAATCGCCGGCAGCAAGAGGTAGCGGCTAATCACCGAGAAACCGCCGAGCGTCAGCAGCAGGAACGTCACTAGCCCAATCAGGAAGAGCGCTAGTGGCACTCGCACGCGCGACGGAACAAGCCATATGGCGAGGCCCATCCCCGCTAGGCCGCCGATCAAAACCGGCAGCTTCAGTAGCTGACCGAGGAAGAGAATGGTCTGTCCGGGCGCCTGATCGACGCTCTTCGACCGGCCGTCTTCGGCTGAGATCGCGGTTGTGTTCCTCTCCGAGAAGAACGGATCGCCGGTGACGATGTAATCAGTGCTAAACCAGATCAGTGCTGGCGCAATAACAAGCAGTGCGTACTGGACGCGTTGGCGCCAAGAAATTGTGGGGAAGAGCCAGAGCCAGTAGATCCCACCAATGATCCACGCCTCCGGGCGCAGCAGCCCGGCCAGAAGAAGCAGCCAGAGGATCGTTGCGCCACGGCGTGGCCGTTCGACCTCGAGCGCTGCAGCCCACAGCAGCAGCGCTAGATACGGGATGTCAATGTAGGCTCGCGCCGCCAGAAACGGGAAATCAAATCGTGTGCAAAGCACTACTGCTGCGGTGATGCCAACCAACTTCGTAAACGAGTTGCGGCCAAGCTGGTAAAGCGCCACGACTACCAGCACAAAAGTGCCCATCGTCGCCAGCAACATTAGGCGGTCGCCAGCGCGACCAAATAGCGCAAAGAAGACGCCGAAGATTAGCCCTAACGGGTGCTCCGTTGGCGCGCGATAGGTCGCGAATACGGGAAGCTGCCCGTCGAGTATTTCGCGCCCCCAGAGCAACGAGTAGGTCGCGTCGTAGGCCGTATAGGTGGGAAAGATGATCGTCCCTGCGGCGACTACTACGACCAAAATAGCGAGCAGAATTATCGGCCACGGCAGCGCTGCGGCGCGGGAAGTTAGAGAGGAAGAAGGAGCGGTGGTCACGAGAATGAAGGCTGGTTGGTGGGGTACAGACGCAGACGATTGGCAGAGATTCTACGCGGGCGCCTGACAGGGAGCCCGCGCTGGTCGCGCCCGTTCAGCCTGATTTGCAGCTGACGCGTACGATTAGGCGGCAATGAAGCTGATTATTCAGATCCCCTGCCTCAACGAAGAAGTGACTCTGCCAGAGACATTGGCAGACCTGCCGCGCGAGGTCGACGGGATGACGGAGGTCGAATGGCTGATCATTGACGATGGATCGACCGACGCAACTATCGAAGTCGCACGGGCCAACGGCGTAGACCACATCGTGCGGCTGACAAACAACCGCGGCTTGGCTGCAGGCTTTCAAGCTGGCCTGGATGCCTGCCTGAAGCTCGGCGCGGACGTGATCGTCAACACCGATGCCGATAACCAATACTGCGGCGCCGACATCGCCAAGCTCGTCGAGCCAATCGTCGACGGACGCGCCGACATGGTCGTCGGCGACCGCCAAACAGACACAATTGCCGAGTTCTCGCCGATCAAGAAGCGACTCCAAAAACTCGGCTCTTGGGTCGTTCGCCAAGCATCGGAGACCGACGTCCCCGACACTACCTCAGGCTTCCGCGCCTACAACCGCGAAGCAGCCCTGCAGATGGCGGTCGTCTCGCGATTCACCTACACGCTGGAGACGATTATTCAGGCCGGTAAGTTGCTCGTCGCAGTCGAGGACGTTCCGGTTCGCACAAATCCGAAGACGCGCGAGTCGCGCCTATTCCCTTCGACTTGGTCGTACGTGCGCCGCAACGGAATCTCGATCTTTCGCATCTACGCGCAATACGAACCGATGCGGGTCTTCTTCACCGGCGCAGTAATCCTTGGCGCCGCGGCGCTGATTCCTTTCACACTCTTTTTCATCTATTGGGTTCAGGGCGACGGGGCTGGGCACGTTCAGTCGCTGATTTTCGGCGCCGTGCTTTTTAACGCCGCGGTAGTTATGGGCGCACTGGCCGTAATCGGTGACCTGATGCACGCCCAGCGGATCATGAGCCAGAGGATTTTTGAGCGCGTCCGCCGGCTTGAGCTTGAACTCGGCGTACCACCCTCACACTACGAACCGGGGGCAAGTCCGACAGGCCAGCCTGCGACGAGCGGCGCGCACGCGGCTCCTCCTTCGGCAGAAGATCGCGGCGGAGGAGCGCGCGAGGCGATCGAAAGGTGAAGCCGCGAGTCACGGTTGACAGCGAAGGTACCGTCACCGGAAACACCTACGACAAGTACGGCTCCACGAACCCCATCGTTCGTCGCTTAATGGCGGCTTTCCACCGCAACCTCGACGCCTGCTACGCGACTGCCGCACCGACATCAATTCTTGACATCGGCTGCGGCGAAGGCGTTCTGACTCAGGAATGGGCCGGTCGGCTCGGTAGCGGCGGCAGAATTGTCGGCACCGACCTTGACGACCCGCTGCTCCACGAGCACTGGGCACTCAACCGCGCGCCAAACCTCGAATACCGAGTGATGAAGGGTGAACAGCTCGATTTTGCGGCCGACGAGTTCGACACGGCTACCGCAATCGAGGTACTAGAACACGTCGCAGACCCGCAAATGGTGCTCAGCGAAATGGCACGCTGCGCAAGGCGCTGGCTGCTCGTTTCCGTTCCGCGCGAGCCGCTCTGGCAAGTCACGAACCTTGCGCGGGGTGCTTACTGGAGCGACTTTGGCAACACCCCCGGGCACATCAATCACTGGTCCAGCCGATCATTTCAGGAACTGCTCTCGTGCCACGGCGAAATAGTCGAGCTGCGCCACCCGTTTCCTTGGGTCATGGCGGTAGTGCGACTTCCGTGAGAGGTCGCAGCCGAGAGGCCGAAAGTGCGCCACAAAGCCAGCAGGACTATGTTGGTGGCGCGCGCGTACTAGCGGTCGGCGTAGGCGCCACGGGGTTGCTTACGTTCGTCTACTTCTCACTATCGTCTCATCTGCTTTCGGCCAGTGATTACGGTGAACTGACGGTTCTTTGGGCGGCATTATTTATTGTCATATCGGTCATCTATCGGCCGATAGAGCAGCTCCTGTCGCGCTCAATCTCTGACCGTCGCGCCCGCGGCGCGACGGGCAACCATCCACTGCGCGGCCCGATGCTGATTCAGTTTGGCTTCGCGCTCGCCTTTCTTGTGGTGTCGATTGCGCTACAGCAGCAGATCAAAACCCTTTTGGGTGGATCGGAGGCGCTCTACCTCGTCTTCGTCGGAGCTACGCTCGCTTATGCCGCGAGCTATTTCGCGCGTGGATATTTCGCCGGACACCAGTGGTTTGTTCTCTACGGCGGCCTGATGCTGTTTGAATCGAGCGCGCGCGTCTGCTTTCCGCTTGCGGTTCTGGTCGGCGTCACGAGCGGTCAAACCGCGATAGCGCTCGGAATCTTCGCCGCCCCGCTGGCCTCATTGCTTGTTGTGCCGTGGGCAATCGCGCGCCACGCCCGGCTAGATCAAGATGCCCCAAGCGCAGAAATCGAGCCCCTCGCTGGCAGCGGAGTCGGCTTCGCTGCCGCAGTAGCGGTAATCCAACTCGGTGAGCAAACATTGCTCAATGCTGGCGTGCTCGTCGCCGATTCGGTTGCTGGCGCAGCGACAGCTGGGGCTGTTTTTAGTGTGCTGCTAATTACACGCGCCCCGCTGCAGCTCTTCCAGTCGATTCAAACGACGCTGCTGCCGCACCTCACGGGACTCGAAGCAACGAAGGGTGGTGAAGATTTCTCCCGTGCGATCACAATCACGGTTCGTGCAATCGCAATCTTCGCGGGGTTCTCGGCGCTCGTGATGCTCTTGATCGGGCCGAGCGTGATGGCGCTTTTCTTCGGCGACGAGACGATCTTTGGCCGCTGGGGTTTGGCTGCCGTTGCGGCAGGAATGGGCTTTCACCTCGTTGCTGGCACGCTGAGCCAAGCCGCTCTCGCGCGCGGTAAGGCAACGGCGGCGAGCGTCATCTGGATGCTTGTGGCGCTGGCTTTCGTCGTTTGGATGTTCGTCCCGCTCGTATCGTCGGCGCTGCTGCGCGCCGAACTTGGCTACCCGGCCGCTACAGCAACCCTCTGCATTCTGCTCTACGTCCTCTACCGGCGAGCGCCGGGCGCCGATGGAGGGCTAGTTGCGACTCGTCGCGGCGTCGAGGATGTCATTGAAAGCTCCGACGGGATCATCCTGACCGAAAATCGCTGAGCCAGCGACCAAGCGTGTAGCGCCGGCCGCGACGCATAGGCCCGCCGTCTTCGCATCGATGCCACCGTCCACTTCGAGCACCACTTCGTCGCCGACGATCGCGCGCAGGCGCGTAATCTTCTCAACCGAACTGGGAATGAAGGCTTGTCCGCCCCATCCTGGATTAACGCTCATGCACAGCGCCAAGTCTGGTTCGACCTCTTCGTAGATCGCGAGCGGCGTGGCAGGGTTGACGGCCAAACCTGCCTTACAGCCGTGTGAGCGGATCAGCTCAAGGGCGTAGTCGACTGCCGGGGTGGCCTCTGCGTGAATGATGATCGTGCCAGCACCAGCTTTGGCGAAAGATTCGACCTGCACGCTCTCCGGTCGGTCAACCATCAGGTGCACTTCCAAGTGGAGTCCCATGTCTCGCAGCGCCTCGCAGACCTGCGGCCCCATCGATAGTGGCGGGACAAACTGCCCATCCATGACGTCGACGTGGATGACTTCGGCACCGACGCCCTCAACGAGCTTCACCTGCTCACGCAGAATCCCAAAATCAGCAGCCAGAATTGAGGGCGCAATCTCAACCTTCACGGTCAAACCTCCACCAGCATTGATGTACCGCAGTGCGAGCACTGGGTGGTTGCGGTGCTCGACATACGAACAATTGTTTGGTGCTCACCGCAGCCCGGGCAAACGGAGCGAAGCTCGTAACGGTGGAGGCAGTAGACGCAGCGGTAGCGGCCGGGCACGGTCGTCGGACGCAGCCAAGGCTCGTTGCACGAAGGGCACTCCAGTCCGACTGAAACTTCTGCCATTTGGCTGACAATAGAACGCCTTCCCCCGGAATTGCGAACGCGCTCATTCGCCGCGGCGGCGCTGGAACTCTTCCCAGCTCATCGCGCGCGAGCCCGGCGGCACTACCTCGTCGTAGATCAGACGCTCGTGATCAACGTGGGCGCGGCGCACCGCGAGCATCGTTCCGTCTTCGAGTTCGACCCTGGCTCCAATGTGAGGTGCGAGCGCACGGACAACCCGCTCCTGCTCTGCGGCGCTGCGGCTGGCGTCAAGAATGCGGTCGGCGGCGGCAATCTTTTCGGCGTATGTGGCTCCAGATTCGTCCTGTTCGACGAACGGTTGCGGGCTGGCGAGGATTTCCGTTAAGAGCTCGGCGCTACGCAGTTCGAGCCTTGCACTGAGCGTGCCAAAGCTGTCCTCAGGGGTGATTGCCTCGTGCACCCGAGCGCAGACCGGGCCACAATCGAGACCTTCGACCAGCCGCATTATTGAAACGCCAGTTTCGCTATCGCCCTCGATGATCGCCCGCTCGATTGGCGCGGCGCCTCGCCACCGTGGCAGCAGCGACGGGTGCACGTTGAAGGTCTCGTAGGTTGATAGCAGCGGCTCGGTTATCAGTGCTCCATAGGCACAAACCAGCAGCGCCTGCGGCTGCACCTCGGCGATTGTCTGGCGGCTCAACTGATCGTTGACGTCGTCCGGCTGGGCGATTGCGATGCCGAGCTCGCGCGCCGCGTCGGCAACCGGCGGTGGGGTCAGCTTGCGGCCCCGCCCAGCGGGGCGGTCGGGACGGGTGACGACGAGCTCCGGCACAGTTCCCGCGGCGACCAGATGTCGCAGCACCCCGGCGGCGAACTGCGCCGTTCCGAGATAGACGCTTCGCATTGGCAAGGCCCCTAAAGCCCTGCGGCGTGCTCGCGCAGGTTTCGCATTGCTTCGCGCCGCTGCGCCCTCGTGGTGCGGTCGATAATCAGCACACCGTCGAGGTGATCGAGCTCGTGCTGGATTACACGAGCCTCCAGGCCGTCGACTTCGAGTTCGACCGGCTCGCCGAAGCGATCCTGAGCAGTAACGCGGATCTGCGCTGGGCGCTCTACCTCAACGACAACCTGCGGCAGGCTGAGGCAGCCCTCCTCAAAGGTCTCTTTCTCGGCCGAGCTCCACTTGATGACGGGGTTGACGAGAGCCTGGAGCGGCCCGTCTTCGCTAATGCGATAGACGAAGAAGCGCCGCAATAATCCAACCTGATTTGCCGCGAGTCCGACTCCAACTGCGTCCTGCATCAGCAGTCCCATGCGGTCAATCTCGTTGCGCAGACCCTCGTCGAAGCCATCGACTTTCGCCGCGCGCGACTTCAGTACCGGGTCGCCGAACTTGCGCACGTGGCGCAGCGCGGCATCGCGGCGAGCGAGCATCTCGGGGTCAAGCTCGGGCGGCTCGCGACGTAGCTCTTCGGCTTCTGTTTGGCGCTCCTCAGTCATTGGCAGGGAGCAGATTCTAGACGGAGAGCAGGGCGCTACTGCGGCTCGACGTCAACAGAGATCGAGACCGACTTTCGCCCCGCCCCTTTAGCAACCTTGCCGACCGCGACGTTGACAGCTTCAACAGCGGCTTTGCGGTCCTCGGCCTTGATCACGACCTGAGAGCGCTCGCGGCCGCGGAGGCGGAAAAGCGGGGCTGGGCCGAGCGAGCCAGGGAGCGCCTCGCGCAGCTCGCTAGCGACGTCATGAGCCGCCCCTGCCTGTGGTGAGGCGCAGACTATCCGGATCAGCGTCGAGAACGGCGGATACCGCAGCGCCTCGCGGCGCGCGAGCTCTTCTTCGAGAAAGGCCGGTGCGTCGTGGGCGGCGGCCAAGACGAGCGCTGGCGCGTCAGGGTTGAGGCTTTGGACGATCACCCTCCCCCGCTCTCTGCCACGGCCACTGCGCCCGGCGAGCTGAGTCACGAGCGAGAAAGTTCGCTCCTCGGCGCGGAAGTCCGGGAAACGCAAGGTCTGGTCAGCGTCGACGACGACACCAAGTTCGACATCGGGAAAATCGTGGCCCTTCGCCACAACCTGAGTGCCCAACAGAATTCCCTCATCGGCGTGCTCGAACGCGCGCAGCACGGCGCCAGCGTCAGCAGCGTCGCCGTCAAGCCGGAATACCGTGCCGGGTAGCTCGGTTTCAAGCCGTTCGGTCCCCGTGCCATGGCGCGCAATTGAAACCGATCCGCAGTCGACGCAGCGTTCTGGAACTCGCTCACGGTGGCCGCAGTGGTGGCACGAAATTGAGCCACTGGCGCGATGAAGAACCAATGTCACATCACACGCGGGGCACTCCCAAGCGTAACCGCAGCTCGAGCAGCTGAGGTAGTTTGACCAGCCGCGTCGGTTGAGCAGTACGATCGATTTGCGCGAGTCTACGAGCGCCTGAAAGGTGTCGGCGTGGAGCGCGCCTGGCGCGCCGCGCAGATCGATAATCTCAACCTTTGGCAGCGGCATTTGATCAACCCGTTTTGGCAACTCTAAGCGCCGCAGTCGCTGCCAACTCTCGGCCCGCGGCGTGGCGCTACCTGCTACCAGAACAGCGCCATGGTCCTCTGCCCGGCGAGCAGCCACGTGCCGAGCGTCGTAGCGCGGGTCAGATTCATTCTTGTAGCTGCTGTCGTGTTCTTCGTCGACGATGATCAGCCCGATTTGGCTGAGCGGCGCAAAGACGGCGGAGCGAGCTCCGATGCAGATCTGTGCCTCGCCGCTACGAATGCGCATCCATTCGTCGAAGCGCTCACCGGCAGTCAACTTGGAATGAATTACGGCAACCGTCTCGCCGAAGCGCTCGCCGAAGCGCGAGATGATCTGCGGCGTCAGCGCGATCTCCGGCACTAATACGAGGACCGTTTTACCGGCTGCCAAAACCTCCGCGGCGGCGCGCAGGTAGACCTCGGTCTTGCCCGATCCGGTGACGCCGTGCAGCAGCAGCTGCTCGCCCGGCGCGGCAGCCTGTAGCTGCTCGAGTGCTTCGGCCTGGTCTGAAGTGAGCGGTGGCCCATTAGCGCCCGAAGCCTTGCCAACCGCTGCGTGCATCGGGGCGCGACGTTGCGATTGCGCCTCCAGCCGCACGAGGCCGCGCTTCTCGAGCCTCCTAAGCGCCGCCACGTCAGGCCCAGCTAGGCGCGGCAGCGAGCCGAGCAGCTCGCGCTGGTTGGCCGTCAGCCGCTCGCCCTCCTCGGGCTCGCGCAGCACGCTTGCATAGAGCGCCACGCGCTGCTTCACGCCACGCGGCGGCAGCATTAAAGAATAGGCGCGGGCCGGCGTTGAGCAGTACTGATCCGCTATCCACGGGCCGAGCGCAACAAGGTCGGCCGGCAGCGAGATCGCCAGCAGTTCTTTTGGCTCGCTCAGCTTGTGTTCAGACGAATTCTTCAGCGCCGTTACGACCGCTAACAGCTCGCGCCCAGCGAAGGGAACGGTCACCACTGAACCGACGGCTGCGCCCTCCGGGCAGATGTAGTCGAACGGCCCGCGCAGCACGCGCGCCGTCGTTATCGGCTCAACTTGAGCAACTTTTGCCACGGCCGCGACGATAGAGCGAGCTTGGGATGGGTCGCTCTGGCCGAGCTGCCTCGCAGCCGCTAACTTTCTTACAATGGACTTGCACCCTGGCGAAGAGGTCATCTACAGCGGTCACCCGAGTTGGCGCTCAATCAAGGCCTTCTACCTGAGCGGGATCGGCATCGGGCTCCTCGTCGGCGCCCTTTGCTGGCTGATCGTCTCGCCGCTCAGCGCGGTTCTCGTCTTTGCCGTGATCGCCGCTGTGACGATCGGCGTCGGCCTACTCAAGCGGATCTTCACGGTTTACACAATCACCAGCGACCGCTTGGCAATCCAGCGCGGCGGCCTCTCCAAGCGGGTTGCGCAGACGCGGATTGATCGCGTGCAAAACGTGTCGACCAGCCAGTCGGTATTCGACCGCCTATTCAAGGTTGGCACGGTCGATTTCGACACTGCCGGCGCTGACGGCGGGAATCTCCGCTTTGAAGGGGTTGATGATCCTCCCGCCGTGGCGGCAGCAATTGACCAAGCCCAGCGCCTTCACGCTGAGCAGCTACAGCGCTCAGGCAGCGCCAGCGACGGGCTCTAATTACTCGACGGCGGCGGCGCGCAGCGCGTCGGCGCGGTCGGTCCGCTCCCACGTGAACTGCTTCTCGTTACGGCCAAAGTGCCCATAGGCGGCTGTCGCTGAGTAAATCGGGCTGTGGAGGCTGAGATATTCGCGAAATGCGGCTGGGCGCAGGTCAAAGTGCTCCCTGATCAGCTCTTCGATCCGAATACGGGGAACCGTTTCAGTGCCGAAGGTATCGACCATTATCGAGACCGGCTTGGCGACGCCGATCGCATAAGCGACCTGCACCTCGGCGCGGTCAGCGAGGCCCGCGGCAACGATGTTCTTGGCGACGTAGCGGGCGGCGTAAGCGGCCGAGCGGTCGACCTTCGAGGGATCTTTGCCGGAGAAAGCGCCGCCGCCGTGGCGTGCTTTGCCGCCATAAGTATCGACAATAATTTTGCGCCCTGTGAGGCCACAGTCGCCAACCGGGCCACCAATCACGAAGTTACCGGTGGGATTGACGAGCAGAGCCTCGCGGAGCTGCTTGGCGTCATACATCGCTTCCGGCAGAACCGCAACAACGACGTTCTCCCAAAGGTCATCGGCGATGCGGCCCGGAGGCGTGTCGGCGCCCTCCTCGTGCTGGGTCGAGATTAGAACCTGCTCAATCGCAACCGGGCGATCCTCAACATATCGGACGCTGACCTGCGTTTTTCCGTCTGGCCGCAGATAATCGAGTGTGCCGTTCTTACGAACCTCAGTTAGCTTTTCGGCGAGCCGGTGCGCAAGGTGCACGGGCAGCGGCATCATCGACTCAGTTTCGTTCGTGGCGTAACCAAACATCATTCCCTGGTCGCCAGCACCGGCTTTGTCGAGCGGATCCTCATCACCCTCACGAGCCTCTTTCGCTTCGACAACGCCTTGGGCGATGTCGGCCGACTGCTCGGCCAGCCGGTTTTGAATCTCGAGGCTGTCGCTATCGGCATCAAAATCCTTGTCGAAACCGACGTAGCCGATCTCACGGATCTTGTCGCGGACGATCTTCTCGACATCAATCTTCTTAACGTCGAACGAGGTCTCCCCCGCGACGACGACAAGATTGTTGTTGACCAGCGTCTCACAAGCGACTCTGGCGAATGAATCCTGCGCGAGAATTGCGTCAAGGATCGCGTCGGAGATCTGGTCGGCGACCTTGTCGGGGTGCCCCTCGGTTACCGATTCGGAGGTGAAGAGAAAACTGTTTTCGTCGCTCATAGAGATCGCAGCCTAGCGACAGCGAGGAATCGAGCGGCCCGTCGCCCTGCAGCGCCCCGGTGCCTCAACGCTCGGAGCGTCGTTGCTTGCGCTCGTGAATGTCGATGATCAAGGGGACTCCATCGAGCCCGTAGCGGGCGCGCATCTTGTTTTCGATGAAGAAGATGTAGTCGCGCGTTACGCGGTTGCGCCTGTTGACCTGCAGCGAGAAGCGCGGCGGTGAGTCTTCAATTTGGGCCAGATAGAGCAACTTCAGGCGCTTACCTTGGCGAGCCGGCGGCTGGCGCTCCTCGGCGACCTCAGCGAGAAAACGGTTCAGCTGCGGCGTTGGGATCCTCTCTGCGCGGCGCTCCCCGAGAGCGACGGCCTGATCGAGCACGCGGCCAACGTGGCGACCATCTTTTGCGCTGATCGTCATCAGCTTCGGCCGCAAACGCAGCTTCTTTGTGACCTTTGCTCGCTCGTGGTCTAGCTCGTCTTCATCGAGCGGGGTTAGGTCCCACTTGTTCAGCGCAATCAATGTCGCGCAGCCCTCCTGCATCGCAAGCTCAGCGATCCGCATATCCTGCGAGGTGACGCCATCGGCGGCGTCGCAAACAACCAGCGCTACGTCGGCTCGTTCGACCGCGCGCTGCGAGCGCAGCACGGTGTAGTACTCAAGGCTGTCGGAGAGCTTCGACTGACGCCGCATTCCTGCAGTGTCGATCAGGATCAACTTTCGCCCGGCAACCTCGATCGGCATGTCGATTGCGTCGCGAGTCGTGCCAGCAACTTCGCTGACAATTGTGCGTTCGGAACCCACGATCTTGTTCATCAAGGTCGATTTACCAACGTTTGGGCGGCCGATGATCGCGAGGCGGATCGGAGGATCGAGATCCTCGCTTTCGATGCCATCGGCCTCAGGAAGCATCGAAACGATGCGGTCTAGCAGATCGCCGCTTCCCAGCCCCTGCGCTGCGGAGACCGAAATTGGCTCGCCCAGGCCTAGCCGGTTGAACTCCCCGGCTAGCGGAATGTCGGCAAGAACGTCTGATTTGTTGGCGGCCACGAGCACCGGCAGCCCGCTGCGGCGCAGCAGGTCGGCCATCTCCTCGTCGCCTGGGCGCAGACCGCCTTTGACGTCGACGACGAGCACCGCAAGTTGCGCTTCGGATAGCGCGGCGGTTGCCTGATCACGGATCGAACCGGCAATCGGGTCTGGGTCGAGCAGGTCCATTCCGCCTGTGTCGACAAGCGTGAATTGACGCCCATTCCAATCGCAGTCGAGCTCTTTACGGTCGCGCGTAACGCCGGCGCGTTCCTCGACGACGGCTTCGCGCGAGCCGCTGAGGCGATTAACGAGCGAGCTTTTGCCGACGTTCGGATAACCGACGATCGCTACGCGCGGCCGGTTCACTGGGCACCGCCGCCAGAGCGCTGCGCGGCCAACTCGACAATCGCAGCGATCACTTCGCCCGCGTTCAGCGCGGTCGTGTCGAGCTCGATTGCGTCATCGGCAGCGACGAGTGGCGAGAGCTCGCGCTCGCCGTCGCGCCGATCGCGCTGCTCTTGCTCGGCGAGCACGTCCTTTACTTGGCGGCCGGTCTGCTCAGCGCGTCGCCGCGCGCGCTCGTTTGGGTCAGCGGTGAGGAATACCTTTAGCTCCGCGTGGGGAGCAATCACGGTGCCAATATCGCGCCCTTCGGCAACCCAGTCGCCGTTGGCCAGCATTGCCTGCTGACGGCGCGCCATCGCTGCCCGCACCTCTGGCTCGGCGGCGACCTCCGACGCCAGCTCGGTAACCGGAGCCGAGCGAATCGCCTCGCTTACATCCTCGCCGCTTAGGCTGACCGTCGCAGCGAGCGCGATACTGAGCGTCTCCGGGTCAGCCGCGGGATCGCGTATCCGCGCCAACGCTACGCAACGGTACATCGCTCCCGTATCAAGGTAGGTAAAACCGAGCGCCGCCGCGACCGCTCGCGCCACGGTCGATTTGCCGGCCCCTGCGGGCCCGTCTATCGCCACAATCATCGCCAGTGAACGTAGCGGGCTGGCGCGCTTCAGCGCAGCGCGGCGACGTCGTCAAGGAAGTTCGGATACGAAACCGCTGCGGCCTCGACGCCAACTACTTCAACGCCCTCCTGCGACGCAAGCCCAGCAACGACGCCAAGCATCGCGATGCGGTGATCACCTGCAGCATCAAGATGGCCGCCGCGCAGCGAACCATGCCCGTTGACGATCAGACCGTCGTCGGTCGCTTCGACCTCTGCGCCGAGGCCGCCTAACGCCATGACGACGGCAGCTATCCGGTCGGACTCCTTGAGGCGCAGTTCACCGGCGCCCTCAATGCGCGTCTGGCCTTCAGCGAAGCAGGCCATCAATGCAACCAGCGGCAGCTCGTCGATCGCCAGCGGCACCTCATCTGCTGTCACGGTCGTGGGCTTTAGCGGGCCGGCCGTTACGTCGATGTCGCTGACTGGCTCTTGCTGCGCAATCCCCCCATCACTAGGCCGCTCTTCAAGGTCGGTGATGATCACCGCGCCCATCCGCTTGGCGATCTCGATGAAGCCGCTGCGCGTCCAGTTGACGGAGCAGTCCTCGATCAGCAGCCGCGATCCCGCAACTAGTACCGCAGCGGTGATTAGAAATGCTGCCGATGAAGGGTCGCTGGGGATCTCAATCCTCTCGGGCAGCGTCAGCTCATCGGCCGGGAAGATCGTTAGGTCGTCGCCTTCGCGCGAAATTTTCACGCCGGCGTTGACCATCAGCCGCTCCGTGTGGTCACGACTAGCTCCGAGTTCGGTGATCCTCGTTGGCCCTTCAGCGGTCAGCGCGGCGAGCGCAATGCAGGATTTAACTTGGGCGCTGGCGACCGGCAGTGCGTAATCGATTCCCTGAAGACGAGCGCCCTCAACAGTGAATGGTGCGTGGCGCTCATCGCTCGCGACGATTGACGCACCCATGAGGCGCAGCGGCTCGGCGATTCGGTCGATCGGCCGACGACGGATCGACTCGTCACCGTCGAGCTGAAAGCTCGATCCAACCTGCCCGGCGAGCCAGCCGGGCAATATCCGGATTAGCGTCCCAGCATTACCGACGTCGATTGGCTGCGCCGGAACCTGCGCGTTGCGCAAGCCAACCCCGCGAATCATTACTCCTTCGCTGCGGCGCTCCACGAGCGCGCCGAGCTGCTCTATCGCGTTGAGCGTTGAGAGCGTGTCGGCAGCCTCTAGATAGTTCGTGATCAGCACCGGCTCGTCGGCCATTACGGCAAGAATGGCGGCGCGATGAGAGATCGACTTGTCGGCCGGGGCGGTCAGTTTCCCCTTGATCCGCCCCGCTGGCTCGATCAGCACCTTCACAGGATTGATAGCCCGAGCTTGTCAAGGCATTCGCTGGCCTCGCTGGCCGACGCTTCGGAGACCCACAGCGCCACTACACCTTGGCGCCCGTCGAGCGATGGGCTCAGCGCCATGTCGACGATGTTGATGTCGGCTTCATAGAGACCAAGCGCAATCTGCGCTAGCACGCCGGGGCGGTTTGGCACTGGTATGCGAAGTTCGGTCAGCACGGCGCCGGACAGGCCAGCCTCCGTCAGCGCCTCTCGCCTTTCAGCTGCGAGAGCCTGCCACTGAATTAGCCAAGCGCCATCGCCGCGGCTGATCGCGGCACGCGCCGCCGTGAGCCGTTCAATTGCGCCGTCGAGCTCCCCCACCAAGGCAGCAGCGTTGGCAAGGTAGATCGCGGTCCACATCTCTGGGTTTGAACCAGCGACGCGCGTTACGTCGCGGAAACTAGGCCCAGTTACCGGGATCTTGCGCTCCTCTAGTGCGGCGTCAGCTTGAAGCACAAGCACGTTTGCTAACAGATGTGGCAGCTGCGAAACCGCGGCCATCATGCGGTCGTGATCGTCAACGCCGACGATCGTCGGTTTCGCACCGATCGCACTGAGCAGATTGTGCACGCGCTCGAGCATCACGCCGCTGGTGATCTCGGTTGGGGTCAGGTACCAAGTCGCCTCGTCGAAAAGATCCTCGCGGGCGTTGATGACGCCCGAGTTGGCGCTGCCAGCGAGTGGGTGCCCCCCGACGAAGCGCTCGTCACGCGCCGCCGCCGTAACGACTGGCCGCTTGATCGAACCGACGTCAGTTATCGCACAGTCGAGCGGTGCGGCGGCAAGGACTTGTTCGGTCACTTCGACTAAGCGATCGGCGGGTACAGCGACCACAACAACCTCGGCCCCGATCAACGACGTTTCGAGCCCTGCGCAGGCTTCGTCAATTAGCTCCAATTCGAGTGCTTGGTCGGCTTCGGGCCCCACTCCTCGAACGTGGGCCCCGACGCGGCGCCGAGCGGCGAGTGCAAATGACCCGCCGATCAGGCCGACACCGACGACCGTGAGCTTCAAGCCGAGCGCGCCTGCGTGTGAAGGAAGGACGCTTTGCCGGCAAGCTGGGCCGCCTGGTCGACCGCCTGGGCGTACTGCTCAAACTCCTCGCTGCGCAATGCCTGCGGGCCATCACAGATCGCCTCTTCGGGCTCCGGGTGTACCTCAACAATGATGCCGTCGGCACCGACTGCGGCAGCAGCCAGCGAAAGCGGCTGCACCAGCACGCGGCGACCTGCCGCGTGGCTTGGGTCGATCACGACTGGAAGGTGGGTCATCTCTTTGAGCACCGGTACGGCCATTAGGTCAAGCGTGAAGCGGTAAGCGGTTTCAAAGGTGCGAATCCCGCGCTCGCAGAGGATTACCTGCTCGTTACCTTCTTTGAGGATGTACTCGGCGGCCATCACGAACTCTTCCAGCGTCGCCGAAAGGCCACGCTTCAGCAGCACCGGGCAGCCAGCACGGCCGAGCTCCGTCAATAGGCCGTAATTCTGCATGTTGCGCGCGCCAACCTGGATCAGGTCGGCGACTTCTAGCACCGGCTCAATGTCGCGGGCGTCCATCAGCTCAGTGACGATTGGGAGCCCACTGGCGTCGCGAGCCTCCGCCAGCAGTTTCAGGCCCTCAGCGCCGAGCCCTTGGAATGAGTAAGGCGAGGTGCGCGGTTTATAGGCCCCGCCGCGCAGCATCGAAGCGCCGCAGGACTTCACGAGCGCGGCGGTGTCAAGCAGCTGATCACGCGACTCAACCGTGCAAGGGCCTGCGATTAAGGCGAAGTTGTCGCCGCCGATCTTGGCGCCACTAATGTCAAAGACCGAGTGGTTGCCGTGGCGAGATTCGAGCGCTGCAAGCTTGTATGGCTTCAAAATCGGAACGATCTTGCTGACGCCAGCAAGCGCGCCGAGCTCGAGCTCGCTCACGCGCAGCTCTGTGTCGGCATCACCGATCGCGCCGATTAGCGTCAACTCAGCGCCGCGACTTGGATGCGCAGTGCCCCCGACCGACTCAATTCGGTCGATTACGGCTTGAACTTGATCTTCTGTGGCCCCGAGGCTCATCACGACTAGCATCGCTGCAACTTTAGCGGCCGCGTCTGGCTGGAGCGCGTGATGGACGCTCGCTTGCGCTACTGCGGTCCGGAGATGTCGCTGCGCAAGCTCTGAGCCTCGCGCAGGTAGACGTGCTGCGCTTGATGCCCTGCTGCCGCACGGTAGTGAACCAGGGCTCGGATAACGCGTTCCATCGAACCGGGAACATCAATCTCACGAACGCAGAGCAGGGGAACTTGATCAAGCCCCATCTCGCGCGCCGCGACAGCCGGAAACTCGGCGTTGAGGTCGGCGGTCATTGAAAGAATGCAGCTAACAATGTCGCCCTGCGCGAGGCCGTTGCGTTCGATTAGTGCTTCAAGCAGCTCGCTGGTGGCGCTTAGGATCGCTTCGCGCTCATTGCTCTCGACTGTTATTGCTCCACGTAGACCGTAAGTGCTCATTGCCGCCCAATCATGCCACTCAGCTCTGATCTGTGGGCTCGAGCAATGATTCAATCTCGGCCAAGTTGAGCCGCCGTGAGCTTCCTTCGGGCAGTGGACCAAGTTCGAGCGTTCCAAACGCGATCCGTTTTAGCTCACTTACGGGGTGGCCAACCGCTTCGCACATCCGGCGAACCTGCCGCTTTCGTCCCTCATGGATTGTCAGCTCGATGTGGCCAGCGGCGATCTGTCTGACTTTCGCGGGAGCCGTCTTTCCGTCCTCAAGGAAAATTCCATCGCGCAGCGCCTGGAGCGCCCGCTCGCTGAGCGCGCCACCGGCTACGCGTGCGATATAGCGCTTGGGCACCTCAAAGCTCGGGTGGGTCATGCGGTGAGCGAGATTGCCATCGTCGGTCAGCAAGATCAACCCAGTTGAATCGACGTCGAGCCGGCCAACCGGATACAGCCGGCGCGAACTTGCAGCGCCGCTGCGAACCATCTCAACGACGGTTGGTCGACCGTGCGTGTCGGCCGCGGTCGAAACTACGCCGGGCGGCTTATTGAGCGCGTAGACAACCCTTACCTGGGGCCCGCTGCCAACGCGCTCTCCATCGAAAAGGATCTTATTGCGCGAATCGACGTCTAAAGCGGGGTCGAAAACGATCTCCCCGTCGACGCTGATCCGCCCGCTGGCGACCAGCGCTTCACTACCGCGGCGAGAGGCGATTCCTGAGTGGGCTAAATACTTGCCGAGTCTCATCGTCTTGGCTGCCACGATAGGGGGCAATGGATCTCGAACTTCTACGCGCGACGCTCGATCAAGCTGGCGAGCCCAGCTACCGCTTCGACCAAGCTTGGGCTTGGCAGGCGCGCGGCGCCGCCGGCTGGGAGGAGATGAGCGACCTTCCAGCGCCGCTTCGCGCGAAACTCAGCGAGTCGATCCCCTTCTCAACGCTGAAGGTCGAGAACGAGGCGGTTTCAAGTGACGGCACGATCAAGGTGCTCTTCACCACCATCGATGGGCGGCCGGTCGAAGCGGTGCTAATGAGCTACCGCGACGGGCGCCGATCGCTATGCCTCTCATCGCAGTCCGGCTGCCCCTTAAGCTGCAGCTTCTGTGCGACAGGCGCGATGAAGTTTGGTCGCAACCTGACGAGCGCAGAGATAATCGATCAGGCGCTCTACTTCCGGCGGCTTGGCGACGTCAACCACTGCGTCTTCATGGGGATGGGTGAGCCGATGATGAACCTCGACAACGTGCTCGCGGCTTGCGACCTGCTGCCGGACCTCGGAATCACCAGCCGCCGCACAGCAATCTCAACGGTTGGCTGGGCGCCGGGGATCGACGCGCTTGCGCAGCAATCTCGTCCGATCCGCCTTGCGCTCTCACTGCACGCGCCCAACGACGCGCTGCGCAGCGAGATCATGGCCGTCAACGAGCGCTACCCAATCGCCGAGATCTTGGCCGCCTGCGACCGCCACTACGAGGCCCGCCGCCGGATGACGTTCATTGAGTACGTGATGCTGGCCGGGGTCAACGACCGCTACGAGCAGGCGGTCGAGCTGGCTGCGCTGCTCGACCCGCGGCGCTACAAAATCAACTTGATCCCGTACAACCCGACCGGCTCGCCCTATGAGGGTTCATCGAGGGCGGCGATCGACGCCTTCCAAAGCACGCTCGAAGCAAACGGAATTGGTGCGACGGTGCGCTTGACGCGTGGCCAAGACATTGCCGCTGCCTGCGGTCAGTTGGCTGCGAACGCGTTGGCCGACTGATCGCCTTCTGATGCGTCACTGCCTTGCGCGTCGCTTCCGCTAGCTGCTTGCGCTTCGCCTTGCGGCAGCGCTTCCTGCATCGCCCGGTCGCCATCGGCGATCGGCTGCTCCCCAAGTCGCCCGCCCCCAGCAGCCATCAACCGCTCGCGCAGGTCGGACTCGTCCTCCGGGCTTGGATCCCATTCGGAAATAGGCGGCAGCTCGCCAATCGAACTGAGGCCGAAAAGACGGAGGAAGAGATCGGTTGTGCGAAAGCAGATCGCGCCGAACTGCGAGCGGCCCGACTCCTCGATCAACCCGCGCTCTAGCAAAGTGCCACTAGCGGAATCAGCGCTGACGCCACGGATTCGCGTGATCTCTGGCCTTGAAACGGGCTGAAGGTAGGCGACGATCGCGAGCGTCTCGGCTTGAGCTGGCGTCAGTGGCGGTGTGCGCGGTTTGGAAAGCAGGCGCCGCGCGGCTTCGTCGTTCTCGGGTGCGCTGGCGAGCGTGTATCCACCGGCAACATGCCTCAGCACGATCCCCCGCTCGCCTGCTGCCCAAGCGAGCTCAAGTTCAGCCAGCCCGGCGCTTATCGCTTCGATCTCGCAGCCAATCGCCTCTGCTAACTCCGCTTCATTGACCGGCTGGGGGCTTACGAAGAGCAAGGCTTCAATCATCTGCGCTGGCTGATTCATGCCGCTCCTTCGATCAGATACGGGCGCTGCGGCTGCTCGACGGCTGCAATTGTGATCGGCGCGAACGGCGCCGCCTGCTGCCAAGTCGCCTCGCCCTGCTTGTAAAGCTCGAGCAGCGCAAAAAGCGTCACGGCAACGGTCATTCGGTCCGCTCCGGCTACGGCGTCGTCAAAGGAGCAGGAACCGCGCAGCAAAACCTTGCGCAGGTGCGCGAGCCGCGCCGGAACCGTGACGGTCGAGATGCGCAGGTGGGCGAGCGAGATCTGCGGCGGCGTCCGCAGCAGCCCACCGATCGCCTCGCCGAGCTGGCTCGCGGCGTAAACTTGCTCGGCGTTCTCGAGTGTTATCTGCTTGATGAAGCCGGGAAGTGGTGCTTCGCGGTAATGATGGCCGCGCTGCTGATCGAGCAGCGCCGCGAGATGATCGGCAGCGTGGCGGTAGCGGCGCGCATCGAGCATCCGTGCCAGCAGCTCTTCCGCCGCTTCGCCAGGCTCAAGGTCGCCGAGCTCATCGGTTTCGCCGGCCGAAAGCATCAGGCGCGACTTCAGCTCTAGTAGCGCAGCGATGAGCACGATGAACTCGGTCGCCGTCTCAAGGTCGAGCTCACCGCGCGCTTCGAGCACATCGATGTACGAAACGACTATTTCAGCGAGGTCTAGGTCGAGCAGGTCGACGTCCTCGCGAAGGACGAGCGTCAACAGCAGGTCAAATGGGCCCGTGAAAAGCTCAAGGTCGAGCTCAATCTCGGCAGCGATCACGGCTCAGAACTTACAGCGGCGGCCGGTCGACGCCCGAACATCACGGCGCCGACCAGCGCGCAGAGTGCGCCAGCCACGCCATAAGCCAGGAGATCGCCACCAATCGAGGCCAGCGCGCCCCCAACAGTCGCTCCAGCACCAATTGCGAGAGCCCAGGTGCTGTTCTGGAATGCGAATCCCCAGCCTTGGTCAACGCCAAGTCGCTCAGAGGCCAAGGAAACTAGCTTCCCGGCCGGAACCCAGAGGATTCCGATAGCTCCAGAGCAGAGTATTAGCGCGAAGGCGAGCAGGATCACGCTGGTAGGGAAATAGAGCGAGATCAGCAGTGCACCCACCAGGAACATCCCTAGGCGGATGATTTTCAACACGCCGACTCGGTCGCTGAGGCGACCGACAAGCGGGCTCATCACTGCCTCCAGCGTTCCAGCGAGGAAGAAAATCAGCCCAATCAGCTCGGCGCTTGAGCCAAGCTCGCTAAGTCGTAGTGGCACCAGCACCTCAACGACGCCGAAAGCCATCGACGGAATGACAAGAATCAGCAGCGCAACTAGGTAGCGACTGTTGCGCAGCAGCTTGAGCGGTGAGCCACCGGTCGTCGCGACGTCGACGCGTGGCTCCGGTGTGCGAATTGCGACGGCCGCTATGACCCCGGCCGCTAGCGCTGTTGCCGCAAAGGCTGGTCCGCGGCCGATGAGGTGAGCGACTGAGCCCAGCACTGGGCCAAACTGCGCGCCGACGACGCCCGCACCAATACCGAATCCGAGCGCTTCACCGCGCCGCTCAATGCTCGTTCCTTGCGCCAGCCAAGCTAGCGCCGCGGTCCATGAGACGGCTCCTGCCAGCCCCTGGATTGACCGACCGAGGAATAGCAATTCGATTGTTTGGCCGAAGGCGAAGACGAGCGCCGCGGCGGCCATCAGCACGAGTGCCACGAGCGCCGTACGTCGCGGCCCGTAGCGAGCCGTCGCCCAGCCGGCTGGCAGCGCGCCGATAAAGGTTCCGATCGGGTAGACCCCAACCAGCAGGCCTGCACCGCTCTTACCAAGCGAAAACTGTTCGGAGAGCGAAGGCAATAGCGGCGCTAAAGCCGCGTAGAAGAGCGTGTCGAGCAGGACGATCGAGCCAGCGAGAATTACGAGCCGGCGCTGCACTTCGCTCAGCCGACTGGGCCGACGCCCATCGCGCCGCGAACCTCGGCGAGCGTCACTGCGGCAATCTGGCGGGCGCGGGTCGCCCCGTCTTGGAGTATTTGCTCAAGCGCTGCTTCGTCGCCGCGGAGCTCCTCGTAGCGCTCACCGACCGGCGCCAGCATCTCAGTGACCGCGTCGCTGACTGCGTTCTTGAGGTCGCCGTACCCACGCGCCCCGGCCAGCTCAGCGGCCGCCTCCTCCGGCGTGATTGCTTTGCAAGCAGCAAGAATCTCAAGCAGGTTGCTGACACCGCGCTTGTCAGGCCCTACGCCGATCACCGGTGGATCGTCGGAATCTGTAACTGCTTTGCCCAGCTTGCGTTTGATCGTCGAAGGCTCGTCGAGCACGAAGATTGTGCCTTCCTCGGAGGCAGCCGTCGTTGACATCTTGGCATCGGGGTTCTGGAGGTCCATGATCCGCGCGCCGACCTCAGGGATCTGATGCTGGGGCGCGACGAGCAACTCCTCGCCGCCAGCGAAGCGAGCATTGAAGCGCTCAGCGATGTCGCGCATCAGCTCAATGTGTTGGCGCTGGTCCTCCCCGACCGGCACCTCATCGCAGCGGTAGGCGAGCACGTCGGCGGCCTGCAGCACCGGGTAGAAGAAGAGCCCGGCTGAAACCAGCTCGCGCTGCACCTGCGACTTCTCTTTGAACTGATGCATTCGGTTTAAGTCGCCGTGTGAGCTGACCGACGAGAGTAGCCAGCAAAGCTCTGTCTGCTCAGGCACATCGGATTGGCGAAAGAGAATGCAGCTGGCGGGATCGAGGCCAGCAGCAATTAGCAACGCAGCGATGTCGTAAGTACGCTCACGCAGCTCTAATGGGTCGTAGGCAACCGTGATTGCGTGCAGGTCGACGATGCAGAAGATCGCCAAGCCGCCTTGCGCGGCCGCCCGCTCTTGCCCGTCAACGTACTGGCGGATCGCCCCAATGAAGTTACCGAGGTGCTTGCGGCCGGTCGGCTGGATGCCAGAGAAGATGCGCATGTGAGGCGAGGCTACCGCCGCGGCGGACAACTCTGGGCTGCGCTGCCTATCTCCACGTTGCCTCGTAGTCCTCAGCGCCTAGCACAAGCTCAGCCTGGCCAGCAGCCAAGCGCGAGATCTTGATCAGCCAGCAATCCCGTTTAAAGAGTTATTTAAGGAATGACGGGATGTCGAGATCGTCGTCGCTGATCTTTAGGTCAGCGGGCAACGGCCGCGGCGAGCGCTCGCGCTTAGTCGCTCGATCGCTTGGCGCTCGATCACTTTGTTCCGTGCGCGCTTTGCGCGGACGGCTGCGGCCGGAAGCTTGGTCGAAGCCGGTCGCGATTACGGTCACGCGGACCTCTTCGCCCATCGACTCATCGAGTACGGCCCCGAAGATGATATTTGCGTTCTTATCGGCCGCCGAATGGACGATCTCGGCCGCGTCATTGACCTCAAAGAGGCCGAGTTCGCTGCCGCCGGTGATGTTCAGCAAAATGCCGGTCGCGCCTTCAATCGTGTCTTCAAGCAGCGGGCTTTCGATCGCCGCCTTGGCGGCGTCGACTGCGCGCGTTTCGCCAGTCGAGGCGCCGATCCCCATCATCGCCGAGCCAGCGTCCGACATAACGGTCCGAACGTCGGCGAAGTCAAGGTTGATAAGGCCAGGGATGGTGATTAGGTCGGTAATGCCCTGAACGCCTTGCCTCAGCACATTGTCAGCTTCGCGGAAAGCTTCGAGCACGGTCGTGCGCTTCTCGACTGTTGCCAGCAGGCGCTCGTTCGGAATCACGATCAGCGTGTCAACAACCTCACGCAGGCGGGAGATCCCTTCGTCGGCGGCGCGCATACGCTGCGCTCCTTCGAATTCAAACGGGCGAGTAACGACGCCGACCGTCAGCGCGCCGATCTCGGCCTTGGCGATCTCAGCGATCACGGGGGCAGCGCCGGTGCCGGTGCCGCCGCCTTCGCCCGCCGTGACGAAGACCATGTCGGCACCCTTCAGCGCCTCTTTGATGTCATCGCGTGATTCGGCCGCCGCGCCAAAGCCAACCTGTGGGTCCGCGCCGGCGCCAAGGCCGCGCGTGAGCTCATGGCCGATGTTGAGCTTGATGTCGGCGTCGCATACGTCAAGCGCTTGAGCGTCGGTGTTTGTCGCGATGAACTCAACCCCGCGCAGGCCAGCGTCAACCATCCGATTGACGGCATTAGTTCCCCCGCCGCCCACACCGACGACTTTGATCACTGCGAGATAGCTTCCGGCTTGATAGTCAGTCATAAATTTCGTCCGACCCTCGATTTATCGATGTCCTGTCCCGGCGTCAGTTTCTGCCGACGGACGAACGCCACGGTGGCAGTGAAAGAGCCGCTTGTCAACGACAGACTAGGGAAGCAAGACCGCTTGCAGGCCAAATCCCTCGAGCTTGAGTCGAGGGTTTGCCCCTTTTTGACCCTTACCTTCTACTTTAGAGTTGGTTTTGCTCACTGATCAACGGCTGCCGGGGCTGCCGCTGAATTCCCGCTAGTAAGCGCCCCCGATGCGGGCCTTTCGGGAATTGAAAGATCAATGTAAGCAGCGCCGACTGCCTGTGGGTCGCGAAGAACTCGCTCGGCCGCGACCCACTTGGCAGCTAAGCGACTAGCGTCGCCAAAGCGCAGCAGTGTGCCGCTGCGCAGCCTGACACCGAACCCGTCGTCGGCCGCCGTCACCTCCGCGATCTGCGCGCGAAGCGCTCGCGGAGCGAGCGCAACTAGATCAACCTCTGATGCGGTCGCGGGGTCGACAACGCGGGGCCCGCTGACGGGGCTCGTTACGGCGATCACCGGTAGGCCGGCACTTGGAATCCCGGTAAGAATCACTCCGTCTGCCGCGACCGTGAGCGCCCCTGCGGGCCCAACCAATGAAGCCACTGGTCGGCGCTCGCGCACGACAATCGACATTCCATCGGGAAACTTCGTCGTAACGCTGATGCTTTTGACCAACGGGAAGCGCTCGACAGCAGCGTTTAGCGCGCCGCGATCAACGTTCAAGGTTGTCATCTGTTGAGCGGCTCCGGTCAACGACGAGAGCACCGCCGGCGCTCCGAGGCCACTGGCGCCGGTGACGGTGACTCTCTCGACGGCGACGAGCGACGAATCACGAAACCAGACCCAGCCGCCGAGCAGCAGTGCAGCCGCCACTAGCAGCGAGACGATCAGCGTCAGCGACGGGCGCCGCACTCGCGGCATTGAGATAAATCGAGGCGCGCGCACTAGCGCGCTGGGCCAACTGGGCATTAAGGGACTCTTCGCCCGCAGGCTCTGCTCTCCTTCATTAGCGACTGCTCGGCTCAGCGACGAGAGTTTCGCCAAGGCTGCGAACGTCCCCAGCGCCAAGTATCAGGCAGCTGTCGTCGGCGCGCAGGCGCAACTTCAGTTGCGCCAGCGCGTCGCCGAACTCGGGTAGCCAGAGCACCTCTTTTCCGCCGCCAGCGTCGGCCGCGGCGGCGGCGATCAGTCTTCCGTCGACACCAGGGAAATCTACTTGCTTCTCGCGAGCCTCGTAGACGTCGAGCACGCAGACGACGTCGGCGGCGGCAAGTGCACGCCCGAATTCCGAGGCCAGTCTCTCGGTACGCGAGTAGAGGTGCGGCTGGAAGACGGCGACCACGCGCTTTGAGCTGAGTGTTCGTGCGGCCGCAATCGTCGCCGCGATCTCGGTCGGGTGGTGTGCGTAATCGTCGATGATCAAAGCGCCGGCTTCGCTGCGCCCAAGCTGCTCAAATCGTCGCCCGACGCCGCTAAAAGAACCGATTGCTAGTGCAGCATCGTGCTGCTCAACGCCAGCCAGCAGGGCCGCTTCCAGCGCTGCGACCGCGTTGCTTGCGTTGTGAGCTCCACCAACGTTGAGCGTGACCTGCTGGCCGCGCCAGTCGAACTGGGAGCCGTTTGGACGCAGTTCGAGCGAGCCGACCTCAAACGCTACAACGGGGCGATCGCCGCGCAGCTCGAGCAGCTCTGGCGAATTTGGAATCACAGCGGCGGCGGGCCTACTGACGAAGCTGCGAAAGACTTCGCGCAGCTCGGCGAGCGATCGATAGCTGGCGTGGTGATCTAGCTCAACGTTGGTAACCACTGCTACCTCGACATTGAGCGCGAGCATCGAGCGGTCCGACTCGTCGGCCTCGACGACCAGCCACTCGCCGCTTCCCCAAGCGGCGTTGCGGCCACTGCTCCTCAGCTCCCCGCCGATTAGGTAGCCGGGGTCCAGCCCGCACTCGATCAAGACCTGCGCGAGCATGCTCGACGTGGTGGTCTTGCCGTGCGCCCCTGCGACCGCAATCGTGCGCCGCAGGGCGGTTAGCTCAGCCAGCAGCTCAGCCCGTTCCATCACTGGCAGGCCACGCTCTCGCGCCGCGACAAGCTCAGGATTAATGTCAGAAATTGCACTAGACCGAACGACTTCGGTTGCTTCAATGCTCGGCAAATGGCTAGCGCTGTGGCCGGCATAAACCTTTATTCCCTGCTCGCGCAGCGCCGCCAGGGTTGGAGAATCGACAGCGTCGCTGCCGCTCACCGTGGCGCCGAGCTCAGCCGCAACGGCGGCCCAGCCGCTCATTCCAGCGCCGCCGATTCCAACAAAGTGAAGCTGGCGTGAACTCCAATCTGCCGCGCCTGTCATCGCTCGCCGCCAGCCATTCGTAGCTGCGTCTCAACTGCAGCAGTTGCGTCCGGGCGCGCAATCGAGGCCGAGGCCCGAGCCATCTGCGCGAGCAGCGCTGGGTCAGCGAGCAAGCGATCAACATCGCTGGCAAGTCGCGCGCCACTGAGCTCTTTATCGGCGAGCACTGTTGCCGCGCCCGCCTGCTCCATCCAGCGCGCGTTACCTGCCTGATGATCGGCCGCTGCGTGCGGGTATGGAACCAAGATTGCCGGGCGTCCTGCCGCAGCGATTTCAAAGACGGAGCCGCCGGCGCGTGAAACAACGAGGTCGGCGGCGAGCAGCACCTCAGAGAAAGATTCGATGTAGCCAAAAAGCTGGTAGCCAGGGCCGCGCGGCCGCGCCTCGAGCGACGCCAGGTCACGCTCTCCAGCGGCATGAATGACCTTCAAATCCGAATTGTCGGCGAATGCTTCCAGGGCTGCTTCGTTGATTGAACGTGCACCGAGCGAGCCGCCAACGACGACGACGACTCGATCGTGGTCGCTGAGGCCAAAGCGCTGGCGGGCTGCGCCCGCGTCGCTGGCCTGCTGCGGAATCGGTCTTCCGGTCACGATGTAGCGCTCGCTGGAGCGTCCCTCGAGCTGGAATGCAAGACAGATTTTGCGTGCAAACGGTGCAAGCAAGCGGTTGGTCAAACCGAAGTGGGAATCAGCTTCGGTTAGAACCAGTGGAACTCGGCGCAGAACGGCAGCAGCGCCGACGGGGCCGGCGACATAACCACCGCCGCCCAGAACCGCCGCTGGACGCAAGCGCCCGATTATCCTCCAAGCACTGAATGTCGCTGCAATCGACATCAAGATCGCGCGGATCGCTCGCAGTGGGTTGCTGCGGTCGAGGCCCTCGACTGAAATTTGGTGAAATTCGAAGCCAGCCCGCGGCACCATTTGGGCCTCGGCTCGATCACCACCAACGAAAACTACGCGCGACCCGCTAGTGCGCAGCGCGTCGGCGACCGCGAGCGCTGGCACTACGTGGCCGGCGGTTCCTCCGGCTGCGATCAGATAGGTCGTCTGCATAGTCGTCCTCAGATCGTCGCGCATCCGGCTTAACAGTGGCGGCCCGCGCGTTGGCACTGCCGCCTCGGGCGATGTTGAGCAAGAGCCCCACGCCAACAAGTAGCGTAACGAGGCTAGTTGAGCCGTAGGAAAGAAACGGCAGTGGTACGCCAGTAAGCGGCACGATTCCGAGCACCGCGAAAAGATTGAGCAATGCTTGGCAGAGAATCAGCGAGGTAATCCCGGCGGCGAGCATCTGCGCGTAGCGCCCGCTGGCAGATTGTGCGATCCGCAGCCCAGCCCAGGCGACTAGCGCATAAAGCAGCAACAGTCCGCAAAGCCCAATCACGCCAAGCTCCTCACCGATGATCGAAAGGATGAAGTCGGTGTGAGCCTCGGGCAGGTAAAAGATCTTCTGTACCGACTGCCCCAGTCCGCGGCCGAAAATGCCTCCTGAACCAATTGCGATCTGGCCCTGAACTGCCTGGAAGCCGATGTCACTTGCATGGCTCCAAGGGTCGAGGAATGACGTCAGTCGCGCTTGGCGATATGGAGCACTGAGCGAATAAAAGAGCACGAGCACCGCTGCAACGCCGGCGTAACCGGCGAGCCAGCGAAGCTTGATTCCAGCCGCAATCAACATAGCCGCGCAGGTAAACCCTGCCACTAGCGCGGTTCCAAGGTCTGGCTGTGTCACAACCAAGAGGATCGCCGCGCCAACGACCAAGACCAGAGGCAAAAGCTCGCCGGAGCTCCTGAAACCTCGTTGCCGCTCGGCCAGGAAACGCGCCGAGTAGAGAATCAACGCGAGCTTCGCTAGTTCACTGGGCTGGAACTGCAGTTCGCCAAAGCCAATCCAGCGGCGAGCGCCATTGACGGTAACGCCGATTCCCGGAATCTTTACCGCTATCAGCAAGACGAAGGCGATGGCCAGCAGCGGCCCAGTCAGCGCCAGCAGCTTTTTCAGTGGGAAACGGATCGCGATGTTCAAGCCAACGAAGCCGAGCGCTGCGAAAACGAGGTAACGGATCAGAAGTGAGCTGCCGTTGCCGCCGCCTTCGACGACGGACGACGCCGACGAAGCGCTGTAAACCATCACCGCGCCGAAAGCGACTAAACAGAAGACCGCGCTCAGTAGCACGTCCTCCTCGACCGATCGATTACGCGAGCTTTCCCGAGCGGCGGCTGGTTCATGCGCAGGTGCGCTCGCTCGGGCCATTCATAGTCCTCTTCGCCGCCCTAGGAAAAACTCCTTGCCAGCGCTTCTAGATACTCAAAAACCCCGGTAGTTGCTGAACCATTTGCCGAAACTCTTCACCTCGTTGCTCAAAGCCAGCGGGGAACTGATCAAAGCTTGCGCAGGCCGGTGAAAGCAGCACGATTTCGCCTTCGACCGCAACGGCGGCTGCGGCAGCGACGGCCTCTTCAAGGCTGCGGCAGCGGCTTGTTTGCACCAGTCCTTCGAAGGATGATGCGATCTGCTCAGCGTCCGCGCCAATTAGAAACGCGGCGCTCACACTTGCAGCAGCAGCCTGCGCTAATGCTGCGAACTGCTGGCCTTTTGCTTCGCCCCCGGCAATCAGCACTAACGGCTGTTCGAAGGCCGCCAGAGCGACGATTGTTGACGCCACATTGGTCGCTTTCGAGTCATTGACCCAGAGCACCCCTTCACTGCTGCCAATCTCTTCAAGCCGGTGCTCGACGCCAGCAAATGACCTCAGCGCCGCGACCACTGCTTCGCCTGGGATTCCGGAGCTAAGCGCAGCGGCAGCTGCGCACAGCGCGTTCTCAAGGTTGTGAGCGCCGCGCAGGCGAACCTCGCTAGCGGCCAGCAGTGCGGTGCCGTTCCAGCAAATCAGTCCGTCGCGTAATTCGAGCTCGGCGCCGTTGTCGACGCCCAGATCGACCGTAACGCGCCGCGCGTGACCGCCGGCTAGTGCCAACATCTCGGCTCGCCCGACGGCAAAATCATCCTCGTCTTGAAAGGCAAAGAGTTTAAGTTTTGCTTTGCGATAGGAGTCGAAGTCGCCGTGGCGGTCAAGGTGGTCGGGTTCGATGTTCAGCAGCACTGCAACCTCGGGATCAAAGGCAACCGAATCCTCAAGTTGAAATGAGCTGGCCTCACAAATCACTGTCGTCTCCGGCCCAATCTGTCCAACCAGCGAACTGACCGCCGTGCCGATGTTGCCTGCCACGACGGCCTCGCGGCTGGCCGCCCGCCAAATCTCGCTCAGCAGCTCAACCGTCGTCGTCTTTCCGTTCGTGCCGGTGACGGCAACAAATGGTGATTCCAGCATTCGCCAGCCCAGTTCGAGCTCACTGTAGATCGGGATTCCTGCCGCTCGAGCAGCAACTAGGACCGCGGCGTCGTTGGGCACGCCTGGGCTGCGTACGACCGCGCGGGCGCGCTCGAGCTCCTCAACGCCATCGCTCATCAGTGAGATTTCAATTCCTTCTTGGCGCAACACTTCGCTCTGCTTTGGCTCGCCGATGTCGACTCCGATAACCGGCTCACCCCTATTCCAGAGCGCTCGCGCGCACGAGGCGCCGGAGCGCTCAAGCCCAACGACGAGCCATGGGCCGGGCGGGATTGGAGGGCGACTTGCAGCAGCCATAGTTCCAACGATACGCCGCCGCCTAGCTGATGTTGGCTTGGTAGAGCGTAAATCCAATCGCCGAGCAGACCACAGCAACAATCCAGAAGCGCAGAATAATCCTCGTCTCTGACCAGCCGCGCATCTCGAAGTGGTGGTGAATTGGCGCCATTAGGAAGACGCGCTTGCGCAAACTCTGGAAAACAGAAACCTGGATGATCACGCTGAGCGCCTCGATCACGAAGATGCCGCCGATTAGCACCAGCAGCAACATTGTGTCGGTCATGACTGCGATCGCACCGATTGCGCCGCCGAGCCCAAGCGAGCCGGTGTCGCCCATAAAAATTGTGGCTGGAAATGCGTTGAACCACAGGAAGCCGATGCAGGCGCCGACGATGCAGGCGCTCAGCAGCGCAAGGTCGCGGTCGCCGGTTGTGATGAACGTGATTGCAACATAGGCGAGCATCACGATCGCTACGCAGCCTGCCGCGAGGCCGTCAAGCCCATCGCTGAGGTTGACGGCGTTAGTTGAGCCAGCGATCACGAGGAAGACGGCGACCGGGAAGAAAAGGCCGAGATCGACGCTTACGTCGACGAAGCGCAGCTGCACGGTGGTTGAGAGCCCAGCCTTGTGGGTCGCAACCCACCAAAGCGCGAGCGAAATTAACAGCAGCACGATCATCTTTGTGCGTGCGCGAAGGCCGAGTGAGCGGCGCCGGACGATCTTCGAATAGTCATCAACAAAACCAAGCAGCGCGCAGGCCACGGCAGTTCCAAATACAGCGATGGCGCGCCAATCCCATTCGGTCAGAACAAGGAATGGAACCGCGATCGAGATGAAGATCAAAACCCCACCCATCGTCGGTGTTCCAGCTTTGGCGTGGTGGCCGGCCGGCCCTTCCTCACGGATTTGCTGGCCAAATTCGCGCCCGCGCAGGAAAATGATCAGTCGCGGCGAGGCAAAGACGCAGATCAGCAACGCACACGTTCCACCAATCAGAACCTCGCCCATCAGTCGCCTCCCCCGGCGGCCGGCGGCAGCGCGCGGCAAAGTGCTTCAGCGACGACCTCGAGCCCGACGCCACGCGAGCCTTTGATCAGCACCGTGTCGCCCGGCTCGACAATCGAAGCGATCTGGTCGGCGGCCTGCGCCGCACTCTCCAGTGAGTAGAGGTTTTCGCCACCAAAGGGCGGACCGGCGTCGCGCGCCATTCCACCAACCGTCACGAGTACATCGACGCCAAGCTCGCGGACGTGGGCTCCAAGCTCAGCGTGAAAACGGCGCTGATCGGGGCCTAATTCGCGCATGTCGCCGAGCACGGCGACGGTTCGGCCGGAGGCCGAATCGGCTAGATCGTCGAGCGCCGCACGCATCGACATTGGGTTTGCGTTGTAACAGTCGTTGATGACAACAACATTGTCCTTTAGCAGCAGGCGTTGCCCACGCAGCATTGACAATTCGACCTCGATTAGGCCGCTCGGCTCGACCCCGAGAGCGCGCACAGCGGCCAGCGCGGCGAGCGCATTGCTGCGCATGTGAGCCGACGCGAAAGGCAGCTCAATTGTGTCTGGCAGCTGCTCAAGCTCTCCTCCTGGGCCAAACCGGATAGTCCGAATGTCACTACGGATGTGGGGCTCAAGCAGCGCATCGCCGGCGGGCACTACTGAGACAGCGCCCGGCCCAAGGCCGACTATCAGCTCAGCTTTGGCGCGCGCGACCGCCTCGACCGTGCCCAGTTGCTCAAGGTGCACGGGCCCGACGTTCACGATCACTCCTACGTCCGGCTGGGCGATCCGCGTTAGCTCAGCGATCTGACCCTCTCCACGCATTGCCATCTCCAGTACCAGCACCTCTGTGCCTGCGGGCGCGGCGAGAATCGTGAGCGGTAGGCCAATCTCGGTATTGAAGTTTTCTACTGTCGCGACCGTCCGTCGCGACGGCGCCAGCATCCCGGCAATGATGTCCTTTGTCGACGTCTTACCGGTTGATCCGGTGACCGCGATCACCGCGCAGCCAAGTTCGCGCCGCCAGGCCTCCGCCAGATTGGCGAGCGCTTGCAACGGGTCGCTAACCGCGATCACAACCTGCTCGTCGTCGCAGTCCAGCGCGGCGGCGTGCTGCTCGGAAACGATTACTCCCCACGCCCCCGAGGCCAGCGCTGCGCCAGCAAATTCACCGCCGTCCTCGACTGAGCCTGCGAGGCCGACGAATAATGCCCCCGGCACGATCTCTCGCGAATCGATCGTTACCGAGCTGGGCGCAGCGACAGCCGCGTTTCCGGCCGCAATCTGCCCGCCCGCGTTCGCGGCGACTTCGGCCGCGCTCCAGCGAGTCTTCACGAGCGAAGGCCTTCAATTGCCTGAGCCAGAACCTTGCGATCGTCGAAATCCAGAACTACCCCGTGCGCGATCTGCTGCCCCTGCTCGTGCCCCTTGCCAGCCACCAGCACGACGTCACCAACGGCGGCGGCGGCGACGCCCGCAGCGATCGCTTCTGCTCTGTCAACGTAAATCTCAACCTCTGCCGCGCCGGCGCCAGCGACGCCAGCCAGGATCGCGTCGATGATTACTTGCGGCTCTTCCGATCTTGGATTGTCGGACGTGACGATCATCAAGTCGGCGAGCTCGCTGGCTACGCGACCCATCTGCTCACGCTTGCCGCTGTCACGGTCGCCGCCGGCGCCAAAGACGACAATCAATCTGTTCTCTGTCAATTCGCGCGCGGTTCGGAGAGCATTTTCGAGCGAATCGGGAGTGTGTGCGTAGTCGACGATTGCCGCAAAAGGTTGCCCTTCATCGACCGGCTCGAAACGGCCGGGCGCCACCTCAGCGCCAGCCAATGCCACCGCGATGACTGAATTCTCGACGCCCAAAGCGCGTGCAATTGCGATAGCACAAAGCGCGTTGAGCACGTTGAAGTTACCGGGGAGCGGCACGCGAAAATCGACCCCTGCGGCCGTGAAGCTACTGCCGGAGGCATCGATCGTGATCGACTCGGCCTGCAGATCGGCGTCGTCGCTAGTGATTCCAATTGTCGTCACGTCGCTCAGTTCCGCGGCGAGCCGCCTGCCGTATTGATCGTCGATATTGACGACCGCTCGCACACCGGCCTCTTTTAGTAGACGCGCCTTGACAGCGAAGTAGGCCTCAATCTCGCCGTGGAAATCGAGATGCTCTCGGCTGAGGTTCGTGAAGGCGGTTACGTTCCAATCAATTGCATCCGAACGGTGCAGGGCGATTGCGTGCGAGGAAACCTCGATCACGCATGCCTCGTCAGCTGCAGCGACCATCTGCGCAAAGCAGCGCTGCAGTTCAATCGCCTCCGGCGTCGTCCTGGCCGTTGCTTCGCGCCTACCTCCGATGATTTGTTCGACCGTTCCCAGCAGCCCTGTCTGACTGCCAGATGCCTCGAGCAGCGCGCGCGTCAAAAAAGCCGTCGTCGTCTTGCCATTCGTGCCGGTGATCCCAACCATCTGCAGTGCATTGGTCGGGTTGCCATTGAGCCTCGCGGCGGCGGGCGCGATCGCCGCTCGAACGTCGTCAACGACGACTTCTGGAACGCCGAGCCCGAGCGTTCGCTCGGTCAGCAAGGCGGCGGCCCCGCGCTTCACTGCGGAGGGCGCAAAGTCGTGGCCGTCGCGCTCGAAGCCGGGAACGCAGCAAAACAGAGTTCCTGGCTCAACGAGCCGGTCATCGAGCGCCATTGAGCTGATCTCAACGTCTTCTTGCCCGCTCCCGGGGTCGTCGAATAGCTCGCGCAAGCGCATTGCGCCAGAGTAACGAGGCGTCCGGCCTTTACTTCGGTGCGATTCGCAGGTAAGGGAGCGCGAACGCGGCGATCTCACCGAACGCTGGAGCTGCAACCGCGCCACCGTAAATGTCGCCCTGAGGCTCGTCTACGACGATGCTCACGAGCAGCTCTGGATCTGCCGCCGGGGCCATTCCAATAAACGACGCTACGTAGTCGGTCTGCGAATACTTACCCGTCGCCGGATCAATCTTGTTGGCGGTTCCGGTTTTGCCGGCCAGTTCGTAGCCGGGAATTGATACTTCGCTGGCGGTACCGCCAGGCTGGAAGACGCCCGTCAACATGATCCTCACTGCAGCAGCCGTCCTAGCGCTGATGATTCGTTCTCCTGCGCCAGCGCCGCCGGTCGCTTTGCCGTTGACGGTGTCGACCAAACGCGGCCTGAGCAATGTTCCGCCATTTGCGATTGCGCCGTAAGCGCTGACCATCTGCAGCGGAGTCACAAGCTGGCCTTGTCCGATCGGCATGTTGCCCATCGAAGAGCCGGAATATTTCGCGAGCGGCGTGATCAATCCACGCTCTTCGCCGGGAAGGTCAACGCCGGTCGGTTGGCCGAAACCGAACTTGTTGACCCACTGGCTGAACCTTTTCGCCCCGAGGCGCTGGCCAACCATGATCGCGCCGACGTTACTGGACTGCGCAAGGATTCCAGAGGTATCGAGCGTGACCCAGCCGCGCTCGTGCGATTCACCAATCACGCGGTCAGCAACTTGAATTGATGGCGCAAGGTTGAACGAGGTTGTTGGCTCAACTTTTTTATCTTCGAGCGCCGCTGCGACCGTGAAGGCCTTGAAGGTTGATCCGGGCTCAAAGGTCATTCCGAGCGCGCGGTTCTGAATTGCCTCAGCGGGCGCACTGCCTGGATCATTGGCGTCAACTTTTGGCCAGTTGGCCATCGCCAGTATCGCTCCGGTCTTGGGGTTAGCCACGATCGCGGTTGCGCCCTTTGGGTTGTATTGATCGGCAACCGACTGCAGTGCCTCCTCGGCCTTTAGCTGTATCTCGGCGTCAAGCGAGAGCTCAATCGCCCCGCCAGGAACAGCGCTCTTGAGGTCGCGCGTCTCTATCGCTTGGCGGCCGCCGTCGAGCACGCGGCGTTGCTCACCATCTTGCCCGCGCAGAAGTTTGTCGTGTGCGTATTCGAGCCCGAATAGTCCGTCTCCATCGACGCCAACGACGCCCAACACCTGAGCCGCGAGCGTCCCTCGCGGGTAAGTGCGCAGAGCGCTAGGCGCAAAATCGATGCCGTTTATTTTTAGGGCCTTGGTCTTGTCGGCGGCGCCCGCGGGCACGTGGCGGGCCAAATAGACAAATCCGGTATCACGGCGGGCGAGCTCAGCAACGAGCTTGTCGGCCGGCACGCCAATCAGTGGCGCGAGCTGATTGGCCGTAGCTACGGGGTCCTTAATCAGGTATGGGGTCGCTGAGACGTCATCTGCTGGCATCGAAGTGGCAAGCGGCACACCTTTGTGGTCGGTAATCGTGCCCCGCTCCGCTGGGAGCTTGGCGACGGCAACCTGCTGCGCAGCCGCCGCGCTCGATAGTCCGGAGCCTTTAACGATGCCGAGGTAGGCGACGCGCATTCCGGCGATTAGGAGGAGGAAGAGGAATAATGAGAAAAGCAGGCCAATCCGTCGCTCGACCAGCGGCATCTTTAGTTGGCTCCCCCTGCGGCCATTCCGCCAGGGTCGGCGCTCGGCTCGGAACTGGGCGGCGACTCCACGGCCGGTGTATCCCGAGGCGCGGCTTCGACCTGAACGCTTTCGTCAGTCGATTCGACGCCGGTGTCGCTAATGGCCGTTGACTCGTCGGTCATCCCGGCGCTCAAGCTCCCTGAATCATCTGCTAAGGACTCAGCAACCGCCCCGCTCACTACGCAGGCCTTCGAGTCGCTTGCCTTCAGGTAACAGACGGCGTCGGGAGCTGGCATCACGAGGCCGAGATTCCCGGCCGCTCCAGTTACGCGCTGGGCGCCGTCGAGCCGAGCGAGCAACGAGCGCTGCTCGGCGTTCTCTCGCATCAGGACCTGGCTTTGCGCTGCGTCGCTGCTGATCTGCGTGTTCAGCTTCAGCAGCGAAACTTGAAGGAATACAAGCCCAATTAGGAATACCGCAAGAACGCCAATTAGGCGTCGACCGACGAAGAGCTTTGCTAGCAGGCCACCGGAGGCAACACCGGCGCGGCCGATGCTCTGGCGCGTTGGCCGCGACGGGCGCGGTAGCGTGCGGCCGCGGCGCAGCGGTCTTGGGCTGCTAATCCGCCCTGCTGTTGCCGATGCTGCTGTCGGTGGAGGGGTCACTGCGCCGCTCCAGGAATCTTCTGCGCCGCACGCAGCCGTGCTGAGCGGGCGCGGGGGTTTTCATCGCTCTCAGCTTCGGTCGGAGTAATACCGCCGCGAGTCAGCAAGGTTGCCTCCGCGACGTGGCCGCAGCGACAGATCGGCAGGCCAGGCGGGCATGCGCATTCGCGGGCCAATCCAGCAAGAAACTGTTTCACGCGACGATCTTCTAGCGAATGGAACGAAATCCCTGCAAATCGGCCGTTTTCGCGGAGCAGCTCCCAAGCTAACGGCAGCGCTAAGTCGATCTCTTCGAGCTCGTTGTTGACGGCAATCCGCAGCGCCTGGAAGACGCGCTTGGCTGGGTGACCGGCGCCGAAGCGAGCTGGCGTAGGAATAGCCTGCGTGACGATCTCGACCAGCTCGGTCGTCGTCTCGATAGAACGGCGTTCGCGCTCGCGCACAATCGCTCGCGCGATCTTGCCGCTGTAACGCTCCTCGCCGTATTCACGGAAGGTCCGTGCTAAGCGGCGCTCATCCCATTGGGCGACGACCTCAGCCGCCGTAATCCCCTCCGTGGGGTCCATCCGCATGTCAAGCGGCGCGTCAGCCGAGTAGGAGAAACCTCGCTCAGGCGTATCGATCTGCATCGAGGAGACGCCGAGGTCAAACCAGATCAGGTCAACCGGCAGCTGCTCTTCCGCTAGCTCAGAGAGAGCCTCGGCGAAGGAAGCCTGAATGAATCGCGTCCGGCAAGGCAGCTCGCTGGCAAGCTGATCAAAGCGCTCGCGTGCCTCTGGATCCCGGTCGATCGCCACCAGCAGCCCGTCTGGGCCAATCTTCTCAGCGATCCGGCTGCTGTGGCCACCAGCGCCAAAGGTTGCGTCTACGACAACTTCGCCGGCGCGCGGGTCGAGCACGGCGACCAGCTCATTGGCCAGGACGGGAACGTGGTCGGTGCGCATCAGCAACATCTCAGTTGGCCTGGCCAAGGGTTGCGGTGATGTCGAGCACGTCGGCGGCGAGCTTGGCGTTCTCGGCCGACCATGCGGCGCGATCCCAAATCTCAATGCACGGGCCGGCGCCGGTCACGACGACCTCCTTGCCAAGCGAGCCGTGCTCAAGCAGAAACGGCGGCACCATCACGCGGCCGGCGGCGTCAAGCTCGGTCTCAACGGCGTTGGCTGAGAAGTAGCGCTGTAGATCACGCGCCTGCGGCGAGAGTGGGTTGAGCTGACCAAGCGCTGAGGCGACGAAGGCTTCGTACTCGTCGGGCGTCCAAACTGAAACGCAGCGCTCTACACCCTTCGCCACTACTACTCCGTCGCTTAGCGATGCGCGAAACTTGACCGGCACCGTGAGCCGGTTCTTCGCGTCGAGTGTGTGGTCGAAGGTTCCTCTGAATGCCATCTAGGGCCTCGCTTGTCGCCAGCGAGATAAGTAGTTGCGGGCCGAGGTGGAGGAGTGGGAGGAACCCCTCCACCCCGGTCTGCGATTCCGATAATACCCACATCGCCCCACAATGCAACTCTAAGTGCACATTTTTTCCCACATTGCCGTTTCGCCGCTCCCCGCTGGCACACCAAGCTAGGCCAGTAAACGCTGTAATTACTGACTCTAAGCGCTAATGACTAGCCGCCAGCGAGCCCCGCAATCATTCCTGCAGCGATGCAGCAAATCGCCGCCGGCACAAGCAAGAGGGCCACAATCAGTTGGATCTTCGGCGCCGCGCGCTGGGCTTGTTCGCTGATTCTGCGTTGGTGGTCGGCGCGCGCACCCGCGGCCAGCGCGGCGAGCATCGGCTCCAGCGCGGCCCCGTAGCGGTCTGACCGCCGGATCGCCGCGACGAGCGCGACAACCTCCGGCAGTGGGCAACGCCGCTCCAGCTGAAGCAGCGCTTCAGTTCGCGATCCGCCCAATCTGGTGAGCGCGTCGGCGCGCCCGAGCTCTAACGCCAGTAGCCCGCGCCCGTGCTCGGCAGCGCTCGCTAGCGCTCGGCCCAGTGGCAGCCCAGCTCTTATCGCGAGCAGGATCCGATCGCTGATGATTGGCAATTCGGCCTCCAGCAGCTGGCGCCTGTGGCTGGCGCGTCGGCGCAGAAGGAGGTCGGGAAGGAGGAATAAAGCAACCGGCAGGGCAACCACCAGCAGCGTCATGCGCCCTCCCGCTGTGACGGCGGCGGCGATCAATGCCAGCAGCAATCCACTAGCTGCGCCGACCAGCTTCGCGCCCATCAGCTCCTTCGCGGTGTAGCCACCGGGGGCGCCAGCTGCGTCTACCAAGGCAGCCAGATCACCCGGCGCCGTCGGCGCCGTGAGCCGACCAAGGAGAGCGCGCAGCCAATACCTACGAGGTCTGACCGCGGCCTCCGCTGCTGCCCTGCGTTCGGCGCGGAGCATTGCGATCTCGCCGCAAGCAAAAGCAGCGCAGCCGGTCGCCAGCGCAGCGCTCAGCGCAGCCACGCTAATCATTGCCGCACCCGTGCCACCCGGCGCACCGCAACTACTGCCACGATCTGAAGCAGCGCGGCCAAAGCTAGCAATCCCCGTGGTAGTGGTGAACTAAAGATCGCCGCGAGGGTGCGGGGAGCTGCGACGGCGAAGATGACTGCACCAACGAGCGGCATCGCGAGAACAATTCTCGCCGTCAGGCGAGCCTGCGCACTGGCCGCGCGCGCCTCGCGCACGGCTCGGGTGACGCTGTCGAGGTCGGCGGCCAGCTCGCGCAGTAGTCGCGCCAGGTCTCCCCCCGTTCGTCGCTGCAGTTGGGCCGCAGCGATAATCGCCTCCCACGGCCCGTCGCCACAGCGCCTACGCATCGCTTCGAGCGCATCATCGGGGCTGAGGCCGATCGCTATCGACGAGGCGACCTCAGCGAGCACGGATCGCGTCTTATTACAGATAGCTGCTTCGCTGGCTGCGTTTGCTATCGCAACACTTAGCGAGTGACCCGCTCCAAGTGAATCGGCGATTGCCCGCGCGGCCGGGGCAGCGTCGTGGTTGATGCTTCTCCTCCAGCGCCGCTGCCGCGAGCGAATGACGGCCAGAGCGGCAAGCGGGCTACAACAGGCCAGCACCAGCGCTGGCCCTAGGCCCAGGGTTGACCACCCGAGCAGCGCAGCGGCAGCCGCCACAATCAGGGCCAACCTGCGGCGCTCGCTGCTGGCAGCGCCGCGGCCATCGCTACCGGCCGCCCGCGCGGGCGCGATCACTGACGCCACGGTGCGCAGTAGCGCTACGCGTTCGAGCCCAGCAAGGAGCTCCCAACCGACGATTGACGCTAAAGCTGCGGCGAGTCCAGCAATTAAGGCTGCTGAGCTCAAGGTTCGCTGAGCGGCCCTTGATAGATCGACTCCGTCCGGATTTCACCATCTCCTCCCAAGACCCGATCAACGCTCGCCACTCGTCGCAGCCCACAGCTTTCGCGTTGCTGAAAGACGACGAGGTCAATCGCATCGGCTACTTGGGCTCGAATCGCTCGATGCGGAAGCCCCATATCGGCCATCAGCGCGAGCGTTTCGAGGCGGCGCAGCGCTTCCGCTGGGGAGCCAGCGTGGATCGTTGTAAGTGAACCGTCGTGCCCTGTCGAAAGCGCAATCAACATGTCGAGCGCTTCGGCGCCGCGAACCTCACCCACGATTATCCGATCGGGCCGCATCCGCAAGGCGTTGCGCACCAAACTGCGAATAGTCACCTCGCCGCGGCCCTCAAGGCTGGCCGGACGCCCCTCTAGTCGCACCACGTGGGCCAGATTTAGTCGAAGTTCAGCCGTGTCCTCAATTGTTACGACGCGCTCGCCGTTTCCAAGCAGCCCAGCGATCGCAGCCAATGTTGTTGTCTTCCCCGACCCAGTGCCACCGCAAACAAGAATGTTCAGTCGGCGCTCAATCGCATCGGCGAGAATTACGGCGAGATCGGGTGACCATGAGCCAAGCTCGACGAGCTGACTCGCCGAAAGTCCGCGCGGGCGGAAGCGGCGAATACTCAGCGCCGGCCCGTCGACCGCGAGCGGGGGCAAAACGACATTGATGCGCGAACCATCGGGCAGGCGCGCGTCGCAGAGCGGCTCAGCCTCATCGACGCGCCGACCGGCCGGAGCCAGCAGCCGCTCGATCGTCAAACGGAGCTGATCATCACTTTCAAAGCTGGCATCGGTCTCAGCCAGACGGCCGCCGCGCTCAACCCAAATCGGCTTCGTGCCGCTAACGAGAATCTCGTCGACCTCCGGGTCGCGCAGGAGAAGCTGCAGGGGGCCCGCGCCCAGCGCCCGCTCGATAATCCGTTGCACAATCAGGCTCCGACTCTCCGCGCTTAGTACCCCCGCCCTCGCGTCGACAAGGTTCGTCAGCTCGGAAGCCATCTCAGCGCTGGCAGCTCCTTCCCGCGCCTGCTCGAGCAGGATTGCGTGGAAGCGCGCGGCGATCGCTTCGATCTCGTCGAGCTGGCCACTTTTCATCGCTTCGCCGCCGGCGGCCGCGGCAGTGCGCGCAGCTCGCGCGCCGCACTCTGCGCCTCAGCCAGCAGGACGGCCTGCTGAAGAGTGACGCGCAGCGCCAGCGCAACGCGAGGCAACCCCGCGCTGGAGCCTTCTGCAACGGCCGCGGCTGGCGACGCCTCCACTACCTCAGCGTCGCGAAGCCCGATCCGTGTAATCGCGGAACCGTTCGCACTGTCTCGCGTTATCAGCAGATCGACGCGGCTACCCGCAGTGATTTCGTCAGCATCACCTACCACGATCACGCGCGAAAGTCGCTCGTTGGCGCCAGCGGCGAGCAAGGCGCCGTCAGCGCTCGAGTCGGCGCCTTGCAGCAGCGCCGGTTGAAGGTCGGACCCCGCAGCAATCGTGACCGCCGCGCGTGCACCTATCAGCTGTTCGGCGCCAGCGAAGGACTGCTCGGGCGCGAACTTTTCAGGCAGCTCGCGCAGAGCCAACATTGACGCTTCAATCGTTTGTCCACGACGAATCGGCTTGATTGCGACCACGACTTTGACTGGGCTGCCAACGCGCTGCTCAATCTCAGCTTCGCGGCCAGCTACGTCGGAGGCTGCGAGCGCGCCTAACAAGAGAGCAACCCCACCTAACATCAGGGCGCGCCGGCGACGACTCACGCCGCCAGCGCAATCTCCTCGCGCAGCTCGCGCTCGTCAACCAGCGCTGGCGCGTCGACAAGGCGATAGCCGACGCCCCACACGTTGACGACGTAGCGCCCACCATCGGCGCCGAGCTTGCGCCGCAAGCGGCAAGCATGGGAATCCAAAGTCCTGGTCGTGCCAACGGTGCGGCGACCCCAAACAGTGCGCAGCAGTTCAGCCTTAGTGAAGACGCGCGTAGGGTCGGCGGCGAGCACGCGCAGCAAAGCGAACTCTTTTGCGCTCAGCTCCAGCACCGTCCCGCTGAGCAGAGCAGTGCGCGATGCGGTGTCGAGTTCGATCTCGGCAACGCGCAGACGCCCACCAGATCGGCTGCGATCGGCGCGGCGCAGCAACGCCTCGGCGCGGCAGCGCAGCTCGCGATAACTAAAAGGTTTTTCTACAACATCGTCGGCGCCGCGCTCAAAGCCGCGGACTCGGTCAAGTTCGCCGCATCGCGAGCTCAACAGCATCAGCGGCACCTGCGGGTCAATCCGGCTGGCCACGCCGTCGGCTTCGCGCACGTGGCTAACTAGGTCGAGCCCCGACGAGTCTGGCAGGTCAACGTCAATGAGTGCGAGGTCGGGGTAGCTGGTCTCAAGGTGACGAATTCCGTCACGGACGCAATCGGCAACGAGCATGTCGTAGCCGTCGGCGGTGAGGTGGTCGGCGAGGAAGGTGCGGGTGGCGTCATCTTCTTCGATTAGGAGAATTGTGGCTCGGTCTCGATTGATCATGCCCCCTTTAGGGCGTGGCGCGTAACTCTTCCCCCCACCCCACGCCAGTGGCGCGCCAACCGCCGCGCCGCTTAGGATCAAGCAGTGCGTAATAAACGCTTATTCGGGCCGCTGCTTGGAATCATCGGCGCGGCCGCACTCTTCGTCGTCTCGCTGATGACCTGGTACGAGGTTGACCTAACGAAGATCTCGGTTGGCGCAAAGTTTGCCGCCCAATACGCCAAGCAGGCCGACCTGGCAACGAGCGCAAACGCTTGGGAGCCATGGGGCTTCGGCAGCGACATCGTGATGCTAACCGTGATCCTTGGCTCGATTGGACTAGCGGTTGTGCTGATCGCCGGGCGCTCGCGCGCCGTCGGCCTCGCTGCCGCGCTGCTCGCGCTGGGCGTTATCGGCACGCTGCTAGCGCTGCTGCACATCCTCAGCGGGCCGCAGCCAAGTGAGATCGTTGACGTGCAGCCCGTCGCTTGGCTTGGCGCACTGTCAGGAATCATCATCTTGTTCGGCGGCTACCTGAGCCTCGACTACGCCCAGCACGGCGCGCCGCAGCGGCCGCAAACGCCGAGCAAAGTGAAAGCCCCACCGAAGCCCCAGCCCCAGCCTCAGCGGCGGCCAGAGAAAGCTGACCGCGGCGGCCTCTGGGACGACTCAGACTTCGAATAGAGGCCGCCAGATTGGCGCCTGTGCGCCGTCCAAATTCCCGCTCTGTGCGGGAAAATCTGAAAGATCCCGTTCAGCAGGGGCGATTCGCAGGGAACGGCCGTAGGATCCCGACGGGTCCTTAGCCCTCCGGCTTGGACCCTCTTTATTTGTGGACTCAATGAACCCTTCCATCCGCGGAAATTACGACTCCGGAGAGGACTTCGTACTCGAGTACGGTGAGCTTCGCTTCACCTTCAACGAGCGCGACTTCTCCGAGCGCAGCCAGCAGGCCGCACACCGCCTTGGCTTCGTGACCGGCAGCCTCGACGAGAACGAGCTCGAAGACCTCGTAAATCTCGCAGTCAACGGTGAGATTCAACAGCCCGCCTCAGCGCTGGGCGAACACGTCAACGACTGCTGGCCGGAGCTAGTGGGGCCCGCTGATCGATCGCTGGTTCATTGGCTACGTCGCCTGATCTTTCGCTCCGCTTGGCTTGACCAGCGCGTGATGGAGGGCGAGCTCGACGTCCGTTACGACGAACAGACTCGCTCCTTCACTTATGTGCAGACCGACCGAGACGATGAACCGGTTGAGCTGGCACCCGAGCCCTCTTGGGGCCGAGTCGCCTACATTCCGCGCTCCGCCGCTCCTTAAGCACCAAGCAGGTTGCTGCGCAGCGTCTTGCTCCTCGCCTTGTCAACGACCGGGTCGCCGACCTTGCCGCCATCCTGCGAGGCTAAATAGATCAGCGTCGTTTCGCCGCCAACCAAAGCGCCCGAGGCGGCGATCACGGTCAGTGAACCGGCGCCCGGAACGCTGCGAGCGGCGCCGAGCGCCTTGCGCGCGGCTTGCGAATCAAGATCATCAAGCGAATCGATGATGACGGCGCTGTGGCCGCCTTTTGCCGTCACGTTGCGCGCCGATTCGATTGCGCGGTCGATAGCCTTGGCCTGCGAGTCAGCCGACGCCGTCAGCGTTTCAACCGCGGTCAGCTCAATTCCAGCGGCAACCCATTCGGCGCGTTCCTCAGGCCGCGCACCAGCCAGCACAACCGCCAGCTCAATCTCTTCGATCGCTGCCAGTTCGGCCGCCAGCATACGCAGCGTCGTGCTACGCCCACTGGCGAACGGACCGATCACGCTGACGCGTGATCCGCGCCCAAACGGGGCGCTCGACGCGATCGACTTCAAGGTTGAGTTCCTCGAGCCAAAGCTGATCTTCTTCGTCGGGAAGCCGGCCTCGAGCTTGTCAAACGGAGTGCCGACCGTTACCTCGTCGGCGGAGCTTCCGTTGATTGTGACGACGCGAACCAGCGACGGGTAGCGCTCCGAGCGGCGCGCGGGGCGCGCCGGGCCGGCAACTTTGTCGCCGGACTTCAGCTCACAGCGACGAACCTGCGCCGCTGAGAGGTAAACATCTTCGTCGCTCTTCCCGGGTGGCTTGACGCGCACAAAGGCCGAACCATTACTAAGCAGTTCGATCGTTCCCTCGACGTTGGTTTCAGTGCCATCGGAGCCACGCTCAGAGCGCGAACCGCCCCGGCCGCCGCTGCGGCCGCTTTCGCTGCGTGAGCTACCACCACGCGAAGCGCCGCCTTCGCGCCCACCGCTGCGTGAGCCACCGGAGCCGCTGCGCCGCGATCGTGAGCGAGCTGGCTTCTCTTCGGCCTCATCACCGTCGTCGTCAGCGACTGGTTCGGGGTCAGGGCCTGGGTCACCACCCTGATCAATGATGATCGCCTTTACGAGATCAGCTTTGCGCATGCGGCGGAAGCCTTCAATACCGAGCTCCGCGGCGATTGCGTGAAGGTCGGCGAGCGGACTGCCCTCAAGGGCGTCGCGGGAAAAAACGGACATTGACTTCTCCTTAGATTGAAAGAGGATCGGTTGGCACTCCAGCCGCGTTGTGACAGCGGCAAGCGACCCATTGCGTTTTAAACAGTAGCGCTCAGCGCCGACGCGTGTAGTGAAGGAAGAGGAAGCTGTCGCTGCGCCAGACGTTGCCCAGCTCTAGGCCAAGCGGCGGCTCGAAAGGCTCGCCAGTGAGCAAAGTCGGCGCCGATCCAGCGACGAGCAGCGGTGCCACGGTGAAGATGAAGTCGTCGACCAGCCGATCCGCCGCCAGCGCCCGCAGCAAAGTCGGGCCGCCTTCACTGAGCAGTGAGCGCACGCCGTAGTTGGCACGGAGATCTTCGAGGCAGCCAGCCAACGTCAGCTCGCCCACTGCTGACCTAGCGACGGCTAGCTCCGCGCCGCGCGCTTCGATCGGCTGATCGGACTCGGTGTAGAGAACGATTCGCTGACCTTGCTGGGCGAACAGTTCGAGTTCGGCGAGTTTCGGATTGAAGCGGCGGGAAACCGTCACCGCAATCGGCTCGGCGGGAAGCCCGGCCGCGATCCGTCGCTCGCGGTGGTCGCTGTCGAGCAGGCTTGAGTATCGCTCGTCAATCAGCGTTGCCGGGCCAACCAGGATTGCGTCGGCGCTGCAGCGCAGCTCGCGCAGAACGGCGCGGTCGGCAGGGCTGCCGAGACCGCCGGCGCGCCCCTCAACGGCGGCTCGGCCATCAGCTGAGCCAATCATCGCCGCGATAACACGCGGGCGGCCTTGCTCACCGTCTGACTGGCCGAAATTGAGCCGGCCTATGAGTTCAGTGGCGTCGACTTCGCCAGCGGCGGCGAGCTGCTCGAATACTTCGGTCACGGCAGCGATCCTACGCCAGCAGCTCAGGTCAGGCGGCGCCCGCCTTGACCTTGCCTTTGAAGACCGCTTTATTACCGGCGCCATCGGTTGCCGTAACCGTCACCGTCAGCTCGCCGCTGCGCAGGAAGCTGTGCCTCAACCTGAAGGCAGCCTTCTTCGACCTCACCGAAGGCGAACCGTCACCAAAGTTAACCTTGACCGAGGCCAGCCCCGAGCCCTTTGGTGGCTTCGCGTCGGTCGCAGTGCCCGAAACCATGACGCCAGAACCCGACCCGCTCAATTTGACGACCAATTTCGGAATCGTCGTGTCGATTTTTAGGTCCTCGAGCGATGAGGAGACGACCTGACCGGCTCGGTCGAAGCTCTCAACGCGCCATTTATGCGTGCCTTCGGCGAGAGCGCCAAGCGGCGTGAAAGATGTAGTGGTCGATGTCCCAGCCAACTGATTGTCAATGTAAACGCGATACCCAAGTGCTGGCCAGCCGCGAGTTGAGGCCCACCAGCTGAGCGGCGGCAGTAAGGATTTGCGCCAGAAAGCAGCGCCAATCAGCCGAACCGGTTTTGGCGGCAGTGAGAACGACGCAATAGCAATGCTGCGCGCGCCCAACGGCCCCTGCGTGAAGGCGATCACACTGTCGCCGTAACGGTCGGAGGCGAGGTCGAGGCCGCCAGCGGCTTCGGCGCCTCCAAAAGCGGGAACCGACAGCGTCGCCGCGGCACCGAATGGCGGGGGCGCTGGCAGCGCGTCATCTTCGGCAATGTTGCGCGCAACGATCGCCTGCTCCGGAGCCTGAAACCATGCGCTCACAGCGAGTTGATCGACCGCAAAGGTGCTTGACGCGGCCGCGTCTTGGGCTGGAGAACTGCCCAGCGCGGTCGCTTCCGTAACCGCGCCACGCCGAATGATCGAAGCCCAGATCGTCCCGTCCGCGCCCTGCACGTTGATGATCCCCGAGCCGCGCTCGTTGGCGGCGATCGTCGGCCCACTGCTGGCGCCGATCGCGGCGCCGCCGGCCAGCGCCTTTGGCGCCTCAAGCGTCGAAGCTCGCAGGCGGCGCACGACGGCGCGGCGCGTACCATCGGCAAAGCCCTGCGAGAAGACAACCCAAGCGAAACTTGAATCGGCCTGCATCGCGATTGATGGGCTGTCGGCCGAGCCGCCGGCTTGGCCATCAAGCGTTTCTGCGGCGGCGCTCATTACGACGCTTGAGAACGAGCTTCTTACCAGCCGCCGAACGCCGATGCGCGCAGTTGCCCCGTCACTCTCGCCGAAGGCGACGACGCCGGTACCGTCGGCCGATGTTGAGACCTTGGGCGCTAGCTCAGGGGTTGAACCGGCACTATTGGCTGGGTTGATGTTGGCGGCCCCCGGGTACACGGTGTAGATCGCAGCGCGGCGTGGCAGGTAGGCGGCGCGAACGCTGCCGTTCTCAGCCCAAGCAACGTAAGCGACCCCGGTGATCGGCGCCATGTCGACCGATGGCGAGTTTGCTCCCGGGCCGCCAAGCTGCTGTGGGGCAGAGAACGGCTGCCCGGGTGTGATCTGCACGCGCGCCCAGAGCCCGTCGCTGTTGGCATATATAACGGTCATTCGACCTCCACTCGCGATCGCCACAACGGGTTTGCCGATCACGGCCGGCTGCCCGGGATCGACGCGAACGGGCGTCTGGGGCGCGCCCGAGGCCAGCATGCTGATGAAGGCGTGATCGGCGCCTTCGTCCCTACGCGCATATGAAACAACAGCGCTGCTGTCAAAGGCCATGTCGACGTCGCCGAGCAAGCTCACCCCAGATGAGGGCCCGTCAGCTATCAGCGCCGGCGCAAATATGCCATCGGCCGACGCGCGCGAAGCGGTTGCCAAGCCAAGGGCGAGCAGAGCCGCACAGGAGGCAACTACCCCGCGCTTCAACAGAGAAAGCGGCATTTACGGAAGGCTACGCGGTCGGCGCGACGTTGGCGACGATTCCCTCCGCGGCCGCTTCAGCGCTGAAGCTTTCAACCTCGGCTTCAATCTTTGCATCACTCCAGCCGAGCTCGCTGGCCATCGCTTGCGCCACGCGGCGCGCGACCTCATCACCATTACCGGTCACCTCGCGAGCGGCCAGAAGCGCTACGCGGCTGCGGCGCAGAAGCGCGTCGCCGACGCTCCTGGCCTGTTCATGACGGGCTGCAAAAACAACCTCGGCGAGCAGGTCAGTCGGGCCGCTGGCAACAATCGGCTGGGCTAGCTCGCCGCGCTCGGCGGCTACAGCCAGAACTTCGCGCGCGCGGTGTCCGTAGCGGCCAGCTAGCTGTTCGTAGGCCTGCTCGGGGACGCCTTCAACGCGCGGTAGCTCGTTAGCGTCGATCGCCTGCCCGAGTGGGATCTCCTCGGTGCGGCAGGGAGCCTCGCGCGAGTCGCGCTCAACAATTCGGTCGACCGCCATCTTCGCCATCCGCCGCCAAGTGGTCAGCTTGCCGCCGGTGATCGTGATCATCCCGCTGGCAGTTTCATAAAGTTCGGCCCGGCGAGAAATATCAACCGACTTTTTTGGGTCGCCGGTGGCGATCAGCGGGCGCACTCCAGCGAAAGCGCCGCTGATGTCGCTGGCGTCAAAGTCGGTAGCGAAGAAATCGTTTGTCGCTTCAAGCAGGTACTCGATGTCAGAGGCCGCCGGGCTGACATGGTCGAGGTCGGTCTCGTCGTAATCTTCGTCGGTCGTCCCGATCAGCGTAGAGCCAAGCCAAGGCAGTGCAAAGATTGAACGCCCCTCGCCGGCCGGCACGATCACGCCGTCGTTTAGCGGCACCTTCTCGCGCGCAATTGTGATGTGCGCTCCCCGACTGGGGCGGATAATCGGCAGCCCGGCGTCGTCGTGGAGCTCCTCGGGGCGCAATCGGTCGGCCCAAACGCCAGTTGCGTTGACGACGTTGTCGGCCCCGATCTCAAACTCGTTGCCGCTCTCAACGTCGCGTACCGCGACTCCGCGCGCGCGGCCGTTCGTCTCAACTAAGCCGGTCGCTTCAACCCGGTTGGCGCAGATCGCGCCGAAGCGCTCTGCCTCCTCAAGCGCAGTTAGAACGAGCCGGGAATCATCGGTCTGGCAGTCATAGAAGAGATAGCCGCCGGTAGGGTTACGCGGCTCCAGCGCCGGAGCGCGCCTGACGACCTCGGCGCCGTCGATCATGCGATGGCGTTCGGGCGACCAGTCACCGCCGAACTGATCCTCATCTTCGTCCCCCCGCTTGCGCCGTCCGCGCAGCTTGTCAACGGCCATCACGTCGTAAAGGTTTAGCCCCATGCCGAGCTTGCGATCGGGGCGCTCACCATCAAAGGCGGGCACGATCATCGGTAGCGGCGTCACTAAGTGCGGAGCCAAGCGAACCATGAGCTGGCGCTCAAGCAGTGCTTCGCGCACCAGCCCAAGGTCAAACTGCTGCAGGTAGCGAAGCCCACCGTGGACGAGCTTTGAGGAGCGGCTCGACGTTCCCGACGAGTAGTCGGCGCGCTCTATCAGCGCCACCTCATAGCCGCGCGTTGCCGCGTCGAGCGCAACGCCAGCGCCCGTGATGCCCCCACCGATCACGACGACGTCGAAGCTCTGTCCAGCGAGCAGTTCTAGCGCCTTGCTGCGTTCGATCATCGTGGCTCCAGTCTCGCAGCCTGAGCGGGCGATCAGCGCCAGCCCGGCGCGCTAGAGCGCGGTCAGCTCAGCGGTGATCTCGGCGACAGAGCTCTTTGCGTCGCCAAAGAGCATTGAAGTCATCGGCTCGAAGTAGAGCTCGTTCTCGATTCCAGCGAAGCCCGGGTTCATCGAACGCTTCAGCACGATCACAGACTTTGACTCATTGACGTTGAGGATCGGCATGCCGTAGATCGGGGAATCGGAGTTGGTGTTGGCGGCCGGGTTGGTGACGTCGTTGGCACCGATCACCAGTGCCACGTCGGTGCGGCCAAACTCGGGGTTGATCTCATCCATCTCTTTGAGCTGGTCATAGGGCACGTCGGCCTCGGCCAACAACACATTCATGTGGCCTGGCATTCGACCCGCGACAGGGTGAATGGCGTACTTCACTTCAACGTTGCGCTTCTCAAGCTCGGTTGCCAGCTCGCGGACCGCGTGCTGAGCCTGCGCGACGGCCATTCCGTAGCCGGGGACGATTACAACCTGGCGCGCGAATGCCATCTGAATTGCGGCGTCGGCGGCGCTAGTTGCCCTAACTGTTCCACCATGCTCACCGGCGCCTTCTGCTCCGGCTTCGCCACCACCGCCGCCGAAGCCGCCAGCGATGATGCTCGGGATTGAGCGGTTCATCGCGTCGGCCATCAGGCGCGTCAGGATCGTGCCCGAGGCGCCAACGATCATCCCGGCGACGATCAGGGCGGTGTTGTTGAGTGCCAACCCGGTTGCGGCAGCCGAAAGGCCGGTGAAGGCGTTGAGCAGAGAAATCACGACGGGCATATCAGCGCCGCCAATCGGCAGCACGACGAATAGCCCAAGCAGCGCCGAGGCCGCCAGCAGCACGAGGATGTAGATCGACGCTGTCTCACCGCTGGCGATCGCCGCCGCCGAACCGATCGCAATCAGCAGTAGCAGCAGGTTCAGCGGCTGCTGCAAGCGCCCGGCGCCGATCGGGTGACCAGGGAGAATCTCCTGCAGCTTGGCGAATGCAATGTTCGAACCCCAGAAGCTGACGGAACCGACGATCGCCGCGAACAGCGACGGAATCACAAAGGTCAGCGGTTTGCCCACAAAGCCAGCGCTGTCATTGAACTCAGCCCACGCGATCAGCGCGACGGCGCCGCCGCCGACGCCGTTGAAGAGCGCCACCATCTGCGGCACGGCCGTCATTTTGACGCTGCGCGCTGATGGGATGCCGATGATCGTGCCGATGATCAAAGCAATGATGATCAGAACCCAGTTACCCATCCCATCGATCAAGAATGTGGCCAGCAGCGCGATCGCCATGCCAACCGCCGCAATGCGATTGCCGCGAACCGCCGTGCGCGGCCCCGTCAAGCCGCTGAGGCCATAAATGAAAAGGCTGAAAGCGACGATGTAGAGCACGGCGACGAAGTCGCTGGAATGAATGAATGAGGCTGCGAGGATCGAACTCATGCCTGCTCCTCGTCGTCCTGCTTAACCGGCGCCGGTTTGCTCTTGAACATCTCCAACATGCGGTCGGTCACAAGGAAACCGCCGACCACGTTGATCGTGCCGAAGATGATTGCGACTACCAGCAGTCCCTTGTCGAGCGCACTGAGGTCCTCGCCAAGCCCGAGCACGATGATGCCGCCGAGCACGACGATTCCGTGAATCGCATTGGTGCCCGACATCAGCGGCGTGTGCAGCGTGTTGGGGACCTTTGAAATCACGGCGTAGCCGACGAAGCCAGCCAGTACGAGAATTGCGACGTTTGTAATGAACACGGCTTCGGCCTCCTATCCGCCAGCGGCGCTTTCGACCGCCGCCTTGGCTCCGGGGTGGACAATCTCGCCGCTCTTGGCGATACAGGCGCCGCTGATGATCTCATCCTCAAAGTCGGGAACCAGCGTCGCCGCGTCGCCTTCTTCGCCGTCGTTGATCATTAAGTCGAGCAGCGCGAGCACGTTGCGCGCGTAGAGCTGCGATGAGTGCTCAGGCATCTGCGCTGGAAGGTTCAGCGGCGAGAGAATCGTGACGTCGTGGATGACCGTCTTCTCTCCGGCGACGGTTAATTCGCAGTTACCGCCGCTCTCACCGGCCATGTCAACAATCACCGACCCGGCCCGCATTCCTTCGACGGCCTTGGCCGAAACCAACTGTGGCGCCGGGCGGCCAGGCACCAGCGCCGTTGTGATTACAACGTCAAAGCCTGTGATTGCTTCGTTCAGCGCCTGCTGCTGGGCGGCGCGCTCGTCCTCCGACAGTTCACGCGCGTAGCCGCCCTCACCGGAAGCCTCGATTCCAAGGTCCAGGAAGGCTGCTCCAAGCGACTCAATCTGCTCGGCGACTTCGGGGCGCACGTCATAGCCGGTAACGACGGCGCCGAGCCTACGCGCCGTGGCCAGCGCCTGTAACCCCGCAACCCCGGCGCCCAGCACGAGAACCTTGGCTGGCGGAATTGTTCCAGCGGCGGTCATCAGCATTGGGAAGAAGCGCGTTAGCTCCTCGGCGGCGAGGATCACAGCCTCATAGCCGGCAACATTGCTCTGCGACGAGAGCGCGTCGATTGCCTGCGCGCGGCTTGTCCTTGGAACCGCTTCCATCGCAAAGGCCGTAACTTTGGCGTCGCGCGAGGCGGCCGCCGTAGGCGCGCTTGTCAGCGGCGCAAGGAACCCGATCAGCAGCGCTCCTTCATTCATCGCGGCGATCTGCTCTGGCTTCGGCGGGGCGATCGTGATCACAGCGTCGGACTTCCACACCTCGTTGCCATCGACGACCACCGCGCCTGCCTCCTCGAAGGCTGCGTCGCTGATCAGCGCGCGCTCGCCGGCGCCGCGCTCAACGGCGACTTCGATCCCACGGCCACTCAGTTTGCGCACGACTTCAGGCACTAGAGCTACGCGGCGCTCATCGGCATCATGTTCTTTTGGGACGGCGATACGCATTCGGGCTTGGGAAAGCTAAACGATCGGGTGGCGTTGGCGACGCACGCCCGCCGTGGTTGGCGCCGCGAAGCTCACCGCCGGACGATCCTGATCGGAAGCGGCCGCTTGGCCAGCGCGGCGAGCGCTTGCGCGGTAACCCAGACCGGCGTAGCTGTGCTTGAGCGCGCGTAACGCATTGAACCTCGCGCAGACTGCATCGAGCGAATGTAGCTCAGCGGCGAGCGAGCGCCGCGGCGGCGCTGGCGGTCGGGGCTGCGACCAGCGGCGACGAGCCCTTGAACCGCCAGCGCCGTCGACTGCGCATTCGACCTGCCTGCAGGCTGAAGCGGATAGCCACCGTCAGCGTTCTGGCGCGCGGCGAGGAAGCGGCCAGCCCGCTGAGCCGCCCTACCGCGCCTTAGCCCAGCGGCGGCGATCGCCTGTAGCGCGCCGGCCGTGTCATCGATCGAGCTGGCTCCGCCGCGGCGCGCGTAGTTGAAGCCGCCGTCACTGTTCTGGCGCCGCATAATCCAACTAGCGGCTTTGCGCACCGAGCTACTGCGAGCGCTGCGCCCGCTTGCACGCAGCGCGAGCAGGCCGTAGGAAGTCAGGTTGATCAATCCTGCGAACGAGCCGTCCGCGCGCTGGCTGCGCTTGAGCCGCGTCAATAAGCCCCCGGTTGATGGGCTCAGTCCGGCGGCAGCTAGAGCCAGAGCCGTGCGCTCGATGTCGGCCGTTGTCTTCGCGCGGGCTGCCCAGCCGCGCAGCAGCGCCGCCGGCGAACGGCCACGCCGACGCACGCTGAGCGGGTCGTAGCCAGCAGCAGCTAGGCCGATGACCGTCCACGAGGTTGTTACGGCAGTTGTGCGGCCACCGGCTGAGAAGCCCCAGCCGCCGTCACTGTTCTGCGCTGAGACGAGATAACGCGCGGCGCGTAGTGGCGAGCTAGCAGCCTGCGCGCTGGCCGGAACGACCGCTGACGCAGCAAGGATCAGCGCTGCGAGGACGACCACTAGCGGGCCACTGACTACTCGTAATCCCTCGGTCGTCGCGGTGCCCGGGGCCGTCTCAGTCCACTTAACCTCGAGCCGCGCGCGATAACGCATAAGAGCGCGCAGTAGTACCGGTCCGAAGGCCAAAGCGAAAACAACGTTGCCAAGCGCGTGCGCGACATTAAACGGCAGCGAGGTAGCCGAAATTGCGAGGTATTGAGTGATCCCCTGACCACCGGCGTAAGTGACCCAGATTGAGCCGTCCATGATTGCGCCGAAGCCGAGCCCGGCCGCGCCGCACAGCAGCGCCAACGGAATGCGGCCTATCTGGTGACCTGTGGCGCGCCCAATAATCGCGCCAAAAACGCCGCAGAGCCCCCAGGCGACCATCTGCCAGGGGGTCCAAGGCCCTTGGCCAAAAAGCAGGTTGGAGGCCAGCGCTGCGACTGCGCCAACGACGAACCCAGGCGCGCCGCCGAGCGCGAAGCCAGCGATGAAGATGATGTCGGTTGTCGGCTTAACGTTCGGGATCGGGGCGAAGGCGATCCGCCCGATCGCGGCTAGCCCAGCCATCGTCGCGACCAGCGCCAGCATCCGCGAGCCCGGGTGCGTGCGCTCGTACCAGGCGAAGCCACTGATCAAAGCGGCGGCGAGGATTGCCAGCGCCGCAAACTCCCAGTTCATGGCGCGGCCTCAATTGTCATCCGCGCCCGCAGCAGCGCCCCGCCCTGCTCGGGCGTGCAGGCCTGCCCTTGGCCACCGAGCACGCGCGCCGTTTCAGTTGCGAAGTGCCAGCCGCCACTTAGGACCTCTGCGGTTGGGGCGTCGGCAACGATCCGCCCCCCGGAGAGCAGCACGACGCGCTCAGCCATCGCTGCCGCCAGTTCAGTGTCGTGGGTTGCAACGAGCACCGCTGTACCAGCCTCCGACAACGCCTTCAACCTCGAGATCAGGTCACCCTTGGCGGCGCGGTCCATGCCCCGCGTCGGCTCGTCCAGCAGCACCGCGGTCGGCCGTTCGCCGCTGAGCACGATTGCCAGCGCCAGCCGCTGGCGCTGGCCGCCGGAGATATCCCGCGGATGACAGGCCGCCAGCGCTTCGAGGCCAAAGTCGGCGAGCGCCTCGGCGGCTACCTCGCCGTCGACCCGCTCGTGAATCAGGTAGTCACCGGGGTTCTGCAACAGCAAGGCGACGCGCCCTTCACTTTCAACTTTACCTTCGGTCGACTTCTCAAGCCCAGCAAGGATCCTCAGTAAGGTCGATTTCCCGGCGCCGTTGCGACCCATCAGCGCGGTTCGCTGGCCGGGAACGAGTGCAAGGTCAAGGTTGCGCAAGACTTCACGCCCGCCGGGCAGCTGAAAGGTCAATCCGCGGCAGCTGAGGGCCGCGTCTTCGGCCGGCCGGTCGCGGCGTGGCCAGCGCGGCCGCCCGCGCCGCTGCTGCGAACCAGCCGGCGCAGGGTTTTCAGGGGCGTCGAGCAGTCCATGCGACTGCAGCGTTGCCCGCGCCTCTTTCACTCCCGACGGTGGCGGCCGCAACCCAGCTCGCTCGAAGAGCCGAGCTGCCGGAGTCTGCAGCGCCGGTTGATGTTCGGCCGCCCAGCTGAGCATCTCGCTCGGTGGCGCGTCACAGACCAGCGCTCCTTCGCTCATAACAACTACGCGGTCGGCGTGAGCGAGGCAGCGCTCGAGCCGATGCTCGGCGACCAGCACGGCCGTCCCCCATTCCTCGTTGAGGCGGCGCAGGATCCAGATCAGCTCATCACCGGCGACCGGGTCGAGCTGCGAGGTCGGTTCGTCGAGCAAGACCAACGAGGGCCGGGCTGCGAGCGCCGCGCCGAGCGCGACTCGCTGAAGCTCCCCGCCGGAGAGTTCGTCGACAGCGCGCTCGAGCAGGTCGGCGATTGAGAGCGTCAGCGCGATCTCCTCAACGCCGCGCGCGACCGCCGCGCGAGAAAGGCCACGATTTTCAAGCGGGAACGCGAGCTCGGCGCCGACCGTCTGCATCACGACCTGAGTCTCTGGATCCTGAAGCAGTGTTCCAGCCACCCGCGCCAAGTCGCCCGGTCCGTGCTCGCGAGTGTCAAGGCCATTGGCGGTTACGTGGCCGCTCGCCGTGCCGCCATGGAAGTGGGGGACTAGGCCGCTCGCAGCTCGCAGCAAAGTCGATTTGCCTGAGGCCGAGAGGCCGGCGCAGACGACGAACTCGCCGGGGTCGAGGCTAAATGAAACTTCGCGCAGCGCCGGCGCGCTGGCGCCCGGATAGCTGTAAGAGAAGCGGTCGAAGCTGAGCGCGCTGGTCATGGACGTCCCTTCTGGCTGATCAGCGGCGCCGCCAGCGCCGTCAGCACGATCAGCGCGCCATAGAGCAGCTCATTGAGTCCGGTCACGATCGTGATCCGCGGATAGGGCTCAAAGGAAGCCAAACCAAATGCCGCGCCCAAGATCAGCAGCGCCAGCAAACCAAGCCCCGAAACCAGCACGGCGCGGTCGGCGCGCGAATAGGGCAAGCTGTCGCCGCGTGGAGGCGCGACGCGCGTCGCGTAGCCGCGCAGCTCAAGCGTTGCCGCCACATCGGCGGCGCGATCGAGCGCTCCAGCAGCGACCGAGCCGACCATCAAGAGCTGCGCGCGGCGCCCGCTGCCGCCGCCGTCCGGCCGGCAGCGCCGGGCCTGATCCATACGCCGCGCGTCACGGCTCAGCACGCCAATCATTCGCGTCGCCAGCGTCGCTGTCAGCGCCGAGCGAAAAGCCGTGCGGCGCATCCGCCGCAGAACATCGTCGGGGTCAACGATCGCTACCAGTAGCGCGCTCGCAGCGATGATCACGACGACGCGAAGGGCGAGCAGGAATCCGTAAACGAAAGCTTCAGCGGTCAGGTCAATTTGGCCAAAGAGCGGCAGCTCCCCAAAGCGCCAAAGCACCGTTACGCCGTCGCGCACGAGCAGCGCATTGATCACGGCCAGCATCAGCGCCAACGGAATCGCGAAGGCAACCGCGCCGCGCAGCTGCCGCTGACAGCCACTAAGCCGCGCCGCGCCAAAGGTCGCGGCGGCGACGGCGAGCAAAATCAACGGGTGCGTGAAGGCGAGCGCGAGCGCGATCAGCGCGAAGCCGTAGAGCGCTGAAACCGACGAGCGTGCGCGCAGAAGCACGGTGCTGCTGGCGAGCGAGCTCACGTCGCGCCATCCGTGAGCGGCAAGCTCAGCGGCGCCGATGGGCTTGGTGGAAGTGCGATCGCGTAATGGCGCCTCAGCTGCTTCTCGTTGAAGGCCGCGGCGGCGGCGGCAACGCCGCGGCCGTCGGTCCCAGTGATCGCCCATACCGGTGGCTCTGCGCCGATCGCGGTCGCTGCCACCAGCCCGGCGCCAGCGCCAAGCGAGCGAACGGTTCGGCCGCGCGCGCTGAGCAAGTCAATCCGGCTGCCGTTTGCGTTTGGCTGCGCGTAGACGCCACTCGCGGCTGGCCCGTTCTCAAGCGCAACCAGTGCGTCATCCTCGCGCAGCGCTACCCACTGGCCGACGATCACGCGCAGGGTCTGCTCTGTAAACGAAGCGCGGAAGAGACTTGTCGCTACCGGCACGCCAAACTGAGCGAGCGTTTTTGAAACCTGTCGGCACGGCGCCGACTCGATCTCTACGCATTCGACCCTCACGGGCAAGCGTTTTTCGCTGCCCGGGCCGTGCAGAAACGGCTCGGGGAAGGACCCAACGACGGCCGGAACATGATCGGCCTCACCCCAGTCGCGCCAATCCCACCAGATTCGGTCTCCGTCGCGGACCTTCGTCGAAGCGGCACCTAGCGCCGCTTCGCTGCCGTTAACAAAGTAGAACCAGTCGACCGAGCGACCGCCTTGTTGCCCACCGCTGACTGCGTCCACAGAGTCAACGAAGCGGCCTGCGTAGCTCGTTTCGACCTTGGCATTTGCGCTCAGTAGTCGCATCACGGTCTCCGACTGCGGTAGCCCACCTAGCGAGCGCTGAATCAGCTCAACCCGCCCGAAATCGCGGCTGACAGTCAGCTGAATGCTGCTGTCGCCGGGGCCAGCGCCAGCGCCGCAGCCGCTGGCCAGCGCCGCCAATGACGACGCGGCCAGCACTGCAGCGAGGCGGCGGTTCACCTTGTTATCTCAGTTCAACCGTCTGGCTGTTAGAGCGGGTAGCGCCTACCTTGGTAGCGCGTAGAAGCCGCTTGGAACCCGATTTCAGCGTCAAACCAGCGACTCCAGTAGCACCGGTCGTTACGCCACCGACGCGAGCACCAGGAACCGCTTTGCCGGTTGCGCCGTTGGTCACGCGGACGTTGAACCGGCGTCCCTTGCGGGCCGTCTTGGGCGCAACCAGCCGTAGTGACGGGGTGGCGCCGTCGGAGACCGCCCAGAGCACCTTGTCGCCCTTTTTCAGCGCGATCCCGCAGCCGCCGAGCTGCGCAACCTTCCAGTTGACCGAGAGCTCCCAGTACTTGTCACCGCTAGGCGCTTCGCCGCCGATCGAGCCAACGAGAAAGTCACTAAAAGACGCGTACCACTCGAGCCCGAGCGGAGACAAGCGATCCCCAAGCGCATTTTCAGAGGCGGCTTGAAGCGCGCGGGTTGGCGTAGCCGCCGGCGCGCCACTAGCACCATTAGCGGTGACATTGCACAGGTGCGAGGAGCGATCCTCGCCCATGTTGGAAGTCAACCTTCCCGGACTTACAGCGACATCGCCTTCAAACAGCGTCGCCGACGCACCTTCGACGCGCACGCCGACCTTTGTCGCCGCAACGGCCGAAGCCGAGAGCGCAATCACAAATACAGAAGCGAGCGCGAGCACTCGCAAGAGCGAACTTTTAATCATTGAGCAACCCCTTTCCACGAGGATTTATGTGCTTTTCGGTCGGAGGCAGGTTTCCTGGCTCCCGGGACTGCCGCTCCCACGCCTTCCCAAAAAGCTGTCGCTTCTCAGTGGCTGCGCTCTCGCGCGTGTGGACGACTATTGCCCGGTCACAGTGGCGGGTCCGCGCCGGATTCTCACCGGACTTCCCATTCACCACCGACCCTTATGACAGAAAGCGTACACGGTCGCTAGGCTCGACCTTCAGTGACCGTCAACTTGACAAAAATCTACACCCGCCTCGGCGACGATGGCGAGACGCACCTCGGTGACATGAGCCGCGTTGCGAAGGTCGATCCGCGGATCGAGGCCTATGGAACCGTCGATGAACTGAACGCGCAGATCGGCGTCGCCTTGACAACCGCGGGCATGCCGCAGCAGTACGTCGCTTGGCTGCGGCAGATCCAGAACGACCTCTTCGACGTTGGCGCCGACCTGTCAGTTCCCGAAGCGCCCGCGAAGGACGGTGAAGCGGCAAAGGAGCGGCTGCGAGTGCTGCCCGAGCAAGTCACGTGGGTCGAAGAGCGCTGCGACGAAGTCAACGGCGCGCTCGAGCCGCTTAAGTCATTCATCCTGCCTGGTGGCACCGCTGCCGCAGCCCAGCTCCACGTTTGCCGCACCGTCTGCCGCCGAGCCGAGCGCAGGACGCTGCTGGTCAAGAATTTTAACCCTGAGGTGGTTCGCTACCTCAACCGCTGCTCCGACCTGCTCTTCATCCTCAGCCGCGGCGCCAACGCTGGCGAAGAGCCGCTCTGGCAGCCGGGCCGCTTTCGTTAGCGATCCTCGCGGGAGAGTAAAGAGGTGGTGAACGGAGGCGGGAAGTCCCCCCAGCGCTGCCAAACTGCCGAGCCATGAGTCAAAGCGGCGAAGCGGTTTCTTTAGGGCATGCTCTCGACGACGCAAAGATGTCGAAGCGCCACCGCCGCTTCTGGCTGCTCGCCGCGCTTGGCATTCTGCTTGACGGCTTTGACTTCTTCATCATCGGCATCGTCAACCCGCTGCTCAAGGAGCAATACAACCTAAGCGCGTCAACGCTTGGACTTGTCTCAGCGGCGGCGATCGTTGGCGCGATCTTCGGCGCTGGACTGCTCGGCCCGCTCGCCGATAAAATCGGCCGCCGCCGGATCTTCATCTTTGACCTCTGGCTATTCGTAATTTTCTCTGTTGCCTGCGCGTTTGCCCCGTCGATCGGGCTACTAATTTTCTTCCGCTTCATGGTCGGCGTGGCGATCGGCCTCGACTACCCGATTGCTGCCAGCTACCTCGCCGAGATCCTGCCGAAGAAGGCTCGCGGGCGCTGGCTGGTTGGCGCATTCAGCCTGCAGGCAGTCGGCATCCTGCTGGCCGCGGTCGTCGGCCTAATAATCTTGCTGGCGGTCGCCAGCCACGCCGGCGCCAATGCCACCGACGCGCAGATCAACCTTGCTTGGAGGCTGATGCTCGGCTTCGGCGCAATCCCTGCCCTGATCATTATCTTTGTCCGCCGCAAAACCCCCGAGAGCCCGCGCTGGCTAGCCCAGAACGGACGCGAAGAGGAAGCGGTCGCGGTAACCGAGGAGCTAACTCAAGCGAAAGTCAAAGTCACAGACAAGGACCGCGAAAAAGCGACCGACTCAGGAGAAGGAATCAAAGCCCTTTTCCAACCAGCCCTCTTTAAGAGGAACATGATCCGTCGCACGATCTTCACCGCCGTGCCGTGGTTCCTGATGGACATTGCGACCTACGGCGTCGGCATCTTCACGCCGACGCTGCTGGCAGCGATCGCGATCAAAGGCGCCAACACAAACTTCCTCACCGACGACATCACGGCGACGGCCGGCACGGCAATACTCGACGTCTTCCTGCCGCTTGGCTTCCTGGCGGCGATCCTGCTGGTTGATCGCGTTGGCCGCGTGCCACTGCAGCTGGTTGGCTTCGCGATGATGACGATCGCGCTGCTGATCCTCGCTTTTGCCGAAGGTCTTAGCGGTGGCCCAGAGGCTCACCTTCCGCTCGTACTCGTCGGCTTTGCGCTCTTTAACTTCTTCATGAATGCCGGCCCCAACTCGACCACCTACGCCCTTCCTGCCGAGGTTTTCCCGTCGGAGATTCGTGCAGCCGGCCATGGCTTCGCTGCCGCCTGCGCGAAGCTCGGCGCGGCGGTTGGCGTCTTCTTCTTCCCGATCCTGCTTGATTCGATCGGCGCCAGCGCGCTGCTTTACGCAATTGCCGGGACGACCATCTTGGCAATGGTCATCACGCGCGTCTTCCGGATTGAAACGACCGGCAAGTCGTTTGATGAGATCTCAGGCCGCAAACTGCAAGAGCTCTCGCCGCGCCCTTCGCCGCCGTGATCCCGCGCCAAATAACGAGTACCGCCAAGGGGATTCGAACCCCTGTTTCCGCCGTGAGAGGGCGGCGTCCTAGTCCCCTGGACGATGGCGGCTTGCGAGGCGCAGAATAGCAATCTGCGCGGTGCTATTGTCGCCACAAGCAAAGCGGATGTGGCGGAATTGGTAGACGCGCACGGTTCAGGTCCGTGTGGAGGCAACTCTGTGGAGGTTCGAGTCCTCTCATCCGCATCGCGCCGCGTTACGCTCTGACAATGAAGACGCTGGTGCTCTCCGACGGCGGTCAACTAGCCGACAGCACGGTTCGCAAGCTGCGCGCCCGCGGCGCCGAGCCGATCGTGCTCCGCGACCCCAACGATCGGGAGATTCAGCGGGCATTGGAGAATCAGGTCGGAACGATCGCGGTGATCGCGCGCGACGACATCGTCGCGCTGCGCCTAGCCCTGGTCGCTGAGCACTTCAGGCCGGGAGTTGAGCTCGTTGTGACGGTCTTTGACCGAACGATTGCCAGCGAAATTCAGCGCTCAGTGCCGCGCTGCAGGGTGGTGTCGTTGGCTGACATCGTTGCCCCCTCGCTTGCTGAGCCCTGCATCGCCGCTGCTAAACCGGCTTGGGCCGGGCGCGACTTGCTTGGTCAATTCGGCGGCATCCTCAACCCAACTTACGCCGGCGCGGGCATTTTGATCGCTGGCCTATTTGGCCTACTCAGCGTTTTTCTACTCGACGCGATCCTGCTCTCCACCGTGCTCGACCTGACTGCTGTCGACGCAATCTATGGCGCCGCGCGCACGCTAACAACTGTTGCCTCCGAGCCCGAGTTAGCGACCGGGCCGGCTTGGCTGAAGCTCTTCTCAGCGCTCACAATGCTGCTGACGATTGCCTTCGCGGCGATGTTCACTGCCGGGCTGGTGCAGCGACTGATTGACCCACGGCTGACGACGATTATTGGTCAGCGCTCAATCCCAATGCGCGACCACGTGATCGTGATCGGGCTCGGCCAGGTTGGCCTTCGACTCTGCTCGCTGCTGCGCCAAAGTGGCATCGCGTCGGTCGCCATCGAGCTCAACGAAGCGGCCCCTAACGTCCGGCTAGCGCGCGGCCTCGGAATACCGGTCGTGATCGGCCACGGCGAGGACCGGAGTGTCCTAAAGCGTGTTCACGTCGATCGTGCTCGGGCGCTGGCGGCGGTTACTTCCAATGACCTGATCAACGTTGAAGTGGCAGTTGCCGCCCGCGCCGCGCGCGAGTCGCTGGAGATCGTTGTGCGCGTGCGTGAAGGCGACGTCGCCGAAGAGACCCAAACGCTGGTAGGGCTGGGCCACATGCGCGACATCTACGAACTCGGCGGCGCCGCTCTTGCGGACGCAGTTCGATGAACTGCATCGGTCGGTCTTTACAGCGGTTATAGTTCGCACGATGATCAGAGCAAATCCGGTGGGGAAAATCCTTTTGGCGGCGTGCGCGCTTTGCTTGCTCGCGCTGCCCGCGGCCGCTACGGCGGCAACGGTGCCCGCCAAAGCTCCGCCGGTCGTTAAGCCGACATTGCCGGAAGGCACTGTGACTCGCACCTACAAGGTGCCGCTCTCGATCAAGCCCGGTCAAAACCTAAACCTCTATCAAGCGATGAAAGCCGACCAGCGCCCATCTGAGTCAGGCTGGATCGTCGGCTTCAGGCCCAACCTAAAGCGCGCCGACGGCAC
>JBDNJF010000085.1:0-5590 GCA_041687955.1 Solirubrobacteraceae bacterium
GCAGGGAAGGGCGAGACGCTCGACATCATTCCGCGCTGGCTGATTACCGGCCGGCGCGTCTGCGGCTCATCGTTTGGCGGCGTCAAGGGGCGCGACCAGGTGCCGGCGCTGATCGATCGCTACCTCAATGGTGAAATCGACGTTGAGCCGTTCATCTCGCACAGCCTCAGCCTTGACGAAGTGAACCGCGGTTTTGAGCTGATGGAGGCCCAGGATGGGATCCGCAGCGTGATCGCTTTTAAGTAAAGAGCTCCGAGCGCATCGCTGCGACGACGGCTTCCGGCTTGTCTTCTTGAAGGAAGTGGCCGGCATTCTCGATTCTCACCTGCTCGCCCGCGGTTGGGATCAGCTCGATGAAGCGCTCGCCCGACTTCGGGTACGGGAAGACGGGGTCCTCGTCGGAGAAGGCAACCAGCGCCGGCTTGGACCACTGCGCTAAAGCTGCTTGGATCTTGAGCTGCTCGGCGACGCCGGCATCATCCTCGCTCATCGGCACAAGCAAGGGAAACTGCTGCGCCCCTGCTTTGCTGGCAGCGTTTGGGAAGGGCGCGTCGTAAGCGGCGAGCACCGCATCGCTGAGCTCGCTCGTCGTAGCTCCGTTGACGATCTGGGCGATCGGCAGGTCGGGGGTATTTTCTGCGAACTCACGCCAGGCCATGAAGCCCTTGCTGACGCGGCCCGTGAATAGGCCGGTATTCATGATCACAAGGCGGCCAACTTGGCCGGCGTGCTCAATCGCCCAGCGCAGGCCGATCGCGCCGCCCCAGTCCTGCACGACGACGGTTACGTCGTCAAGTGCTTCGATTTGATCGAGCTGGGCGGTGACGCTTTCGCAGTGGCGCTCGTATGTGTACCAGTGCTGATCGGTTGGCTTGTCGGAGCGGCCGAAGCCGACGAGGTCGGGGCAGATCACGCGCTTGCCGTCGGCTACCAGCAGGTCAAGCATCTTGCGGTAGAGGTAAGACCAGCTCGGCTCGCCGTGGAAGCAGAGCACCGGCTGCCCTTCGCCCTGATCGAGGTGGTGGAGGCGGATGCCGTTCACTTCGACATAGTTGGGCTGGTAGCTGTACCCCTCCAGGTTTTCGAAGCACTCGTCGGGGGTGCGGAAAATCTCGGTCATGAACGCAAGCCTAGGGAAACGATGACCGGCGCCGCCGTGGAGCGCCAACAGGTAGGCTGCTCCGATGATTTATCTAATCCGCCGTGGCCTGCTGGCCACCGCAGCCCTCGCGATGGTCGCAACCGCTCTGCCGGCATCGTCGGCCGTCGCCAAGAGCTCCTACAAGGAGCCCGCACTGACCGCGCCGAAGAGCCGTCTGGCCGAATCTTTCGTCTGCCCTGACAAGATCAAGCGTGGCGGGGTTCAGCCGATGATGGTCGTTACCGGCACCGGCTACACGGGCGCTGAGGCCTACGCAATCGGTGGAGCCGCACTGAAGGCCAGCGGTCGGCCGAGCTGTTACGTCAACTTCCCGTACCGCACGACAGGCGACATCCAAGTTTCTGTCCAGTACCTCGTATCCGGTATCCGCCGGATGGCGGCCGCTCACGGCAAGCCAATTGCAGCGCTCGGAGTCAGCCAAGGTGGCTTGCTGCTGCGCTGGGCATTGACCTATTGGCCGAGCCTGCGACCGCTGCTTACCGATGCGATCTCGATCGCCGGCACTCAGCACGGCACTAACTTGGTCGGAACCTGCAGCCCCACGCAGCCGTGCCTGGCAGCGGCCTGGCAGCAGCGTGCTGGCTCGAACCTGCTGAAAGCGATCAACGCGCAATCGGATGAGTCGCCTGGGCCAACATCGTGGACGACAGTTCGTACGGCAACCGACGAGACGGTTCAGCCGCAGACCGGGAAGAACCCGACCTCGTCGCTGAAGGGAGCCACCAACATTTTGATTCAGCAGGTGTGCCCTGGGCGCGCGGTCAGCCACATCGGTTCGGCGCTCGACTCTGTGACCTTCGCTGCGATCGAAGACGCGGTTACGCACAAGGGACCAGCGATGATTAACCGCCTGCCAAAAGATGTCTGCTCGCGGCTGCTGGCACCGGGGCTTGGAGCGGCCAGCGCGGGCGTAGCGGCGCCCCTTTCATCGTTCTGGACCGAAAACGCTGTGGCGCTGCCTGCCGAGCCCAAGGTGCAGCGCTACGCGCTCAAGCGCGTCCCTTAGTCGCGACGGCCGGCGGAAAGAATCAAGCCTCAGCGGCAAGCGGCGCTGCGCCTTTGGCTGAGCGCCGCGCCTCTTTTTCGCGCCCAACCTGATCGAGCGTCACCTTGCGCAGCCGCACGTGCTGCGGAGTTACCTCAACAGCTTCATCGGAGCGAACGAACTCAAACGCCTGCTCGAGTGAGAGCAGCTTTTTTGGGATAACGCGAACGAGCTCGTCGGCGGTTGAGGAGCGGACGTTGCTGAGCTTCTTCTCGCGCACGGCGTTCACGTCAAGGTCACCGGAGCGGCTGTTCTCGCCGACGATCATCCCCTCGTAAACCTCTTCCCCAGGTTCAACGAAGAGCGTTCCTCGGTCTTGCATCGCGAAGCACGCATGGGCCGTCACCGGGCCGGTGCGGTCGGCGACGAGCGCGCCCGTTTGGCGCGTCTTCAGCTCACCAAACCAAGGCTCCCAGCGGTCGAATACGTGGTGGGCGATGCCGGTGCCTCGCGTTTCGGTTAGAAACTCGGTGCGAAAACCGATCAGGCCGCGGGCGGGAACCAAGTACTCCATCCGAACCCAGCCGCTGCCGTGGTTGCCCATCTCTTCGAGCCGCCCTTTGCGCAGCGCCAGCAGCTGAGTGACGGCGCCGACGTGCTCTTCGGGAACGTCGATCGTCAGCTCTTCAACCGGCTCGCTAAGGACGCCATCAATTTCGCGCGTAACGACCTGCGGCTGGCCAACGGTCATCTCAAAGCCTTCGCGTCGCAGCTGCTCAACGAGGATTGCCAGCGCAAGCTCGCCGCGGCCTTGAACTTCCCACGAGTCAGGGCGTTCGGTCGCCAGCACGCGCAGCGCGACGTTGCCGACCATCTCTGCGTCGAGGCGGCTGAGAATCTGGCGCGCAGTCAGCTTCGAGCCATCCTTGCCAGCCAGGGGTGATGTGTTGATGCCGACCGTAACGCTGAGGCTTGGTTCATCGACGGCGATCAGCTCAAGCGGGCGCGGATCGTCTGGATCGGCCAGCGTCTCGCCGATCGTCACCTCGGAGATTCCGGCGACGGCAACAATTTCGCCGGGGCCAACCTCTTCAGCCTCGATGCGATCAAGCGCTTCGGTGATGAATAGGTCGGTCACCTTGACGTTTTCGATCGTGCCGTCGCGCTTGCACCAAGCTACCTGCTGGCCACGCCTCACGGTGCCGTCGTGGACGCGGCAGATTGCCAGCCGGCCAAGGTAATCGGAGGCGCCGAGGTTCGTTACCTGCATCCGCAGTGGAGTCGCAGGGTCGAAGGTGGGGGGTGGGATCGTTTCGACAAGGAGGTCGAGCAGTGCGCCTAGGTCGTCGCCTTGAGTTTCTGGGTCGAGCGAGGCGGTTCCGGCCTTGGCGTTGGTGTAGACGATTGGGAAGGCGATCTGCTCTTCATCAGCGTCGAGGTCGAGGAAAAGCTCCTCGACTTCGTGGACAACTTCGGCTACGCGGGCGTCGGGGCGGTCGATCTTGTTTACAACGAGAATCACCGGCAGCTTCGCTTCCAGCGCTTTTCGCAGCACAAAGCGCGTCTGTGGCAGCGGCCCTTCGCTGGCGTCAACGAGCAGCAACACGCCATCGACCATGAAGAGTCCGCGTTCAACCTCGCCACCGAAGTCGGCGTGGCCGGGCGTGTCGATGATGTTTAGCTTCACACCCTGATAGGGGATTGAGGCGTTTTTGGCGAGGATCGTGATCCCCTTCTCGCGCTCTAGGTCCATCGAATCCATCACGCGGTCGGTCACCTCAGCGCCCTTACGAAAGGCGCCAGACTGCTGCAGCATCGCGTCCACGAGCGTCGTTTTGCCGTGGTCGACGTGCGCGATGATCGCGACGTTTCTTATGTCATTGCGTTCAGCCATGGCTAATTGGCCTTGCCGTCGGGACGTCCCGAGCGGAAAGGCCGTGCAGTGAGAGTAGTAGGGCTGAAAGCGCACGCCGCGGAGCGTCGCCACGGGGCGCTCGTTTTTACTCGCGGGAGTTGGCTCCAAAGCGGTGGCTGCCGGCCCGCGAGCAGTTACACTCCGTCACTGCGATCTGCGCTTAAAGCGCTGATTGCGAGACTGTGTAGTTGACGCCTGTGACCGATGATTCGATAAGCCCCGGCGGCGCTGCAGAAGCGAAGAAGCAGCGCGTGCTGCGGCCGGAGATTCAGGCCTTGCGCGCGATCGCGGTCGTCACCGTAGTTATTTTTCATTATTGGCCTGATTGGATTCCTGGTGGCTACGTCGGCGTTGACGTTTTCTTTGCGATCTCAGGCTTCCTTATCACCGGCCATCTGGTGCGCGAAGTGGAGCGCAGTGGGCGCGTTTCGTTGCCGGGATTCTGGGCTCGGCGGGCGCGGCGAATTCTGCCCGCGGCACTGCTGGTGCTGCTCTTCTGTGCGGTCGCGACCTATCTGATTGTGCCGCAGAACCTGTGGGAAAACTTCTTCCGCGAAATCCAAGCCAGCACGCTCTACGTCGAGAACTGGTACTTGGCAGGCGAAGCAGTCGATTACCTTGGCGCAGAGAACCGACCTTCGCCGGTGCAGCACTACTGGTCGCTCTCCGTTGAGGAGCAGTTCTACATCGTCTGGCCGGTCCTAATCCTGATCGCAATGCTGATCGTCCGCAAGGGGTCTGCGCTGCTGCGGCGCCGCTCAATCACTGCGATGCTCGTGGTGCTGACGCTCGTAAGCCTCGCCTACTCGATCTGGGCGACCGCCAACAACCCGGTCGCAGCATTTTTCATCACGCCAACGCGAGTCTGGGAGTTTGGCGCTGGAGGCGTGCTGGCGATGCTGGCTACTAGCTCGGCGCGGCCAGCTTTGCGCGCCGCAGTCTCCTGGGCTGGGATCGCGATGATCCTCGCCGCCGCCTTCACCTACAACTCGAAGACTCCCTTCCCTGGAATAGCAGCGGCTCTGCCGATCGCGGGAACGCTGGCTGTGATCTGGGCCGGTAGCCCCGACCTGCGCTGGTCGCCGCTGCATTGGATGAAGCTGCGCGCCACGCAGTGGATAGGCGACATCTCCTACTCGATCTATCTTTGGCATTGGCCGCTCTTGATCTTGGCACCTTTCCTACTGCTCGAGACGCTTGGAACCCCAATCAAGCTTGTGCTCGTGGCGCTAACACTGCTGCTGGCAGCGCTTTCGAAGCGCTTCGTCGAGGACCCCCTGCGCTCCGGGCCGCTACTGGCTAGCCACAGGCCGCGGCGCAGCTTCGCCTACGTAGCTGCCGGGACGGGGACGGTGCTGCTGGCCAGCTTCGTGGCCTTGGCCGTGCTTAGCCAAAGGCAAAGTTCAGATTTGGAGGCAACAGCGCGGCTGCTCGCAAGCGGCGAGCGCTGCCTTGGCGCCGCCGCTCGTGACCCGGAAAATCAGCCCTGCATTAATCCGCGACTGCGGCTTACCGTGGCGCCGTCACC
>JBDNJF010000013.1:0-12926 GCA_041687955.1 Solirubrobacteraceae bacterium
CACTTTGCGTAGCGGCCAAGCGTCAGCCGCGTGGCTTCACGACCGGTACGCTGACGAGGCCGATGAGACAGTTAGGCAGGGTCTTCCCCGCACTCCTCGTAATCGCCCTGCTGCTGATCGCGTGGCAGCTCTACTCGACGCTCGGCGCGCTCGGCAACGAGCTGCTGCCGGCGCCAAGCCGCGTTGCCAGCGCTGGCTGGGCCGACCGCAGCTCGCTCTGGGACAACCTGCTGCCGACGGTGCGCGAAGTTCTGCTCGGCTTTGCGCTCTCGCTGAGCTTTGCCTTTTCGCTTTCGATTCTGCTTGATCGATCGCAGGCCGTCCGCCGGGCACTCATGCCGGTGCTGATAGGTAGTCAGACGCTGCCAATAATCGTGCTCGCGCCGCTCGTCGTGATCTGGTTTGGCTTTGGCCTCACGCCAAAGATCCTGCTCGTCGCGCTGGTGACCTTCTTCCCGCTGCTAGTAGGGCTGCTCGAGGGCTACGCCTCGACCACGCGTGACGCGATGACTCTGATGGAGACGATGGGCGCTGGCTGGTGGAAAACTTGGCGGCTGCTGCGCCTGCCCTCGGCGCTGCCGAGCTTCTTCACCGGCCTGAGAATCTCCGTCACTTACGCCGTCGTAGCGGCGATCTTTGCTGAGTACGCTGGCGCTGAGCTTGGCCTCGGTATTTACATGCAGTCGGCGAAGAATTCGTTCCGCACCGATCTTGTGCTGGCGGCAGTAGTTCTCTGCGCGCTCTTAACGCTGGCGCTCTACGCGCTGACCTTTGCCTTGCAGCGGCTCGTGATGCCGTGGTACGCGCAGTCAAGGGAGCGGCCGTCATGAAAAGGATTGAGCTCGAGCGGGTTAGCAAAAGCTTCGACGGGCGCGAAGGCAAGCTGGAGGTTCTAAGCGATCTTTCGCTCAGCGTCGAGCTGGGCGAGTTCGTTTCAATCCTCGGCCCAAGCGGCTGCGGCAAATCGACGCTCCTGTCGCTGCTAACTGGAATCGAAGCGGCCGACACCGGAACTTTGCGGGCTGGCGGCCAGCCGCTCGCGGCCGGGCGCCAGCCGTTCGCTTGGATGCCGCAGAACGACGTCCTTTTCCCTTGGCGCACGGTGCTCGGCAACGTCGCGCTCGGCGCTGAGGTGGCTGGCGGGCTCTCGCGCGAGGCGGCCCGAGCGCGCGCGCTTGAGCTGCTGCCAACCTTTGGCCTTGAAGAGTTCGCTGACTCGCGCCCGTTCCAGCTTTCCGGCGGGATGCGCCAGCGGGCCGCGCTGGCGCGCACCGTCGCGCAGGGCCACGACGTGCTGCTGCTCGACGAGCCGTTTGGCGCGCTCGACGCGCTAACCCGCACCGACCTGCAGCTTTGGCTAGAGCAAATCTGGGAGCGCGAGCGCTGGACAGTCGTGCTGATCACCCATGACGTGCGCGAAGCGGTGCTGCTCTCCGACCGCGTCTACGTGCTCGGCCCGAGGCCAGCGAGCGTCCGGCTGGAGCTTGAGATTCCGCTGGCGCGCCCGCGCACGCTCGAAACGCTGACCGATCCGCAGGTTGCTGCGCTTGAGCAGGAGCTGCTGACAGCGCTCGAGGTCGGCGCCGACCGCGGCGACTGACGCGTCAGGCTCGGCGAGCAACACAAGCGTTTAGGGCTCACCTTGGCGGCTGAGCATGCCTGACAGGCCGAATTGACTCGCCAGCTTTTGTATCGTGAAAAGCGCGAGTGACTGCCACGAGCGCCGAAGTGCTTGACCGTCTCGATGCTATTCGCGTCTGGCCTTATCGCCGCCGTGTGCTCGCGGTTCTCGGCGCCGCTTACTTCTTCGCCTTCTACGACATCGTCAACATCGGCGACGCGCTGCCCGCGATCGCCAAACAGTTCGACCTCAGTTCGTCGACCTCGGCGCAGGCGATCAGCATCGGGCTGCTTGGCAACATCGTCGGATCGCTTGCCATCTCGGTCGTTGCCGACCGCTACGGCCGCCGACTGGCGTGGACGATCGCGCTTGTGATGCTGGTGATTGGCTCGCTAATTATTGCCTTCAGCGGTTCCTTCACGATGCTGCTGGTTGGCCGCTTTCTTTGCGGCATGGGCATCGGCGCCGAGATTGCTTCAGCGGCGGCCTACCTGAATCGGATCTCGCCGACGCGGCTGCGCGGACGGGCCGGCTGCGAGGCCGCTGTCTGGGGTTACGTCGGATTCGCCATTACCCCGTTTATCGCCCTTGCGCTGGTGCCGAACTTCACCGATGGCTGGCGCGTGATGTTTCTGCTCGCCGCTGTAGGTGGGTTCGCAGTGCTGCCGTTCCGTGCGAAATTGCCCGAGTCTCCACGCTGGCTGGCTATCAAAGGCCGGGAGCAGGAAGCTCTCGCTGTCATTGAGCAGGCTGAGAGCTTCGCCGCAGCTCAAGGCCCGCCGCCAGAAGTTGAGCAACTAAAGCCAGCGATTACCAGGCGTCCCTTCGGGGTCACCGCGCTGCTGTTCTTCGTGATCTGGCTGATCTACTACGTCGCGAACTACGGCTGGCTGACGCTTGCTCCAACCCTGCTGACCAACCAGGGCTTCTCGCTCACCACGAGCCTCAGCTTCGTCTGCGTCACCGGAATCGGCCTGGTAGTAGGTGCCGCTGCGTCAGTTCGTTACAGCGAGCGCTTCGAGCGCAAGTTCATGATCTCGATCGGGCTTCTCCTCTTTGCCGCCGCGATGATCGTGATCGGGCTTTTCCCGGTCGGCGCCGTGATTGCGACCTTTGGCTTCATCGCCTCGATGACGACCGGTTTCGCCGTTCCGTTGATGTACGTCTACACCGCCGAGCAGTTCGCCACAGCGCGCCGCGCGCGCGGAGTCGCGGTCGGCGGCGGGCTTGGCCACATCGGCGGCGCGGCAGCTCCGCTACTGATCCTGCCCGCTGCAGCCGCCAGCTTCTTCGCCGGCGTGGGAGTGATGGCGCTCGCCAGCCTAATCGCCGCGGCGCTGGTTCTGTTCGGCCAGCGAATGACCGGCCGAGCCCAGTAGCTCAGGCCAGTGGGCGGTGTCGGATTCGAACCGACGACCCCCTGCGTGTAAAGCAGGTGCTCTAACCAGCTGAGCTAACCGCCCACAGGCATGATCGCATGCCGCGGCCGCGAGGCGCTTTAGCCAGCGGGTTTGTCGGCCTCGGCAACGGCAAAGTCAAAGAAGTCGGTGACGACTCTGGTCTTCGGGCCGACCGAGGAGCGCATCACGTGCCAGGGCCTGCCGGGTGGCACGTTGGTTAGTGGGATCACGGCCAGCGCGCCGCTCTCAAGCTCGCTGGTAACCGAGTCGCGGGCGAGCAATGAGATCCCCAGCCCTGACCTGATCGCCTGTTTGATCGCGCCGTTCGAGCCGAGCGTCAGCGTGTTGACGGTTAGGCCGTTGGCGGCGATGTAATCCTCGTTCGCGGTCCTTGTGCCAGAGCCTTGCTCGCGCAGCAGCCAGCGGCTGCCGTTCAGCTCGGCCGCCGTGACCGTTGATTTTTTCGTCAGCGGTTCGTCCGGCGCGCCGGCCAGCACCAGTTCGTTCGGCCGCACCGACTGCGATTTGATTCTTCCCTCGCGGCCGCCGCTTGGCGGGCGGCCAACGAAAGCTATGTCGGCTTCACGCCGCAGTAGAAGCTGGAGCACGCGTTCGCGGTTGCCAACTGCGAGCGTCAGCTCAACGTCGTGGTTGCGCGAGGCGTAACGCTTTAGCAGCAGCGGTACGAACGATTCGGCCGCCGTCGTCACGGCGGCTATTCGAAGGCCGCTGCCGCTGGCCCCCGACGCTTCGACGGCGGCAGCGCGGCCGCGGTCGAGCAGGCCGATGATGTCGGTCGCGTAAGGCGCGAAGGCGCGCCCGGCGGCGGTAGGCGTTACGCCGCGCCCGTCACGCTCCAGCAGCGGCGCGCCGATCTCACGCGTTAGCGCGCGCACCGCGGCCGAGATCGACGGCTGCGTGACCACGAGCTCCTCAGCGGCAGCAGTTACGGAGCCTGAGCGGATCACGGCAAGGAAGCTGCGCAGCTGGGTGAGCGTGATCGCCACCGGCCAAAGATAGACGACTGCCTAAGAGTTATGGCGAATAGTTCGTATAGGTAGTGAATGCGCCCGACAGGATTCGAACCTGTGTCTGACCGATTATGAGTCGGGGGCTCTAACCGCTGAGCTACGGGCGCGCCAAGAGTATGGCGCGAACCGGTGCTCAGATGTAGTGTTCGTGGCCGGTTACCAATTGCCTAGGAGGCGAACGAACGCAATGTCAGACGACACAACGAAGTACATGCTTACAGAAGACAAGATCCCGACCCACTGGATCAACATTGCGCCCGACCTGCCCGGTGATCCGCTGCCGCCGCTTAACCCGGCGACCAGAGAGCCCGCTGGCCCGGAGGATTTCCTTGGCATTTTCGCCGAGCAGCTGATCATGCAGGAGGTTTCGCCCGAGCCGGAGATCGAAATTCCCGAAGAGGTGCGCGAGGTTTACAAGCTCTGGCGGCCAACGCCGCTCTACCGCGCCCGTCGGCTCGAGAAGGCGCTCGACACGCCAGCCCACATCTATTTCAAGTACGAAGGCGTTTCGCCGACCGGTTCGCACAAGCCAAATACGGCTGTTCCGCAGGCCTATGAGAACGCCAAGGCGGGGATTAAGAAGCTGACGACCGAAACCGGCGCCGGCCAGTGGGGCTCAGCGCTGGCCTTCGCTTGCGGCATCTTTGGCCTTGAGTGCGAGGTATTCATGGTCGGCTCGTCCTACGACAGCAAGCCCTCACGCCGCTCAATGATTGAAACCTTTGGCGCCACCGTTCACCGCTCGCCCTCTGATCTGACCGAAGCTGGCCGCGCGAACTTGCAGCACCCCACCGGTTCGCTCGGAATTGCGATCTCTGAGGCCGTTGAGGTCGCCGCCCAAAGCCCGGAGGTCAACTACGCGCTCGGGTCGGTCCTTAGCCACGTGATCCTGCACCAGACAATCATCGGCCAGGAGTCGATCCTGCAGATGGAGATGGCCGGCGAAGAGCCGGACACGATCGTCGCCTGCTTCGGCGGCGGCTCAAACTTTGGCGGCCTCGCCATCCCCTGGCTGCGGCGCAACCTGCGTGACGGCGCAACGACGCGCTTCATTGCCGCCGAGCCAGCCGCCTGCCCGAGCCTCACGAAGGGCGAATACGCCTACGACTTCGGTGACACGCAAGGGCTTACGCCGATGATGCCGATGTACACGCTCGGCCACGATTTCGTTCCGCCGCCCGTTCACGCAGGCGGCCTGCGCTACCACGGCGCTGCGCCGCTGATTTCGGCGCTGGTGCATGGCGGAATGGTTGAGGCGCGGTCCGTGGCGCAGACCAGAACCTTTGAAGCAGGCTTAGCGTTTGCTCGCACAGAGGGAATCATCCCAGCGCCCGAGCCAACCCACGCAATTAGCGTGGTCTTAGAGGAGGCTGAAGCGGCCAAGCGGGCCGGGGAAGAGCGCGTAATCCTGTTTGGGCTCTGTGGCCACGGCAACTTTGACCTCGCGTCATACGACTCATATCTATCGGGCCAGCTCGAAGATCTTGAGTTTTCTCAGCAGGAGATGGATGATGCAATGGCGAATATGCCAGATGGTGTTCCAGCTATCTAAGTGTTTTCAGCCTAATTACGGCAACCAAGGAGCAATCTGAGATGACAACCGCAGGCACAGAGCCCGGCCACATTGTGGCTGGGAAAGTTCTAACCGACACCGGCGAAATCCTCAAGAAGTCTTTCGGAACGATCTGGGTTATCGCTCTGATCCTCTTCGTTCCGGTCGCCATTCTCAGCTATTTTTCCCAAGACAGCGGAATTATTAGCCTAATTTACAACCTCGCTCTATTGCTCGCGAGCCTTTATATGACGGGCACGATGGTCCGCGTTGTTCAAGACGTTGAAGCTGACGGCAGAGTTGACGCAACCGTCGGCGACCTGCTCGGCAGCATCAGCGCCAAGCTATGGCCATTGTTTTTGCTGGGCATCGTCACCAGCGTCCTGATCGTTATTGGCTTTGCTCTCCTTATTATTCCGGGAATTATTCTCGGGTTGATGTGGTTTGTTGCGGTACCGGTTCTAGTTGCCGAGGACAAGGGTGTCTTCGCCTCAATGAGCCGCAGCAGCGAACTGACGAAGGGCAATCGCTGGCGCTTGATTTGGCTCTTCATCATTATTTACGTGCTGCTCTTCATCATAATTATCATCGTCGGGCTGCTCTCTGCAATTACGCCCATCCTTGGTGTTATCGGGGGCGTCTTGATTGCGATCGTCGCCTATCCCTACCTCTCGATCATCATCGCCGTTACCTACTACGAGCTGCTTGAGGCTCATGGTGAATCGAAGCCTGGCCCAGGAGTCGCCACAATGGCGCCGCCGAGTGGCGACATGCCTCCGCCTAGCGGAGAGATGCCCGCCTAAGCGCAGCACTTCAGTAGCCGCAATTGGCCACGGGCCGTCGCGCAGCAGCGCGGCGGCCCGTTGTCGTTTTAAGCAGCTACTTCGACTTCGGCCTGCGGCTTGTTGCTGAGCACCTGAGCTGGCGCGGCGCGGTGAACGGTCACCGGCATTCCCTGCGTCGGCGAGATTGTCGGTGCTAGGCGGATGTTCAGCTCGTAGCCGGGCAGAACCTCAAGCCGGCAGCGCTCAAGGATCGCGCGCATGATCGCGCCAACCTCAGCCTTGCCAAAGCGCATCCCAATGCAGGTTCTTGAGCCGCCACCGAAGGGGATGTACTGGCCTTTTCGCATTGCCTTCTTGCCCGCCTCGGTGAAGCGCAGTGGATCAAAGATCTCTGGCGAATCCCAAATATCTGGAAGGTGATGGCTGGCCCACGAGCAGTAGTTGACGTGCGCCCTGCCGGGCACCGTCGCGCCAGCAAACTCAAACGGATCGACCGAGCGGCGCGGGCCGATGTAGGCCGGCGGGTACATCCGCAAAGTCTCGTCAAAGATCATCTCTGGCGTGATCAGCGCGTCGTCGAGCAGCTCAGGGTTACGTGACAGCTCGTAGAACATGAAGGTGATGCTGGAGCTGGTTGTGTCGTGGCCGGCGAACAACAGTGTCATCACCTGGTCGCGGATGTGGCGGTCTTCGAGGCTTTGCCCGTCCTCGTCGCTGGCATCGAGCAGCAGCGACAGCACGTCCTCGCCGCGCTCGCCTGTCTGTCGGCGCCGTTCGATCTCGCCGTAGATCAGCCGGTCGAGCCGCTCGCGTGACTTCAGCAGCTTCGTGAAAGGCGTTAGCGGCCCGCGCGCTAGCTGCAACGCGAACGAGCGGGCGTGAAATGACAGCGCACTCTCAAACTCGGTTACGGCATCAAAGTCGCCGGCCCGCGCCTTGTCCGGGTCAAGCCCGAAGAGCGCCCGCAGCGCCACTCGCAGGGCTAGGTGACGAACCCAGTCGTAAAGGTCGATCACAGCACCGGGGACTAGCTCCTCGGCGGCGCGGTCAACCTCGTCGTTGATGATTTCGGTCGCACTGGCGATCTTCTTACTGTGGAAGGCTGGCAGCATCAGCTTGCGCGACGAGCGGTGGAAGGCGCCGTCGATCGTCAGTAGCCCGTCGCCAAGCAGCGGGATCAGGTCGCGCATGTAACCGTCACGCCAGGTGAAGTTGTCAGCGTGCGAGACCAGCATGTAGTGGTTGGCCTCGGGGCCGAGCATCATCACGGCGTTGAAGTGCAGCACCTTGATTGTGAAGACCGGCCCGTAACGCTCGTAGTAGTCGAGCATCAGCGGCAGCGGATCGTCGGAGAAGCGCTTTGTGTTGGTAAAGCTGAAGCGCGTCGTGCCGGGCGGCCAAGGGGCGGTGGCGGCGCGGTCGTCGGCGATGTCCTGACGGATCAGCTTCAGCGGGTTAGGACTGTGTGGCGGCGGGCCTTTGAGCATCCACGAGTGAGGCTACCTCACCGCTCGCGCGCAGACGGACGACCCCGTCGTGGCGGGGCCGTCCGCTAGTGAGCTTGCTGTGGCTAGCGCTGGCTGCGCAGCTTGGCAAGCAGGTCTGCTAGACGCTGCTGCAGGTTTTCTGAAACAACGTCGGCATCTGCTGTGCGCGGTGCTTCACGCTTGACGGTTTCGCATGAGCCGTTTGGCGCATCGACCGTGGCATCGCTGATTACGTCGGCGTTATCGAGCTTTGCCGTGTCAACCCCGTCGCCGCAGCTGATCGTGTCGACTTCGCCGTCACGAGCGTTCAAGCGGTCATCGCCGGCGCCACCGTTAAGCGTGTCGCCAACTGTGTCAACTGAGCCGTCGGCGCCCGCTACGACATCGGCGCGGGCAGCAGCCCAGAGCCGATCGTTGCCGTCGCCGCCGCTCAGTACGTCAACGCCGGCGTTGGCGAAGATCAGGTCGTTGCCGCCGTCACCAGCCAGCGCGTCGTCACCGCGGCCGCCGACCACAAGGTCATTGCCGTCGCCGCCAGCGACGCTGTCGTTGCCATCAAGCGCGAATACGCGGTCGTTGCCGCCAAGCGCTGAGATTGAGTCAGCGGACTTTGTGCCGACCAGTCGCTCGGCGCTGTCGGTGCCGCCGATCGTCGCAGCCGATGCGACTGCCGCAGTGATTGCAAAAGCCGCGACTGAGGCGCTAAGGATTGGAATAAGTCGATTACGTTGCATGCTGGGTCCTTCCAGTTGGGGTTAATTGCTTAATGTCCCCTATAAACCCGTCGCGGCGGCAAGAGTTGCGCGCAGCGCGCCGCGACCGCGACGATAGGTTGTAATACTTGCGTTGCGCCACGGGGGCGTAGCTCAGTTGGTTAGAGCGCCGGCCTGTCACGCCGGAGGTCGCGGGTTCGAGTCCCGTCGCTCCCGCTGCTGTGCGAGCTACTCTCAGACTTTTGCCAGAGCCCGCTGGAAAGCTGACGCTTATGAATAACAACCGCATTAGCAAGTTTCACTTCGTCCCGGTCGCCGCCGCCCTCGCATTAGCGGTGCTCACAGCCTGCGGCGCTGCCGCTTCTGGCAGCGGCGAGGGCGACACGGCCGTTGCCGCCGCCAGCACCAGCGCCGCCAGCAGCAGCGGCTACTCCACTACCGCCAGCGGCCTCAAGAAAGCCAAGTGGGGCAAGAACATCAAGCTCACCTATAGCTCCAGCAGCGTCAAGCTGAGCTCCGACGGGCTGCCTAATCACAGCCGCCTAGCGCAGTATGCCGTGCCGAAAAACGGCGGCGGCGGGCAGGGCGCAATCACGGCGGCAAACGCCGTGATCGCCGACGACCCTGCGAAAGCGCAGACAACTGCGTTCAGCATCACAACGAAGCCAAAGAAGATCTCAAAGACAACCGCCGCGCCGCTCGGCTCGATCGGAATGATGATCTCTGGCGCAGTGCTGTTCAACCCTTACGAAGGCGACGGAACGACGGTCGCCGCGGCCAGCAACTTCTACTTGACCGCCAGCGACGGCACGAAGGTGCCCTTCATCGACGACTGCAGCGGCCACTCAACGCCGGCGATGGGCAACGGTGGTGGTCAATACCACTACCACGCGCTGCCGAGCTGCGTTGCCGCGGAAACCGACACCAAGAGCGGGCCCTCGCGGATCATCGGCATCGCGCTTGACGGCTTTCCGATCTACGGCAACCGCGACATCAAGGGCAAGAAGGTCAGCGTCAGCAAGCTCGATAAGTGCAACGGCATTACCAGCGCCACGCCGGAGTACCCGAAGGGGATCTACCACTACGTGCTGCCCGGTACCAGCGACAAGACGTCCTCAATCCGTTGCTTCCACGGCAAAGTCGACGCTTCGCAGATCCAGCCGATGCCGCCAATGGGAGGCGGGCCGCCGCCGGGAGGCGGGCCACCGCCGGCGACCGTGACCGCCAGCGCCGCTAAGCGCCTGATCTGCAAGCTGCTGGATCTAGGCCTCTAACTTCAACGCCGCGCCGCCATCGCTGCGTTTGCTCGGTCGAGGTCGCATCGCCGGCTCGCTCTGGGCTACGATCGGTTGATGACGACAATCGATGAAACACGCCTTCCCGGAGTTGGCGTTAGGCACGAGTTCACAACCCACCGCGGCGAGCGCGTCGGAGTGCTCAAGCACATGGCCGGCGACCGCGAACTTCTGGTTTACAGCCGCGACGACCCTGACAGCTGCGAGCGGACGCTGAGGCTCGATGAAGCCGACGCCGAGGCGCTCGCTGAATTACTTGGCATTTCGCAGCTTGCACAGAGTCTTGGTGAGGTTCGCGAGGCTGTCGGCGGGCTCGTGATCGAGTGGGTTGAGATTGCCGCGGGGACGCCTTTCGCGGGCCGCACAATTGCCGATACCGAGCTGCGGACGCGAACCGGAGTCTCGATCATCGCTCTGCTGCGTAGCAGCGGCGCAATTCCCGCTCCGACTCCTGACCAGCGGTTCGAGGGCGGTGACACGGTGATTGTGGTCGGCACGCTTGACGGCGTGCGCGAGGCAGAAGCGCTCTTCGAGGGCCGCTAGACCGGTGGCGCTGGCCGCCGCCGCTCCGGGCACCGACATTGCCGTAGTCCTGCTACAAATCGGCGGATTGCTGCTGCTGCTCGGGCTGCTTTCAAAGCTCGCCAAGCGGCTGCGAACCAGCCCGGTCGCTTTCTATCTGGCGGTTGGCGTGCTGCTCGGCCTCAGCCCGATCGACGTTGAGCCGCAAGTGATTGATGTAGGAGCAGCAGTCGGCGTAGTCCTGCTGCTCTTTTTCATCGGCCTTGAGTACACCGGCAAGGAGCTGCTCGGCACGCTGCGCCACCAGGCCCGCTCGGGCGCGGTTGACGCCGCGCTCAACGTGATTCCGGCAATCGCGATCGGACTCTTAATGAAACTTGAGCCGGTAGCGATCTTCGCCCTTGTCGGGATTGCTTGGGCGTCATCGTCAGGAATCGTGGCGCGCACAATTGAAGACCTTGGCCGGATCGGTAACCGCGAGACGCAGGGCGTGCTCTCTGTGCTCGTGATCGAGGACGTGGCGATGGCCGCTTATCTGCCGCTGCTGACGGTGCTACTCGCGGGCGGCGCGCTGGCCGCGGCGCTCGGTTCGATGGCTGTTGCGCTGGCCGTCGTTGCGCTGGTCTTGTTTTTCGCCGTTCGCGGCGCTTCGCACGCCGAGCGCGCCTTTGGCTCCGCTGCCGGCGAATCGCTGGTGCTGATGATGCTTGGCGTGACGCTGCTGGTGGCCGGGTTCGCTGAGCTGGTTCAGGTTTCGGCCGCGGTCGGGGCGTTTCTTGTGGGAATTGTCGTCTCCGGCCGCCTTGCCGACCGCACGCGCAGCACGCTGGCGCCGCTGCGCGACCTTTTCGCCGCTGCCTTTTTCGTTTTCTTCGGGCTACAGATCGACCTTGGCGGCCTGCTGCCCGAGATCGGCTGGGTCGCGCTGCTCTGCGCGGCCGGGATTGGCGGCAAGATGCTGACGGGCTGGTACGTGGCGGCGCGCGCTGAAGGCAAGTTCGCCTCGCGCCTGCGCGCCGCGACGGTGCTGATTCCGCGCGGCGAGTTTGCGATCGTGATCGCCTCGTTGGCGGTCGCCGCAGGCGTTGACGCGCGGATCGGCCCGATCACCGCTGGCTACGTCCTCGCGCTCGCCCTAATCGGCTCGCTCGCCACGCGCTTTGCCGACCCGTTCTCGCGCCGCTGGACCGCGCGCCGCTCACGGCTAGCCGCAGCTGGTTCAATCAGCTGATGACTAGTGATGCTTTGAGCAGCGAGAACGATGCAGATGTGATCGTCGTCGGCGCCGGGCTGGCGGGGCTGGTCGCGGCGCGCGAGCTTGAAGCGAAGGGTCTATCGGTGATTGTTTGCGAGGCTCGTGAGCGAGTTGGCGGGCGGCTGCTGAACGAACCGCTACCGCTTGGAGGTCAAGCGACCGAAGTCGGCGGTGAGTGGATTGGGCCTACGCAGCTAAAGATCAACGCGCTGGCCGACGAGCTCGGCTTGGAGCGCCACGCCACCTATAACGAAGGTGACAACCTGATCGACTGGGATGGCAAGACAGTCCGTTACGAGGGGACGATCCCGCGAGTGAATCCTGTCGTCCTCGCCGACATCGGTCAGGCGCAGCTGCGCCTCGAGCGGATGGCCCGCACGGTTGATCCTGCTGAGCCTTGGGCATGCAAGTCGGCTGCGCGCTGGGATCGCCAGACGCTCGGCTCTTGGTTTGCGCGCAACACGGCCACCTCGGGAGCGCCCGTAATGTTTGAGATCGCCGCCGAAGTCATCTGGGGCGCTGAGCCTGCCGACATCTCCTTGCTCCATGCGCTCGCCTACATTTCGGCCGCCGACTCATTCTCAGCGCTAATCGACGTGACCGGGGGCGCTCAGCAAGATCGCTTCGTCGAAGGTTCGCAGAGCGTGCCGTTGAAACTCGCCGAGCAACTGAAGGCGCCGCTGCTGTTCGAATCGCCGGTTAGCCGGATTGATCACCGCGACGGCGGCGTCTGCGTTCACGCGGGAGATCACAAACTGACCGCGCGCGCCGTGATCGTCGCGATCCCGCCGCCGCTCACCGGCCACATTGATTGGCGGCCGCTGCTTCCCGTCAAACGCGACCAGCTGGTTCAGCGGATGCCGCACGGGGCGACGATCAAGTGCCTCGCGGTTTATCCACGACCATTCTGGCGCGAGGCTGGCCTCAGCGGTCAGGCGATCGATCCGGCTGGCCCCGCGCGAGCGACCTACGACAATTCGCCAGCCGACGGCAGCTGCGGCGTTCTGCTCGGCTTCGTCGTCGGCAACCGCGCCCGCGAGCTAGGCGAACTTGACGCTGACGCAAGGAAGGCAGCTGTACTAGCTGGCTTTACGCGGATCTTCGGAGAGCAGGCATCGAAGCCCGTTGCCTACATTGAGCAGGACTGGGCAAAGGAGCGCTGGAGTCGAGGTTGCCCGGTCTGTTACATGCCACCCGGCGCGATAATCGCGCACGGTGAAGCGCTGCGTGCGCCGATCGGGCCGATTCACTGGGCTGGAGCTGAG